>JAJDAJ010000029.1 GCA_029261925.1 Deltaproteobacteria bacterium | reverse complement strand
CCCGGGCTGCTCCCGTGACAGTGGAGTTCGACGGGGTCGTCACGGCGGTCCAGGACGACTTCGACCTGCTGCCAGACCTGGCAACCGGGTCGCCATTCTCCGGCTTCTACAGCTACGACGATTCGCTGCCTGGTGGGCTGTGTCCACCAGGCATAGGGGGAATCAGCGGCGGTGGGGGGCAGCTACCGATTGAGGCATGCGCCCAGTACGACTCGGGAGCCACCGAGGGCGGCATCGAGTTCACGATAGATGGGCAGCAGTTCATCTTTGAGAACAGCGAGAGCCCGGCCCAGCCTCTGCTGATCACCATCGTTGACAGCGACTCGGACGCCTATCGGGTCCAATGGAGCAGAACCGGATCTCTACCGCCAGAAGACAATGTCGTGCTGGCGCTCGTCGGCGATGCCGGAACTCTCGTTCCCTCAACGGATCTCGTAGTGCCCGATTTCGCCGGCGCCATCCTCGCGTCCCTCATCTACTCCGCGCGCTCGACGCCCTCTGACCAGCGCCTAGTTATCGACCCGGTCACGGGGCTGCCGATGATCGTTGAATTTGGCGGGGAACGGTCCTCTATCACGGGTGAGATCATCTCCCTCCGCGTTGTCCCCGAGCCCAGCGCATCACTGCTGCTGGTCATGTTCGGACTCTTGCTGGGTGGACTGCGCAGCCGGTAGCTGGCCCGCGGGCCATTCGCGCCACGATGGAAACGACAATATGGCCTCCGCCATCGGGTTGGGTCGTTTTCGTCGTACCGGACGCGCGGCTCTCATCGACTCGGGTGCTCTCCCCGGGCCACAATGGTCCCGGGCCTTGACGGAGGACCGCTAGGAATGGGCGTGCGAAGAGCCAGTCTCACGATGGTGGTACTGGTGGCCCTGTCGGCGGCGACCAGCCACGCGGCCTCGATCGCCGTCGTAGCGGAAGGCGGTAGCGTCTACCGCTACGAGCTGGTCCTGGGTCCGGGCGAAGGAGTCGCTGGCATCCAGCTCGACCTGCTCACCGAGAGCTCGTCGGTGGTCTTCGAGAACCCGGGCTTCCCGGTTCCGCTGACCATTGCTGAAATCTGGCTTGCCGATCCCTGGCATCTGCTCAACCACCGCCAGATTTCCAGCGGGATCCTCCGCATGTTCAGGACGTTCGATCAGCTGGGCGGGCTCCCCGTGGCCAATCCCGCTGCGGGCCTCACCCACAGTCATATCATCCAACCGGATGGCAACCGGCAGACCTACCTCGACTTCATCGACGCGGACCTCGGAGTCTTTGCCTCGTTCCGCGACCCGAGCTACGTCCCGACCGGAGGGATTCCGTTCATGCGCCTCACCGTGCTGGACGGGCCCGTTCCGACGCTATGGACCAGCGGGATCTGTGCGCCGGTCGAGGAAGCCTTCTGCGACTTGCCGATGTCGGGGGTCATCAGCGACGCACCCGAGCCTCCACTGGCCGGATTGCTCGCCCTGGTACTCGTAGGGGTCGCCACGATCCGCAGCTCGATGTCGGGGGCTCGGACCTCCGCGACGCGCTCCGCAGGCGGGAGACATGATTTGCCGCCCGTTCGTCCCCGCCGGAAATCGACTGAAGCTCACTTATCATTTCAGTGACTCATGGTGCCCGGAGCGGGGGTCGAACCCGCACGAGGCCTTGGCCTCTGAGGATTTTACGCGTGGTCCGGGAGTTTCCCCCCGGGGCGGACTATCTCTTCACCGCGACACCAGCCCGTGTCGGCCGGCGCCGGGTGCCGGGCGCTCGTCGGCGAGGATTATCGTTGGGGCTCACCTCGCTAGTCTCTGCACCTTCCGCGGAACCCTTGCCCTCCGCGGCTCGGCTCAGGATCGGCATGACCGGCTCCCGCGGCCGGCGTTAGCTTTCCCTGAATTCACCCGGTTTCTTACCCGTGCGTCTCCGCACGGGAGACCCTTCCTCGAGTCCTCTGTGTCTGCCAGTTCCACCATCCGGGCACGCGGGCAGAGCATAGCTCGCCCGGGGGCGGCCGCGTGATCGGCGGCGGGACGGCGGCCGGCAGCACCCGGCGACGTCAGTCCCCTGCGGACTCGATCTCGAGGCTGCGCTCGACGGCGCGCGGGCGGCGAGCACGATCGGCGAGGCCGATGTGGACCGCGCGAGCGCGCAGCTCGGAGCGCAGGGCCGCGTCGCCTTCGGTCGGCTCGGGCGAGGGACGGAAGTGCACGGTGCGGAACGCGCCCACCTCGCGACCGTCGTCGGAGCGCGCGCGCACCGCGAGCTGGTTGCGGCCCGGCACGAGCGCGACGTAGCCGTCGAAGCTCCCGTCCGGGAAGAGGCGCACGGCCCGCGCGTCGGCGCCCGTGGTCAGGTTGGCGATGTCGACGTCGACCAGCGAGGCCGAGTGCTCCAGGGGCAGGGCCGCGAGCAGCGGGCCGGGCTCCGGAGCGCGCGCGTAGCGCCCGCCCCCGAGCCGGGCGAGCTCCGCGAAGACGGCGCGCCCGACCGCGGGCTCGGCGCCCAGGGCGACGGCGTGGATCTCGACGCCCACCCCGGCCGCCTTGCGCGCGGCGTGCAGCGTGGCGTCGATGGCCGGGCCACCGGGACGCGGGCGGGTCGGCTGGCCGTCGGAGAAGATCAGCATGAGCTTGGCGCGATCCTCGTCGCGGCCGAGAACGGAGCGGCCGATGCGGATCGCGCGCGCGATGTCGGTCCCGCCGGGCGACGTCGGTGGGCGCAGCCGCTCGAGCGTGCGCAGGGCCTCGGAGGGCGAGCCCAGGCGCCGGCGCACGCGGACCCCATCCGAGAAGGTGAGCAGCGCCACGCGCGTGCGCTCCGCGGGCAGACCGCGGATCACCTCGCGCGCGAGCGCCCGCGCCGACTCGAAGAGCGTGTCCCCGGAGTCGGTGGTCCAGGCCCGCGTCCGGCGCCGGCTGCCGTCGGCGCGGCGGATGCCGCGCGGCGCCATGCGTCCCGTGACCCCGTCGCCGTCCACGTCGCGACCCGAGGGCATGAAGGCGCTCTCCGAGATGTCGATGGCGATCACCACGTCGGACACCAGGGTGCCGCCGCGCAGCGCCTGCCCGCGCACGTGCACCAGGGGAATGTTCTGGACGACCTCGCCACGTGCCTCGGGCGCCGACACGTCGAGTCGGTACAGCGGATCCGCGCGGCCCGAGGCGGCCACGGCGAGCAGGAACACGAGAAGGGGGACCACGCGCATGGCCCACTCTTCGGCTGCGCGTGCCTCAATCCTGACGCTCGATCCATCGCGGCCCCGCACGCGTCAGGAGCCCCTGCCCCGCTGTGCACGGGCGCGCCCGGGAGGGTCCGGCCGCGGACAGGGCAAGGGCGCCCGCCCCGGGCGCCACGGTGCGACCGGACCGACACCCGCCTACCCTGCCCGCGTGACCGCCGACCCGAGTCTCGAGCAGGCGCTGCGCGCGCTGCTGCCGGCCAGCGTCGCCGTCCGCGCGGGCTCGATCGCATCGCTGCGGGACACGGCGCTGGAGCCCGACGAGCTGGCCGCCGTGTCGCGGGCGATCGAGCGGCGTCGCCACGAGTTCGCGGCGGGACGGGGCTGCGCCCGCGCGGTCCTGGCGAGCCTGGGCCATCCCCACGTCTCGCTGCCGCCGGACCCCGACCGCGTGCCGCGCTGGCCGCGCGGCGTCGTCGGCAGCATCAGCCACTCGGGCGGCTTCTGCGCCGCGGTCGCGGCGCGGGAGGCCGAGCTCGGTGCCCTGGGCGTGGATCTGGAGGAGACCGGGCCCCTCGAGCGCCCGATCGGCCAGCGGATCTGCGCGCCCGCGGAGCTCGCCGCCATCGAGGCGCTGCCCGGGGCCGACGCCGGGACCTGGGCACGGCTCGCCTTCAGCGCCAAGGAGGCCTTCTACAAGGCGTACTTCCCGGCGGCGCGCACGCGCCTGGGATTCCTCGACGTGCACCTCGAGGTCGATGCCGTCGGCCGGCGCTTCGAGGCGCGCCTGATCCGCCCGGACGCGCCCGCGCTTCTGGGCCGGCGCGAGCTCACCGGCCGCTTCGCGCTGCCGGGCGAGCTGATCTGCTGCGTCGCGCTGGCGCCGGCGGGCTGAGGCCCCTCGGACCGGCCGGGCCGAGGCCTCGCTGCCCTGCGGCCCCGGGGGCCACGGCCGCGGAGCGGCCCCCACCAGAGCGGGCGGGGCCTCCCGGCGCCCCGGTTGCGGCTGGGGTGCGCCGGGTCCAAGATTCCGGGCTGGGCGCAGCACTGACCGGTCTCGATCGGCGGGACGTCCACCTCGTGGAGGCGAGCGCAATGGGGAAGATTCCTTCCTCGACAGACGTGGTGGTGATCGGTGGCGGACCGGCGGGCAGCGCCGCGGCGACGCAGCTCGCGCGCGACGGGTTCGACGTCGTGCTCCTGGAGAAGGCGCGCCATCCGAGGCCCAGCGTCGGCGAGAGCCTGATCCCCCACTTCTGGCGCTTCACCGACATGCTGGGCGCGACCGCGGCGGTGGAGGCAGAGGGCTTCCTCGAGAAGTCGGGCGGCCTCGTCCTCTGGGACGACCGGTTCCGCCAGATCCGCTTCCGGGATTTCGGCTACACGAGACCCGGCCTGCACGTGGAGCGCGACCGTCTCGACCTGATCCTGCTGCGCAACGCCGAACAGCACGGGGCGCGCATCTTCGAGGAGACCGCGGTCACGAGCGTGGACGGCGACCTCGCCCGGCCGGTCGTGAAGTACCGCCGGGCCGGGAGCGACCCGGGAGAGATCCGGCCGCGGTACGTCGTGGACGGCAGCGGTCAGTCGGCCGTGATCGCCCGGGCGCTCGGCACGCGCCGCTTCGACCCGGACATCCGCTTCACCGCGATGTGGGGCTACTACACGGGGGGGCGCTACCTCACGATCGACGGCGACGTCGAGCCCTTCTCGAGACAGCGCGAGATCGCACCCTGCACCCTGGTGGCCGCGATCGGTGACTGGGGCTGGGTCTGGCACATCATTCTTCGCGACTCGGTCAGCATCGGCGTGATCCTGCCGCCCGCGAGGCTTCGGGCCTTCAAGTCCGCCGGCGCCACCCGGGAAGCGAGGTTCCAGGCTCTGGTCGCGCAGGCGCCGATCGTGGGCGACCTGATGCGCGATGCGCAGTTCACGGGCGAGATGTACGCGATCCGCGACTACTCCTACCTGCCGGTGCGGCTCGCAGAGGGCAGCTGCTACCTTGTCGGCGACGCGGCGGCCTTCGTCGATCCCATCAACTCGGCGGGGGTCGTGTTCGGACTGTACGGTGGCGTTCTGGCGGCGTGGTCGATCGGGCGGGCGCTGCACAGCCCGCAGCGGGCCGATGAGGTGCGTCAGATGTTCTGCGAGATGTACGCGGACCGGATCGCGATGCTGCGGCTGATGGCGATGCCCGCCGATGCGGCCGGCGTGGCGGCCGCGATCGAGGAGGCCCGGCGGGGTGTCGCGATGAGCAGCGATGCCGAGCGGCGGCTGATGCTCATGCAGGCCACGCTCAACGCCCGTCCCGGAGGAATCATCCGCGCCTTCGAGCAGCTCGGGGTCTCGACGGAGTGCACTGCGCGCGACATGCCGATCCCGAAGGTCGCCTAGGCTTGTCTCGCGGTCTCCGGCCCGTCGCCATCCGACGGGCGCCCGGGCAGCTCACGCCTGCCCGGGCGCAGCAGATCCACCCCGGGCCGGGGTCGCCGGGGATCGTATGCCCGTGAGCGCCGGATCGACGCTCGAGCCAGGAGGCATCGAGGCAGAGTCGCCCCTGCTCCGGCTGATGGCGTGGCCCCTGGCACGCTTCGCCCTCGCGCTGTTCCAGTTCGGGCTGGTGGTCCTGCTGATCCGCGCCTTCGAGCTGGGCAACCGGGCGCTCCTGCGGATGACCGTACTGGCCTGGTGCGGCTTCGCCGTCCATCACTTCCTTCCGCGGTCCTTCCGGCTGCCGTTCTTCGCCAGCCTGTCGGTGGGCGGGATCTGGCTCGTGATCGGCGGCGTCAACACGCTCTGGGTCGTGGGGATCGGGCTGGGACTCATCGGCCTGGCTCACCTGCCCGTCGCCATGCGCTGGCGCGTGGGCCTGCTGTTCCTGGCCGGGGCGGGCCTGGCGGTCATTCGCGCGGGCTGGGCGGACGGGGCCTTCACGCCCTCCCCGACGGCGCTGACCATCCTCGGCTCGATGTTCATGTTCCGCCTGCTGGTCTACCTGTACGACCTGCACCACCAGGCCGCGCCGACCAGCTTCTGGCACGCCTCGTCGTACTTCTTCCTGCTGCCGAACGTCTGCTTCCCGCTCTTCCCGATCGTCGACTACAAGACGTTCTGCCGCAGCCGGGACGGCGCGGGCGACGCCACGACCACCTACCAGGTCGGCGTGGCATGGATGCTTCGCGGCTGCGTCCACCTCCTGATCTATCGCTTCTTCTACCAGAACCTCCTGATCGACGTATCGACGGTCGACACGGGTCTGCGGGCGATCCAGTTCATCTCGACGACCTATCTCCTGTACCTGCAGGTTTCGGGCTCCTTCCATCTCGCCATCGGCATGCTGCACATGTTCGGCTTCGACCTGCCCAAGACGAACAACAACTATCTCCTGTCGTCCTCGTTCACGGATCTCTGGCGACGCATCAACATCTACTGGAAGGACTTCATTCTCAAGCTCTTCTTCAACCCCGCCTACTTCGCCCTGCGGCGACGCTGGGGGAGCGACTCCGGCGCGATGATCGCCGCCACGGTCTACGCGTTCGTGCTGACCTGGCTGCTCCACTCGTACCAGTGGTTCTGGATTCGCGGCTCGTTTCCGATCACGTGGCAGGACGCCGTGTTCTGGACGATCTTCGGCACGTTCGTCTGCGCCAACATGCTGATCGAGCTGCGTCGCGGGCGGCAGCGCGAGCTGGGTCGCTCGAGAACGAGTCTGCTCCGGCAGATCGGACTGGGTCTGCGGATCGTGGGCACCACCGGCTTCCTGATGATCGCCTGGTGGCTCTGGACGGCCGAATCCGCGGCGGACCTCCGGCTCACCGTCGGAGCGCTCGGCGAGATCACGGCGCGCGAGCTGTACGTCGTGCTCGGTGTGGCCGTGATCTACGGAATCACCGCGGTCCTCCTGCGCCGGAGCCGTCTCGAGCACCGCCCGTCGAACCGCGCGATCCAGACCGACCCCCTGTGGTTCTGGAGGTCGGCGGCCACCGTCGTCGGAGTCACCGGCCTCCTGCTGGTGGTCGGTCGATCTCCCACGCTCCTGTCCTTCTCGCCGACCCTGGCCGGCACCGTGGACCGGCTGACCACCAGCAAGCTCAACGATCGGGATGCCCGCCGGCTCGAGCGCGGCTACTACGAGGACCTGATCGACGTCTCGCGGTTCAACAGCGAGCTGGCCTCGCTGTACTCGAAGCAGCCCGTGAACTGGAACGACGCGGGGGCCTCGGTGGCTCCCACGGGGGGCTTTCCGGCCTACGCGCTGCGCCCGTCCGCGGCGGTTCCCTACAAGGGCGTGATCCAGACGACGAACCAGTGGGGCATGCGCGACCGGGAGTACAGCCTCCACAAGCCGCCCGGAACCTTCAGGATCGCCGTCCTCGGCTCCTCCCACACGAAGGGCAGCGGGGTCGAGAACGACCAGACCTGGGAGAACTTGCTGGAGGACCGGCTCGCGAGGGAGGCTCCGGGTGACCTCCACTACGAGCTGCTCAACTTCTCCGCCGGAGGCTACGGTCCTCTCAGCAAGCTCGCGATCTTTCCCGACAGGGTGCTGCGCTTCGAGCCCGATGCGGTCCTCCTGGAGGGAATCGACGGGCTCACCTGGATCGTCAACGAGATCGCGAACGCCGCTTCCAAGAACATCGAGATCCCCTTCCCCCACGTCCGCGAGATCATGCGCGAGTCCGGCGTGACGCCCGGCCTGGCCCGGGTCGTCGCCGCCCGGCGCATCCGGCCCCATGCCGGCGAGCTGCTGTCGTGGGTGTTGCAGGACCTGGCGCGCCAGTGCCGCGAGCGCGGCATCGAGACGCTGGCCGTCTTCCTTCCACGGCCCGAGAGGATCGAGGGAGAGACCGAGCTGATTCGCGAGCAGCAGGCGATGGCCCGCGCCGCGGGCTTCACGATCGTCGACGCCTCCGATGCCTATCGCGGGACCGACGAGTTCGAGAGTCTCTGGATCCGTCCCTGGGACAGGCATCCGAACGCGGAGGGCCACCGCAGGCTGGCCGAACAGATCCACGAGGGTCTGCGCCCCTGGCTCGAGACCCGCGCGGCGGCGGCGGCCGCGGCCCGCTAGCGCGGAGGGGCCAGGAGCTCAGGGCATGCGCCCGGTCGCTGCTGATTCAGCTGCGCGTAGCCCTGCGCCAGAGTGCAGCTGCGCACACAGCCAGCGCTGCCAGAGAGATGCTTGCGGGCTCGGGCACGATGTCGGGCAGGATTTCCAGGCGAAGTGAGTTGAGCCGGTACGCCTCGCCATCGGGCAGGAAGCTGTTCGACACGAACAGGAAACTCAGCTCGGCGTCGCGATCCAGGGCCAGGGTGGTCGCGGTCGCCGAGCTCGACAGGAACGACACCTCGATCGTGGTGCCGGCAAGCTCCAGCAGAACCTCGATACCGACGTCCAGGTTCTCGCCCACGGCCGGGAATCCCGCGTTGTCGAAGATGAACGGTACGTCGATCAGGGTGACGGCGTCGCCGGAGAGCGTCGCCTCGATCGCGCGAGCCGAGCCGCCGGGGTTGTCGCCGGGCTGACCACCCACCGCACCTGTCCCGTCCGTGGCCAGGAAGACCGGGTCGAAGTCCTCGCTGAGCCGGGTCAGGTTGGCCTGGATCGAGATGCGTACGGGATCCGCGAGTCCGCTGAAACGCCCCGCCGCTGCCAGCGGATACCTCGCCAGAACCTCATTGGGTGTGACGGTCGTGAAGTCGATCGCGTCGCCCGAGGTCACCGGGGCCACCGTCGGGAACGACGTGAGCGGGTCCGCGGCGAACTCCGCTCCGGTGCCGTCGAATACCAGCAGGGCCCTGGCGCCCGAGGCTTGCAGCATCAAGAAGGTGGCCATCGCGAGCGCGAGGGCGAATCTCAGCCGCGTCGACAGTCCCTGCACAACGAGAGCAGCATACCACCGCGCGCGCTGGAACCCGTGCCCCCTGGCGACCACCGGGCTCGGGTCGAGGCGGGCCTTGCAGCGGCTGCCCCGCCGACGGGCAGCGGCGAGCCGAGCGATTCCGGCGAAGTGCTGGAGGTCCCGGCCGGACTCGAACCGGCGATGAAGGCTTTGCAGGCCTCTGCCTTACCAGCTTGGCGACGGGACCCCGGAAACCGGCCGCGGGGCCGGGGCCCAGGTATACGTCAGGGCTCCGGCACCCTCAAGCGCCCGGGGGAAGCTGCATCGGCGCGAGCTCAGGCGAACTCGAGCCGCAGCGCCGGGAGCGAGATGGGCTCGCCGGCCAGATCGAGCCGCGGCGGATCGGCCTCGAGGTCGAGGGCGCCGAGCAGGTGCGCCTGGCCGCTGCGATCGAAGCGGGCCTCCCAGCGGTCGCGGACCCGGCAGCGGAGCACGCCGTCGTCGTCGGCCCGGAGCGTCTCGGGCCGCAGACGCTCGCAGTGGCCGTCGGTGAGCTGGATCTCACCGCTGGCCGGATCGTAGGAGACGACGAACCAGGGGGTGTCCTCCACGTCGAGCCAGCCGCGGAAGTGGCGCAGGCGGACGACGAACGTCTCCTCCTCCTCCGCCCACTCGACGCTGCGCAGGAACTGCGCGTGCAGCTTCGGGTGGGTGACGCGCACGCCCTCGTGCCAGAAGCTGCCGTCGCGGCGCAGCACCAGGCCGAACGGGCGCAGCGGCGGCGGGCCGGAGCGGGGGGCGGGCTCGGGATCGGCGGTCAGCTTGGCCTCCGGGCGCCGTCCGGCCCCGGATTCCGGGCCGGCCGGCGCCTGCGAGCATGCCACCCCTGCGCGCCGCCCGCACGGCGTCCGGGCGCGGGGCCCTGCGCCCCGAGATCGAGGCCGGGCTCTCCCTGGACCGTGGTATCGTCCCCACGGAAATCGCTGCCATGCGCCGGGCCCTGCTCATACTCCTCGTCCTGCTGCCCCTGCGGGGGCTGGCGCTGCCCCCCGGGTTCTCCCAGACCGAGATCGGCGACAGCTGGAACCAGGTGGCGGGGCTGGCGTTCTCCGAGGACGGCTCGCGCCTGTACGTGGTGGAGCGCGGCGGCGTGGTGTGGCTGGTCGAGAATGGCGTGCGCCTGCCGACGCCGTTCCTCGACATCAGCGACGAGGTCGGGGGCTGGCGCGACTTCGGGCTGCTGGGCTTCGCCCTGCATCCCAACTTCGACGTCAACGGGCTGGTCTTCGCGCTGTACGTGGTCGACCGCTACCACCTGTTCAATGCAGGCCAGCCGGGCTACGACCCCGGGCTGCTCGAGAGCCAGCAGAGACAGGCGACGATCGGGCGGATCTCGCGCTTCACGGCCGACCCGGCCACGGGCCTGCGCACCGTGCTCCCGGGCAGCCAGGTGATCCTGCTGGGCGCCACCCCGGACGACGGCATCCCGATCCTGCACGAGTCGCACGGCACCGGTCAGCTCGTGTTCGGCCAGGACGGCACGCTGCTGGCAACCAACGGCGACGGGGCGAGCTACAGCTCGACCGACGTCGGCGACGCCAGCGAGACGTACCACGTGCAGGCCATCGCCGACGGCATCCTGGAGCCCTGGGAGAACGTGGGCGCGTATCGCTCCCAGCTCGTGGAGGCGTACAACGGCAACGTGCTCCGCATCGACCCGGTGACCGGCGCGGGCATTCCCAGCAACCCCTGGTACGACCCCGCGGCGCCGACCTCGGTCCGCTCGCGCAGCTTCGCGGTGGGGCTGCGCAACCCGTACCGCTTCGCCCACCGGCCGGGCACCGGCAGCCACGACCCGGCGGACGGCGATCCGGGCGTGTTCTACATCGGCGACGTCGGCTGGGCGTCCGCCGAGGATCTGCAGATCCTCTCGCAGGCGGGCCAGAACTTCGGCTGGCCCGCGTTCGAGGGGCTCGTGCAGCACAGCGGCTACACGTCCAGCAGCCCCGCACACCCGTTCGCCCCCAACCCCCTGTTCGGCGATCCCGCCCACCCGGCCTGCAGCCTGCCCTTCCTGCGCATCCGCGACCTGATCGTCCAGGAGTCGCCGAGCCCGTCGTGGCCCAACCCCTGCGATGCGGGTATCCAGATCCCCGACCAGTGGATCGACCCCTCGGACGCGAGCGTTCACGTCTACCGCAAGTTCGAGCACGCTCGACCGCCGATCTCCTGGCGCAGCAACGCCGACACCGCGACCGTCGACGCCTCGGGAAACGCGACCGTGACGCGCCTGGGCAGCGCGGGCTCGCCGGTCATCGGCAGCAACTTCTCCGGGAACGCCTCGACCGGGGGCGTCTGGTACACCGGCACCGACTTTCCCGCGCCGTGGCGCGACACCTACTTCCACGCGGACTACGGAGCCGGCTGGATCAAGAACTTCGTGTTCGACGCCCAGGACGTCCTGCTGGAGGTCCGGGACTTCGTCGACCCGGGCAACAACGTCACCTTCGTGGCGACCAACCCCGTGAGCGGGGGCATCTACTACGTGAAGTGGGGCGACCGGGTCCGCGAGATCCGCTACACGGGCGACGGCAACACGCCCCCGTTCGCGGTGGCAGGCCCGGCCCAGAGCTCCGGGCCCAGCCCGCTCCAGATCCAGTTCACGGGGAGCGGCTCGTTCGACATCGACCCGGGCGACACCCTCACGTACCTCTGGGACTTCGGCGACGGGGCCTTCAGCAGCGATCCCGACCCGACGCACACGTTCACCTCGGGCGTTCTCGAGACGTACACCGTGCGCCTGACGGTCACCGACGGAAACGCCAACGTGGACGACGCCGAGGTCCTGGTCTCGATCAACAACTCGCCGCCCTCGGTCCAGATCGACGCACCCGTCGACGGCAGCCTGTACACGCTGGAGGCTCCGTCGATCCAGACCGTGAGTGCGAGCATCGACGACGCCGAGCACCTTCCCGGGGAGCTCGCCTGTGCGCTGGTCGTCGAGCTGGTCCACAACGAGCACACGCATCCCGAGCCGACCCTGTCCGCCTGCGGCGCCGACGTCGAGATCACGCCGGTCGGCTGCGACGGGAGCTTCTACGCCTGGCGCTTCACGCTGACGGTGACCGATCCCGGCGGGCTCTCGAGCTCCGACGTCGTGGAGATGCTGCCGGACTGCTCGACCGCCCCGAACCAGCCGCCCCTCGCGGTCGACGACTTCGTGCAGGTCGCACAGGGACTCGCGACGGCCGTCGACGTGCTGGCCAACGACAGTGATGTCGACGGCGACCTCGATCCGGCGAGCGTCGCGATCACGCTGCCGCCGCTGTTCGGCTCCACGACCGTCGATCCGCTGACCGGACAGATCACCTACACGCACGACGGCTCCCCGAATCTCGAGGACGACTTCACCTACACCGTGGACGACGACGACGGCGCCACGTCCGGCCCCGCCACGGTCTACCTGAGCGCCTTCAACAACCCGCCGACCGCCACGGTGATCAGCCCGGCGCACGGGAGCACCTGGCAGCCGGGCGAGCAGCTGGTCCTGGAGGCCCACGGCATGGACCCCGAGGAGGGCATGAACGTCGGCTTCGAGTGGCACGTCGACGCGATCGTCGACGACCAGCTCCTCGTCGACGTCTTCACCTGGAGCGGCCCCACGCCGCCACTGCTCGACCCGGCCGCCCAGCACCCGCCCGGCTCGGCGGTGTCCTACCTCATCCGCGTGGACGTGAGCGACAGCGTCGGTGCGCAGACCAGCGCGTCGGTGCGCGTGAATCCAGCGAGCCCGCCGCCGGGAAACCCACCGCCGCTGGCCGGCTTCTCGGCGCTGCCGGCGCTCGGGCCCGCGCCGCTCGACGTGCAGCTCGACGCCGGCGCGTCGAGCGACCCCGGGGGCGAGTACCTGACCGCGAGCTGGGACTTCGGCGACGGCGAGACCGGCACCGGTCTCGTGACCGGCCACACCTGGGCCGCCGAGGGCAACTACGTGGCCACGCTCACGGTCACCGACGCCGCCGGCCAGACGGCCACGGCCTCGCTGCTGATCGAGGTCTCGGAGCCCGGACTGACCGCGACCTACGTCAACAGCTGGTCCACGTCGGGCGGAACGCTGGACCTGAGCAGCCCGGCCCTGGTGCGGACCGACCCGGTGATCGACTTCAACTGGGGCAGCGGCTCCCCGGACCCGGCGGTGGGGAGCAACGACTTCGGCGCCCGCTGGGAGGGCAGCGTGCGCACGAGCGTCAGCGGTGACCACCGCTTCTACCCGACGACCGACGACGGCGTGCGGCTATGGCTCGACGGGGTGCTCCAGATCGACGACTGGACGCCGCACGCACCCGAGGAGCAGACGGGACCCCTGGTCTTCCTCGAGGCCGGCACCTGGTACCCGATCGCCATGGAGTTCTTCGAGAACGGCGGAGGAGCGGTGGCCCAGCTGCGCTGGGAGGGGCCCGGCATCGGCAAGCAGATCGTGCCCGCCGCCAGCCTGGCGCCCCTGCTGCCCGGCAACCAGGGCCCCGCGGTGGTCGACGATCTCGCCGCCGTCGCGCAGGCCGGCCAGGTGGTCATCGACGTGCTCGCCAACGACGTCGATGAGAAGGACGAGATCGACCCGACCTCGCTGCAGATCGTGCAGGGCGCGTCTGCCGGCTCGCTGGCGGTCGACGCCGGCAGCGGCCTGGTCACGTACACCCACGGTGGAGGCGCCGGCGGGAGCGACACGTTCACCTACACGATCGCCGACCTGGAGGGCGCCGTGTCCCGCGAGGGCCGCGTCACGCTCTCGGTCGACGTCCCCCCGCCGTCGATCCAGATCCTGTCCCCGGCGCCGGGCTCGACCGTGGTCGGGCCCGACGTGACCGTGACCTACCAGGTCGGCGGCGACCCGACGGCGTACGACCACCTGCACCTCACCCTGGACGATCCGCCCCACGTCACGATCCTGGACCTCACCGGGAGCCACGCGCTGACCGGCGTCGCGTGGGGCCCACACCTGCTCACGGCCCAGCTCGCCACGGCCGGCCACGTCGCGGTCGCGGATCCGGGCGCGCGCCAGCAGATCTCGTTCACGGTGGTGCCACCGGCGGTCTGCGGCGACGGCGTGGTGGAGCAGGACGAGCAGTGCGACGACGGCAACCTGTCCCCCGGCGACTGCTGCTCGGCGACGTGCGGCTTCGAGCCGGCCGACGCCGCGTGCGCCGCGGACCTCGAGCTCTGCACCCGTGACGTGTGCGACGGCGCGGGCTCGTGCGTCCATCCCCCCGAGCCCGACGGGCTGGCGTGCGACGACACCGATGCGTGCACCGCGCCCGACCAGTGCGCAGCGGGCAGCTGCTCCGGCGCCGCCCTGCCCGATCTCGACGGCGACGGCAGCTGCGATCTGATCGACGACGACGACGACGGCGACGGCGTCGCCGACGCCGGGGACGCCGACCCCCTCGACCCGACGATCTGCGCGGACGCCGACGGCGACGGCTGCGACGACTGCAGCTCCGGGACCGTCGATCCGGCTGCTGACGGCGCCGATGCGGACGCGGACGGCGCCTGCGACGCCGGAGACAACTGCCCGTTCGCGGCGAACGACCAGGCCGACACCGCGGGCGTCGCCGGCGGCGGGCCCGACGGCATCGGCGACGCCTGCCAGTGCGGGGACCTCACGCTGGACGGCGGCGTGGACGCGGCCGACCCGGCGCGGCTGCGCGCGGCCCTCGCCGATCCCGGCGGAGCCGCCCCGACCGCGGCCGAGCTGCAGCGCTGCAGCGTCTCGGGCGGGGACACGAGCTGCGACCTGGTCGACGCGGTCGCGCTGCGGCGCGCGCTGGCGGGAGCCGCTCCGGGGCTCGCCCAGAGCTGTCCGGCGGCCCTGCCCTAGCTACTGGCGCCGACCGTCGTCCCGGTAGCGGCGGTACAGCGCCATCACGCTGCGCACGTAGCCGCGCGTCTCGCGGTACGGCGGGATCCCGCCGTGGTCGACCACCGCGGTCGGACCCGCGTTGTACGCGGCCAGCGCCAGGTCGAGCCGACCGAAGCGCTGCATCATGCGCTTGAGGTAGCGCGTGCCGCCGCGGATGTTCTGCAGCGGGTCGTAGGGATCGCGCACGCCCATGGCCAGGCCGGTGGCGGGCATCAGCTGCATCAGGCCGCGCGCGCCCTGGCGCGAGAGCGCATCGGGATCGAAGCCCGACTCCACGTGGATCACGGCCTTGACCAGGGCCGGCGACAGGTGGTGCTCGCGCGCGACCCGCTCGATGTAGCGGTCCCAGGTCCAGCTGCGGTCGAGCCAGCTCCGGTCGTGCCGGGCGGGCAGCGGCCGGATCGGCTCGGGCCGCCAGGCGGCGAAGCCGGCGTGCCGCGGGTTGTCCGAGAAGTGCATCTTGCCGCCCGCATCGGTCCACACGTAGACCTGGGCCGCGGCGGGCCCGGCGGCCAGCAGCAGGCAGAATGCGACAGCTTGGAGCGCTCGTGGCAGGGTGTGTCCTCCGGCGTCGGTATCTGGATCGGCTCCGGGCCGCCGCGAGTTGAGGGAGGCCCGGCAGGACCGGCGCAGCCCGCGCGCAGGCCTACGGCAGGCCGCCGCGGCAAGGTGACGTGGATCATGGAGTCGTGCAGACTGCGGCCGATGCGCCTGCGCAGCGATTGCCTCGTGATCGGCAGCGGGATCGCCGGGCTCAGCTTCGCGCTGGAGCGGGCGGACAGCGGCACGGTCACGGTCGTCACGAAGAAGGCCACCGCCGAGTCGGCCACCAACTACGCCCAGGGCGGGATCGCCGCCGTGATGGCGCCCGAGGACTCCTTCGAGGCCCACGTGGCCGACACCCTGCGGGCCGGGGCGGGCCTATGCGATCCGGCCGTGGTGCGCTTCGTGGTAGAGCGCGGCCCCCCGGCGATCGAGCGGCTGATCGAGCTCGGCGTGCGCTTCGATCGCCACGAGACCTGCGCCACCGACTACGACCTGGGGCGCGAGGGCGGGCACACGCAGCGCCGCGTGCTGCACGCCGCGGACTTCACCGGCCAGGAGATCGAGCGCGTGCTGGTCGAGCGCTGCGAGGCCCACCCGAACATCCGGATCCTGGCCAACCACATGGCGGTCGATCTGGTGACCTCGCGCAAGCTCGGCGTGGACGGCCCCCTGCGCATGGCCGGCGCCTACGTGCTCGACGAGGCGCGCGGCGAGGTCGGCGTGGTCGAGGCGCCGGTCGCCCTGCTGGCCGCGGGCGGCTGCGGCAAGGTCTACCTGTACACGAGCAATCCCGACATCGCCTCGGGCGACGGCATCGCCATGGCCTACCGCGCCGGCGCCACGATCGAGAACATGGAGTTCATCCAGTTCCATCCGACCTGCCTGTACCACCCCGAGGCGCGCTCCTTCCTGATCAGCGAGGCGCTGCGCGGCGAGGGCGCGACCCTGCGCACGGCCGCCGGCGAGGCATTCATGGCGCGTCACGACCCGCGCGGCGACCTGGCACCGCGCGACGTGGTGGCGCGGTCGATCGACCACGAGCTCAAGCGCTCGGGCGACGACTGCGTCTTCCTCGACTGCACGCACCTCGACCCGGCGTTCCTGCGCCGGCGTTTTCCCAACATCCACGAGCGCTGCCTCGGACTCGGCATCGACCTGACCAAGCAGCCGATCCCCGTGGTGCCCGCGGCGCACTACTGCTGCGGCGGGGTCGCCACGAATCTCGACGGCGAGACCGACGTGGCGAACCTCTTCGCCGCGGGTGAGGTGGCCTGCACGGGGCTGCACGGGGCGAACCGGCTCGCCTCCAACTCGCTGCTCGAGGGTGTGGTCTTCGCGCAGGCGGCCGCGCGCTGCGTGCGGGAGCGGACCGATCTTCCGGATCTGCCGGCGATCCCCGACTGGGACAGCGGCGACGCCTCGGATCCCTCGGAGGCGATCCTGGTGAACGCCAACTGGGGTGAGATCCGGCAGCTGATGTGGAACTACGTGGGGATCGTGCGCAGCGACAAGCGTCTGGCGCGCGCGGCCCGGCGCATCCAGCTGCTGCAGGACGAGATCCGCCAGTACTACTGGGACTTCCGGCTGACCCCCGACCTGGTGGAGCTGCGCAACCTGGCCACCGTCGCCGACCTGATCATCACCGCCGCATCACGGCGGCGCGAGAGCCGCGGCCTGCACCAGAACCTCGACCACCCGGAGACCGACGCCGAGGCGCGGCCCACCCGGCTGCGCGCGCTGAGCTAGCAGCCTGTCCGCGCGAGCTCAGAGCCCCCCGCGCACCGCCCCGCCGCCCAGGCCCACGATGGCCTGGATCGGGTAGAAGATGACCTGGAGCGCGTAGCCGATCTTCGCCGAGACGGTCGGCGGCACGTAGACCACGTCGCCCGGGTGCAGGATGTGGTTCGTGTCCGCGATCGCGCTCTGCGTGATGCCGTCGAAGTCCACCGCGTAGACACCGCCCTGCTCGCCCGGCCGCACCAGGCGGACGGCGTTGGACGCGAGCCGCGAGGGCCCGCCGGCGCCGGCGATGGCGTCGACCACGCGCATCTCGCCCACGATCGGGTACGAGCCGGGGCGCGCGACCTCTCCGAGCACGTGCACGCGGCGGCTGTTCGAGGCCGCCAGGGTCACGCTCACGTCGGGGTGCACCACGAACTCCTTGAGGCGGTCCTCGATCTCCGTGCGGATCTGGCCCACGGTCTGCCCGTGCACGTGGATGTCGCCGATCAGGTCGAAGGAGATCTTCCCGTCCGGCCGGACCACCAGCTCGCGCTCGATCTCGGGCGCGGGGCGCACATGGATGCGCAGCGTGTCCGGCGGCGCCACGCGGTACTCGGGCTCCGTGTAGGGGTTGCTGCTGAGCGTCGTGGCCGGGGCCGCGCAGCCCGCGCAGAGCGCGAGCAGGCCCAGCAGCGCGAATCGGTTCGCCATGATCCCTCCCCCGGAGCCGGGTCCGGTCTCGCGCGGCAAGGTAACCGCAGCCGCCGCAGCCTGCTAGCAGGCCGCCGGACTCAGCCGAGGGCCTTGCGCAGGTGCGCCTCGACGCGGTCGGCCGCGCGCTCGAGCGGCACCGGGGCCCCCAGCTCGCTCTCCACGCTGACCATGCGCACGTCCTCGAGGCCACAGGGCACGATCGCGTCGAAGCGCGCGAGGTCACAGCAGACGTTCAGCGCGAAGCCGTGCATGCTGATCCACTCGCGCACGCCGACACCGATCGAGGCGATCTTGCGCGAGGCGTCGAGCCAGACACCGGTGTAGCCCGGGCGCCGACAGGCCTCGAGGCCGAGATCGGCCAGCGCATCGATCAGCGCTCCCTCGAGCGCCCGCAGGTACACGTGCACGTCGCGACCCCGCGCCGCCAGGTCGAGGATCGGGTAGCCGACCAGCTGCCCGGGGCCGTGCCAGGTCACGTCACCCCCGCGATTGACGCGGTGCACGTCGTAGCCGGCCGCCCGCAGCCCCGCGTCGTCGAGCCGCGCGGTACCGGGCCGTGCCGAGCGTCCGAAGGTGATCACGTCCGGGTGCTCGAGCAGGAGCAGCACGTCGCCGACGTCGCCCGCGGCGCGGGCGGTGCGCAGCTGCTCCTGGAGCGCCAGGGCGTCCGCGTAGGGAACGCGCCCCGGCCGTCGCACCTCGAGCGCGGGCACCCTAGATCTCGAAGTCGCCCGCTTCCAGGTGCTGGGCGACCGCGTACAGGAAGCCGTTGCCGGTCATGCCGTCGATGATGCGGTGGTCGTAGCTCAGCGAGACGTGCATGGTCGGGTGGATCGCGATCACGTCCTCGCCATCGCGTTCGACCACGACGGGGCGCTTGCGGATCTCGCCGGTGCGCAGGATCCCGACCTGCGGCTGGTTGATGACGGCGAAGCCGTACAGGTTCCCGCGGCGACCGGGGTTGGTGACCGTGAAGGTTCCGCCGGACAGCTCGTCGGCGGTGATCTCCCGGTCCCGCGCCCGCAGCGCCAGATCCTGGATCGCCTCGGCGATGCCCACCAGGGAGAGCCGGTCGGCGTTGCGGATGACCGGCACCAGCAGCCCCCGCTCCGTCTCGACCGCCACGCCCACGTGAACCTCGTCATGGCTGACGATTTCCTGGCCGATCACGGTGGCGTTGATCGCCGGGTACTCGCGCAGCGCGCGCACCGTGGCCTGCACCACGAACGGCAGGTAGGTCAGGCTGAAGCCGTGGGTGCTCTTGAAGGCGCCCTTCTGGGCCTCGCGCACGGCGACCAGGCGCTGCAGGTCGACCTCGGCCACGGTGCCGACGTGGGGCGAGACGATCTTGCTCACCACCATGTGCTCGGCCACGCGCCGGCGGATCGCAGAGAACGGCGTGACCGTCTCGCCCTCGCGCACGCGGTGGGTCGGAACCTTCATGTTCCACAGGAACTCGACGACGCTACCCGGCGGGGGGCCTGAGATCTGGCCCTCTGCCGTCGGGGCGGGCGGAGCGGGTGGGGCCGCCGTCGCGGGCCGTGCCTCGGCCTGCCCGTGCGACTCCACGTCAGCGCGGTGGATGCGCCCGCTCACGCCGCTGCCCTCGACCCGGGCCAGGTCCACGCCGCGCTCCTCGGCGACCCGGCGCGCCATCGGCGTGGCCCGGGGCCCGCGCGGCACGTCCCCGCCGCCGCCACCACCGCCGGCCGGCCGCTCGCCCGCAGGCGGCCCGGCGTCCGCGGCCCGGGCCGCGGGCGCCGCCGGCTGCGGGGGCGTCTCGCCCGCGCTGGCGCTCGCGCTCGCGTCGATCACGAGCAGCACTGCGCCGACCTCGACGGTCGCGCCCTCCTCGACGCGCAGCTCGACCACCACACCATCGGTGGGCGACGGCACCTCGGCGTCGACCTTGTCCGTCGTGATCTCGCAGAGGTTCTGGTCCCGCGACACGCGGTCGCCCTTCTGGACCAGCCAGCGCTCGAGCGTGCCCTCGACCACGCTCTCGCCCATCTGCGGCATCGTCACCTCGGTCGGCATCTGTTCTCCGTCCCCGGGCAGGGGTGTTCAGCGGTCAGAAGTTGATCGAGCGCTCGTCGCAGGCCAGCGCGGCCTCGGCGAGCATCTCGGAGAGCGTCGGGTGCGCGTGGCAGGCAGCGGCCAGCTCGTGGATCGTGCACTCGAGCGTCATCGCCAGCGCGACCTCGTTGATCATCTCGGTCGCCCCGTGGCCGATGATCTGGCAGCCCAGCACCTCGCCATGCTCGGCGTCCGAGACCAGCTTCACGAAGCCCTCGGTCTCGCCCGTGCCGACGGCCTTGCCGCAGGCCACGAACGGCACCTTGCCCACGCGGACCTCGCGCCCGGCCTCGCGCGCCTGGTCGGCCGACCAGCCGATGCTGCCCACCTGCGGCTGGCAGTAGATGTTGCCGGGAACGAGCCTCGCATCGACGGGGTGGCGGCGCATGCCGGCCATGAACTCCACGGCCGCGACGCCCTCGTGGGAGGCGGCGTGCGCCAGCAGCGGGGGCCCCGCGCAGTCGCCGATCGCCCAGATGCCCGGCGCGCTGGTGCGCTGCTCTGCGTCGATGCGCACGAAGCCGCGCTCGAGCTCGACGCCCGCGGCCTCGAAGCCCATCCCCTCGACCTGTGCCCGGCGGCCGACCGCCATCAGCAGCTGACCCGCCACGACCTCCTGGTCGCCCTTCTCGCCCTCGACGTGCACGACCACGCCGTCGTCGCGGGTCTCGAGTGCCCGGAAGGCGGTGCCGGTGCAGATCTCGACGCCCCGCCGCGCGAACGACTTCGCGAGCTCGTCGGCCGTCTCGCGATCGAAGCCGGGCAGCAGCTGCGGCTGCATCTCGATCACGGTGACGTTCACGCCGTAGCAGGCGTACGCATAGGCGAACTCCAGCCCCACGGCCCCGCCGCCCACGATCGCGATCGACGCCGGCAGTTCGCGCGCCTCGAGCGCCTCGCGGCTGGTCAGCACGCGCTTGCCATCGACCTCGATGCCGGGGAAGACCAGCTCGGTGGAGCCGGTCGCCAGGATCACGTTGCTCGCGGCGTAGGTGGTCTCGCCCTCGCCCGAGCGCACGTGCACCTCCCCGGCGGCGGTCAGCTCGCCGCGGCCGGACAGCACGTCGATCGAGTGCTTGCGCATCAGCGACTGCACGCCCTTGGTCAGGCGCTTCGCGGCCTTGCGGCTGGCGTCGATCACGGCGCCGTAGTCCGCACTCAAACCCTGGACCTTCAGACCCGGCACGCCGCGCCGCACGGCGTCGAACTGCTCGGCCGAGTGCAGGATCGACTTCGTCGGGATGCAGCCCCAGTTGAGACAGACGCCCCCGAGCGCGTCCTCCTCGACCACGGCCGCCCGCATGCCGAGCTGCGCCCCGCGAATCGCCGCGACGTAGCCGCCCGGTCCCGAGCCGATCACGATCAGGTCGTAGGCCTTCATCCACCCTCCATCCGCAGCCTCATCGGGGCTCGCTCGATCGCACTTGACCCGCAGGCGCGGGGCGAACCCCGCCACCGGGCGGGTCTTCGAGGGGCCGTCGGCATTGGACGACGAATATAGCGCCGCCCCCGATCCACCCTGCCCGCGCGCCGGCCGGGGCCGCCGGCGGGCATCGGGGGCACCCGGGGGCACGCCGCGGCGCGGGAGCCGGGTATGCTCGCGGCGTGCGGATCCTGGCCTGGCTGGTTCACCTGTACACCGCCTCGTCGGCGGCACTCGGCGTCTGGGCGATCGTGGCGGCCTTCGACGGATCCCTGCGCCTGGCGGTCTTCCTGATGATGGCGACCCTGGCGATCGACTCGACCGACGGCGCGCTGGCCCGCGCGCTGCGCGTGCGCGAGCGGATCCCGTGGTTCGACGGCCGGCGGCTCGACGACATCTGCGACTACTTCACCTACGTGCTGGTGCCGGCCTGCTTCCTGATCGCCGCCGACCTGCTCCCGCATCCGGCGTGGGCGGTGGCGCCGGTGCTCGCGTCCGCCTACGGGTTCAGCCGGGACGACGCCAAGACCGACGATCACATGTTCACGGGCTGGCCGTCGTACTGGAACGTGGTCGCCATCTACCTCTTCCTGCTGCAGCCCGCGCCGCCCGTCTCGGCGGCGGTGCTCAGCTTCTTCGCGGCCGCGATCCTGGTGCCGCTGCGGTACCTGTACCCGAGCCGCACGCGCGAGCTGCGGGCGCTGAGCGTCCCGCTGCTCGCCGTCTGGACCGCGGGCTTCACCTGGCTCGCCACACGGGCCGACCCGGCGCCGGCCTGGATCGCGGTCAGCATGCTCGGCCCGGCCTACTACCTCGGTGTGTCGCTGCTGCTCGACTGGCGCCGGCGTCGCCCGCTGGCCTAGGTTGGCCCCATGACCGCTCCGAACGCCGCGCCGTCGCGGATCGTCCTCGCGGGGCCGCGTGGCTTCTGCGCGGGCGTGGACCGCGCGATCGAGATCGTCGAGCTGGCCCTCGAGGTCCACGGTGCACCGGTCTGGGTCCGGCACGAGATCGTTCACAACCGCCACGTCGTCGACGAGCTGCGCTCGAAGGGGGCGATCTTCACCGAGGACCTGGCCGACGTCCCCGAGGGCGGCCTGGTGATCTTCAGTGCCCACGGCGTCTCGCCGCAGGTCAAGGCCGAGGCCCGCGAGCGCGGCCTGCGCACCCTGGACGCCACCTGTCCCCTGGTCACCAAGGTGCACCTCGAGGCCGCGCGCTACGCGCGCGAGGGCTACGACATCGTGCTGGTCGGCCACCGCGGGCACGTCGAGGTCGAGGGCACGCTCGGACACGCGGCCGAGCGCATGCACCTGGTCGAGACCCTCGCCGACGTCGAGGCGCTCGAGGTCTCCGACCCCGGGCGGCTCGCGGTGCTGACACAGACGACGCTCTCGGTAGACGACACGCGGGAGATCGTCGCGGCGCTCGCGCGCCGCTTCCCGGCGATCCGCCTGCCCGGCAAGGACGACATCTGCTACGCCACGCAGAATCGCCAGAACGCGGTCAAGCGCATCGCCTCGGAGACCCAGCTCGTGATCGTGGTCGGCGCCGCCGCCTCGAGCAACTCCAACCGGCTCGTCGAGGTCGCGCGGGCGCACGGCGCCCAGGCCCGGCTCGTGGAGGATGCGCGCAGCATCGAGCCTGCCTGGCTCGAGGGCGTCGCTGCGATCGGCGTGACCGCGGGCGCCTCCACCCCCGAGGTCCTGGTCCGGCAGGTGGTCGACAGGCTGCGCGAGCTCGGGGCCGACGAGGTCCGCGAGGCGGTGCTGGTCGAGGAGAACGTGCGCTTCAACCTGCCGCCGGAGCTGCGCCGCGCGCGCGAGCAGGCCACCCCGGCCTGACGTGGAGGCGCTGGTCCGGACCTTCGTCGCCTCGGTGGAGCGCGGCGAGCCCTCGGTGCCGGCGCTCGAGGCGCTGGGAGCGCCGGATCCCGCGAGCGCGGCCGACGCCTTTGCCCGGGCGGCCCGGCACCCCGATCTGCAGCCCCTGGAGGCCTGGGTCCCCGCGCTCGCGACCAGTGCTCGTCCCGGCTTCGGCGCCTCGGCGCTGGCTGACCTGGCCGAGCGCTACCGCGGCACGCGCCGCCGCGCCCTGCCCGTGATCCGACTGCCGGGCGCGGTGCGGCTGCTGGGCAGCAGCGACGCGCTCACGCGCGTTCTGCTGCGGCATCCGCACTGGGTCGAGGAGCTGGGTGGCGAGCTCCCGGACGCACCGGACGACGCCCCGGTGGAGCCGGACTGGACGCCGCTGCGAATCGCCAAGTACCGCGGCCTGCTGCGCATCGCCGCCCGGGACCTGCTCGGCCGCCCGTTCCGTGAGAGCCTGGGCGAGCTCTCGGCGCTGGCAGATCGCTGCCTGAACGCCGCCCTGGAGCGAGCGAGTCTCGAACACCCCACCGCGCGCCCCCCGTCCCTGCTGGCGCTGGGCAAGCTGGGGGGCGCGGAGCTGAACTTCTCGTCCGACGTCGACCTGCTCTTCGTATGGGATCCGCCGTCCGGACCCGTCGACCCCGGTGCCCACGAGGCTCTCGAGGACCTCATCCGGTACATGAAGCATCACCTCGAAGCCCCCTCGGAGGATGGCTTCGGGTACCGGGTCGATCTCGAGCTACGGCCCCGGGGGAACCAGGGCCCGCTGGTGAACACGGTGGACGCGGCGCTGACCTACTACGAGACGCACGGCGCGGACTGGGAGCGCCAGGCGCTGATCCGTGCGCGTCACGTCGCGGGACCCACGGAGCCGGCCTGGGCCCTGCTGGACGAGCTGGCGCCGTTCGTCTTCCGGCGCTCGATCGATCCGCAGACCATCCGCGCGATCCACCAGATGAAGCTGCGCATCGAGGGCGAGCGGCGCGGCGCGGGGCGCGAGATCGAGCGAGACGTCAAAGAGGGTCCGGGCGGGATCCGCGACGTCGAGTTCCTCACGCAGGCCCTCCAGCTCTTCCACGGCGGGCGCCACCCCGACCTGCGCACGGGAAACGTGCTCGACGCGCTCGACGCTCTCGAGGCCCGGCACATCGCTCCCGCACCGGTCGCCGAGGAGCTGCGCGGCGCGTACCTGTGGCTGCGTCGCGCCGAGCACGCCCTGCAGATGGTCGAGGAGCGCCAGACACAGCGCCTGCCCACCGAGCCGGCCGGGCAGCTCGCCCTCGCCCGGCGCATGGGCTACGTCGAGGGCGAGGCCGCGCGCGCGCTGACCCGCTGGCGCGCGGACGCCGAGCGCGTGCGCGAGGCGGTGCGCCAGCACTTCGAGGCGCTGGTGCTCGAGCCGAGCTTCGAGTCGCGCACGCGCTCCAACCGCTCGCTCGAGGAGCACCTCGCCGGGGAGCTGCGCGGCACGCCGCTGTTCGCGCGCCTGTCGACGCATGCCGCGCCGTTCCTCGAGCGGCGCGCCCGCGATCCGCTGCTCGACGCGATCGAGGGCCCCGCACTGCGCGGTCTCGCGCGCGCCCTGACCTCGAGCCCCGAGCTGGCCCGCTATCTGTCGGGGCGCAGCGCCCTGCTCGAGCGCATCGCGGAGCTGGGTCCGCACACGCTGGGCGAGTACGCCGCGCAGCTCGAGAGCGCGCCGGCGCCGCCCGCGGACGATCTCGAGTCGTTCCTCGACGCCCTGCGCCTGAGCGTGCGTGACGCGCGGGCCCTTGCCGCGATCACCCAGCTCGCGGGCCTGGCCGACTTCGACGCGGTGTCGCGCTTCCTGTCGATCTCGGCGGAGACCTGCGTGCGCCACGCCCTCGAGGCCGCGGGCCCCGGACGGCTGGCGGTCGTGGGCATGGGCAAGATCGCCGGCCGCGAGTTCACGTACCACTCGGACCTGGACCTGATCTTCCTGTACCCCGACGACGTTCCCGACCCGACGGGCCCGTCGCGCTCCGCACAGCGGCTGATCCACTACCTGAGCACGAGCACGGGAGCGGGCACGGCCTTCGCGGTCGACTCGCGCCTGCGACCGTCGGGCCGCCAGGGCCTGCTGGTCAGCACCCACGAGGCGTTCCGGCGCTACCAGCTGGAGCGCGCAGCGACCTGGGAGCACGTGGCGCTGATGCGGGCGCGCGTGATCGCGGGCGACCGCGAGAGTGCGCAGGCGCTGATCGACGAGACACGCGCCGGCGTCTCCGGACGGCGCGAGAACCCGTGGGAGGAGATCGGCCGCATGCGGGGCAAGGTCGAGCGCGAGCGCGTGGACGCCACGCAGGGCGTGCTGGAGCTGAAGACCGGAGCGGGCGGCACCATGGAGGTGGACTTCCTGGCCGCCGGCGCCCTGCTCGAGCGCGGCATCGGTCCGGCGGCGGGGGAGCTGCCCTCGGTGCCGGCCATGTTGCGGGCGGCGGCACCGGCCGCCGGGGCGCGCGGTGTGCTCGAGGCCTACGCCGTCCTGCGGCGCGTCGAGGCCTGCGCGCGCTGGACCGCCGGACGCGCGGTCGAGAGCCTGCGCCTCGCCTCGGAGACGGCACCGCTGGTCGCCGAGATCTTCGAGCCGGGCCTCGACGTGGATGGCCTGGCGGCGACGGTCCGCGATGCCCGCCGGCGCGTCCGCCGCGCCTGGGAGCGCGTGCAGACGGCCGGCAGTATCGCGGCGCTCGACGCCGACTGAGCGCTCCTACTGCGGTGAGAGCAGCAGCGGCGCACCCGGCGGCGCACCGCCTCCGGGCGGTGGCACACTCGCGGCGTCGAGGATCTCGATGCCGGAGACGAGCGGCCCCGTCGCGGTGATTCGCGTGAGGAAGATCGAGAGCGCGCCGTCGACCACATCGACGTCGAAGCTGCGGATCTCCGCCGTGCTGAAGCCCGCTGCCGCGAAGATGTCGAGGCCGCCGAGCAGGGTCGCCCCCTCCAGCGCCACGTCGAAGACGCGTTCGCCGACGCTCGCCGCACCGGAGTAGCCCTCCGCGAAGTGCAGCACCACGCGGTACCGGCCGGGCGCCAGCGGGATCTCGTAGCCGAAGCCGCTGGAGTCCCTGTCGCCGTAGCGGAAGGTCTGGTACACGGGCCCGTCCTCCGCCGCCGTCACGCTGCTGATCGTGCCGCGCCCCACGCCACCGGTCGCGAACGTGTCCGCGCTCCAGGTTTCACTGCCCAGCGAGAGCGCAGGACCGCCGGCGTTCAGGCGGTAGGGCACGCCGACACTCACGGGCGGGTCGGGATCGGGCGCTCCCGGGGGATCGGGCTCGGGCTCGGGCTCGGGCTCGGGCTCGGGCTCGGGCGCGGGCGGGTCGGGCTCGGGCTCCGGGTCCGGCGCGGGCGGGTCGGGCTCGGGAACCGCCGGTGCCGCGCGCAGCCGCTCGTTGGACAGCTCGCTCTGCAGATCCTCCGCGCTGTACGCGGTCATCGCGACGTACACGTCGGCCGTGTCGGGCACGGTGATGTCGAAGCGATAGATCCCGTCCGGATCGGGGGCGTGCATGCCGATGTCGACCGTGCTGCTGTAGCTGCGGCTCGCCAGGCCCCAGTGGATCTGGAACCCGGCGACGTTGGTCGTGTCACCTTGCTGCCAGCGGATCTCCTCGACCCGCGCTCCTGCGAGACCCGGTACGAGCGCCGCGAGTGCGACCACGATCCGGATCCCCTGCATGCGGATGCTGTGCATGCCCCTCTCCTCCCGCTCGACGAGCGTCTTGCTTGTGCGCCATGGATCAGGTTCGGGGATTCGGCGTGACATCTGGGTGACCGCTCTCACGTGAGCCAGCTCACGCTCGCCCGGTGAGCTGCGTCACCGATCGCATCGGCTATGGTGTCGCGGCTGGGTCAGGGAGGACTCTGGTGAACATCCTTGTGACGGGCGGCGCGGGCTACGTGGGCAGCGCCGCGGCGCGCTGGCTGATCGCGAGCGGGCATCGCGTCACGGTGCTCGACGATCTGAGCCTGGGGCATCGCGCCGCCCTGCCGTCCGACGGCGTGCTGCACGTGGGACGCATCGACGACCGCCAGGCGGTGCTGCGCGCGCTGGAGGCGGGCGCGTGCGAGACCGTGCTGCACTTCGCGGCTTCCAGCTGCGTGGGCGAGTCCGTGCAGCAGCCGAGGCGCTACTGGTCCAACAACGTGGCGGGCAGCCTGGCGCTACTCGAGACGCTGATCGACGCGGGCGTCGAGCAGCTGGTCTTCTCCAGCACCTGCGCGATCTACGGCGAGGCGAGCGACGCGCCGCTGACCGAGAGCACGCCCGCGGCGCCCGGGAGCCCCTACGCGTTCACCAAGTACGCCATCGAGCGGATGATCGCGGACCTCTCCCACGCCCACGGCCTGCGCTACGCGCTGCTGCGCTACTTCAACGCGGCCGGCGCCAGCCCCGACGGCGCGCACGGCGAGGATCACGATCCGGAGACGCACCTGATCCCGATCGTCCTGCAGACGCTGCTCGGGCGGCGCGACCGGCTGACCTTGTTCGGCGAGGACTACCCCACGCCCGACGGCACCTGCGTGCGGGACTACGTGCACGTGGACGATCTCGCACGGGCGCACGAGCTGGCGCTGGACTGGACGGCCGCGCGCCGCGAGCCCGGCGGCGAGGTCTTCAACCTGGGCACCGGGCGCGGCCACTCGGTGCGCGAGGTGATCCGGGCCGCCGAGAGCGTGACGGGCCGGCGCGTGCCGTGCGAGGTCGGGGCCCGGCGCGCCGGCGACAGCGCACGGCTGGTCGCACAGGCGCGCCGCGCGCGCGACGTGCTCGGCTGGTCGGTCGAGTACGCCGATCTGGAGCGCACCGTCGCGACCGCCTGGGCCTGGCACGAGGCGCACCCCGACGGTTACGCG
This sequence comes from Deltaproteobacteria bacterium, assembly GCA_029261925.1. GTDB lineage: Bacteria > Myxococcota_A > UBA9160 > SZUA-336 > SZUA-336 > JAGWBS01. The sequence continues at coordinate 78,142 of JAJDAJ010000029.1, read as the reverse complement.
AGCCCGGTCTGAGGCGCGCTCAGATCCGGCGGCGGACCAGGGCGCCGACGAGGATCCCGCCAACGCCAAAGAGCGTGGCGCTGCCCGGCTCGGGGACCGGCTGCGCCACCGTGAACAGGAAGTCGTTGGTGCGGTCGCGCGCGCCGTCCACGGCGATCCAGCCCCAGCCCGAGACCCCGTCGAAGCCCCGGTGGTCACGACCCATGATGAACGAGTCGTACGTGGGCGGGTAGAGCTCGAGGGCGAACTCCTCCTCGGTGCGCAGGCTGGTGATCGTGCCGCTGCCGTTGAGGCCGAAGACGCGCAGCTCGGCGCCCTCGTCGCGCACGTTCTGGATGCGGAAGTCGATGCTCCAGAGCCCCGCCTCGTCGTCGTACACGTCGCCGGCGGCGTGTCCGCCGAAGGTGGTGCCCCAGATGTGGATCGTCTCGAGATCCGAGTCCCAGAGCAGCCGCACGTCGGCGTCCGGATGCAGGGTCGTGAAGGTGGTCGGCGGGCCGGCGATGTCGTCGGCGCGCAGCCAGTAGGTCGGGTTCGCCGCGTTCCCGTCGGGATGGTCGGCGATGCGGTACTCGACGAAGGCCTCGATCGGCGCCGCGCCCGCCAGGGCGGGAGCGATCAGGAGGACCAGGGCAGCAGCGGCAGCTCGGGTGCAGGACATCTACGGCTCCAGGATGGGGGAGGATGACCGGGAGTGGCTGTGAGGACCCTCCAGGTGTCGGTGTTTTTTAAACACGGTACTAGGGGCTGGATAACACCGTTCCGGTCCCTGCACGCCCGACTCCAGGGGATTCCCGGGTGGCCCACCCGGGCCGGCGCACGAAGAAAGGCGGCGACTCCCGGTGCCGTTGACGCTATCCTCCGCCGACCCCGGGGGATCTAGATGTTCCTGCTCTCTCTCTGGCTCCTGGCCTCGTCCGACGGGGCGATGGCAGGCCAGCTCCGACCCGCCCTGCCCGACGTGGCCTCCGCGTGCATCGCCTGCGGCGCCGCGGCGCCGCGCGCCGAGGAGCTGCTCCAGAGCGACCTCTGGGAGTCCCTGCGCGGCGGGCAGGTGCTGAAGCGGCGCGGAGAGCGCGCCGTGGGACCGGAGTCGCTGGTGACGGTGAACCGCGCCTTCGGCTGGATCGCCCACCCGCCCGAGCGAGTCTGGGACGTCCTGACCTCTTTCGAGGACTGGCCCTCGTTCATGCCCCTGGTCACGGAGACGGATGTGCTCTCGCGCGAGGGCGGAAGCTACCACGTGCGCCAGCGCTACCGGGTGCTGCTGGCGAGCCTGCAGCACACCACGATCTACGAGCCGGACGCGGCCGGCGGGCGCCTGGCGTGGCGGCTCGACCCCTCCCAGCCCCACGACATCGCCGGCACCCGGGGCGCCTGGCAGCTGGCCGCAGTGGACGGGGGTCGTGCGACCCTGGTCGCCTACACGTCTTCCGTGGACACGGGGCGCGATGTCCCCGCCTTCGTGGAGAAGATGCTGGTGGACCGCTCGCTCTCGGTCCTGTTCGACCAGATCCGCGAGGAGGTCGAGCGGCGCAATCCGCGCCCCTGACCCCCGGCCCCGCGCCGGTCGCCGGCCCGGGGTTCCCCGCAGAGGCTGCTCCTGCCGCCCCCGGCGCCTGTGCTAACCTGGCGTGTCGACTGGAGTTTCTTCTCGCGATGCGCACCGCCCTGCCCCTCGTGACCGATCGCCGCGCGCGCCCCCTGCGCGACCTGCGGATCTCGGTGACGGATCGATGCAACTTCCGCTGCGGCTACTGCATGCCCGCGGAGGTCTACGGCGAGAGCTACCGCTTCCTGCCCAAGCCGCAGATCCTGACCTTCGAGGAGATCGAGCGCCTGGCGCGGCTCTTCGCCGCGCAGGGTGTGCGCAAGCTGCGCGTCACCGGCGGGGAGCCCCTGGTCCGCGCCCAGCTGCCCGACCTGATCGAGCGCCTGGCCGCGCTCGGCGGGATCGACGACCTGGCCCTGACCACCAACGGCTACCTGCTCGGCGCCCACGCGGAGGCGCTCGCCAAGGCCGGGCTGCGGCGCGTCACGGTCAGCCTCGACAGCATCGACCCCGTGACCTTCGAGCAGATGAACGGGCGCGGGCTGCCGCTGGAGCGGGTGATCGCGGGCATCGACGCGGCCGCGCGCGCGGGCCTGACGCCGATCAAGATCAACTGCGTGGTGCAGCGCGGGGTCAACGACGCGCAGATCCCCGACCTGGTGCGGCACTTCCGTGGCAGCGGCCACGTGGTGCGCTTCATCGAGTACATGGACGTGGGCACGCGCAACGGCTGGAATCTCGACGACGTGGTGGGCGCAGACGAGATGCTCGAGCGCCTGGGCCGCGAGTTCGACCTGGTCCCGCTCGAGCCGGGCTACCGCGGCGAGGTGGCGCGACGCTGGGCGCACGCTGATGGCAGCGGCGAGATCGGCCTGATCACCTCCGTGACGCAACCCTTCTGCGGCGACTGCACCCGCGCCCGGCTCTCGGCCGACGGCAGCCTGTACACCTGCCTGTTCGCCGAAGACGGACTCGACCTCAAGACGCCCCTGCGCGACGGCGCCAGTGACGAGGAGGTCGGCGAGCTGATCTCCAGCGTCTGGCGGGCTCGCGACGACCGGTACTCGGAGCAGCGCTCGTCGGATACGAGCAGCACGCGACGCGTCGAGATGTACCACATCGGCGGCTGAGCGTGCGCGGGTGTGTCCTCGCCACGCTCGCGCTGACGCTCTGCGGCGTCGCGCGCGCCGACCCGCTGCCCGGTGCTCCGCCCGTGTCTACCGGGACGGCGCAGCAGCTCGCACGTGCGGCGAGCGCGGTACCGCCTGGCGAGGCACGCACGCGTCACCTCGATGGCGACGGCCGGCCGCGCTTCACCAACCGGCTCGTGCTCGAGGCGAGCCCGTACCTGCGCCAGCACGCGCACAATCCCGTGAACTGGTTCCCCTGGGGCGACGAGGCCTTCGCGCTCGCGCGCGAGCTCGACCGACCCGTACTCGTGAGCATCGGCTACTCCACCTGCCACTGGTGCCACGTCATGGAGGAAGAGTCGTTCGACGACGTCGAGACCGCGCGCCTGCTGAACGAGGGCTTCATCACGATCAAGGTCGATCGCGAGACCCGTCCCGACGTGGACGCCATCTACATGCAGGCGCAGATCGAGATGAACGGCTCGGGGGGCTGGCCGCTCAACGTCTTCGTCACGCCGGAGCGCGAGCCGTTCTACGGCGGCACCTACTTCCCGCCGGAGGACTCGGGGCAGCGCCCGTCCTTCCGGCGCGTGCTCGGCGTCATTCGCGAGCTGTACACCCAGGACCCCGCGCGCGTGCGCGAATCGGCGCGCGGCCTGGCGGCCCAGCTGCGCGCAGGGCTGCGCGGCGTCGAGGCGACCCGCTCGCTGCTGCCCGGTCCCGAGCTGATCGAGCGCAGCGTGGCCGGCTTTCTCAGCGCCGGCGATCGCGAGTGGGGCGGCATCCGCTCGCGGCACAAGTTCCCGTCCTCGCTTCCCGTGCGCCTGCTGCTGCGTCACCACCACCGCTCCGGCGATCGCACCGCTCTCGACCTCGCCGTGCTCACGCTCGAGAAGATGGCCGCGGGCGGGCTGCGCGATCACGTGGGCGGCGGCTTCCACCGCTACAGCGTCGATCCGCGCTGGCTGGTGCCCCACTTCGAGAAGATGCTCTACGACAATGCGCTGCTCGCCCTGGCCTACCTCGACGGCTGGCAGGTGACCGGTCGCGAGGACTTCGCCGCGATCACGCGCCAGACGCTCGACTACGTGCTGCGCGAGATGACGGCGCCGGGCGGGGGCTTCTACTCTGCCACCGACGCCGATAGCCCGGGCCCGGACGGCGAGAGCGAGGAGGGTCGGTTCTTCACCTGGACCCCGCAGGAGCTGGGTGCCGCGCTGTCCCCGGCCGACGCCCGCGCCATCGCGCTCTACCACGGCGTGACCGCGGCCGGGAACCTCGAGGGGCGCACGGTCCTGCACGCGTGGCGCGACCCGGCCGATGTCGCGCGTGAGCTCGGGACGAGCCTTCAGGAGCTCGGGGAGCGGCTCGAGCGCGCACGGAAGATCCTGTACGAGGTCCGCGCCGGGCGCCCGGCTCCACTGCGCGACGAGAAGATCCTGACGGCCTGGAACGGCCTGATGATCTCGGCGCTCGCCCGCGCCGGCTTCGCGCTCGACGCGCCGCACTACCTCGAGGCCGCGCGGCGCGCCGCCGCGTTCCTGCTCGACGCGATGCGCGCGCCCGACGGCCGCCTGCTGCGCGCCCGGGCCCGGGACACGCTATCCGGCGACGCCTTCCTCGAGGATCACGCGTTCGCGATCGCGGGGCTGCTCGACCTGCACGAGGCCAGCGGCGAGACGCGCTGGCTCGAGGCGGCGATCGACCTGCAGGCCCGGCTCGACGCGCGCCACGCGGACGATGCGGGCGGGGGCTACTGGCGCACCGCGCACGATGCGGAGGTCCTGCTGGTCCGCGAGAAGCCGGCGCGCGACGGCGCGGTGCCCTCGGGCAACTCCGTGGCCGCCCACAGCCTGCTGCGGCTCGCCGAGCTGACCGGCGACCCCGCCTACCGGCAGCGCGCGCTGATGCTCTTCGCCGCGTTCGACGGGGTGCTGCGCGACGGCGGCGGGGCGCTGCCCGTGATGCTCGCGGCCCTCGATGCCGCGCACCGCCCCACGCGCCAGGTCTTCGTGGTCGTGCCCGGGGACGGGCGCGGCGCGGCGCCCCTGATCGAGACGCTCCGGCCGAGCTACGGCCCGGTCCGCCAGCAGCTCGTGGTCCCGGTGGGAGAGCCGCTGCGGACCAGCGCGGCGCGCGTGCCGGCGCTGCGCGACAAGCGCGCGCTCGGCGGGCGCGCGACCGCCTACGTCTGCGAGGGGCGGATCTGCGAGGCCCCCACCTCCGACCCCGCCCGGCTCGCCCGGCTGCTGGAGGCGAAGACGTTCCCGGCGCCTCCGGCGCCCGATGCGATGCGCTGAGCGGACCGTGGGCGGCCCGGGGCGCGCTGAGCTCAGGTGTCCCAGCCCGAGGTATCGAAGCCGAACTCCTCGCGCAGGATCCGGTTCGACTCCTCGTAGCGCGCAAGCAGGGCCTCCCGGGTGACCGGCTTCATCGGGGGCGGCAAGTAGCGACTGCGCTGGGCCCGCCCGTAGCGGGACCGCCGCAGGACGCCGTAGGCCGCATCCCGCCACGTCCGCGGCAGCGCCATTGCCAGCGCCCGGACGAGCGGATTCCGGCGCAGCGGTGCCGTGATCCGCTCGCGAAGCACCCCCTCACTGACCCCGCCGACGTTGCTGACGATCGGCTCCTCGGCCTCGTATTCGCCCTGCAGGCCCAGGAACTCCGCCGTCCGCTTCAGCACCCGGCCCGGATCCGCCTGGAGGTCCTCGGTCTTGAGCAGGAGCAGCGCGCTCCGGTCGAAGAAACGCAGGTACTGCTCGATCTGCGCGGCGTAGTCACTGCTGTCCACGCACATCGGATGCTCCGCGACGAACTCCTCGAAGGGGACCGTGATCGGGCGCCCGGGATGGACCTCGCGCGTGTAGCGGTGCACGTAGTGGGAGAACGCGCGCTCCACCGGATGTCGCAGCAGGTAGATCAGCCGGACGTCCGGAACGATACGGGCAATCCTCTCCGGGACGCCCTGAACCTGGGGCCAGCGCGTGTAGTTGGTGGAGGCTTCCCCGCAGAGCTGCGACGGGCTCGCACCGGAGAAGAGCGAGCGGTACCAGTCCACGCCGAGGTGCCAGTGCTTGGCCGGGTCGAAGAAGTTCGGCTCCTTGCTCCGTACCTGCGCAGACTCGGCCACCGCCATGCGAACGCCGGAGTGGCGGCGCAGGTACTCGTAGAGCGTGGTGGTACCGGACTTCGCCGAGCCGATGATGATGAAGTCCGGGAGGCGACCCGCAGATCCCTGATCCATTCCGTCCCCAGCACTGTCGCCGGATGCAAAACTAACTTCCGCCCCCACCGCTTGCTAGCCGCAGACCGCTGCCCCCGGGTGCCCTGGCGAGCAGGGTCACTGGAGCCAGGGACGGTCCGATCCGGAGCGAGGAGCGGCGGTACCGCGCTTGACGGCGGGTCAGGCCTCGCCAACCATGGTAGCCGGGCTCAGGGCGCTGGAGGCAGGCAACGTGGATTTCGACGAGCAGCTCGGGGAGTTCTTCTCGACCGCCTCGCTGGGAAAACTGGGCGACACGCTGGCCACCCGTTACCAGCAGGCGAAGCCCTTCCCCCATGCGGCGGTGGACGGACTGTTCCCGGACTCGCTCCTCGAGTCACTGCTCGAGGTGATCCCCCTGCCGGACCCGCACTGGCGGGGGTTCGACAATCCGCGGGAGGCGAAGTTCGCTCTCGCGGACGAAGAGCTCATGCATCCCCGGGTGCAGAGGTTCATCCACAAGCTGAACTCCCCGGCATTTCTCGCGTTCCTCGAACGGATGACCGGCATACCCGACCTGATTCCCGACCCTCACCTCGCCGGTGGCGGCCTCCACTGCAGCCTGCCAGGCGGCTTCCTGGAGGTTCACGCCGACTTCAACTACCACGCGCGGTTCGCGCTGGAGCGCCGGCTGAACCTCCTCGTCTATCTGAACAAGGACTGGCGCGAGGAGTACGGGGGCCACCTGGAGCTCTGGAACTCGGACCTGACCGAGTGCCAGGCACGCATCCTCCCGGAGTTCAACCGGAGCGTGGTCTTCTCGACGTCGGAGACCTCGTTCCACGGCCATCCCGATCCGCTGACCTGCCCCGAGGACCGTGCCCGGCGCTCGATCGCGATGTACTACTATACGAACAGTCCCCCGGAGAGCCGGCGGGATCGCCACAGCACGGTGTTCCGGACGAGCACGAGCGCCGGCAATGCGGCATCCGGTGCGGCGCGCGGCTGGAGAGGGACACTCGGGCTGTTCATCCCCCCGGTTGTTCTCAAGCTCAGGGACAGGCTGCGTGCGCGGAGAAGCAGATAGCCGGGGGACCGACGTGGCGCACGTGAGCGCAAGCCGGGAAGGCCGGCTCCCGGATTTCATCGTGATCGGCGCCATGAAGTCCGGGACCACGACCCTCTTCGAGCTTCTCCAGCGGCATCCACGGGTCTTCATGTGCCACCCGAAGGAGCCTCAGTTCTTCAGCCGGGACCCGGTGTACGCCCGCGGCGAGTCCTGGTATCGCGAGCTGTTCAGCGAGGCCCGGGACGACCAGATCTGTGGAGAGGCCTCCGCATGCTACAGCCGCTGGCCACACTTCGGAGACGTGCCCGGCCGCATGGCGCGACACGTGCCCGGGGTGCGCCTTCTGTACATCATGCGGCATCCCGTCGAGCGGGCCTACTCGCACTACGCGCACATCATGCAGGCCCGCCTCATGCGGTCGGAAGGCGTCATCTCGTTCGAGCAGGCGCTCGACGAGATCCCGGAGATCATCGACGCCAGCCTGTACCTGACCCAGATCGAGCAGTACCTGGCCCACTTCCCCGCCGAGCACCTGCTCCTGCTCACGCTCGACGAGCTGAGCTCCGAGCCCGGCCCCACGCTCGACAGGGTTCAATCCTTCCTGGGCCTCGAACGCGCGGACCTGCTGGCGAACGGCGCGGTCCACGCGAACGTCTGGGGAGATCGGGCGGCGCGCCACAAGCTCCGGATCGCGCTGGAGAAGCTGCGTCGCACGCGGCCCTTCCAGCTGGCCAGGGGCCTGACCCCAGCGCCCGTGCGCAGGGCGGGTCGGGAGCTGATCCTCGGGGCTCCCCGCCTCCAGTCTCTACTCAAGCAGCTCCTCAAGCGGCGCACGGAAGAGGAGCAGCAGCAGCTGAGCCCTCTGCTGCCCGCAACACGCGTGCAGCTCCTCGAGCGCCTCGAGGAGCCGACGCGGGATCTCGAACGCTTCCTCGAGCGACCCCTGACGCCCTGGCTGACCTGAAGCCCGGACGCTGCACCGGCAGGCAGATGAGCAGGGTTTGACCCACGCTCACCCGCTTGGCAGACTCGATGCAGGCCCGGCGCGCAGGGTCCGCCGCGCATGCGGTTCGGGTACCCGTGCCGCCGGAGTCCGAGGCTGACCCATGCCGAGCAATCACGACCCGCGCCCGCTACCGGGCGCTCCCCGGCGCGAGCCGCAACGCCCGGATCGCTTCCGCGAGGAGTGCGGGGTGGTCGGCATATCAGGCCATGCCGAGGCGGCTCACCTCGCGTACCTCGGCCTCTATGCGCTGCAGCACCGCGGACAGGAGTCGGCCGGGATCGTCTCGCGCAGCCAGCGCATGCACGTGCACAAGGGCATGGGCCTGGTCGCGGAGATCTTCGACGAGGCGGCGCTCGCGCCGCTCGAGGGACGCCACGCCATCGGGCACGTGCGCTACTCGACCGCGGGCGAGAGCACCCTGCGGGATGCGCAGCCCTTCCTCGCCACGAGCAGCCAGCTCCAGATCGCGGTGGCTCACAACGGAAATCTGACGAACGCCGCGGCGATCCGCGAGGAGCTCGAGAGCTACGGCTCGATCTTCCAGTCGACCATGGACTCGGAGGTCTTCGTGCACCTGATCGCCCGCGCCCGCGGCACGGTCGAGCAGCGCGTCTCCGACGCGCTCTCGCGCGTGCGCGGGGCCTACTCGCTGGTGCTCCTGATGGACGACGTGCTGGTCGCCGCCCGCGATCCGCACGGCTTCCGGCCGCTGTCGCTCGGGCAGCTCGACGGTGCCTGGATCGTGTCGAGCGAGACCTGCGCGTTCGACCTGATCGGCGCGGCCTACGAGCGCGACGTCGAGCCCGGCGAGGTGGTCCTGATCCGCAGGGGGCGCCTGCGCTCCCTGCAGCCCCTGCCCCGCTCCAAGGAGCGCTTCTGCGTCTTCGAGCACATCTACTTCGCGCGTCCCGACTCGCGGGTCTTCGGCCACAACGTGTACCAGACCCGCAAGCGCATGGGTCACGAGCTCGCCCGGGAGCTTCCCGTCGACGCGGACATGGTCGTGCCCGTGCTGGACTCCGGCTGCGCCAGCGCCCTGGGCTACGCCGAGGAGGCCGGCCTGCCGTACGAGACCGCGCTGATCCGTAACCACTACGTGCAGCGCACCTTCATCCAGCCCGAGCAGTCGATCCGCCACTTCGGCGTTCGCGTCAAGCACAACCCGATCCGCGAGGTCGTCGACGGCAAGCGCCTGATCGTGGTCGAGGACTCCATCGTCCGCGGCACCACGCTGACCAAGCTGGTCAACGTTCTGAGGAACGCGGGCGCCCGTGAGGTGCACGTACGGGTGGCGTCGCCCCCCACGACGGGGCCCTGCTACTACGGCATCGACACGCCGTCGCGCGAGGAGCTGATCGCTGCCGGCAACAGCACCGAGGAGATCCGCCAGAAGATCGGCTCCGACTCGCTCGCATACCTCTCCCTGGAGGCCCTGCGACGCGTGGAGGATTCGATGAAGCACGGCTTCTGCGACGCCTGCTTCTCCGGCGAGTACCCCATCCCCGCAGACGGCGGCGAGGAAGCCGACGCCCAGCTGCGGCTCTTCGCGTCCGAAGCCGCCGACTCGTGACGCCTGCGACGGTGCCGCCGAGCCCGGCGGCCGCCCGGGTGCCGCCTCACGGTCGCGAGGCGGCTCGCCGATGTAGAGCTGCCGGCCGCGTGCCGGAGCCGGCGGACAAAGAGACACTCGAATGAACATCCTCGGACTCTCCGCCTTCTATCACGACAGTGCCGCCTGCCTGGTGCAGGACGGCCGGATCGTGGCAGCGGCGCAGGAGGAGCGCTTCACGCGCAAGAAGCACGACCACGAGTTTCCGGCCCGCGCGGTGGAGTACTGCCTCGGCGAGGCCGGCATCAGGGTGGAGGACGTCGACCTCGTCGCCTTCTACGACAAGCCGCTACTGAAGTTCGAGCGGATCCTCGAGACCTACCTCTCCCATGCGCCGCGAGGCTTCCGGCTCTTCCTGATGGGCTTGCCGCTCTGGCTCAAGCAGAAGCTTCATACCCCGCGCGAGATCGACCGCGGCCTGGGTGAGCGCTACACGGGGCGCCACGTGTTCCTCGAGCACCACGAGTCGCACGCCGCCAGCGCGTTCTTCCCGTCGCCGTTCGAGGAGGCGGCGATCCTGACCCTGGACGGCGTCGGTGAGTGGACGACGGGCAGCATCGCGGTGGGTCGAGGGAACCGGATCGAGATGCTGCGCGAGCTGCGCTTCCCGCACTCCCTGGGCCTGCTGTACTCGGCGTTCACCTACTTCACCGGCTTCCGCGTGAACAGCGGCGAGTACAAGCTCATGGGTCTGGCGCCATACGGCGAGCCGGTCTACCGGGACCTCATTCTCGAGAAGCTGATCGATTTGAAGGAGGACGGCTCGTTCCGCATGGACATGTCCTACTTCGCGTACACGCACCGCGACGTGATGACCTCGCGCAAGATGGACGGACTCTTCGACGGTCCTCCGCGGCGCGCCGAGTCCGAGATCACGCAGCGGGAGATGGACATCGCCGCCTCGATCCAGGCCGTCACCGAGGAGATCGTGCTGCGGATCGCGCGCCACGCGCACGAGCTGACGGGCATGTCGAACCTGACCCTGGCCGGCGGCGTGGCGCTCAACTGCGTGGCCAACGGCCGGGTCCTGCGCGAAAGCCCCTTCGAGCGCCTCTGGGTCCAGCCCGCGGCGGGCGACGCCGGCGGTGCGCTGGGTGCCGCGACCTTCGTCTGGCACCAGCTGCTGGACAATCCCCGCCAGGCCGACGGCCAGAGCGACGCGCAGTCGGGCTCGCTGCTGGGCCCGCGCTACTCCGACGCCTCGATCCGCGAGTTCCTCGATCGGCAGGGCGCCACCTACCACTACCACGAGGACGAGGAGAAGCTCTGCGACGTGATCGCGGGCCTGATCGCCTCGGAGCACGTGGTGGGTCACTTCGCCGACCGCATGGAGTTCGGGCCCCGCGCCCTCGGCGCCCGCTCGATCCTGGGCGACGCCCGCTCGACGCGGATGCAGTCGGTGATGAACCTGAAGATCAAGTTCCGCGAGTCCTTCCGACCGTTCGCGCCCGCGATCCTGCGCGAGGACGTCGACGCGTACTTCGAGATGCGCCCTGGAGAGGACAGCCCCTACATGCTGCTGGTCGCGCCCGTCCAGCAGGATCTCCGCAGCCCGGTCGCGGAGGACGCGACCGGTATCGACAAGCTCAAGCAGGTTCGATCGTCCGTCCCGGCCATCACGCACGTGGACTACTCCGCTCGCGTCCAGACCGTGGACGAGGAGCGGCACCCACGCTTCTACCGGATCCTGCGGGCGTTCAAGCAGCAGACCGGCAGCCCGGTCGTGATCAACACCAGCTTCAACGTCCGCGGCGAGCCCATCGTCTGCACGCCCGAGGACGCCTACCGCTGCTTCATGCACACGAACATGGACGTACTCGTGCTCGAGAGTCACGTGCTGCTCAAGAGCGAGCAGCCCGAGGCCCGCGAGATCGACCTCGAGGCGTACCTCTCCGAGTTCGCGCTGGACTGACTCGTGGCACGGATCTTCGACCTCGACCTCCGGCCCGACGACCGCACGCTGCGCAGCTTCGGGTTCATCGCCCTCGCGGGCTTCGGCATGCTCGCGCTGCTCGCGTGGCAGGAGTGGGCGATCTTCGCCTTCGGCCTCGGCAGCTGGCGCAGCGGCGTGGCCGCGAGCCTGCTGGGGATCGGCCTGCTGGCCGGAACGCTCTCGCTGGTCTGGCCGCGGGGCAACTGGCCGATCTACGTGGGACTGACGCTGGTCGCCTTCCCGATCGGCTTCGTGCTCTCGTACGTGATCCTGGGCGGGCTCTTCTACCTGCTGATCATGCCGATCGGCCTGCTGATGCGCGCGGTCGGGTACGATCCCATGCACCGGAAGATCGACCGGTCGGCAGAGAGCTACTGGGTCGAGGCGCGGGCCGCCCGGAAGCCCGAGAGCTACTTCAGGCAGTTCTGAGGCCGTGCGGAGGCGACGATGAGCCAGGACGAGAGCGAGGGCAAGAAGTTCGCCGAGCAGGCGAGCGTGCGCGACTCTGGCGGGATCGGCAGGGAGTTCATCGACTTCCTGAAGGAGAGCAAGAAGTGGTGGCTCGCCCCGATCATCGTGGCGGTGCTGGTCGTCGGACTGCTCGTCGTGCTCGGGGGATCGGCAGCCGCGCCGTTCATCTACACGCTCTTCTAGCCGGCGCCAGCCGGGGGCTCACTCGGGCCGCAGGCCCAGGAGCGAGGCGATGATCGTCCGCTGGATCTCCGACGTCCCGGAGTAGATGCGGCTGCCGAGCGCGTCGCGGAGCTCACGCTCGATCCCGGCCTCCTCCATGTACCCGTAGGCCCCGTGCAGCTGGATCGCGTCCTGCGCACAGCGCACCCAGGTCTCGCTGATGTGCAGCTTGGCCAGCGCCGCCTCGAGGAAGATGCTCCGGCCCCGGGATCGCAGCCACGCCGCCTGGTACAGCAGGCCGCGTGCGGTCTCGAGCCCGAGCTTCATGTTGACGATCTTGTCGGCGACCAGCTGGAAGCTTCCGATCGGCCTGCCGAACTGCTTGCGTTCCTTCGAGAACGCGATGCAGGTCTCGAGCAGGCGCTGCATCGACCCGACGGCACTCGCCAGGATGCAGCTGCGCTCCCAGGTCATCGCGTGCGTGAACAGGGCCCCACCCCCGCCCTCCCTGCCGAGCAGGTTCGCGGCGGGAACCTCGCAGTCGTCGAAGAACAGCTCGCTCATCGGCGACGTACGCAAGCCCATCTTGGCGGGTCGCGCCCCCACCCGGAGGCCTGGGGAGTCACGCTCCACCAGGAACGCGCTGATCCCGTGCGGGCCACGCGAAGGATCGGTGGAAGCGAAGGCCACGACCACGTCGGCTTCGCTGCCGTTGGTCACGTAGATCTTGCTGCCGTTGAGCACGTAGTGATCGCCGCGCCTCTCCGCCCGCGTGACCAGCGCGTGGGCGTCGGAGCCGGCGCCGGGCTCGGACATGGCGTTGCCACCGATCCAGGTGCCGTCCACCAGGCGGGGCAGGAAGCGCTGCTTCTGCTCGTCCGTCCCGAACTCGACGAGCGGAACCTCGACGGTCCACATGTGCGCGTTCACGGAGAACATCAGCCCGTTGTCGCGGCAGCCATAGCCGAGCGCCTCGAGCACGCCCACGGTGGTCAGGGCGTCGAGGCCCATGCCCCCGTGCGTCGCCGGGACCGGTAGCCCCTGGATGCCGAACCGTGCCAGCTGGCTCCAGCCCTCGCGGTTGAACTCGCCCCTCCGATCACGCTCCACGAGGTCGTCGTTCAGCTTCTCGCGGCCCAGCGCGGTGGCCGCCTCGCGGAGTCGCCTCTGCTCCTCGGACCAGCTGAAATCCATGGACCCGCCCCCGTCAGCTCTCGCCGAGCGCCTGGTAGTCGATCTTGTCGGTGGATGTGCGGGGCAGCAGCTCGTGGAAGGCGAAGTAGTCCGGGACCATGTACAGCGGCAGACGACCGGCGCAGAAGCGCTTGAGCTCGATGAGTGACGGCCTCTCGCCCATGGCCACGAGGTGCGCCCGCAGCGTCACGCCGTCGTCGCCCGCGGTCGCGACGACCGCGACGTCGGCGATCCCCGGGTACTGGTGCAGGCAGGCCTCGATCTCACCCAGCTCCACGCGGTAGCCGCGCTTCTTGACCATGCGGTCGCGGCGACCCACGAAGACATGGTCGCCGTTTGCCTGCTGCACCACCAGGTCACCGGTGCGGTACCAGGGGTCTCCGTCACCGACGCGGACGAACGCCGCATCCGTGAGCTCGGGCCTGTTCCAGTAGCCCTGCATGACCCCCGGGCCGCGGATGCAGAGCTCACCCTCACGGCCGGGTGCCACGGGTGCACCGTCGGGATCGATGACCGCGCTCTCGCAGAACGGGCACGTCGCACCGATGGGATACGGGTCGGTCCGGCCGTCCGGAACCCGCCCCGGCACCTCGTGGAAGGTACAGACGTTCGTCTCCGTGGGTCCGTACAGGTTGAAGTACCGCGCATGCGGCCAGTGCGCCTGCAGTGCTCGCAGCCTGGTCACGGGGAAGACCTCTCCCGCGAACAGCACGGAGCGCAAGCTCGTGAAGTCGTGCCGCTCGAGCTTGCCGTACGCGGCCAGGAGTCCGAGGATCGACGGCGCCGAGTACCAGACGCTGATGCGCTGGCTCGAGATCAGCTCCGACAGCCGGGTCGGATCCTTGCCGACGTCTTCCGGAACGAGCACGAGCGCGGCTCCGGCGGCGATCGGAACGTAGATGTCGAGAATCGACAGGTCGAAGTGGAACGGTGCGTGCGAGGAGAACCGGTCGTCCGGCGCGGGCTCGAACTCCCGCACGGCCCACTCGACGAAGGCCTGTGCGTTGCCGTGCGAGAGCATCACCCCCTTGGGCACACCGGTCGATCCAGAGGTGTAGAGGATGTAGGCCAGAGCCGCGTCGTCGACCTCGGCGGACGGGACCGCAGCAGCGGCGCCGCACGCGTCGAGCATGCGCTCCAGCCCGGCGCCGGCGCCGGCGCCAGACACGACGAGCGCCTCGGGCACGCCGCCTCGACTCCGGACCTCGCCCAGCAGCGCCGCAGCGCTGCCCTCCTCGACCAGGAGGGCGCGGATCCCGCAGTCGGCCAGCATGAATCCGCTGCGGGCGGGAGGTCCGATCGGGTCGACCGGCACGTAGGCGGCGCCCGCCTTCAGGATGCCGAAGATCGATGCCAGCGCGTCGATGCTCTTGCGAATGCAGATGCCGACCCTGTCGCCGGGCCTCACTCCCGCCGCCACCAGGCGATCCCTGACGCGCCCCGCCAGGGCATCGAGGGCACCGTAGGAGATCTGCGCTCCACTCGCCTCGATCACCGCGACGCGATCGGCGTGAGTCGCGGCCACCCCCTCCAGGTACGCGTGAAGCATCGGGCTAGGCGCGCTTCGATTCCACCAGCGAGCAGATCGACGCGATGGTGTTCATGTGCTCCTCGTCCGCCTCGTGCGCGGCGATCTCTATCCCGTAGGTCTCCTCGAGGAAGGACACGAGCTTCAGGATAGCGAGCGAGTCGAGCACACCGCTGGTCAGCAGCTCGGTGTCGGCATCGATCCGGTCGGGCCGCTCACCGGGAAGGAACTCCGAGAGCACGAACTGCTTGACCGTCTCGGCGGTCGAATGATCTGCCATTGCCCGTTCTCCCTGCTGCTGCGCCCATTTCCCGCCGTCCCGGGGAAGACCCCGCGGGACACGCATGACCGACCGCCGCCCCTCACGCCAGGAGCGGCTGGCGCTCCCGGGCGATCTCCCGGCCGGAGCCCACTTGCGAGCACGGGAGTCCCTGCGAGGAGGCGCGGGGTGAGTGTGCACCCCTGCACGGGATTATCGGGCATACGGCATGCCGCTGGCGACAGGGAGTCCACCTGTCCGCAGGCAGATCGACCCGTCTGCCCGGGGCCTTCAGCCCCGGGCAGATGCCCCCGATTGCGTGAAGGATGCCCCCAAGCTGCCCCGCTGTCGGACCGATCTGCCTGACGGTTGCGGTCGGCATGCAGGGGGCCGACCCTCGAACGCCACGACTCCGGAGCGCACGCCACTGCTTGACTGGCATCCACTTTCCGCCCGCGACGCGGCAACGAACGGATTTGCAGGGGTGACCTACCCTCGCGCTGGAGCGCGCCTGCCAGCGGTTCGTCCGCGTTCGTCTGGCCTATACTCCGAGCAGCCCAAGTCCCGCCCACGAGGAAACCGAGATTCCCACCGAACTCAATGACTTCGATCTGCCGGACGAGGGCGGGCCGGCGCTGGATCTCGACGCGCTGCTCGCCGCGGTGCAGAGGCGCCTCCCGGTTTTCCTGCTCGTCGCCGGCCTGCTGATCGGCCCGGCCCTGCTCCCGGCGCTCCTCGCCAACCCGAGCTACGACGCGTCCGCGACCATCTCGATCGAGCGGGCACCCGAGGTGCTGAAGTTCGGAGCCGAGGTCGTGCCGGAGCAGCAGTTCGTCGACCGCAGGCAGTCGATCGCCGGCGTGAACGCCGTGATCCTCTCGAACCGCGTGCTCGGCGTGGCGGTCGACCGTAGCCCACCGCCACCCCCGAGCGAGCCGGGCCTCTTCGACCGGATCGGGACGCGCATCTCGGAGCTGCTGGGCAGGACGCCCGCTTCCGAGCCGTCTCCGGAGCTGAAGCGCCAGCTCGCCATCGAGGCGCTGCGGGGGCGAATCTCGATCGAGGACGCCGGTGCGGGCAGCGTGATCAAGATCTCCATCAGCGACCGCGACCCGGGACGCGCGACGGCGCTGGCCAACACCATCGCCGATAGCTACGTGCAGTTCGAGCGCGACCGGCGCCACGCCGCGTCCCGGCAGGCCCTGTCGTGGCTGCGCACGCGCTCGGCCGAGCTGCGCGAGCAGATCCTGCGGCAGCAGGCGGCCGTGAGCGGGCTGGCCGAGGAGCTCGGCCCGATCGTGACCGCCGAGGGCCCGACGAGCAGTGATGGCGAGGGCTCCGAGGCCCGTGAGCAGCTGGCACGGCTCCAGTCGTTGCGGGCGGAGCTGCTGGCGACCGACCAGCGCCTGGCCGAGCTGCGCCCGAGCCTGGCGCAGATCCAGCAGCCTGCGGTCGAGAACGTCCTCACCGCCAAGCGAGCCGTGCTCGAGCGTGAGCTCAACGACGCGCGCCTGCTGCTCACGCCGAGCCATCCCGAGCTCCGCCGTCTCGAGCGCGCGCTCGAGGATCTGGACCGCATGATCACGGAGCAGCCGCCCGCCGCCCGCCAGAGCAACCCGCTGGCCCTCGAGCACGCGCGAGAGCACGATCGCCTGCGCTCGCAGCGGCTCATCCTGCAGGCGCGCGTCGACTCGCTCGAGAAGCAGCTCGGAGCCGGGGACAGCACCGACACGACCGACCAGTCGCGCCAGATTGCCCAGTACCACCGCATGTCGCGCGAGCTCGAGCTCGACCAGGACCTGCTGAGCACCATCCAGCAGCGCATCAGCTCCACCGTCCTCACGGCCTCGCAGGAGAGCGGCGGCGCGCGTGTGCTGGACTACGCCCTGCTGCCGATGAAGACGTCCAGTGCGCGCCTGAAGTGGCTCCTGCTGGGCCTGGGCCTCGCCCTGGGCGGGGGCTTCGGCGTCGCGCTCCTGACCGAGATGGCCGACCAGGCCGAGTACGACCCCAACGGCGCCGCCGCGGCGCTGGGCACCGACCTGCTGGCCAAGATCCCCGCGGTGGATCCCGACGCCGTGAGAACGCCGCGGGCGGCGCTGGAGTACACCACGCCGCTGGGCGAGAGCATGCGCAAGCTGCGCACCTCCCTGCTCTACATGGGTCTCGACCAGGACATCAAGACCCTGCTGATCGCCAGCGCGGTGTCGGGCGAGGGCAAGACCACCACCGCCACCTTCCTGGCGGCCAGCATCGCGAGCATCGGGCGCAAGACGCTCCTGCTCGACGCCGACATGCGCCGCCCCCAGGTCGACCGGATCGTCGGGCTGCCGCGCAGCCCCGGGCTCTCGGAGGTCCTCCGCGGACGCGAGAAGGCCGCCGACGTGATCCAGCACCCGCGCACCTTCGGTGCCGACGTGATCACCAGCGGCGAGATCCCCGACAACCCGACCGATCTGCTCAGCGAGCGCGCGATGGGAGCGCTGCTCGAGGAGCTGTCCCAGCAGTACGACGTCGTGATCGTGGACTCGCCGGTTCTCCTGGCCGTCTCCGACAGCCTGCTGCTGTCCGCATCCGTCGACGCGGTGGCACTGGTCAACCGCCCCGGGGCCGTGGGCCGGCGGGCCCTGGACGACATCGCCCACGACCTGCGGCGAGCCGGTGCACGCGTGCTCGGGCTGATCGCCACCCAGGTCATGCAGAGCGACCGCCACGCCTACCCGAGCTACCTGAGCTCGCCCTACATCTCGTCCGGCCGCCGGAGCCGGATCCTGGGCATCCCCATCGGGCGAAGGCGCCGCTGAGATGCCCGGGCGTCGAGCCAGCCGGCACGTGATCCTGGCGGGCACGGGAGCTCGCGCGCGCGCGATCGCCGCGGCCCTGTCCGACCGCGCGGAGATCGTGGGCTACGTCGACGACACGCCGCGGCACGAGGACCTGGAGCGCATCGGCGACGCCTACCTCGGAAAGCTCTCCGACCTGCGCGAGATCGCGTGCAGCCGTGCGGTCTCGGAGCTGGTGCTCGCGCTGCCCCGCAGCGAGCTGCTCGGAGAGACCACCTCCAACACCTTCGGCCTGTGCGAGGTGCTCGGGCTCGACCTGACGATCCCCGTGGACCTGTACGACACGCGCGCGACCGTGGCCCGCCCGGGCGACGTGCCCGGGTACGCGGCGGTCACCCTGGGCGTGCAGCGCCGGCCGCGCCTGGCCCTGGCGGTCAAGCGCCTGATCGACATCGTCGGTGCGTCCCTGGGCCTGCTGTTCACCGCCCCGCTCTGGGTACTCTCGAGCGTGGCGATCAAGCTCGACAGTCGCGGCCCGGTGCTCTTCCGGCAGGAGCGGCTGGGCCTGCACGGCGAGCCGTTCGACATGTACAAGTTCCGCACCATGTCGGTGGACGCCGAGGACCGGCTCGAAGAGGTCGCGGCCCTCAACGAGCAGACCGGTCCGGTCTTCAAGGTCACCGACGACCCGCGCGTGACCTGGGTCGGCTCGATCCTGCGCCGCTACTCGATCGACGAGCTCCCGCAGCTGCTCAACGTGCTGCGCGGCGAGATGAGCCTGGTGGGGCCCCGCCCGCCGCTCGCCCGCGAGGTCACGCGCTACCAGGCCGACCACAGGGGTCGGCTGGCGATGCGGCCGGGATTGACCTGCCTGTGGCAGGTCTCCGGCCGCAACCAGATCGGCTTCGAGGACTGGGTCCGGCTCGACCTCGAGTACATGCAGCGCTGGAGCCTGACGCTCGACCTGCTGATCCTGCTGGAGACGGTTCCCGCCGTGCTGAAGGGGCGCGGGGCCAGCTGAGCGGCGTGGCCGGGACCGCACAGCACCTGCCCACGCCCGCGCCCGCGGGGCCGGCGGAGTGGACGCTCCGCGCACTCTGCGTCGGCGCGGCCCTCGGGATCTGCGTACCGGCGACGGCCAGCCTGCCCGCCCTCTGGACCGACGCGCGGTTCATGGGCCACGGCTACCTGATCCCGCTGGTCTCGCTGTTCCTGCTGTTCAGCCAGCGCGCCGCGCTCCGCGACGCCCTGCGCGAGGGCGAGCCCGCGCGGCACGGCGCGCTGGTCGTGCTCGCGACCTCGGCAGCGATGGTGCTGGCCGTGCTCGGCTCGACCGGCTTCGTGGCCGGCATGCTGATCCCGGCGGTGCTGCTCGCCACCGCGTACGCGCTGGCCGGCGTGCGGCTCGCGCGCGCGAGCTTCGTACCGATCGCGTTCCTGGCGCTGATGACGCCCCCTCCCCGCTTCCTCACGACCGAGCTGCTGTTCCGCCTGAAGCTCCTGGTGACCGACCTCTCGGTCTCGGTGCTGCGCGCGCTCGACTACACGGTGGCGGCAAGCGGCAACCAGGTCCTGCTCCCCGGCCACGAGCTCTTCGTCGCCGACGCCTGCAGCGGACTGGCCTCGATCATCACGCTGCTGCCGCTGAGCGCGGTGATCGCGTACTTCCTGTGCAGGGGCATCTGGCGCCGCCTGGTGATCATCGGGGCCGTGGTACCGCTGGCGATCGCCGGCAACGTGGTGCGCATCGTGGTCACCGTCGCGCTGGTCTCTCGGCACGGCATCGAGTACGCGCAGGGCCTCCTGCACGAGAGCTTCGGGCTGACGACGTTCGCGCTCGGCACCCTCTGCCTCTCGCTGCTCGCCCGGGTGCTGGACCGGTGACGCTCGCCACGCGCCGGCTGCTGGGAGCCCTCGCGGCGCTGCTGGGCCCGCTGGCGCTCCTCGGCGCCACGGCCCCGGGGCAGCACGTGCGCGACCTGGATCTCGACCGGGTGCCGCGCGCGCTCGCGGGGCTGGGCCTGGTCCGCAGCGAGGCACTGGAGCCCGAGGTGCTGGAGATGGTCCGGCCGCGCTCCTACGTGATGCGCCTGTACGCCGCTGACGACGCCGCGGTCTGGCTATACGCGGGCTACTACGACGACGGCCGGCGCGCCGCGGTGCACGACCCGACCGTCTGCTATCCGGCGCAGGGCTGGGAGATCCTGTCCGCCCGCATGGAGCCGCTCGATCTCGGGGGCGGTGAACGCCTGCAGGCCCGCTGGCTGCTCGTCGAGCGCGACGGCCGACGCGAGGTCGTCCTGTACTGGTTCCAGCGCGCACATCGCTGGGCGCTGGAGCCCTGGCGAGAGGAGCTGATGCAGGTGGTCGACGCGGTCCGCGGCCGGCCCGGCTTCACCTTCGTGCGCGTGTCCATGCCGGCGCTCGACGCGGGCGCCGACGACTCGAGCCTGCGCGCGGTCGCGCGGCGGGCAGCGCACGAGATCCGCGGCCTGATGTCGGCGGCGGAGAGCTCCCCGGGCGGGGCGCAGGGCAGAGCTGGAGCAGGAGACGGGACTCGAACCCGCGACCTCCACGTTGGCAACGTGGAGCTCTACCACTGAGCTACTCCTGCCCGGAGCCAGCATTACGATCGCGCCGCGGGGCGTCAAGAGCGAGCCCGCGGACCTCCGCGAAGCTGCGCCACGAAGTAGTCGTACCCCGACTTCAGCGAGACTGCCGTGGCGATGGCCAGCAGCAGCAGGCCGATCTCGTGCATCGGCAGGCCCAGGAGCGGGTGATGGATCAGCAGGACCGTCAGAGCCGCCATCTGGAGGGCCGTCTTCCACTTCGCCAGCGGCGCGGCGGGCACGACCACGCCCTCGGCCGAGGCGATCGCGCGCAGCCCCGTGACCGCGAACTCGCGCGAGAGCGTCGCCACCACCAGGACCAGGCCCCAGTCGGGCACGCGCCCGACGGCCACCAGCATCACCAGCGCCGTCGAGACCAGCAGCTTGTCCGCGAGCGGGTCGAGCAGCTGGCCGACGCGCGTCTCGCTGGACATCCGGCGCGCGATGTAGCCGTCGAGCAGGTCGGTCAGCGACACCGCCAGGAAGCCGAAGCCCATGACCAGGCTCCAGTACGGACCCTTCAGCCACGGCAGCAGGAGCAGCAGCGGCGTGAGCGCGATCCGCCCCAGCGTGATCAGGTTCGGAGCCGTCCAGATGTGCTCCGCGCGCCGCTTGCTGTCCGACGTGGCCGCTCCTTGGGCCTGGAGGCCGGTCGTGCCTTCCATGCACTGACTCCGAAATCGCCCGAGATGGGAGCGGGACCTCGGCAGAGGGGAGCTGGGGTCCCGTCCGTAGGTAGCGGGTGCGTGGCGTTCCGCAAGCCGGTCCTGCCCCGGGGGCATCCCGTGGGGCCTCCAGGGGCACTCATGTGCAGGGAGAAGCGGATGCGCAACTGCGGGGATTACGGCCCAATCAGGGCACAGGATCGGCTAGAATGCGGAGACGTGCAGCGCACAGGCAGGGGTCGCGCGCGACGGTCTGTCCCCTTCGGGTCCAGCGGGAAGCGGTCAAGCCGTCCCTGCCAGACAACGAAGAAAGAGATACCTCCTGCCGTGGCGAGAAGACGATGAGCAGCCCGTTCACCTGCGTGATCATGGGATCCGAGTCCCTCCTGATCCAGTGCGGGCAGATCCTGATCGACCGCGGCCACGGCATCCAGGCAGTCGTCTCGGACGACGCGCGCATCCGCGACTGGGCGACCGGCGCCGGCCTGAACGCGATCGCACCGGACCGGAGCCTCGAGCAGGCCCTGCGCACCCTGGACTTCGACTACTTCTTCAGCATCACGAACCTGTCGCTGGTTCCCGAGGCCGTTCTCGAGCAGGCCGGGCGCGCCGCGATCAACTTCCACGATGGCCCCCTGCCCCGCTACGCCGGCATGTACGCGCCCGCGTGGGCGCTGATGCGCCGCGAGACCGAGTACGGCATCAGCTTCCACGAGATGACCGCAGGTGTCGACGAGGGCGACCTCTACCTGCAGCGACACTTCGAGCTCAGCCCGGGGGAGACGTCGCTCACGCTCAACACGAAGTGCTACGCGGCGGCGATCGACGCCTTCGGCGAGCTGGTCGACGGCCTCGCCTCCGGGCAGCTCGAGCCCCGGCCCCAGGACCTCGCGCAGCGCTCGTACTCCGGGCGCCACGACCGGCCCGACGCGGCGGCGACGCTCGACTGGGAGCGCGGCAGCGAGGAGCTCGAGGCCCTGGTCCGCGCGCTCGACTTCGGCCGCTACGAGAATCCGCTGGCGGCCGCCAAGCTCTGCCACCGTGGACGGGCCTGCATCGTGGGCTCGGCGCGCGCGGTCGAGGGCTCCGCGGCGCCGGCAACCGTCATCGACATCGGCGACGAGGAGCTGGTCGTGGCCACCGCCGACGGCGCGCTGGCAATCGGCGGCCTGGCCACGCCGGGCGGCCGGCCGCTGCCGATCGAGGAGCTCTGCGCCGACCTGGGCCTCCGCCGCGGTGAGCGCATCGAGGGTCTCGACCCCGAGACCGCGCGCCGGCTGACCGAGCTCAACAGCGTCCTGTGCCGCTCCGAGGCCTTCTGGGTGCGGCGCCTGTCGCAGCTGACGCCCGTGGAGATCCCCTACGTTCGCAACGACGCCTCGGCGGGCGCGGACGGGCCGCGCACCGCGAGCCTCGAGATCCCCGTCCCGCCCGCGTTCGCGCAGGCCCACGACGACGACGGCGGTGCGCTGATCGCCGCCTTCGCCATCTGCCTGGCGCGGCTCGGGGGCCGCACGCGCTTCGACCTCTCCTACGCCGACGCGGAGCTGCGGGAGCGCGGCGCGGGGCTCGAGGGCCTGGTCGCGGACCGCGTCCCGCTGCGCGTGGACCTCGATCCGGGCGCCAGCGGCGCCGGCGCGATCGAGAAGGTCCTGGGCTCTCACCAGCTCACGTGCAAGCACGGCTCGTTCCTGCGCGACGTCATCGCCCGCTACCCACAGCTCCGGGAGCACCCCGACCTCGCCGCCGGACGGCTCGTGCCCGTGCATGTGGAGCGGCTGGGCGCCGGCGAGAGCTTCCGTCCCCCGGCCGACGTGCAGGTGGCGCTGGTTCTCGAGGACGGAGGCCGCCAGGTGCGCCTGGTCCACGACGAGCGCGCGCTCGATGCGGCCGGCGCGGGCGAGCTTCGCGACCGCCTGGTGACCGTCCTGGAGACGCTGGCCGCCGATCCCGGCCAGGCGCTGCGCGAGATCCCGCTGCTCGACGACGCGCTGCGCGAGCGCGTGCTCGCCGCGTGGAACCGCACGGCACTCGACTATCCGCGCGAGGCCTGCGTCCACGAGCTCTTCGAGCTGCGTGCGCGCAGCACGCCCGATGCGACCGCGCTGGTCTTCGAGGGTGAGCAGCTGAGCTACAGCGAGCTCGCGCGGCGCGCCGGGGAGCTGGCGGCGCATCTCCAGGGCCTGGGCGTGGGACCGGGCCGGCTGGTGGGCCTGTACGTCGATCGCTCGCTCGAGATGGTCGTGGCCATGCTGGGCGTGCTGCGCGCGGGGGGCGCCTACGTCCCGCTCGACCCGGCCTACCCGCCCGATCGCGTCGCCTACATGCTGCAGGACTCGGCGGCCGGCGTCGTGCTCACGCAGGAGCACCTGCTGCCGAGCCTGCCCGGGTCGGACGCGCAGGTGATCGCGCTGGATCGCGACCGGGAGCTGATCGCGTCGGCCGGGGAGCCGGCAGCCGCGGGGGCGACACCCTCGGACCTCGCCTACGTGATCTACACGTCGGGCTCGACCGGACGACCCAAGGGGGTGATGGTCGAGCACCGTAACCTGGTGAACTTCTTCGCCGGGATGGACACCTGCATCCCGCACGATCCACCGGGCACCTGGCTCGCGGTGACCAGCCTCAGCTTCGACATCGCGGTGCTCGAGCTGCTCTGGACGCTGACGCGCGGCTTCGAGGTCGTCGTCTACCGCGACCGCGATCGCGACATCGCGGCGCCGGTAGCCGGCGGCGCCGGTACGGGTCGCCCGCTCGACTTCGCGCTGATGATGTGGGGCAGCGACGCCGGCCCTGGACCGCGCAAGTACAAGCTCATGCTCGAGAGCGCGAAGTTCGCCGACGAGAACGGCTTCTCGGCGATCCTCACGCCCGAGCGGCACTTCCACGCCTTCGGCGGCCCGTACCCCAACCCCTCGGTGACCAGCGCGGCGATCGCCGCGGTCACCTCCCGGGTCCGCATCCGCGCGGGGAGCTGCGTGGTCCCGCTGCACCACCCCGCGCGCGTCGCCGAGGAGTGGGCGGTCGTCGACAACATCTCGGCGGGGCGCGTCGAGATCTCCTTCGCGTCGGGCTGGCAGCCCAACGACTTCGTCCTCCGGCCCGGGGCGTTCGAGACCGCCAAGACCGGGCTCGTGGAAGCGATCGAGACCGTCCGGCGCCTGTGGCGCGGCGAGGCGGTCGAGTTCGACAATCCCATGGGCCAGGCCGTGCCCACCGCGACGCTGCCGCGCCCCGTGCAGGAGGAGCTCCCCTGCTGGGTCACGACCGCGGGCAGCGTCGAGACCTTCCGGCTCGCCGGCAGTGCCGGCCACAACGTGCTCACCCACCTGCTCGGGCAGTCCCTGGAAGAGGTCACCGAGAAGATCGCCGAGTACCGCCGCGCGCGCGCAGACGCCGGCCACGACCCGGCGACCGGCAAGGTGTCGCTGATGCTGCACACCTTCGTCGGGGACGACGACGAGCAGGTCAAGGAGCTCGTGCGCGACCCGATCAAGGAGTACCTCGCCAGCTCCGTGTCGCTGCTCAAGGGCTTCGCCTGGGCCTTCCCTGCCTTCAAGCGCGTCGGCGAGCCCGACGCCGAGCCCGGCGACGTCGATCTCGACAGCCTCAGCGCCGACGAGATGGACACCATCCTCGAGTTCGCGTTCGAGCGCTACTACGAGACCAGCGGCCTTTTCGGAACGCCCGAGACCTGCGCCCGCATGGTCGAGGCGACCCGCGCGGCCAACGTGGACGAGATCGTCTGCCTGATCGACTACGGCCTGCCGACCGAGACGGTCCTCGACAGCCTCAAGCCGCTCCGGGTCGTGCTCGAGCGCGCGAACCGCCGGGCCAGTGGCGACGCCATGGACCTCTCCGTCGGGACGCAGATCGAGCGCCACGACGTCTCGCACCTGCAGTGCACGCCCTCCATGGCACGCATGCTCCTCTCGGACCCCGGCGCGCGCAGCGGCCTCGCGCGGGTGCGCCACCTGATGATCGGCGGCGAGGCCTTCCCCACCTCACTCGCCGCGGAGCTCGACGGCGTCGTCGGCGGCGACATCACCAATATGTACGGCCCCACCGAGACGACCATCTGGTCGTCCACGCAGCGCGTCTCGGGGTCGCCGAGCTCGATCCCGATCGGGCGGCCGATCGCCAACACCCAGCTCTACATCGTAGACGAGAGCCTGCAGCCGCAGCCTCCCGGGGTTCCGGGCGAGCTGCTGATCGGGGGCGACGGCGTGGTGCGTGGCTACCTGGAGCGACCCGAGCTGACCGCGGAGCGCTTCATCCCCGACCCGTTCAGCGACGCCCCTGGCGCGCGCCTGTACCGCACCGGCGACCTGGCCCGCTGGGCGCCCGACGGGACCGTCGAGTTCCTGGGCCGGATGGACTTCCAGGTCAAGATCCGCGGCTACCGCATCGAGCTCGGGGAGATCGAGACGGCGCTGGGCCGGATCCCCGGGGTCCGCGAGTGCGTGGTCAGCGCGCGCGAGGACACACCCGGCGATCAGCGCCTGGTGGCCTACCTGGTCGCGGACGGCAGCGCCCCGTCCGACGACGAGCTCCGCAGCGCCCTGCGCACGGGACTGCCGGAGTTCATGCTCCCGTCCGCGTTCGTCGAGCTCGACCGCCTGCCGCTCACGCCCAACGGCAAGGTCGACCGCAACGCACTGCCCGCACCCGGAGCGCCGCGCGGTCGCCCCGAGGCCGAGTTCGTCGCACCCGACGGAGAGCTCGAGGAGCAGATCGCCAAGACCTGGAAGAGCGTGCTCCAGGTCGAGAGCGTCGGCATCGACGACAACTTCTTCGACCTCGGCGGCCACTCGCTCCTGGTCGTTCAGGTGCACCGGCTGCTCCGCGACGCGTGTCCGCGCCCGGTCTCGCTGACGGACCTCTACCGCTTCCCGACGATCCGCGGCCTCGCCGCCCATCTCGGGGCGGACGAGGAGCCCGGTGAGGGAGTGAAGCGCAGTCAGGACCGGGCGGCCAAGCGCCGCCAGGCGCGGGGCCGGCGACGGCGGCGCGATCCGCGGGACTGACCGGTGAGCGCCGACCTGGCCGACCGCGGCGACGAGATCGAGTTCGACGAGTCCGACATCGCGGTCGTCGGCATGTCCTGTCGCTTCCCCGGAGCGCGCAGCCCGAGCGCCTTCTGGGCCAACGTGCGCGACGGCGTGGAGTCCATCGAGCGCCTCGATGAGGCGGAGCTGCTCGAGGCCGGCGTGTCGCCCGCGGTGCTCGCCGATCCCGCCTACGTGCGCTCCTGCGCGCCGCTGCAGGACATGGATCGCTTCGACGCCGAGTTCTTCGGGCTGAGCCCGAAGGACGCGGCCATCATGGATCCCCAGCACCGCCACTTCCTCGAGTGCGCCTGGGAGGCGCTCGAGGACGCCGGGCACCCGCCGGCGAGCTTCGGCGGCGCGATCGGCGTCTACGCCGGCTGCGGGATGAACGCCTACATGATGTTCAACCTGCTGACGAACCCCGGCCTGGTGGAGTCCGTGGGCCTGTTCCTGCTGCGCCACACGGGCAACGACAAGGACTTCCTGGCGACCCGCGCCTCGTTCGAGCTCAACCTGCGCGGGCCCAGCGTGAACGTGCAGACCGCGTGCTCGACGTCGCTGGTCGCGGTCCACCTGGCGAGCCAGAGCCTGCTGAGCAACGAGTGCGACCTGGCGCTGGCGGGCGGGGTGACCATCGAGCAGCCCCACCGACGCGGCTACAAGTACGTCGAGGGCGAGATCCTCTCGCCCGACGGACACTGCCGCGCGTTCGACCACCGCTCGCGCGGGACCGTCTTCGGCAGCGGCCTGGGCGTCGTGGTCCTGCGCCGCATGCAGGACGCGATCGACGACCGCGACCACATCTACGCCGTGGTCAAGGCGTCGGCGATCAACAACGACGGCTCCGAGAAGGCCGGATACCTGGCACCGAGCGTGGACGGGCAGGCCGGGGCGATCGCCGAGGCGCTCGAGGTCGCGGGCCTGAGCGCTGACGACATCAGCTACGTCGAGTGCCACGGCACGGGCACGCCGATCGGTGACCCGATCGAGATCGCGGCCCTGAGCCAGGCGTTCCGGGCCTCGAGCGAGCGCACCGGCTACTGCGGCATCGGCTCGGTGAAGACCAACATCGGGCACCTCGACACGGCCGCGGGGGTCGCCAGCCTCATCAAGGTGGCCCAGGCGCTGCGCCACCGGCAGCTCCCGCCGAGCCTGAACTTCGAGGCACCGAACCCCCACTGCGAGCTCGAGGCGAGCCCGTTCTACGTGAACACCCGGCTCCAGCCCTGGCCGGCCGGCGATGGCCCGCGGCGCGCCGGCGTCAGCTCCCTGGGCGTGGGCGGCACCAACGCCCACGTCATCCTCGAGGAGGCCCCCGCGCCGCCCTCCACCGGGCCGTCGCGGGACTGGCAGCTGCTCACGCTCTCCGCGCGCAACGCCGACGCCCTCGACGAGGCCAGCGCGCAGCTGACCGAGCTGCTGCGCGAGAGCCCGGAGCTCGACCTCGCCGACGTCGCCTACACCCAGCACGTGGGCCGCACGCCGTTCCGGCTGCGCCGGACGCTCGCCTGCACCAGCGCCGCCGACGCGCTCGCCGCGCTCGAGAGCGGCGACCGCAAGCGCGTCCGCACGCGTCAGACGGCCGACGCCCAGCCCTCGCTGGCCTTCATGCTCCCCGGCGGGGGCGCCCAGTACCCGCGCATGGGTCTGGGCCTGTACGAGAGCGAGCCGGTGTTCCGCGAGCACGTGGATCGCGGGCTCGAGCTGCTCCGGGAGCGCCACGACCTCGACCTCCGTGCTCTGCTGTTCCCGGAGCCCGGCGCCGCGGACGCCGCGGCCGAGGAGCTCAGGCGCCCCTCGCTGCAGCTGCCGGCGCTCTTCGTGGTCGAGCACGCGCTGGCGCAGCTCTGGATGTCGTGGGGCGTGGAGCCCGACGCGCTCGTCGGGCACAGCATGGGCGAGAACACGGCGGCCTGCATTGCCGGCGTGATGTCGTTCGACGACGCGCTGGGCCTGGTCCGCCTGCGCGGGCGCCTGTTCGAGACCGTGCCGCCCGGGGGGATGCTCAGCGTTCCGCTGCCCGCCGCCGAGCTCGAGCCCCTGCTGCCGCCGGGCGTCGAGCTGGGCGCGATCAACGGACCGTCGCTCTGCGTCGCCAGCGGGCCCGACGCGGCCCTCGACGCCCTGCAGCGCGAGCTCGCCGGGCGCGAGATCGAGGCACAGCGCATCCGCATCGACATCGCCGCACACTCCGCGATGCTTGACCCGATCCTCGAGGAGTTCGGCGCCTACCTGCGCAGCATCGAGCTGCACGCGCCGCGCATCCCGTTCGTGTCCAACGTGTCGGGCACCTGGATCCGCGAGGACGAGGCCACCGATCCCGACTACTGGGTGCGCCACCTGCGCAGCACCGTGCGCTTCGCGGAGTGCGTCGAGACGCTGGCGGGCTCCGGGGGCCGCGTCCTGCTCGAGGTGGGCCCCGGCAAGACCCTCAGCTCCCTGGCGCGCCAGAGCCTGGCCCCCGGCGTCAGCCCGGCCGTGCTGGCCTCGCTGCGTCACCCCGAAGAGGACGTGCCCGACGCGGGCTTCCTGCTCGACGTGCTCGGGCAGCTCTGGGCCGCCGGCGTCCCGGTCGACTGGGAGCGCTTCCACGGCGACGAGCAGCGCCGTCGCGTGCCGCTGCCCACCTACCCGTTCCAGCGGCAGCGCTACTGGATCGAGCCCGGCCAGTCGATCGGGCGCAGCCCCGAGGCCGAGCCCGACGCCGCGATCGAGAAGATCCCGGAGCTCTCGGACTGGTTCTTCGAGCCCGTCTGGGAGCCGGAGGAGGCGGCGGCACCCGCCGGGTCCGCGTCCGCGGACAGCGACAGGCCCGAGCGCTGGCTGGTCTTCCTGGACGTGGGCGGCATCGGCGCACGCGTGGCCGAGCAGCTGCGCGCGGACGGCCACGACGTGCTCACGGTGCGCGAGGGCGACACCTACTACCGCTCGGGACCGAACGAGTTCGCGCTCTCGCCCGAGGAGGGACGCCCCGGCTACGACGCGTTGCTCAGGGAGCTGGCGGACTCGGAGCTGTATCCGACCCGTGTCGTGCACTGCTGGACGCTGACGGCCGACGCCACCGCGCGGCCCGGATCGAGCTTCTACCACCACATGCAGGAGCGCGGCTTCTTCAGCCTGCTCTTCCTGGCCCAGGCGCTCGGCGATCTCTCGCTCGACGCGAGGATCCACCTGAGCGTCGTGACCAACGGCAGCCAGCAGGTGGCCGACGAGCCCCTGCCCTACCCGGAGAAGGCGACGCTCGCCGGTCCGTGCAAGGTGATCCCGCAGGAGATCCCCGGCGTGAGCTGTGCCCTGCTCGACGTGGCCATGCCCCCACCGGCGGGGCCGCTGCGCCGGGCCCGGGCGGAGCGGCAGCGCGACGCGCTGGTCGGGGACATCCTCTCGGAGATCCGCCAGCCGCCCGCGAGCACCACGGTCGCCCTGCGCGACGGTCGGCGCTGGGTGCAGGACTTCGAGCGGACCCCGCTCGAGGCCATGCCCGGCAGCTCGCGCCTGCGGGAACGGGGCGTCTACCTGATCACCGGCGGCTTCGGCGGCCTGGGCCTGCTCGTGGCCGAGCACCTGGCGCGCACCCGGGCCGCCCGGCTGATCCTGGTGGGACGCAGCGCCCTGCCCGCACGCGACGCCTGGGAGGCCTGGATCGACGAGCACGGAGCCCGCGACGCGACGAGCCGTCGGCTCGCGCGACTGCTGGAGCTGGAGCGACTGGGCGCCGAGGTCGAGGTCGCCCCCGCCGACGTCGCCAACCTGGACCAGATGCGCACGGTGATCGAGTCCGCGCGTGCGCGCTTCGGCGCCATCCACGGCGTGTTCCACGCGGCGGGTGTGCTCGAGGACGACCTGATCGCCCTCAAGACCGAGGCAGCCGTGGACCGGGTCTTCACGCCGAAGATCCAGGGCACCCTGGTCCTGCGCGAGCTGCTGGGCGACGCCGATCTGGACTTCGTGCTGCTCTTCTCGTCGACCAGCTCGGTCCTGGGTGCGGCAGGACAGGTCGACTACGTCGCCGCGAACGCCTTCATGAACGCGTTCGCACGCGCCCGCACGGGCGCGGGCACCGCCACCTGGACCGCCGTGAACTGGGGCGTCTGGGGCGACGTGGGCATGGCCGCCGAGGCGGCCCGCAGCCGCGCCCAGGGCGACGTCGCCGCGGACGAGGACGGCGAGCCCGTCGCGCACCCGCTGCTGGAGCGCAGCCGGTCACTCGACGGCGGGCTGGCCTACGAGAGCACGTACTCGCCCGACACCCACTGGCTGCTCGACCAGCACCGCACGCGCGCGGGCCACGCGGTGGTCCCCGGCACGGGATACCTCGAGCTCGGGCGCGCGGCCGCCGCGGCGTCGGGCGCGGCCGGGCCGCTGGAGCTGCGCGACGTGTACTTCCTGGCGCCGCTGCAGGTCGCCGACGGCGCCACACGTCGCGTGCGGGTCGTGCTCGAGGGGCCGCCCGACGACACCCGCTTCCGCGTCGAGAGCGCCGCCGCGGACGCGCCGGGCTGGGAGCTCAATGCGCAGGGCGCGCTGGGCAAGACCAGCGACGCGCCGGCCCGGGTCGAGTCGATCGACGCGATCCGCAGCCGCTGCGACCGCGACCACGTCGCCGCGAACGACGGTATCCGCACGCGGCAGGAGCGCGAGCACCTGGCGTTCGGGCCGCGCTGGCGCTGCCTGCGGGAGATCTGGTGGGGCGCGGACGAGGCCCTGGCGCTCTGCGAGCTGCCGGAGGAGTACGCCCGCGAGCTCGACGCGCTCGGCCTGCACCCCGCGCTGCTCGACCAGGCCACGGGCTACGCGCTGGAGCTGGTCGGCGGCTACGAGGACTGCGACGACCTCTTCGTGCCCATGTCCTACCACCGCGTGCGGGTTCACGCGCCGCTGACGCGCCGCGTCTACAGCCACGTGACGGGCGCGCCCGAGAACCACGTCGACAAGGGCATCGCGAGCTTTGACGTTCGCATCCTCGACGAGGACGGCCGCCTGCTGGTCGAGGTCGAGAAGTTCGCGGTCAAGCGCCTCGAGGGCGCGGAGTTCGGGGCCGGCACCGCACCCACGGGCAGCCGGGCCGTCGATCTCGCGCACGCCTCACCGGCGGAGCGCGCCTTCCTCCGCTCGCTGCAGGCGGGAATCGGCCGCGCCGAGGGCATCGAGGCACTCGAGCGCGTGCTCGCCGCCCCGCCGCGGCCGCAGCGCGTCGTGAGCTCGATCGAGCTCGACGCGCTGATCGCGCAGGTGCATGCGGCAGCGCCGCGCCTCGAGGACGACACCGCACGCTTCGCCCGCCCCAGCCTGGCCAGCGAGTACGTCGGGCCCCGAGACAGCACCGAGGAGACCCTGGTCGGCATCTGGGAGGAGCTCCTGGGCATCGACCAGGTCGGCATCCACGACGACTTCTTCGAGCTCGGGGGGCACTCGCTGATCGCGGTGCGGCTCTTCGCGCAGGTCAAGAAGCACTTCGACCTGGAGTATCCGATCTCGGTGCTCTACGAGGCGCCGACGATCGCGGACTTCGCCGACGTGCTACGCGAGGACCTGGGCGACGAGGAGACCGAGCGCAGCTCGATCCGCGCGCAGAAGTACCGCTACCTCGTGCCGATGCACTCGGCGGCGGACAGCCCGCTGAAGCCGTTCTTCCTGATCGCCGGCATGTTCGGCAATGTGCTCAACCTGCGGCACCTCGCCGACCTGATCGGGGCCGATCGCCCGTTCTACGCCATCCAGGCCCGGGGCCTGTACGGGGACGACAAGCCGCACGAGCGCTTCGAGGAGATGGCGGCCGACTACATCGAGGAGATCCGCCAGGTCCAGCCCCACGGGCCGTACCTGATCGGCGGCTTCTCGGGCGGCGGCATCAGCGCCTACGAGGTCGCGCAGCAGCTCGAGGCCGCCGGCGAGCAGGTTCGCGGCCTCGTGCTGCTCGACACGCCCACCGCCGACTCACCCGACGCCCTCGGTCGGCTCGACAAGCTGCGCATCCACCTGCAGAAGCTGGTGCGGCGCGGGCCCGCGTACGCGCTCGACTGGGCGCGGCGCCGGATTCGCTGGGAGCTGGACCGCCGCAACGCGGCCCGCGAGGAGGCCTCGAGCCCCTACGAGTTCCGCTCCGCCGAGATCGAGGCCGCCTTCTACGTGGCCCTCTCGCGCTACGAGACGCGCCCCTACGCGGGCTCCGTGGCGCTCTTCCGGCCGCCCCTGCAGATCGCCCACCAGCTCGGGGCGGGGCGTGCGATCAGCGCGGACCGGGACTTCCTCTATCCGGACAACGCCTGGGGCCGGTACCTGAGCGGCGAGCTCGAGGTCCACGAGGTGCCCGGCGATCACGACTCGATGGTGCTGGAGCCCAGCGTGCGCGTGCTGGCCGGGAAGCTCCGGGCCTACCTCGACTCGCGCAGCTGAGCGGGGCTCAGCCAGGCCCGCACGAAGTCTCCGAGCAGCCCCGGCGGATCGGGGTCGGGCTTGCGCTGCAGCGCGCGCCGCACCCGCCACAGCGAGAACCCGGTCACCCAGAGCAGGTTGGCCAGCCAGAGGTAGGCGCGTCCGTGGTTCTTGCGGAAGTAGTGCGCGCGCGAGGCGAACCAGTAGCCCGGGCGGCGACGCTGGCGATCCTTCATGCCCGTCGACGCCGAGCCGATGTGCGTCACACGGCTGGCGGGCACGTACCAGGTCTGCCAGCCCGCTGCGCGCGCACGCCGGCAGAAGTCGGTCTCCTCGTAGTAGAGGAAGAAGGTGTCGTCGAAGGCACCGATGTCGCGGAAGACGTCGGCGCGGATCAGCATGCTCGCGCCCGCCAGCCAGTCCACGCGCGTCGCCTCCTCCGGGACCGGCAGCGGCACGACCGAGCCGCGCAGCAGGCGCGTGACCAGCCCCAGCCGCAGGGTGCCCTCGAGCTCGCTGGCCAGGGACGGGAAGCGGAAGGCGGTGGTGTGGGTGTCGCCGTCCGGACCGTGGATGTAGCTGCCCGCGATACCGTGCGCGGGGTGCGCGTCGAGGAAGTCGAGCAGCGCCGCGACGGATCCAGGATCCGGGAAGGCGTCGGAGTTGAGCAGGTACACGTACTCCGGCGGGTCGTCGGAGGCGAGCGCGGGCTCGGTGGCGAAGTTGACGCCGTAGGCGAAGCCGCCGTTGTGACCGGTCTCGACCACCGACACGCGATCGGACCAGCCCGCCTTGTCGACCTCGGTGCAGAGGAGCTCGAGCGAGCCATCCCCCGCGTCATTGTTGACCAGGATGACGCGGGAGTCCGGGATCGACTCGAGCTCGCGCATCAGCGCACCGAGCGCCCGCAGCGTCATGTCCGGCGTGCGGTAGTTGATGATGACCGCGCAGAGCTTCATCGGGCTCGAGGCTACTGGGCCGCGGGGCGGACGACCACCGTGAACCCGAGCGCCTGCTGCGACGTCGCCAGGGCACCGTTCCAGATGGCGCTACCGCCCGCGCCCGGGAAGCCGATCGCCGCGCCGCCCGAGACCGGCCCCGAGAAGCCATCCCCGCTCTCCAGGACCCACAGGTTCTCGGTCATCCCCACCGGGAAGCCGCTGCCCTCGCTGACCTGACCCCCATTGGCGCACATCAGCCGCAGGACCAGACTGCCCGGCGAGGGCGCCAGGGGCGTCGCCGGGGACTCGGGGCTCGTGCCCGACTGGCTGCTCAGCTGTGCGGACGTCTCGATCGGGTTCCCGGACTCGTGGCCATCGATGAGGATCAGCCCGCTCTGCGACTGCTGGGACACGGTCGTGGTGAACTGGAAGCTCGTCGCCGCCGCGTCGGCCGCATCCGCCTCCCGGTAGCAGACCGCGCCGAGGACGCCGTTGCGCGGGTGTGTGGCATTCTCCAGGGCGATCCAGCCTGCCGGACACGACACCGTGGTGGAGCCGTTCCCGTCCACGCAGATCGCCGCGATCATCAGATCACCTGGCTGGATCGGCAGGCTCGCCGCAGCGAGCGTGTGGGTGGTCGTGTTGGCCGTCTCGGCCGAGGTCTCGTGTGCGACCCGGCCGGGCCCACCGCCCGGCAGGATCGTGACGCTCACGCTGTCGCTGGCGGAGTTGCCATCGTCGTCGGTCACGAGCAGGTCGATGTCGTGCGTGCCCACGCCGAGCTCGAGCACGAGCGTCTCCCCACTTCCCAGCGGCGAGCCTCCCTCGCTCCAGTCCCAGCTCACGACCATGCCGTCGGAGTCCGAGGATCCCGAGCCGTCGAGCGTGACCGATTCCAGGCCGCTCTCGTCGTCGTCGGTGAGCAGCTGGTCCGGGCCCGCATCGGCGACCGGTGCGATCGTCCCGCCGGCGTTGACCACGACCATCAGGCTGTCCACCGCGGTGTTCCCCTCGTCGTCGGTGACGAGCAGGTCGACGCTGTGCACACCCACCCCGAAGCTGAACAGCAGCGTCTCGCCGCTGCCCAGGGGCGCGCCGCCCTCGCTCCAGTCCCAGCCCACGACCACGCCGTCGGCGTCGAACGAGCCGGAGCCGTCGAGCAGGGCGTCCTCGAAGCCGGTGTCGTCGCTGTCGACCAGGGAGATGTCGGCACCCGCGCTGGCCACCGGGGCCCCCGTGCCGCCCGCCAGGGCCAGCGTGAAGCTCACGGACTGCTCGGCCGAGGCCAGGGCATCGGTCCACTCGGCGGCGCCGCTGGCACCGATTCCCTCGATCGCCGCGCCGCCCGAGACCGGGCCCGAGCCACCGTCCGCACTCTCGAGCATCCAGAGCGGGTCGGTCATCCCGGCCGGGAAGCCCGTGCCCTCGGTGACCCGGCCGCCGTCGGCGCAGGTGAAGCGAAGCACCAGGCTGGTCGGCTCCGGTGCAGAGCCCAGCGCCGGCGATTCGGGGCTCGTGTCGTTCTGGTTGGAGCGCACCGCCGAGGACTCGATCGGCGCCTGGGCATCGTGGCCCGCCAGCAGGATCACGCCGCTCTGCGAGTGCTGTGCGACGGAGGTCGTGTACGTGTAGCTGGTCGCGAGCTCGTCCGAGGCATCCGCCTGCCGGTAGCAGAGCGCTCCCACCACGCTGCCGCTGGAGTGGGCCGCGTTCTGGATCGGCGTCCAGCCGG
This sequence comes from Deltaproteobacteria bacterium, assembly GCA_029261925.1. Taxonomy (GTDB): domain Bacteria; phylum Myxococcota_A; class UBA9160; order SZUA-336; family SZUA-336; genus JAGWBS01. The sequence goes on along the minus strand of JAJDAJ010000029.1, from coordinate 42,871 downwards.
CCGGACAGGTGATGGCCACCGAGCCCCCACCATCGACGCAGAGGTGCGCCACCATCAGGTCGCCGGCGTTGATCGGCAGCGCGGAGACGTCCAGGACATGGCTCGTCGCATTCGATACCTGCTCGGACGTCTGGTGGTCAATGTACAGCGGCGGGAGCACGCCACCGCCCGGGTTGACGACGACCCGGACCGCGTCGACGGCCGTGTTGCCGTCGGCGTCGGTCACCAGCAGGTCGATGTCGTGGGTACCGACGGCCAGGCTGACGGCGAGCGTCTCGCCGCTGCCCAGGGGCGCGCCGCCCTCGCTCCAGTCCCAGCTCGCGATCGGCCCTTCGGGATCCGACGACCCCGAGCCGTCGAGCGTGAGCGGCTCGAAGCCGTCCTCGTCGAGGTCCACCAGGTTCGCGTCAGCGCCTGCGTCGGCCACCGGCGGCAGTCCCGGATCGGCGATCACGTTGACCACCATGCTGTCCGACGCGGTGAGACCCTCGTCATCGGTCACGAGCAGGTCGACCGTGTGGCTGCCGAGCGGGAAGGAGACCAGCAGCGTCTCGCCGCTGCCCAGCGGCACGCCGCCCTCGCTCCAGTCCCACGAAACGACGCTGCCGTCCGGGTCAGACGAGCCCGAGCCGTCGAGCAGGTGGCTCTCGGAGCCGTCCCCGCCGAAATCGGTCAGGTTCGCGTCGGCGCCCGCATCGGCCACCGGAGGCATCGGCACGCGCATCTCGACGGTCACGACCACCGTGTCCGTGTCCGTGCCGCCCTCGTCGTCGGTGACCCGCAGGTCGACGACGTGCGTGCCGATCGGGAACGAGACCAGCAGCGTCTCGCCGCTGCCCAGCGGCACGCCGCCCTCGCTCCAGTCCCACGAAACGACGCTCCCGTCCGGGTCGAGCGAGCCCGAGCCGTCCAGCAGGTGGCTCTCGGAGCCGTCCTCGTCGAGGTCGACCAGGGTCACATCCGGCCCCGCGCTGGCGATCGGGGCGCCGGTCCCGCCGGCAATCGCCAGCGTGAAGCCGATGCTCTGGTCGCTGGATGCGAGCGCATCGGTCCACTCGGCCGTGCCCGGGGCCCCGGCGCCGTGGATCGCGGCGCCGCCCGACGCCGGACCGGAGCCTCCGTCCGCGCTCTCGAGCAGCCAGAGGTCCTGCTCCATCCCGGCGGGGAAGCCCACGCCCTCGGTCACGCGACCGCCGTCGGCGCACATGAACCGCAGCACCAGGCTCGTCGGCGCAGCGAGCGGAGCCAGCGCGGGCGAGAGCGGGCTGACGCTCGTGCCGCTGGCCGAGGCCACGTTCTCGATCGGCGCGACCGCGTCCTGTCCGGCGAGCAGGATCACCCCGCCCTGGGACTGCTGCGAACTCGAGGTGGTCAGCGTGACGCTGGTCAGCCCCTCGTCGGAGCTCCCGGCCACCTTGTGGCAGAGCACGCCGCCCATCGCGTTGGTGGGGTGAATGGCATGCTCGGCCTGTGTCCAGCCGGCCGGGCAGGTGATGGCCAGCGCGCTCGAGCCGTCGACACAGAGCTGCGCGACCATGAGGTCTCCGGCCTGGATCGGCAGCGTCGCCGTCGATAGCGCGTGAACCGTGGTGTTGGCCGCCTGCTCGGTGGTCTCGTGGGCGAGGTACACCGGGGCCACGACGTCGCCCCCCGGAAACACGCTCACCAGGACCGTGTCGCTGCCGAGCGCGCCGGAGTCGTCGACCACGACGAGGGTGATCTCGTGCGCCCCGACGGCCAGGTCCACGGAGAGCGTCGAGCCGCTCCCGAGGAGCGTCGCACCCTCGCGCCACTCCCAGACGACGATCGAGCCATCCGCATCGAACGATCCGGTGCCGTCCAGGAGCACCGGCTCGAAGCCACTCTCGTCTGCATCGAGGAGATTCTGGTCCGGCCCCGCGTCCGCGATCGGGGCCACCCCTCCGTCCGGGTTGACGATCACGGTGACCGAATCGGCGTCGGTCTGGGCACTGTCGTCGGTGACCAGCAGATCGATGACGTGCGTGCCCACGCTCAGCGTGACGTCGAGAGTCTCGCCGGAGCCCAGCGGGCTTCCCGATTCGCTCCAGTCCCAGGTCGTCAGCACCCCGTCGGAGTCGAACGAGCCGCTTCCGTCCAGGGTCACGGTCTCGGATCCGTCGAGATCCTCGTCGCTCACGGTAATGGCCGGGCCGGCCTCCGCGAACGGCCTGCCGCCGCCGGGCTGCACGCGCACCCGGATCTGGTCGTGGTTGACGTTCCCGTCCACGTCGATCACCCGGAGGTCGATCAGGTGGTCCCCGGCCGCCAGGTCCACGTCGAGCATCGACCCGGTTCCCAGCTCGTTGCCGTCTCGGCTCCAGGTCCAGCTCACGATCCCTCGATCGTCGCTGGAGGCGGAGCCGTCGAGCATCGCGGTCTCGAAGCCGTCGTCGTCCGAGTCGGTCAGCACCTGATCCGGCCCGGCTCGGGCGATCGGCCCCAGGGTCAGCGGCTCGGAGGTCGCCATGACCAGGTTGTCCCACGCGATGCGCTCCTGGTCGTCCTCGCTCAGCTCCGCGAGGATGAACAGCTGCGTCACGCCGGTGAAGCCCGGGATCTGCAGGGTCTCGAAGTCGGGCTCTGCCAGGACGTCGAAGGCGGTGAGCTGCGGCCCCGGCGGCAGCGTGGGGTCGAAGCTGGTCCCGATCCAGATCCGCGCGGCGCTCAGCACGCCCTGGACCTGGTAGTCGAGGCTGATCAGGTCGAAGGCCCCACCATCGACCCGCGAGATGTAGATCCCGTTCCGGTCCGGTCCCAGACCGGGCGACGATTCCCAGCCGTGAGAGGTCTCGTAGTTCCGCCAGAGCTGGTGAAAGTGCCCGCGCACGAAGCCCGTCTCGTCGTTCGGGGCCCAGAAGCCCTCCACCCGGAGGCCCTCCTCGACGAAGTTCTGGCTGTCGAAGACGAGCGCGCCGTCGACACCCGGCGTGTGACCGCTGCCCACCGAGGCCGGGTTGCTGAACGTGGCGATCGAGAGCGCCGGGTCATCGGCGAACTGGTAGTAGTCGACGGGGCGCGGGCCGCTCTCGGCCGGCGCCGGATCGGAGTACTGGTACTTCTGGTAGAGGTTGCCGATCTCCTTGAGGACATCGGCGTCGTAGTCGAACGTGTGGGTGAATCCGTCGGCGAAGACGATCGTGAACGTGTATCCCGACAGGTAGGTCTCGTCTGCCGTGTCGAGATCGAAGTTGCGGAAGCGCTCATGAGCGGCCTGCTTTCCCGGCGCGAGTCCCTCGCCCGCAGGAGCCGTGGTCAGGCCGTCGGTCGACCAGACGTGGCGGCTGAACGGGATGCGTGGCCCGTTGTCGGGAATGCAGTTCTCCACGCAGAGGAACTCGCCATCGAGGCCGAACAGGCTGTCGTCGGTGTCCTCGAGCGTGGACTGCACGGTCAGCGGACGGTCGATCCGGAACTCGCGGATCGGTACGCCACCCTGATCGGAGAGGTTCTTGATGCGGATCAGGAACCGCTGATTGAAGTCCGGGCGATAGCGCTCGATGCGAACCTCGAACGCGTGGGGACTCCCGATGCGGGGATGCAGTCCCTCGACGGAATCGAGCCGGAAGCCCTCCGCGCTGCCCGCGAGGTTCGTCAGCCGGACATGCGTGACGTCGGTCTCACCGGCGAAGTCGATCCAGAAGTGCTTGACCCCCTCGTGATCATTCTCCGGGCTGTCCTGGCTCCGGTTGCGGGCCTCGGCCGTGTCGAAGCTGGCAACCGGGACGAAGTTCGCACCGTCCCCGCTGACCTCGACCTGCACGCTCGCGGTATCGGTCGCCCCCAGCCCACCGACGAAGGCCGACACCACCAGGTCATGCTGGCCGGCGATGTCCTGGAGCGGCTGCTCGAAGGCCAGCACCGTCGACTCGCCGGGCTCGAACACGTCCGTGCTCGTGCCTCCGAAAGCGAGAGCGGCGTCGTTGATGAACCGGTAGTCGGGCACGCCGAGCGCGACCGAGGCGGCTCCCGTCGAGCCGGAGCCGTCGACGGCCGAGATGGCATAGGACGAGACGTCGTCCGCCAGTGAGGCGTGCATGGGCAAGACGATGCTGGAGGTCCAGAGGACCAGCCGGCAGATCGCCCGCATGGAGCGGTAGGACAAGATCATTCCCCTGCGCAAGAAATCCCGCCGAGTGTTCTAGCATGGTCCGTGCCGGGCGGCCGCCGGCCGGGCATCGTCTGCCGTCCGCCGCCCTCGCCGACCGGCAGCTCGACCCGGACCCGGCTGCCGGTGCTGCGGGAGCGGCTTCCTCCCCGGGCGACCGCAGCTGCCAGGGATCGCCTGGACCCGCAGGTGAGTTCCCGCTGCCGACCGCGGGGTTCCCGCCGCTCGAGGGCAGAACGCCGACCAACGGGGGCAGTCGACTGCCCAGCAGCCTCCGCGGTCGTCGCAGGGCAGGCCCTCGGGGCTCCCACTCTCCTCCCCGCCAGCGGCCGGCAAGCGGGACGCAGCGCGATGGGCGGACGGACGGGGCGCCGGCCGGTCAGGGCAGGTAGGGGAAGAGCGGGACGCCGGTTGCCGCGCTGCGGCGGAACTCGTAGTAGTCCGCCTGCCGCGGGCCGCTCTCGACCGGGTTGCTCTCGAAGTAGAGATACTTCTGGTAGAGGCGACCGATGCCGATCAGGACGTCATCGTCGTACGTGAACCGGTGAACGAAGCCATCGGCGAACGTCACCGTGAACTCGTAGCCAGCCAGGTACGTCGATTCGATGGTCTCGAGGTCGATGCTGCGAAAGCGCTCGTGGGCCGCCTCCCGGCCGGGATCCAGGCCCTCTCCGGGTGCTGCCTCGGTCACGCCATCGGTGGACCAGGCATGGCGACTGAACGGGATCAGGGGACCGTTGTTCGGGATGCAGTTCTCCACGCAGATGAACCGTCCCGCCAGCCCCACGATCGGGTGATCGGTGGCCTCGAGGGCCGATGCAAAGGCCATGGGCCGATCGATCCGCACCTCGCGCACCGGCACTCCGCCGACGTCCGAGAGCGTCTTGACCCGGACCTTGAACTGCTGGATGGAATCCTCGCGGTAGCGAGCGAAGCGCATCTCGAACGCGTGCGTGCTGGCGACGTCGGGGTGCAGCCCCTCGACCGCGTCGAGCCGGAGCCCCTCGGCCGTGCCCCCCAGGTTCGTCAGCCGGACGTGGGTCACGTCGCTCGCGCTGCCGAACTCGACCCAGAACTGCTTCACGCCGTCGAAGTCGTTCTCGAAGCGGTCCTGCGACCGGTCGCGGGCTTCCTCGGTATCGAAGGTCGCGACCGTCGCGAAGGCCACGCCGTCGCTGCTCACCTCGACCTGCACCGTGGCATTGTCCGTCTGGCCAAGACCGCCCACGAACGCCAGGACGATCAGATCGTGCTGGCCGGCGACGTTGCGCAGTCGCGCCGGGAAGGCCAGCGTCGTGGACTCTCCCACGTCGAAGACGTCCGTGCTGGTCCCGCCGAAGGGAAGGCCCGCGTCGTTGACGAACGCGTAGTCCGGGACCCCCAGAGCCACCGATGCTGCCCCGGTGGACCCCGACACGTCGACGGCATCGACCGCGTACGAGGTGAGCGCCCAGGCGCTCCCGCTCGCGAGCCAGATGCTCAGAGAGAGAAGGAGTCCCCGACCACGCGAGAAATTGGAGAGACGCACGCGCGCAGCTTACAGAGGCCGGCCGCTCTTGGGTAGACGGCATGGCCGCCCGAACGCCCCGGACCGGTCCAGCAGGCGGCGGGAGACCCGCAGGGCGCCGGCACCGGCTCCCCTCGGTCAGTCGGAATACGGGAAGAGGGGCACCGCGGGGGGCTCCGCCCGGAACTCGTAGTAGTCGACCGGGCGCGGACCGCTCTCGGCCGGATCCTCCGCATGGTACTGATACTTCTGGTACAAGTTGCCTATGGCCTTGAGGACGTCGGCGTCGTAGTCGAGGGTGTGCACCAGGCCATCCGCGAAGGTCACGGTGAAGCTGTACCCGGACAGGTAGGTCGTGTTCAGGGTGTCGAGGTCGAAGTTGCGGAACCGGAGATGGGATGCCTGACGGCCCGGGTCGAGGCCCTGGCCCGGCGGTGCCTCGACGATCCCGTCGACCGACCAGGCGTGTCGACTGAACGGGATCAGCGGCCCGTTGTCGGGAATGCAGTTCTCCACGCAGAGAAACTCGCCGTCGAGCCCGAAGAGGCTGTCGTCCGTGTCCTCGAGCGTCGTCCCGGGGCCGGGGGGCCGGTCGATGCGGAACTCCCGGATGGGCACCCCCGCCCCGTCCGCGATGTTCTTGATCCGCACGATGAAGCGCTGGTGGAAGTCGGGCCGGTAGCGCTCGAGGCGGAGCTCGAAGGCATGGAGGCTGCTGGTCGCCGGGTGGAGGCCCTCGACGGCGTCGAGCCGCAGGCCCTCGGCGGTTCCGCCGAGGTTGGTCAGGCGCACGTGTGTGACGTCATCCTCGGCACCGAAGTCGATCCAGAAGTGCTTCACCCCCTCGTGATCGTTCTCCGGACGGTCCTGGGAGCGGTCGCGGGCCTCCTCGGTGTCGAAGGTGGCGACGGTGGCGAAAGCCGTGCCGTCACCGCTGACCTCGACCTGGACCATGGCGTTGTCCGTCGCGCCCAGGCCGCCCACGAAGGCCGAGATCACCAGATCGTGCTGGCCCGCGATGGCCCGCAGCGGGACCGGGAACGCCAGCACCGTGGCCTCGCCCGGCTCGAACACCTCGCTGCTCGTTCCGCCGAACCCCAGGCCGGCGTCGTTCACGAAGGCGTAATCCGGAACGCCCAGGCCCACGGCGGACACACCGGTGACCCCCAGCTCGTCGACCGCGCCGATCGCGTAGGACGACAGGCCCTGGGCCTGTCCCGCTTCCGGGCACAACCCTGACCCCATGAGGCTCGCGAGAGCGAGCACCGTGACCCTGCCGCGCATCGGCGCAGTATCCATCAGACTCGCCGCCTCGAACAGCCCGGCGGGTGAGATCGACACCGGGAGGCAGCAACGGGCACGCCGGGGGTCCGCTGCCCGGTAGCGCAGAGGAGCGGTCGCGCGGCAGCGCGTCGCGCAGCGCGAAGCTCGCCCGGACCCGGGCCCCGATCATCCTCCATGGTCGGTTCATCGGCTCGGCGAAGCCGGCGCTGCGGCCCGGCACCCGAGCCCCCCCGAGCGCAGCGGTTCCGCCAGGCTTCCGCCCTGGTTGGCGCATCGCGGGACGTGCCTGCAGCGGAGCGCAGGCACCGGCCCGGGGCCTGGCGAAGCCGGGCGCTCCGGCCTCCGCCAGGCGGGACGCGCCGCGACATGCCCGCCTCCCCCCGCCCGATCCCGATAGTGCCCATCCCCATCGTGCCGATGAGGGACCTCACTGGCGCGAGCGCGGGTGTCCGGACCGGGACCCGTTGCCGGCGCGATGAGCGGGCAGCTCGTCCGCACAGGAGGGGATCGAAGTGGCTCTCGGCAGTGCAGGCGCAGCCGGCATGCGCGCGCCCTCGCCCGCCTTCGCCGGGCACGCCCCGGCGGAGGGGGGGAACGCATCCGGTACCCTCGGCCACGGAGCTCGGCCGCCCGGCCGATCGGGTTCGAGCACATGGGAGCGAGGCGAGGACGACCGGATGCTGGAAATCTCGCACACGCCTGCCGGACCCTGGCCGCTCCGGCGGCCAGCGTCGAGTCGGGGTCGGTCACCCGCCTCCCGGGCCCGCCTCCCCCGGTGATGGACGCCGTCCGCCTCGCCGAGAGAATGGGCCGGCCGCTCGCGCGCCTGCTCGGCCCGTCGCTGCGGAGGCGACCCCGGGGGGTGTTCTACCACCTCGCCGGGCCGCATCCCCGCGCTCACGTTCGTGCGCTGTACGAGACCAAGACCCCCGAGCAGCTGGCCCTCGATCTCCGCTACCTGAAGGAGAGCTTCCACGTGGCCGGGCACGAGGAGGTCGTCTGGCACCAGCGGCGCCAGAAGTCGCTCCCGGCCGGCAGCGTGACGATCAGCTTCGACGACGGGCTGGCCGAGTGCTTCAGCACCATCCGGCCGCTCCTGCTCGAAAACGGCCTGCCCGGTACCTTCTTCGTGTGCGAGGCGTTCATCGACAACAGGTCGATGATGCACAGGAATCGCGCAGCCCTCGCGATCGAGGCGGTGGGCCGTCTGGAGCCCGGAGCCTGGGACGCGATCCGGGAGCCGTGCTCGCGCCTCGCCGCGTCGCCGCTGGCCACCCCCGGCGACCTCGTCGCCTGGCTGCGCTCGGTCACCTTCCGGCAGGAGACCGAGCTCGACGCCATCTGCGAGCTGCTCGAGGTGGATGTCGCCGGGTACCTGCGCGAACAGAGCCCCTACATGACCGGGGAGCAGGTCGACCAGCTGCATCGCGAGGGCTTCACGATCGGGGCCCACTCGCTCCGTCATCCGGAGCTCTGGCTCTGCGACGGGTCCCGGATGGAGGCCGAGATGCGCGGATCGTGCCTCGCGGTCCAGGAGCGAACGGGCATGTCCCGGGTTCCGTTCGCCTTCCCGTTCACAGGCGCCATGCTCAGCCGGCGCCGGCTGGCCGCGCTGCTCGCGGACATCGAGCTGATCGACCTGATGTACGACACCGCGTACCTGCGCAGGGACCGGAGCTTCATCGTGAACCGGATCCCCGCGGACGCGCCCGGACAGCCCGGGGACCGATCGAATCTCCCGGACCTGATGGCGCGTGCCGAGGCCCTCGAGCCGCTGCGCGCCGCCAGGCGCCTGCTCCGGCCGCACCTCGGCTGAGCCCGCTGCATGCGCCAGATCTTCGAGCATCACCCGCGCTACGGCTTCCGGTTCATTCCCGGGATCCGCGCCAGGATCCCGCACGAGGGCGGCGGATACCTCGTCCGTTCCAACGCGAGCGGATTCCGCGACGACGCGGAGTTCGCGGCGGAGCGGACGCCAGGACGTCGCCGGGTGTTGCTCTTCGGGGACTCGTTCACCGCGGGGGAGGGAGTCTCGAGCGGACAGCGCTACGGAGACTGGCTCTCCCGCCTGCTTCCGGACCTCGACGTGTACAACTTCGGGATGCCGGCCACCGGCACCGATCAGCACTACCTCATCTACCGCGAGCATGCGCTGGAGATCGAGCACGACGTACTGGTGATCGCGGTCTTCGTGGACAACATACGCAGGGTGGACTCGCGCTACCGCTGGTTCACGGACGACCGCGGCAACCGGCTCCTCTTCGCCAAGCCGTACTACCTGCTCGACGCGGCCGACCAGCTGCAGCTGCACGGAGTTCCGGTCGAGAAGCGCCCGATCGCGCTGGAGTCGCTGGCACCCACCGAGCGGTCCGCGATCGCCCGGACCGAGAGGTTCCCGCGGCTCAAGCGTGGCTTCGCCCGCCTCCGCCAGCAGCCGTGGATCGAGCGGGTGGTCGTGGAAACGGGCCTCAGGGACCGTCTCCTAAAGGCGTTATCCTACCAGCCGATCCCAGAATACGACGACGCGGGCTCTCCAGCCTGGCGCATCATGCGCGCAGTTCTGCAGCAGTGGATCACCGGACACGACAGGCCCGTCATGCTCATGCCGATTCCCATCTATCACCACGTGGCCGGCCTCGCCCATCCCGGCGCGTACCAGGCTCGCCTGCGCGAGGTCGCCGACGCGACCGGCGCACTCTTCTTCGACCCCCTGCCCTCGCTGTCCCGCCATGATCCCGCGCAGCGGCGGGCGCTCTTCTTCCCCGTCGACGGGCACCTGACCGCTGCGGGTCACGAGGCGCTCGCCGCGGCGATGGCACCTGCGATCGATGAGCTACTCCGCGACGGAGCCCCGGGAGCGACCCGGTGAGCTCGGCCGTCCTGGGCATCTCGGCGTTCTACCACGACTCGGCCGCCGCGATCGTGAGGGACGGCAGCATCGTCGCTGCTGCCCAGGAGGAGCGATTCACGCGCCACCGCCACGATCCGCGCTTCCCCACCCACGCGATCAACTACTGCCTGGAGCAGGCATTCATCGAGCCCTCGGAGCTCGACGCAATCATCTTCTACGACTCCCCGTTGCTGACCTGGGACCGCATTCTCCGCAGCTGCGCGCAGGTGGGAGAGCCCGCGCAGGAGCAGTTCGTCGCCGCCTGCGAGTCGGTACTGGGCGTCAAGCTCTGGGTCGAGGAGCACGTGCACAGGGCCCTGGGCACCCTGGGCCGCGGCGGCCGGGTGATCTTCTCCGAGCACCACATGGCTCACGCTGCCTCGGCGTTCTACCCGTCCCCCTTCGATGACGCGGCGATCCTGACGCTGGACGGCGTGGGGGAGTGGTGCACGACTTCCGTCGGCCACGGACAGGGCGACGCGATCGACCTGCTCGACGAGATCCGGTATCCGCACTCCCTGGGCCTGCTGTACAGCGCCTTCACGTACTTCTGCGGGTTCAAGGTCAACTCGGGCGAGTACAAGCTGATGGGCCTGGCGCCGTATGGCGAGCCGCGATACGCCGACCGGATTCGCGAGCACCTGATCGACATCCGCGATGACGGCTCCTACCGCCTCGACATGCGCTACTTCGGGTACCTGGACGGCATGCGCATGACCACCGCCGCCTTCGACGAGCTCTTCGACGGCCCGCCCCGGGCACCGGAGTCGCGCATCAGTCGCCGCGAGCGCGACCTCGCCGCCTCGATCCAGCGGGTCATCACCGATGCCGTCCTCGCGATCGGGCGCCACGCCCGATCCCGCACCGGGAGCCGGAATCTGGCCCTGGCAGGCGGTGTCGCCCTCAACTGCGTGGCGAACGGCGAGCTGGTCCGGGAGGGGATCTTCGACGCGGTCTGGATCCAGCCGGCTGCCGGCGACGCGGGGGGCGCACTCGGCGCGGCGCTGCTCGCCTCACACGCGTACCTCGGGGTTCCGCGCGCCGCGATCCCGGACGGACACACCGATCGCCAGCAGGGCAGCTACCTGGGCCCCGCCTACTCCTCGGATGAGGTCCGGGCCTTCCTGGACCGACAGGGCTATGCCTACGACTGGGTCAAGGACCCCCGGGAGCTGGCCGACCGCATGGCCGAGGCTCTGGACGAAGGGATGATCGGGGGCCTGTTCAGCGGGCGGATGGAGTTCGGGCCGCGATCGCTCGGCGCGCGCTCGATCATCGGCGACGCCAGGCGGCGCGATACCCAGACCACGATGAATCTCAAGATCAAGTACCGGGAGTCATTCCGGCCTTTCGCACCCTCGGTCCTGGTGGAGGACGCGCCGGAGTACTTCGAGATCGACTGCGAGAGTCCCTACATGCTCCTGGTCGCTCCGGTAAACGAGAGCCGCCGCAGTGGCCAGACCGACCTGGCCACCGAGGACATGATGGAGATCGTGAATCAGGCGCGCTCCGACGTCCCGGCGATCACGCACGTCGACTTCAGCGCCCGCGTGCAGACCGTGTCCCGCGGCACCCACCCGTTCTTTCACGAGGTCCTGTCACGATTCAAGGAGCGAACCGGGACCAGCCTGCTCGTCAATACCTCCTTCAATGTCCGGGGCGAGCCGATCGTCTGCTCGCCTCGCGACGCATACCAGTGCTTCATGCGTACCGAGATGGATTTCCTGGTCCTCGAGGACTGCATCCTGTGGAAGCGCGAGCAGCCCCGGTTCGAGGACGACGAGGACTGGCGGGAGCGATATGGCAAGGATTAGGTGGCCACGCCGGCGCATCACACCGGATCGGTTCTTCCGGGACACGCTGCTCGGGCTCAGCGCACGCCTCGCCGCGGCGGGGCGCAGCTACTTCGCGACGGGTCCCGACCCGGCCGCGCCGTCGTACTGGGAGGCGCGAGAGCAAACTCGAATGCAGCGGCAGGACTTCGAGGCGAACGCTCCACGGAGCCCGGCCCAGCTGGAGGCAGCGCTGCTGGAGCTGTGGACCGATTCCGAGGACCTCGCTCCCCTGGCCCACGAGCTGCAGCTCCTGGCCGAGAAGCTGCACCGCGTCGACGTCGACGACCCGGACGTCTCGGCCTTCGTCTACGTGATGTACTGAGGCGGGCGCCGGACCGCCGCTACCACCAGCGCGGATGGGCGTCGATGAACTCGAGCAACGCCCGGTACTTCGGCGCCTCGCTCAGCTTCTGATCGGGGGTCTCCAGCGCGCCCCACATGCCGGTCGAGCCGGGCTTGCTCATCGATGAGAAGTGCACGAAGACCTGGCCGCCCGCGGCCTTCCAGTTCGCCAGGTGCCGGGCGTAGAGCTCCGCCATCCGGGGATCCCGGTTGGCGGCAGTGAGCATCCGGGTCAGCTGCGGATCACTGCGCCGCGCGGGGCGGAGGTGCTGCCCGCCCTCGTAGGCGATCAGCGCGACGCCGAACTCGCTGGCCAGCTGCGCGTGCTCGCGCATGCGCGCCGTGCCCTGGCCCACTTCCTCGCGGAGCTCCTCGAACAGGGGGTCGAGTCCGGCCAGGAGCAGTCGTTCCCCCTGCGTCCGGACCAGGCGCCCTCCGAAGTACGGCGCGACGGCATACGCATCGACCTTCTGGCTGGCATTCCCCCAGGAGAGCAGCGCTCGCCCCTTCTGCGGCGACGCGAACTGGCCCGCCATGACGCGAACCAGCCGCTCCGTGCCGCCGAAGGCCTCCTCGAAGATGTCGAAGATCTCCACGGAGCGCCTCGAGGTGTAGCGCAGGCCCGCCGAGGCAGGCCTCCCGGCGAGCTCGAGAGCCATCCCGCGGGAGCGCGCGTACTTGGCCTGTTCGAAATGACCGTTCCAGACCTCGTTGGAGTACTCGACGTAGACCTTGAGGTGCGGAGCCAGGGACCCGGCCACGGTGCGCGCGAAGCTCCTCACGTAGTCGTCGGTGGCGAGGTGCGGCATGCAGAACCAGGGATCGGCGCCCGCCGCGTTCGCCAGCTCGATCATCGTCTCCAGGGCCACGCCCCGGGAGGTGCCCTGCGCCCAGTCATCGGGGCGCGGACGATCCGTCCACGCCGAGATCTCGGAGTCGTTGGTCTGCATCCAGTCCATGAAGCGCAGCACGCTGAACATCCGCCAGCGCTCGAGAAATCCCGGGTCGAACGGCTGATCGCGATGCGTCTCCTCGAAGCCCGGACTGATCAGCCGGATGTCGCGGATGGGATCCTCCGGGTCCGTCGAGGTCAGCTTCAGCGAGAAGCGCCGGGCGCCGGGACTGAAACGGACCTGCAGCCGGCCTGGGCGCGATGCCAGGATCGTGCCCCCCTCGAACTCGATCGTCCCCTTGCCCTCGTACAGACAGGTGAACACACCCGTCGGCACTCGACCCACCATGCCGGTGAGCAGCGGAGCCTCCGCCCACTGGCCCGGTCGCAGCGAGGTCACCCAGCCGCGGTCGTTCACCGCCAGCGGCCCCGCCTTTCCCCACTTGACACCCCGTGCGTTGCTCACCCACCGGCTCGACATCCTGAACACGTCGGTGAAGATCAGCTCCGGCGAGTAGTTCCGGACCTTGTGCAGGTTGATCCCCAGGGGGGAGCGATGTCGTTGAGCGTCGGAGGTGCCGCCCGATGCCATGCACGCGACGCCGATCAGGAGCGCCGAGAGCACCGGAGCCAGCACGCCCCTGCTTCCGTCGCCGCCGTGCTTCCAGAGCCTCCAGGACATCCTTGAATCCCTCTCCGTTCGGACGCGCTGCTCCGGCCTCCGCAGCCGGAATACGGACCCGGGTGCCGCCAGGCTGCGGCTTGAGCGCGGCGTGCTCCGTGCCGATCTCCTTGGACGATGGTGTTTGATATCGATTCGAGCAACCGATAAGGTCGCCGGGTTCCCCGGGCCGATCTCCCGGACGACCGGTGAACCGCCCGCACAGCGAACTCCCGCCGAGCCCTGCGCCCGGCCAACTCTCCGGCCGGGGTGCCCCGCCCAGCAGCGATGAAGGCCAGTCTTCGCGATCTCGCAGCAGCCCTCCTGCACCGCTCCGGGGCCAGCCTGCCGGGGCGTACCGCGGCCGGCCGCCTCGCCGTTGCGACCTTCCACCGGGTCCTGCCCGAGGAGGAGCAGCGCGAGTACCCGCTCCGCGGTCTGGCCGTGACCCCGGACGAGCTGTCCCGGTTCCTGCGCTTCTTCTGCCGGCACTACGATTGCGGCACGCTCGCCGACACCGCGAGCCGCTGGGGCAGCGGCCGGGCCGGGCGTCCCCTGCTCGCCCTCACCTTCGATGACTGCCAGCTCGACGGCTTCCTGCATGCGGCCCCGGTCCTCGAGGCGTTCGACGTCCGTGCCAGCTTCTTCGCTCCGGTCGAGAACGTCGACCGCAACGAGACGCTCTGGCACGATCGGCTCGCCTACGGTCTCGCGAGCTGCGTACAGCGGGACGGACGGCAGCTGGCCGAGGTCGCCGCGACGGTCACCGGCGCGACGGACCTGGCGTCTGCCGGAGTCACGATCCACGCGATCGTGGCACGCGCGAAGCACGAGGCTCCGGCGATCCGGGAGCAGTGGCTGTCGCGGCTCGAGGAGCTCTGCGGACAGGATGCGAGACCTTCGTGGGACGGACTCATGAGCTGGGAGCAGCTGGCCGAGCTGACCACCCGGGGGCACGAGATCGGTTCTCACTCCATGACGCACGCCCTGCTCGATCAGTGCGAGCCGGACGTGCTCGCGCACGAGGTCGGGGAATCGCGCCGTATCCTGGCCAGCCGCCTTGGCGTTCCGGTCGAGTCGTTCTGCTATCCGAACGGGAACCTCGACGCGCGTGTCCGCGACGCAGTGCACAGGGCGGGCTATCGCTGGGCCGTGGGCACGGGCTGGCGGGCGAACGACCGGGGCTGCGACCCCCTGGACCTGGGACGGTTCGAGATGGACTCCGAGCACGCGCAGGACCGGCGCGGCGCGTTCTCCGAGGCGCGGATCGCCTGGCGGATGAGCGGGCTGCACCCGGGGCTGGAGTGACCCGATGCGGCTCGGCGTTCTGGTCAGCGAGTACCCGGCCGTCTCGGTCACCTTCATCCGCCGCGAGATCGGCGAGCTGCGCCGCCGCGGCGCCGAGGTGCAGACGTTCAGCGTCCAGCGGCCCCTCGCGCCCGGAACCCTGGGCGAGCGCGACCGGGCGGAGGCGGAGCGAACCGAGTACCTGCTGCCCGCCTCTGCGGGCAGGGTGCTCGGGGCGCACCTGCGGGGCTTCCTCTCCCGTCCGGGCCCCTACTGGAGCACCCTGCGGCTGGCCCTGTCGCACCGGCTGCCGGGAGCGCGCTCGCTGCTCTGGGCGCTGTTCTACTTCGCCGAGGCGATCGTCCTGGCGGCAGACCTCGAGAAGGGCCGCATCGAGCACCTGCACAACCACTTCGCGAACGGAGCCGCCGTGGTGGGTCTGCTCGCCGCGCACTACCGCGGCATTCCGTGGAGCATCACGCTGCACGGCGCCTCGGACTTCGGCTATCCATCGAGTCCCCTGCTCGGCGCGAAGATGCGAAGAGCGCGCTTCGTGATCTGCGTGTCTCACTTCGGGCGCGCCCAGGCGCTGCGCGAGCTCGCGCCGCGGGACTGGGACAAGGTCGTCGTGTCCCGGTGCGGGGTCGGGCTCGAGGAGATCCCCGCGAGGCAGCGCGCCGTGGACCCGGAGCCCCCCGTCCAGATCCTCTGCGTGGGACGACTCGCCCCCGAGAAAGGCCTGCCCGGCCTGGCCGAGGCCTTCCAGGCGGTCCTGGGCGCAGGTGCCGACGCGGAGCTCACCCTCATCGGCGACGGACCGCGACGCGCGGAGATCGAAGGCATCCTCGAGGACCGGGGCCTGCTCGAGCGCTGCCGGATGCTCGGTGGACGGTCGCAGGAGGAAGTCCTCGACGAGCTGTCCCGGTCGGACATCCTGGTGCTGCCCAGCCTCATGGAGGGGCTCCCGGTCGTACTCATGGAGGCAATGGCCTCCGGCGTTCCGGTGGTGGCGCCGCGGCTGGCCGGTATCCCGGAGCTGGTCGAGTCGGGCGAGAGCGGCCTGCTCTTCCACCCTGCCGACTGGCAGGACCTGGCGCGACAGCTCTCGCGTCTGGCCCTCGATCCCAAGGAGCGCGAGCGGCTCGGCACCGCAGGCCGACGCGCCATCGAGCGAGCATTCGTGCTGGAGAAAGCGGTCGCGCCGCTCTGGGAGCTCCTCAACCGCGACGCCGGTCCCCGCGTCTCCGGGCCGCAGTCGACGTGATGGAGCCGGCACTTCCGACGGGCATCGTCGTGATCGGCAGGAACGAGGGCGAGCGCCTCAAGCGCTGTCTCGAGTCCGCCGCCCGCGACACGCAGGCCATCGTCTACGTCGACAGCGGCTCGAGCGATGACAGCGTGGAGTACGCGGCCAGTCGCGGGATCGCGGTCGTCGAGCTCGACGTGTCCCGACCGTTCACGGCGGCGCGCGCCCGCAATGCGGGCTTCGCACGGCTCGTCGAGCTGCACCCCTCGGTGGAGTTCGTGCAGTTCGTCGACGGGGACTGCGAGCTCCAGTCCGGATGGCTGCGGACCGCCACACGCCACCTGCAGCAGGGCGGCTTCGCCGCCGTGTGCGGTCGGCGCCGCGAGCGGGCCCCCGACGCGACCCCCTACAACCGCCTGGCGGACATCGAGTGGGACACCCCGGTCGGCGAGGCCCTCTCCTTCGGCGGCGACGTGCTCATCTCGCGGCGCGTCTTCGAGGAGGTCTCGGGCTACACCGAGAGCCTCATCGCCGGCGAGGACCCGGAGCTGGCGCTGCGCGTGCGCAAGGCCGGGCACAGGATCACCCGGCTGGACCGGGAGATGACGCTGCACGACGCGAACATCACGACCTTCGGTCAGTGGTGGACCCGGACGAGTCGGGGCGGCCACGCGTATGCCGAATCGCTCTACCTTCAGCGGGGTGATCCCGAGACGCGCTCCGTGCGCAAGCTCGCCTCCATCCTCTTCTGGGGCGGCCTGGTCCCGGGAGCGGCCTTGCTGCTCCTGTGGCCGACGCGAGGAGCCAGCCTGCTGCTGCTCCTCGGCTGGGTCGCGCTGGCGGCCAGGGTCCACCACCGCGAGGTGCGACGGGGTCGCACGCCACGCACCGCGCGGATCTACGCCCTCAGCCTCGTGCTCGGAAAGGTCGCGGAGCTCCAGGGAGCGCTCCGCTTCACCTGGAACCGGCTGGTGCTGGGTCGTTCCAGCCTGCTGATCGAGTACAAGGGACCGGGCCGCAGCGCCGACGGGCTCTAGCAGGCCAGCGCTAGCGGGCACCCTCGCCGCGAAGCAGGCCGCGCAGGCGGCGGAACTGCCAGCGCCGCAGCTCGTCGCGAAACCGGCCGTCGTCGAAGCGAGGCTCGCGCCGCAGCGCGGCCTTCAGGTATCCGGCCACGATCAGGGCTCCGCCGATCAGGTACGGCTTCTCGCGCATGCGGAAGAGGCCGCTGGCGAGCACGTAGAGAAAGGCGCTGCCCATGAACCACTGGCCGGCTCCCCAGCGCAGTCTTCCCACGTAGACGCTCCGGTCGCTCGAGCCCATCAGACGCAGATGCAGGATGCGCAGGTCCGGATCGTCGAAGCTTCGCGTCCGGTAGCCGGCCATCCGGGCCTTGTGGAAGTCGATCCCGTCCCACATCACCTGACGCACGAAGCCGCCGATCCGCTCGAAGGCCTCCCGCCGGTAGAACTTGAAGGCGCCGGAGACCTGCTCGTCGATGATGAACTCCTCGACCAGTCCGCCCGGCTCGGGGCGGAACACCTTGCCGCTCGCAGCCGCGAGCCCGGGGTCCTCCTCGAAGCGCTCCAGGAGCCGCTCGATGTAGCGAGGCGGGAACTCGAGGTCGACATCCATCTTCGCGACGAAGTCGTACTCCAGCTCCACCGACTCCAGCCCGCGGTAGAACGCGTCGATGACCCCGCCCCCGAGCCTCCGGAAGCCCCGGTCCTCGCGCTGCACGATACGCAGCCACGGAAGCTCCGACGCCGCCTCCTCGAGCAGACGCGGCGTGGAGTCGGTGGAGCCGTCATCCACGATCACCCAGAGATCCGGCCGGCGCGTCTGGGCACGCATGGCCGCGATCGTCCGCGGGAGCGTGGCCTCCTCGTTGCGACACGGCGAGACCACCACGATGACCGGTTTCTCGAGCGGTGATTCCATGAATGCAGACGATCCCGGAGGCGAGGACGTGACATCGGTAAGCGCGCGCCGATCCTACACCAGAATCGCGGGCCCACGGTCACGCGAGCCAGCACCGCGGAGCGTCACGTACCGGCCGTATCCGCCGGCCGGGCGACCGGGACCTCCCCGGCTTCCGCGCGACCTCCGCGCAGGTGCGCCATGGCCCGCAGTGCGAAGACGATCGCGAGCGGGAACATGAGAATCAAGCCCAGCGCGAGGGTGAGGTATGCCCTGCCGAGAGGAGTTTCCGCGTCGAAGAACCAGCCCGGACCGAGTGCGGAGCCGAGCGCCACGCCGAGACCCAAAAGGCTGTACCCGGCGTCGAGACGCAGCGCGGGAATGCCGCTGGACTCGAGCGAGAGGGCCGTGACCAGGTACCCGCCCATCGCACCGACCCCGACACCGACCGTCAGACCCGCCAGGCCGGCCCATTCGAAGCCGAGCAGGCACGCCACTGCCGTCACGAGGAGGCGGACACCGTTCGCGATCGCGAGCGTTCGCGAGTTCCCGAGCGCGATGACGGCCGGTCGCCCCTGTACCTGCAGGAACGAGAACCACAGACCCAGCATCGACAGCTGCGCGATCCAGGAAGCGTCGTGGAACTCCACGGGATAGAGAAGTCGCACGAACAGCGGAGCGAACGCCGCGGCAGAGAGGACCGCGAGCAGGCCGCCGGGTAGAACGAGGCGCCGCGCCGTCCGGTAGGTCTCGGGAAGTGAGTCCCCGCCCTCGAGACGCGCCGCCGAGTAGAGCGGCAGGAGGATCGCACGAGCGAGCTTCGAGGCCACCGTTGCCGGCACCTGCGCGATCAGCGTCGCGATGCTGTAGACGCCGAGCACGGCCATGGGTAGGAGCTTGCCGACGATCAGGACGTCCAGGCGCGTCGCCAGGAAGGTGATCAGCGTGCTGACCAGGATCCACTTGCCGAAGGCGATGATGCGGCCCGCGGCCTCGCGGTCCCAGCGCAGGCGATCGTGGCTGCCGGGAATCGCCAGGTGGGTGAGAAGCATCCGCAGGGCGCTGGCGACGACGGCCCCGACCACGAGCGCCCATACCGAGGCATGAACGAGCGCATACGCCACCGTGGCCAGCAGCGCGAACACCTGTCCGGCGAGCTCGATCGCGACCACCCGACCGAGGAGGAGGTGGCGGTTGAGGGTCAGCATCCGGGTCGACTCGAAGCCGGCGAACAGCGCGGTCAGCGCCGCGACCGGGATGATGCTGGCCAGCAGCGGCTCGTCGTAGAACCGCGAGAGCGGCACCGCGGTCGAGGCGGCCACGACGGCCAGCAGGAGGCCCCGCAGGATCTGGAGCGTCCAGGCGGTGTCGAGGAAGGCCCGGTCGTCCCCCCCGTGGTCGCGGACGACGGCCGAGCGGATGCCCACGTCCGACGCCATGGTCAATCCGTTGATGACCAGCCAGGTGATGGCCATGATCCCGAAGGCCTCGGGGGAGAGCAGCCTCGCGAGCACGAGGTTGCTCACCAGTCGCAGGGCCTGGTTCACGCCGTGACCGCCGAGGCTGAGCAAGGTGCCCTGCAGCACCCGCGACCGGACGCCTGCCGTCGGGGGGGGGGTCATGCGCGCTGTCGAGCTGTCATCCGTCGACGCCATGGGATCGCAGCCGTCACCTCCAGGGACTCCGGGTCGCCGCCGGCGAGGCAGCGGCAGATGCTAGCACCCGCACCGCGGCCGACCCGCGGCGTTCCCCGGGCACGCAGGCCGCTATTCGGCATACTCCAGGCCGATCGGGAGCGCCCCGATCAGCGGGCATGCCCGAGTCGTGGCCACGGGGAGTTCGTCGATGAGCACGCGTTCGCCGGACCGGACATCCGCTCCGGCAGCGGGATGTCCGGCCGCGAGATAGATGCAGGGCCCGATGTTCCTGGCCTACGCTGCGCTGCTCACGCCGCTGGTCGTGGCGCCGCTGCTGTTCTCGCGCCTGCGCCCGGCGCTCGCGGCCTCGGTGACGGCCGTCGCGAGCGTCCTGCTGCTGCCCGAGAACATCGGCTTCGACACGGCGGGCCTGCCCCCGCTCAGCAAGTACAACCTGCCCTTTCTCGGCATCGTCCTGGGAGCCCTGCTCTTCGCACGAGGCCGACTGATGAGCGCCAGGCTCGGGCGCGGACCGGACCTGCTCATCGGCGTGCTGATGCTCGCGTCGCTGGCCACGGCCCTCGCCAATGCCGATCCCCTCGTAGAGCAGGGCGTGGCCGGGCTCGAGCTGCACGATGGGGTCTCGCTGGGGATCACGCGCGTGCTGCTGGCCGGCCTGCCCTTCGTCGTCGGCAGGGCCCTGTTTCGCCAGCCGCGGGATCTCTACGACCTCCTGGCCGTGATCTCCGTGGCCGCCCTGCTCTATACCCCGCTCGTGCTGATCGAGATGCGACTGAGCCCGCAGATCCACCGCCTGGTCTATGGCTACCACCCGGAGTGGATCGGGTTCTCCTACCGCTGGGGTGGCTATCGACCCAACGTCTTCTTCCGGAGCGGCCTGGGGCTCGCGATCTTCATGGTGCTGGCGACCATCGCGTCCACCACGCTCGCACGCGCGCGGCTCAGAGCGTTCCGGGTCCCCATGGCGATCAGCTCCGCCTATCTCGGAGCGGTGCTCGTCCTCGCGCGAAGCACGGCCGCCGTCATCTACGGCGCCATCCTGGTGCCCATCGTCGCGGTCCTCGGACACCGCTGGATGTCGCGCGTGGCGGTCCTGATGGCGATCGCGGTGATCGCCTACCCCTTCTGGCGGCTCTCCCCGCTGTTCCCGGAGGAGCCGATCCTGAGCGCGATGTCCACGATCAGCGAGGAGCGTGCACAGTCGCTGGAGTTCAGGTTCGACAACGAGGCACAGCTCCTGGCACGCGCACTCGAGCGCCCCGTCTTCGGCTGGGGGCCGAAGATGCGCTGGATGGTCCTGGAGCGTGGCGGCGAGGAGCACTCGACCGCCGACGGCTACTGGATCATCACGGTCGGGATCTCCGGCCTCGTCGGTTTCGGCTGCGTGTTCGGGCTCCTGGTCTGGCCGGTGGTCCGGAGCTGGGCGCGGCTCCGGCGAATTCGAGGCGTTCAGCAGAAGACCCTCGTCGCGGGGCTCAGCTTGATGGTGGCGATCTCCGCCCTCGACATGATCCCCAACGGCATCTTCACGAACATCTCGTACTTTCTCGCCGGCGGTCTCTACGGTGCGACCACCGCTCCGCCGCGGCGCTCGCCCCGGAAACGCAGCGGACCGGTCGGGAGGCACGGCCCCGCACGCGACACCTCGCCCGATCGGGTCGAGAGCCGCTGATCGCTGGAGACCCCCGCGCGGCGTGAGCCCCCACGGCCGGCTCCGTCAGCCCACCAGCCCTCCGAGGCGCTCCAGGCCATACACGCACTTCGAGTACTTGCTGATCCTGAACGGCAGGTGTCTCGCGATGCCATCCGCACGGTCGTCGTCGGCCACGTCGTACTTCAGCTCGATGATCGCGAGACCGTGCTCCTCGAACGCGCGAAGCGGCCCCCAGCCGTGGCCCGGGACGGCGCGAAAGCCCAGCTCTGTGTCCACCGTCAGCCGGAAGCGCCCGTCCCCGCTGCGATAGTACTGGCGCTGATAGCGGTTGAAGATCGCGGGGAGGCTGGTGTCGATCGCCTCCGCCAGGCCCGGATCCCCGCACACGCCGTCGCGCACCTCGCGGCGGAGAGTCGCGTCGTCGAGCCGATCGGAGAAGTCGAACGGAGCGAGCTCGAAGCGAGCCTTGGTCCCGACGTTGCCACGCTTGATCTTGATCTCGAGGACCGGCTGCTCGACGTGGCCTTCGCGAGCACCGTACCAGCGCACCCGCAGCTTGCGGCGATCCGCCGCTCCGTGCACGTGCATCGCGAAGCGGCGCAGGTCCGGCGAATCCAGGTAGACGTTGTTCACCGCCCGCGGCGGATGCTCCACGCGAAAACCGGCCGGGTGCATCCGCACCATCAGCTCGACCTCCTGCAGGGCGCGGTCGTCGCAGTGATACTTCCGCTCGTAGCGGTAGCTGTCCTCAGGACGGATCGGCCGGCGTTTCATAGAGCAGCTCACGCGCATTCGCGGTACCGTCGACCGGGAGCTCCCGGCCGTCCAGCGATGCGCGACTCCCGGGCTCGATCAGCGTGCGCAGCTCCCCGGAGTGATCGAGCCGCACCACCTCGAGCCGCCCGGGACCGAACTCCGGCTTCTTCTGGTAGGCGGCGAGCGCGAACTCGAAGCCATCCATGTGCACGTCCCTTGCGTGCACGAAGGAGCTGTCCTTGCTCGCGATGCCGACCTCCACGTTCGACAGGCTCAGGTGCAGCGCTCTCACGGTGCTGCGCTCCCCGGCACTGATTCCCTTGTCGCCCGCACCGTCGACGATCAGATTCTCGATCTCGATCGTGCTTCCCGAGACGTCCACCGCATCGTTGGTGATCCGCTCGAAGCGGGAATCGACGATCCGACCGCTGCAGAAGTCGCAGTCGAACCCATCCGAAGGCGCGTCCTCGAATACGGAGCTCTCGAGCGTGAAGTCCGAGCGCACGATGTTCAGCGAATCCTCGGCCGGATTGCCCGAGAAGCGGCAGGATCTGACGGTGACGGGGGACTCGTAGAACGTGATCGCGCCCGTCAGCGCCCAGCCATCGCTGTGGCTCGCGTTCAGCCGCTCGAAGCGGACGTGCTCGAGCAGCGAGGGCCCCCGGGCCTGGATCACGATCACGCCCTCGCCGGTCCCATCGCTGGAGGTGAACTCGATCGGCGCCTCGCCCGTGCCCCGCAGCTGCAGTGGCGAGTACGAGAGCAGGCGCGCCGAGGAGACCAGATCGATGCGCAGCGGACCGCTGGCCTCGACGATGTAGCCGGCCGGGATCACCAGATCGCTCGCGATCTGCCAGCGGCCGGACCGGATCCGGATCGTGCGGGCGCTGTCGTCGACCTCGAGGGCGTCATGCCCGTGCGCATTGGGAACCGCACGCGGCGGGTCGACGAGCGCCCCCGGGCGAGCACTCCGCGGGTAGCCCACCAGGGGTGTGGACCGCGTCTCGCGCGTCCCCAGGAGACGATGGACGACCCGGCCTCCCTCCAGGTCCCCGCCCCCGGGACGCTGCCGACCCAGATCCAGCGTGCGGTAGGAGGCGAGCTGCTGCGGCGACCGCGGCTCGAGCACGGCGGGCGGATCGAGCTCCAGCCGGCCCGCTCCAGCGCCCCTTCCCCATTCCACGGCCAGGATCTCGACCGGGATCGACTGGATGTTGCCGACCTCGATGGCGGCTCCACCCTCCGCGACATGCGCGTGCAGCGTCTGGACGGGATGGAGCACGGTTTCGATGTAGGCGCGGTTCCGCCTCAGCAGATCGGTCGGCGCCTCGAGGTGCGGGAACTCGCGATGCAGGACGTGCAGCGCCCGCTCCATGTCGTCGGCCAGATCGCCGATCAGGGCCTCGACGTAGGCCGGCTCCGCGATCCGCTCCAGCTCGGACATGTAGCGCGCATAGAAGGCGCGGTCCTGGAACAGGCGGTGGTTCAACGGCCGATCCTCGGGCCCGATCGTGGCCAGCCGCATTCCACCGGTCCGGCGCAGCGGGGCAATGGAGCGAGTAGGCACGCAGTTGCCGTCGAATCCGATCGGCTCCAGCCTGGAGGTGATCGGGTTGTAGTAGAAACGGATGTTGTGCCAGCGAGCACCGTGCTCGGCACCCAGCAGGTCCACCAGCGCGAAATACGTCGCCAGGCGATCTACCTCGAAGACCTCGCTCGTCGACAGCTCGCCCTCACGAAACGCCTCGAGCAGGTGGATGGCCTTGAGGAACGGCACCCGCCTGTCCGGGTCGGCGAGCGCGCTGCCCGTCTGGAAGCCGTCGATCGAGCTGGCCTCGAACGCGCCGGCACCGCTGGCCTCCGATTCGTGGAACGGCCTGGCCTGAACGGCGGCCTCGCGCCACATCAGATCCTCGTCGAAGCGCACGATCGGGCCCTCGCGACGCCGGTTGCTCTCGATCAGGCGCTTCTCGAAGTGCTCCTCGAGCGCATAGATCCCGAGCCCCTTGCCGTTCAGCGAGACATCCACGAACTCGTACCGCAGCGCGATCACGCCCTCGCGCAGCAGTGCCCGGTGGAAGAGCCACTCGCTCAGGTAGTTCCGCGCGCCCGGGTGGTGCAGCGAGAAGCGCTTCATGCCGAGGAGCGTGTCTCCTCCGCGCACCTTGACGCGATAGGACCACTTGTCGGTCGACAGATGCGCCGCCGAGTCGCCCTTGAGCCGCATGTGTACCTTGACCTCCTGGTCGGCGGTGCGGATCGTCGCTGGGACGTAGTCGTCCTCGGTGGCGAAGAGCGCGTGCTCGGCCAGGGCCCGCGCGCGGTGGTGCTCGAGCCGGCGCAGGTGGTCGAACTTCATGTCGATCTCGAGGCGGGTCGGAACCGTGAGCCTCCCGCGGATGAAGTTGACCGGCAGCGCGGCGTTGCGCGCCAGCAGCGGCTTGACCACCACGCCGAAGAAGCCGGTGGCCTGCGAGGCCGCGCCGATCGCGAAGACCAGCAGGGACCAGGCACCGAGTGTGAGCAGACCGAGGCCGATCGCGCGTCGCCCTCGCGGTGCCCCCGGCCGGGAAGACCCGTGCGGGCGCCGGATCTGCATCTAGAGCACGGCCTCGTTGTCCACGAAGCTGACGGCGATGGACGGCGAGTGTGTCGAGAGCGCTCGCTTGGCGCGATCGAGCTGGGCAAAGTCACCGAAGGAGATCCGGTACGAGACCTCCAGTGTGGAGTCGCGCTGATCGAAGCGCTTGAGGTCGAGGCCCGCGGAGTTCTCCTCGAGGACGCGCGTGATCGCCTCGAGGCTGTCCGGACGGGCCTGGTCCTCACGGACCGTCAGGTACAGATTGCTCTCGGTCTCGTGGCGGGTCATCAGGTGCCGGGCCCACATCAGGCCCACGATCAGGGCGAATGCGGTCAGCGTGATCAGCCACTGGTTCGCGCCGAACCCCAGACCGATGGCGATCGTCATGAACAGGTAGCCCAGCTCCTCGGGCTCCTTGATCGCCGTGCGGAAGCGCACGATCGAGAGCGCGCCGACCAGTCCCAGCGAGAGCGCCAGGGAGCTCTTGACGATCGAGATGATCAGCATCGTCGTCGTACCGATCATGACGAAGTTGCGCGCGAAGCTGCCGCGATTCGAGAGCGAGTGCCCGAAGCGGCGGTACACGACCGCCAGCAGGTAGCAGAGCACCGCGGTGGCGAGGAACGCCAGCACGAACTGCCACACCGGGACGGTGGGACTCGTCTGCGCGAGGAACTGTCGCAGGTCGCCCGTGGATTCCAGCGGGCCGAGCGGATTCATTCTGGGCGTTCCCCCTGCACACCCGGCGCACCTCAAGGCCAGAAACCGAGCGAGACCAATGAGTTACGATGACAATGCCGGCCGCGGACATCCGGGGCGGCTCAGAAGCTACCAGACGGCGCCGGGAGCCGCCCGGCGCGACGAACGGGTCCGTCACCCGCACGCCTGCACTGGTTCGGCGCTGTCCGACACGGGCTTGACCCCCGCCGGAGGCCTGCCCGTCAGCGGGCCGCGTCGGGCCGCGCAGTGCCGCCGGGACCGGTCGCCAGCACACCACCAGGAAGCGCGCCCCCGGCCCGGGCGCCGGGCTCGCCGCCGCGCGGGTGGGCCCGGAGCAGCTCGCTCAGCGCCTCCGCGACCGTGGCCGCCGCGAGCTCGTGCCCGCGCGCGGTCCAGTGGCCATCGTAGCTCAGGTACGTACCCGACGTCGGCTCGCTGGCGAGCGACGGGGTCAGGTCGACGGCTGCGATATCCAGCTCCGCCAGCAGCTCGAGCGTCCTGCGCCGCGGCAGGTCCAGGTCTCCGCTCCCCGACCCCTGCAGCCGCTCGCGCTGCGCGGCCACGGACTCGCGCGTCGGCAGCACGGCGGCGATCAACGGAACACCCTGCCGCCGCACCAGGGCCGCGATCCCAGCCATCTCCTCGCGAAAAGCCGATGCGGCCGCCATGAGCCGGCCCGACGCCCACTCCTCGGGATCGTACAGATGCGTCCGGTCCCGGGCAGTCTCTCCCGGAAAGACCCGGTGAAAGGCCTTCGACGTCAGCCGGTAGAGGTGCGAGCGCCGCTTGAGCCAGGCCCGGGGCCCCCTGGCCCCTCCCAGCGTACCGTCGACGACCTGGACGTCCTTGTTCCAGAGGCAGTCCAGGATGTCGTTGCCCAGGTAGATCCCCACCAGCACCGCGCGCGGCCGCATTCCCCGCCCGAGCTCCCACTCGAGGATCTGGCGGTACTGGACCGGTCCATAGCCGCCGACCGAGGTGTTGAGCATGCGGTACGCGCCCCCGAGCGCCTCCTCGATCCCGCTCACGTAGGTCTGTTCGTGGTCCACGCCCTGCCCGAACGTGAACGAATCCCCGAGCACCAGGATCGTCGGCCGGGGATCGCCGGCCTCCGCTACGCGGGCGTCGGGAGCGGCGCTGCGGTGGCCCCGGGCGTTGGTGTAGAGGTGCCAGCGGGTCTCGCCGGTGTCGACGAGCTGCTCGACGTCGGGCTGGAGCGCGTAGAAGGGCAGCGCGGGGTGGCGCTGGTAGACCTCGAGCCAGGATCGTGGCTGCGGTGCGAGCAGGCGCACGAGGAGCTCGGTCAGCAGCAGCGACACGACGACGCTGGCGGTCAGGGCGGTCAGGCGTGCCGCCAGGCGGGCCGCGGTCGTCGAGCTCACGTGGATCTCCCTCCCCTGCGTCTCACGCCAGTGCCCCGCGCAGCAGCGCGAGGCTGCGACGGGCCATCTGCAGGTAGCTGTCGACCGGGAAGTACTCCAGCTGCAGTCCCATGCGCGCGATGGCCGTCAGCAGGTGCGCCTCGGCGAAGCGCGGCTCGCAGCCGAGGATCGCGCAGTGCGCCTCGAGCTCGCTGCGCAGGCTCGCGCGCGGCACCGGAAAAGAGTTCGCGGCGCGGACCAGGTCGAACACGGGCGCCCCGCGCAGGTCGGCCCCGCCCCAGTCGATCAGGACCAGCCGCGCCTCGAGCGGGCCGCGCGCCTGGCGCAGCAGCACGTTGCCCAGCCACAGGTCGTTATGCGCCAGGACCGCCCGCGGCGCCCATTGGCCGGCGTCGAGGCTGCGCAGCGCCTCGCTGGCGGCGCCGCGCAGCGGCTCGCCGGCCGTCTCGTTGCCGTGAAGCTGCTCCAGCGCGGCGCGTGCCCGGGTCGCCACGCCGTCCTCGTCGGGCGGGCCCAGCGTCCGGGCGGTCGCGCGACGCAGCCAGCGAAGCAGCGCGCGGCCCACGCGGCGCCGGGGCAAGTAGCCGGCGATCCGCGCCCCGGGCAGCGGGTTCGCCCAGGGGAGGATCACCCAGGAGAGCCCGTCGTCGAGCTCGCCCGTGCCCAGCGGCTCGAGCACGGCGTCGCCCAGGGGTGCTCCGAGCAGCTCCCGCGCGCCCTCGGCGCGCTCGACGCCGCGGCGGATCAGGCCCGGGGAGAGCGGCGAGGACACGAGCGCCACCGCGCGGGGGCGTCCGCCGGGACCGCGCACCAGGAGCTTGCGGGTGCCGTCGGCGACCCACTCGGTCGTGCCCAGCGGCGCCACGGACTCCACGCCCCCCGCGCCCTCCAGCGCGCGCGCGATCGGCTCGCGCATGCGCTCGGGCAGGTCGTCCCGGCCCGTCTCGCCCACGGCGCTCACCCCGATCGCGGGCCCGCGGCCCTGGAGCGCAGCGCTCCGGCGAGCAGCCCGAACGTGAACGGCAGGTTGTTGCCGAGGTAGCGCGGGATCAGGCGCCGCGGCTCCTGTGTCATGCGGTGGACCCACTCGAGACCGGCCCGCTGCATCCAGCGCGGCGCACGGGCCACGTCGCCGGCGATGAAGCTCAGGCTCACGCCGCAGCCCAGCATCCACGCTGCGGGAAGGCGCGGGCGCAGGGCGTCGATCACGAACTCCTGCTTGGGCGAGCCGAAGGCCACGTACACCAGGTCGGGTCGCGTGGCGACCACCTTCTCGTCGATGCGGGCCAGCTCGTCGGGGGTCGGCGGCAGCGAGATCATCGGCGTGTCGACGCCCGCGATGCGCAGGCCCGGGTAGCTGGCGCGCAGCCGCTCCTCGGCGCGCTGCGCGGCGTCGCCCGCCCCGCCGAGCAGGAAGATCGAGCGCCCGCGGCTGGCGGCGACCTCGGCCAGGCGCCAGACCAGATCCGCGCCGGCGACGCGCTCGGGAACCGGGGCGCCGGCGAGCCGTGCCGCCCAGCAGACGGGCGCCCCGTCGGCCACGCGCAGGTCGGCCTTGCGGTACAGCTGCGCGATCTCCGGGGAGCGGCGGGCACGCTGGATGAAGTCGACGTTCGCGGTCACCAGCCAGCCGCCCTCGCCCCGGTCCAGGGCCGCGAAGACGCGTTCGACCACGCCGTCGGCATCGATGCGGTGGATCGGCATGCCGCCGACGTCGACGCTCTCGAGCGGCGCGCTCATCTCGACCCCACCCCGCAGACGCTCACGTGCCGGCGGTCTCGACCCGCGCGCGAAAGTACTCCAGCGTCCGCCGCAGGCCCGTGTCCAGGTCGACCTTCGGCTCCCAGCCCCCGAGCACCCGGCGCGCCTTGGAGATGTCGGGCTGCCGCACCTTGGGATCTCCCTCGGGCAGCGCGTGGTGGGTCAGCTCGAGCTTCACTCCGGTGATCTCGGCCACCTTGCGCGCGAACTCGAGCACGGTGATCTCGTGGGGGTTGCCCAGATTGGTCGGGAAGACCTCGTCGCTGTGCAGGAGCCGCCACAGGCCCTCGACGAGATCGTCGACGTAGCAGAACGATCGCGTCTGCCTGCCGTCGCCGAAGACGCTCAGGGCCTCGCCGCGCAGGGCCTGGCACATGAAGGTGGGCAGCACGCGCCCGTCCTCGAGCCGCATCCGCGGGCCGTAGGTGTTGAAGATGCGCGCGATGCGCGTGTTCATGCCGTGGACGCGGTGGTAGGCCATGGTCATGGCCTCTGCGAAGCGCTTGGCCTCGTCGTACACGCCGCGCGGTCCCACGGGATTGACGTTGCCCCAGTAGTCCTCGGACTGGGGGTGCTGCAGCGGATCTCCGTAGCACTCCGACGTGGAGGCGAGCAGGAAACGCGCCCCCTTGGCGCGCGCCAGCCCGAGCGCCTTGTGCGTCCCGAGCGAGCCGACCTTCAGCGTCTGGATCGGGAGCTCCAGGTAGTCGATGGGGCTCGCCGGCGAGGCGAAGTGCAGGATCGCGTACAGGTCGCCGACCACGTGGATGTACTCGGTCACGTCGCGCTTCTCGAAGTGGAAGCTCGGATCCCCGAACAGGCTCTCCACGTTCGCCAGATCGCCCGTCACCAGGTTGTCCATGCAGATCACCTCGTAGCTCTCGGCCAGGAGCCGCGCGCAGAGGTGGCTACCGAGGAAGCCGGCGCCTCCGGTGATCAGGACGCGTCGCTTGGTCATCTCAGGCCCTCCCGGCGCTGCCCGGCAGCGCGGCGTCGCCCTGGCACAGGACGCGCTCGAAGACCGCGCTCACGTTGCGGAGCTGGCGCTCGAGGTCGAAGCAGGCGTCGAGCTCGCCGGCCTCGAGCACCCCGGTGACCTCGGGATCACCGGCGAGGCGATCGTGCAGGTGACCGCCCTCGTCCCAGGTGGCCATGGCGTGGGCCTGGACCAGCCGGTACGCCTCCTGGCGGCTCACGCCGCGGCGGGCGAGCGCCAGCAGCACGGCCTGCGAGAAGACCAGCCCGCGGCTCGACTCGAGATTCGCCCGCATGCGCTCCGGAAAGACCTGCAGGCTCTCGATCAGACCGGCGAGGCGGTGCAGCGCGAAGTGGACCACCGTGGTCGCGTCCGGGCCGATCACGCGCTCGACCGAGCTGTTGGAGATGTCGCGCTCGTGCCACAGGACCGAGTTCTCCAGCGACGTCGCCGCGTAGCCCCGGATCAGCCGCGCCAGGCCCGTCAGCGTCTCGAAGCGCCAGGGGTTGCGCTTGTGCGGCATCGCGGAGCTGCCCTTCTGCTGGCGGCCGAAGAACTCCTGCACCTCGCCGACCTCGGTGCGCGCCAGGTGCCGCACCTCGACGGCCAGGCGTTCGATGGCGGTCGCGGTCTGGGCCAGGGCCAGCATCACGCTGGTGTGGCGGTCGCGCGGGACGATCTGCGTCGAGACCGCGGCCGGCTCGAGGCCGAGCTCGAGCATGACCTCGGTCTCGATCTCCGGGTCGAGGTGCGCGAACGTCCCGACCGCTCCCGAGAGCTTGCCCACGGCGATCTCGGCGCGCGCCCGCGCCAGGCGCTCGCGGCAGCGGCGCAGCTCGTCCCAGTGGTTCAGCAGCTTGAGGCCGAAGGTGGTCGGCTCGGCGAATATTCCGTGGGTGCGGCCCACGCAGACGGTGTCGCGATGCTCCTCGGCCCGCGCCCGCAGCGCGTCGAGCGCGCGATCGCACTCGGCCCCGATCAGGTCCAGCGCCTCGCACAGCTGAAGCGCCAGGCAGGTGTCCAGCACGTCCGAGGAGGTCAGGCCCAGGTGCACGTAGCGGGCCGCGGGTCCGATCTCCTCGGCGAGCGCGTCGATGAACGCGTTCACGTCGTGGTGCACCTGGGCCTCGATCTCGGCGACGCGTGCCGGATCGACGCGCGCGCGCGACTCGATCTGCGAGAAGGCGTCGGTCGGGATCACGCCGCGCTTGTGCAGCGCACGGCAGGCGGCGACCTCGATGCGCACCCAGAGCGTGTAGCGGTTGGGGTCCGACCAGATTCGCTCCAGCTCCGGGCGCGAGTAGCGACCGATCACGCGAGGTCCTCCATCAGAGCGCGTACATGGCGTAGTAGTGCGCGACCAGCAGGTAGTACAGCACGGGAATCGCGATCAGTGCGGAGTCGATGCGATCGAGCACGCCTCCGACGCCGGGCAGGATCGTGCCGGCGTCCTTCAGGTCGGCGTCGCGCTTGAGCACCGACTCGATCAGGTCGCCCACGATCGAGACCGCGGCGATCACGAAGCCCAGTAGACCCGCGCCCACGTACGTGATGTCGCTGGCGAGATCGCCGGGAACGAAGCTGTCGAAGACGAGCTTCGCACCCAGCGCGCCCAGCGCGCCGATCACCAGGCCACCGACCGCGCCCTCGACCGTCTTGTTGGGGCTGATGGCCGGCGCGAGCTTGTGACGGCCGAAGCGCCGCCCCACGAAGAACGCGCCGGCGTCGCAGAGCACCGCGGCGGCGAGGCAGAAGACCATGTAGAAGAAGCCGATCTGCGGGTCGGCGGTGCCGCCGTAGGCCTCGACCTGCAGGTGAATGAAGCGCACCGAGACGGCGTGCGAGAGCAGCCACCCGACGTAGAACACGCCGAAGAAGGTCGCCGAGACGCTGGCGATGGCCTCGGTCACCTGGGCCTTGGTCAGCTGCAGGATCATCACGGTCAGCAGCACGCCGGTCGTGAAGCTCGTCGCGACGAAGGGGCTGCCCAGGTAGATCACCAGGGGCACGCCCGAGGCCGCCACGATCCCCAGCAGGCGCTGGGGCCGCGCGCCCTTGGCGCTGATGAAGTCGTAGAACTCGTTGACGCCGATCGCGATGAAGGCGGTCACGACGCCGACGAACCAGATGCCGCCGACGTAGCAGATCCACAGCACCGGGGGTGCCAGCACCGCGGCGGTCAGGATGCGGAGCACCAGGTTGCTCGGCTGCCAGCGCGGCGGTCTCGGCGAGCGGGGAGTCGGCGGCCGCGGGTGCGCGGCGGTCTCCGCGTACGTGGGCCCCGTGGGCGGGAGTCCCGGGTCTCCGGCCGCCATCAGCGCCGCCCCGTGTGACCGAAGCCGCCGCTGCCCCGACCGCTGGGCGCGAGCGCCGCAGCGTCGTCCACGAGCTCGAAGGCCGGCTGCACCACGGGCGCGATCACGAGCTGGGCGATGCGGTCGCCGCGCCTGAGCACGAACGGCGCCGACCCACCGTTGCACAGGATCACGCGCAGCTCCCCGCGGTAATCCGAGTCGATCGTCCCCGGTGCGTTGGGCAGCGTGATGCCGTGGCTCAGGGCGAGCCCGCTGCGCGGGCGCAGCTGGCCCTCGAAGCCGGGCGGGATCTCCAGCACCAGACCGGTCGGCACCGCCACGCGCTCGCCCGGCGAGATCACCAGGTCGCTGCGCACGGCCGCGCAGAGGTCGGCGCCGGCGCTGCCGGCGGTGGCGAAGCGCGGCAGGGGCACGTCCTCGTCGTCCTTGCCCCGGAGCCGCGCGACGCGCACGACGGGGCCGCTCATCGAGGCAGCTCCAGCGGGCCCTCGGGCAGCGCGCCGTCCGGTACGGGCCCCACGGCCGCGAGCGCGAGCGGTCCGGCGAGGAGCTCGGCCGCGAGCGCGCGCAGATCATCGAGACCCGTGCGCTGCACCGCCAGCAGGTCGGGGCCGATGTCGAGATTCGGCCGGTCGTTGAGGACCTGGTCGGCCAGGTAGGCCATGCGCGCGCCGCTCGTCTCGTGGCCCAGGAGCATGGCCCCGCGCAGACTCTGGCGCGCGCCGTCGAGCTCCTCGGGCGTGGGGCCCTCGTCGCGCACGCGCGCCAGGACGCCCGCCACCACCTCGAGGGCCTCGGCCAGGCGTCCGGGCGCGACTCCGAAGTCGATGTTGAAGCTGCCCACGTCGCTGTAGCTGCACATGGAGCTGCAGACCGAGTAGGCCAGCCCGCGCCGGTCGCGGACCTCGCGGAAGAGCCGCGAGGAGTAGCCGTCGCCGATGATCATCGAGAGCAGCTCGGCCGCCGCCCAGCGCCGGTCGCGGGCCCCCACGCCCGGCCCCGAGAGACCGACCTGCACCTGCTCGGTGTCGCGCTCGGCGACCCGTCGCCCCCCGGCCGGCCGCGGAGCCGGCCCCGGATCGGGCGCGGCGCTGCGCTGCGCCCCGTTGAGCCGCGCGCGCACGCGCTCCACGAGCGCGTCGTGCTCGACCGCGCCTGCCGCGGCCACCACCAGCCGGCTGCCCGCGAGGTGGCGCGCATAGTGCTCGCGCAGGGTGGCCACATCCAGCCCGGCGATCACCCCGGCCGAGCCCATCACCGGCATGGCCAGGGGGTGCTCGCCGTAGAACGCGGCGTCGATCAGGTGGCCGACCAGGTCCTCGGGCGCGTCGTCGGCGCCGCGGATCTCCGACAGGATCACCGTGCGTTCCCGCTCGATCTCCTCGTCGATCCCCTCCGGCAGGGCCGCGGTCGCGAGGTCCGCGAAGAGGTCGAACGCGCGGTCGAGGTTCTCGGCCAGCACCCGCGCGTGCAGGCAGACGATCTCCTTGGTGGTGTAGGCGTTCGACGCCCCGCCCAGCAGGTCGATCTCGCGGTTGATCTCGTCGGCACTGCGCGAGGGCGTTCCCTTGAAGACCAGGTGCTCGATGAAGTGCGAGATCCCGTTGCTGGCGGCGCTCTCGTAGCGCGAGCCGGTCGGGAAGTAGAGGCCGAACGAGACGCCCTCCACTCCCGACATCGGCTCGCTGACGACCGTCGCGCCGAAGTCGAGATCGGTCCGCCTGGGGCCGGGGCCCGTCAATTCACCCTCCACCGAGGGCCCGGACGGCCCCCGCCGTGATCAAGCCCCCTCGGCGAGCTGCTCCTGGAGCGCGGCGCGCCGCGACAGGCGGATCTTGCCGCTGGGGTCGAGCTCGATGCACTTGACGAGCACCTCGTCGCCCTCCTCCACGATCTCCTCGACCGTACCGACGCGGCGGTCGGCCAGCTCGGAGATGTGAAGCAGGCCCTCGGTGCCGGGGAAGATCTCCACGAAGGCACCGAAGTCGGTCGTGCGCTTGACCTTGCCACAGTAGGTCTTCCCCACCTCGGGCTCCTGGGTGATCTCCTCGACCATCGCGCGCGTGCGCTCGAGCGACTCCGCGTTGGGCGCGAAGATCGTGCAGCGCCCCGAGTCCTCGATGTCGATCTTGGCCTCGGTCGTCTCCTGGATACCGCGGATGACCTTGCCGCCCGGCCCGATGAGGTCGCGGATGCGGTCGGGCTTGACCCAGAGCACCTGCACGCGTGGCGCGCTGTCGCGCAGGGTCTCGCGCGGCTTGAAGCCCGGCAGGCTCTCGGCCGTGTCCCGGGCCATGCAGTCCAGGATGTGCAGGCGCCCCTCGCGCGCCTGCTCGAGGGCGGCGCTCATGACCTCCCAGTCGACCCCGTCGACCTTCAGGTCCATCTGGATCGCGGTGATCCCGTCGCGGGTGCCGGCGACCTTGAAGTCCATGTCGCCCAGGTGGTCCTCGTCGCCGAGGATGTCCGACAGCACCTTGTTGCGCTTGCCGTCGGTGATCAGGCCCATGGCGATGCCCGCCACCGGCGCCTGGATCTGCACGCCCGAGTCCATCAGCGCCAGGGCCCCGCCGCAGACCGTGGCCATCGACGACGAGCCGTTGGACTCCAGGATCTCGGAGACGATCCGGATCGTGAACGGGTTGTCGTCCTCGTCCAGGGGCAGCACCGCGCGGAGCGCGCGCTCGGCCAGCGCACCGTGTCCCTTCTCGCGGCGATTGGGCCCGCGCAGCGGGCGCACCTCGCCGACGCTGAACGGCGGGAAGTTGTAGTGCAGGAAGAAGTCCTCGTAGTAGGTCTCCTCGAGCATCTCCATCATGCGCTCGTCGCGCTTGCCGCCGAGGGTGACCGCCACGAAGCTCTGCGTCTCGCCGCGGGTGAACACCGACGAGCCGTGCAGGCGCTCGAACTCGCCCACGTTGCACTGGATCGGCCGGATGTCGGTCGTCGCGCGGCCGTCGATGCGCGGCTGACCGTCGAGGATCGCCTCGCGCATCACGCTGCCGCGCAGGTCGTGCAGGATGTCCTTGACCTGCGAGCTGAGCGCCTTTGCCTGGTCCTGGGCGGCCTCGACCTCGGCCAGGCTCCCGAGGGAGCGGGGCGCCTCGCGATACTCGCGCATGACCAGCTCGTGGATCTCGCGGTCGATCTCGCCGAGCGCCGCATAGCGCTCCTTCTTGTCGCGGACCTGGACCGCCTCGCTCAGGCGCGCCTCGGCCAGGCCCTTGATGCGCTCGACCAGGTCGGCGTCGCGCGTGACGTCGGCCAGCTCGCGCTTGGTCTTGCCCGCCGCCGACTTCAGCTTCTCCTGCGCGTCGATCAGCGTCTTGATCCGCTCGTGTCCGTAGCGAAGCGCCTCGAGCACGTCGGCCTCGCCTGCCTGCGACGCGCCGCCCTCGACCATCACCAGCGCCTCGCGGCTGCCCGCGACGATGATGTGGATGTCCGACTCCGCGATCTGCGCGAACGTCGGGTTGGCGATCAGCTGGCCACCGGAGCGGACCACGCGGACCGCGGCGATCGGCGCCGGGAACGGGATGTCGGACAGCGCGATGGCGGCCGAGGCGCCCACGAACGCGAGCATGTCGCAGTCACGCTCCGGATCGGCGGCCATCACGGTCGCGGTCACCTGCGTCTCGTCGCGATAGCCGTCCGGGAACAGCGGCCGCAGCGCACGGTCGATGAAGCGCGACGTCAGGATGCCCTTGTCGTTGAGCTGGCCCTCGCGCTTGAAGAACCCGCCGGGGATCTTGCCCGCGGCGTAGACCTTCTCGACGTAGTCCACCGTCAGCGGGAAGAAGTCGATTCCCGGCCGCGGCTTGGCGGAGTTGACCGTGACCAGCACGGCCGCCTGTCCACAGGTCACCAGTGCCGAGCCATTGGACTGCTTGGCCAGCCGTCCGGTCTCGATGCGGACGGTCGCGCCATCCACGACGCACTCAACAGATTCCATACCCATCTCTCTTCGTCTCCTCTGGGACCGCGGCGGGAGCGAAGGCCCGCCCGGTCACGCTCTGCTGGCGCTCGGAGTCGAGATGTGGGTGGGGGTCAATCCGCCGGCGCCCGTGGGAGCGTCGTCGGATTGCGTGAATGTGGAATGAGCCATGCGCGCGCCATGCGTGTGCATGGCTCATCCCACATCTCGTCTGTTCACGCCTGTCCGGGACTGGCACCGTGCCCGCCCCGCTAGCACCTCGTCGTCTATCGCCGCAGGCCCAGCCGCTCGATCAGCGCCTGGTACCGCTCGCGATCCTTGCGCTTCATGTAGTTCAGAAGCGCGCGTCGCTGGCTGACCAGCAGCAGCAGCCCGCGTCGCGAGTGATGATCCGTCTTGTGGGTCTTGAGATGCTCGGTCAGGCCCCGGATCCGCTCCGTCAGGAGCGCCACCTGGACCTCGCTGCTGCCCGTGTCACCGGGCTTCTTCTGGTACTCCGAGACGATCTCTTGTCGACGCTGTGTCGAAAGCAAGTCTTCTTCCACTCTGGA
This sequence comes from Deltaproteobacteria bacterium, assembly GCA_029261925.1. Lineage (GTDB taxonomy): Bacteria > Myxococcota_A > UBA9160 > SZUA-336 > SZUA-336 > JAGWBS01. The sequence continues at coordinate 6,593 of JAJDAJ010000029.1, read as the reverse complement.
TTAGCGGCCGTGTATAGCAGAGGCATCCCCGCCACGCAAGCGAGCAGCCGGGACAAATAGCCGGAACAGCAGACGTTTTCGCCCCGTCCGCCGCCGGGCCTCAGCGGGCCAGGTTGTACTTCAGGATGCACCAGATCGCCCGGAAGCCGTCGCGCCAGCCGATCTTCTTGCCCTCCTCGTACGTCCGGCCAGCGTAGGAGATTCCCACCTCGTAGATGCGCCAGTCGCCCCGGGCGACCTTGGCGGTGATCTCGGGCTCGAGCCCGAAGCGGGTCTCCTGGATCTCGATGCCCTGGATGACCTCGCGCCGGAAGAGCTTGTAGCAGGTCTCCATGTCGGTCAGGTTCAGGTTCGTACAGGCGTTGGACAGCAGCGTCAGCGCCCGGTTCCCGACGTAGTGCCAGAAGTACAGCACCCGGTGGGGCCCGCTGCCGGTGAAGCGCGAGCCGTAGACCACGTCGGCCTTGCCATCGAGCACGGGCTGCATCAGCAGCGGGAACTCCAGCGGGTCGTACTCCAGGTCGGCGTCCTGGATGATCACCAGGTCGCCGCTGCACGCCCGGATGCCGTCGCGGACCGACGCGCCCTTGCCCTGGTTCTGCTCGTGGTAGAGCACCCGGAAGCCCTCGAGCGCCTCGTAGGCGCGCAGGCGCTCGCGCGAGCCATCCGTCGACCCGTCGTCGACCAGGACGATCTCCTTGTCGACCGGGGACGCCTGGACCGCGGCGATGAGCTGGTCCAGGGTCGCGACCTCGTTGTAGATCGGGATGACGACGCTGAGCTGCATCGGCCGGCCGCGCTAGCGCGTCCCTTCCAGGAACACCCGCAGCGTCCTGAGCTCCGGGATTCCCCGGTGCGCCTCGACCAGCGCCACCATCTTGCCCTCGCGGACGAGCTGCAGCGTGCCCTCCGTCGGCGCTCCCTTGAGATCGTGCCGGCCGAGCTGCACGCCGTTGGCGATGCGGCGCGCGGTCCGAGCGTCGACAGGCAGGGTCGGCAGCTCGGTGGCCGCCGCCATCGGAATCACCCGCTCCGGGCCCGCCTTCTCCAGCTCGGCGAGTCCGACGGCGTCCTCGAGCCGGAACGGCCCGCTGCGGGTGCGAACCAGATCCCAGAGCGTGCCCAGCGTGCCCAGGGCCTGGCCCAGGTCGTGGGCGATCGAGCGCAGGTAGGTTCCCGAGCTGCAGTCCACCTCGACGGTCGCCAGCGGCGCCTCGTACGCCGTCAGCTCGATGCGGTCGATGCGGACGGAGCGCGGCTCGAGCTGCACGTCCTCACCCCGCCGCGCGCGCCGGTACGAGGCCTGCCCGCCCCGCTTGACCGCGGAGTACGGCGGCGGCACCTGGGCGATCTCGCCGCGGAAGCGTTCGAGGCCCTTCTCCAGCTCCTCGCGGCCTGGCCAGGGGCCCTCGCGCTCCGCGACGACCGAGCCCTCGCGATCGTAGGTCTCGGTCTCGACGCCCAGGCGCACCACGGCGCGGTAGGCCTTGGTGCCGTGGGTCAGCAGCTGCGAGAGCTTCGTCGCCTCGCCCAGGGCGATCGGCAGCACGCCGGTGGCAAGCGGATCGAGCGTACCCAGGTGACCCACGCGCCGCTGGTCGGCCCACTTGCGCACGCGCTCCACCACGTCGTGCGAGGTCAGGCCCTGCGGCTTGTCGATCGTCAGGAAGCCGTCGATCACGCCGGGCCCTCCCCTCCGCCGTTCGCGGCGTCCGCGTCGGGCCCGATGCCTGACCCGGTCTCCCGCAGCAGCGCCTCGATGCGCTCGGCGCGGTCGGGGCTCTCGTCGTGCACGAAGGCGAGCTCGGGCACGCGGCGCATGCGCAGGCCCTGTGCGAGACTGCGGCGCACGAAGGGCTTCGCGCGCTCGAGCGCTCCCGAGAGGTCTGCATCGCCCCCGAGCACGCGGTAGAAGACGCGCGCGAAGCTCAGGTCCGCCGACGGGCGCACCTCGACGATCATCACGTCGCGCAGCCGCGGGTCCGAGACCCGCAGCGAGAAGATCTCCGAGAGCCGCTGGCGCAGGTCGCTCGCCACCCGCTCGCGCGTGTGCTTCATCCGCCGCCCTCTTCCGCGGCCAGCCACCCGGCGGGCACGGCGTCGGCGGGGTCGATCTCGTCATCGAGCTCCGGCTCCAGCTCATCGAGGCGCGCCACGATCAGGTCGTCGCCCACCAGCTCGGCGAGGCCCAGATCCTCGACGTGGCGGGCGATGCGCTCCAGGCGCTCGCGGATGTGCCGCGGATCCACGCCCACCAGCGCCACTCCGAGCTCGATCCGGTGGCGATCGTCCTGGTCCCCCACATCGGCGACCGAGACGCCGAAGCGCTGGCGCAGGCGATCGGCGATCGCGCGCGCCACGCGACGCCGGCTCTTGATCGAGTCCGACTCGGCCAGGTAGAGCTCGAGACGTGCGGCGCCGATGCGCATCTCAGAGCGTGTCCTGGGTCTCCTCGACCTCGTACGCCTCGATGACGTCGCCGACCTTCACGTCGTTGTAGTTCTCTATGCCCATGCCGCACTCCAGCGGGGCAGAGACCTCGCGCACGTCGTCCTTGAAGCGGCGCAGAGAGCCGAGCTTGCCGTCGTAGACCTGTACTCCGTCCCGCACGACGCGCGCGCGCGCGCTGCGGCTGACGGTGCCCTCCTGGATCTCGCAGCCGGCGATGGTGCCGATCTTGGGCACGTGGAACAGCTCCTTGATCACCGCCGTGGCGCGGATCTTCTCGACCCTGCGCGCAGGCAGCAGGCCCTGCATCATCGACTGGGCCTCTTCGAGCAGCTCGTACACGATGTCGAAGACGCGGGTCTCCACGCCGGCCTTCTCGGCCGTCTTGCGCGCGGCGGCCTCGGGCCGCACGTGGAAGCCGAGAACCACCGCCTTCGAGGCCTCGGCGAGCATCACGTCGCTCTCGCTGATCGCGCCGACGCCCGAGTGCAGCACCTTGAGCTTGACCTTGTCGGTCGAGAGCTTCTCCAGGGCGTCGCGCGTGGCCTCGACGGTGCCCTGCACGTCGGCCTTGAGCACCACGTTGAGCTCGAAGGTCTCGTCGGCCCCGAGCTGGCCGAAGAGCTCCTCCGCGCTGATCTCGTCGGTCGCGGCCGGCACCGCCGCGGCCTCGCGCTTCAGCTCCTCGAGCCGGTGCTCGGCGACGCGCTTGGCCTCGCGCTCATTCTTCATCACGGCCAGCTCGTCGCCGGCGTCGGGCACGCTGTCGAGCCCGATCAGCTGCACCGGGAACGCCGGGCCAGCCTGCTTCACCGTCTCGGCGTGATCATCGACCATGGAGCGCACGCGCCCGTAGCTGGTGCCGACCACGATCGCGTCACCGCGCTCGAGCGTGCCCTCTTCGATCAGCACGGTGGCCACCGGACCACGGCCCTTGTCGAGCGAGGCCTCGATGACGACACCGCGGGCCGGGCCGCGGGCCGGGGCGCGAAGCTCGAGCAGCTCGGCCTGCAGCGCGATCGCCTCGAGCAGCTTGTCGAGGTTGGTGCCCTGCGTGGCAGATACCTCGACCGCGAGCACGTCACCGCCGAACTCCTCGACCACCAGCTCGTGCTCGAGCAGCGCCTGCTTGGCGCGCGCCGCGTTGGCGTCGGGGCGGTCGATCTTGTTGACCGCGACGATGATCGGCACGCCCGCCGCCTTGGCGTGATTGATCGCCTCGACCGTCTGGGGCATGACGCCGTCGTCGGCCGCGATCACCAGCACCACGATGTCGGTGATCTGGGCACCCCGGGCGCGCATCTGGGTGAACGCCGCGTGTCCCGGCGTGTCGATGAAGGTGATCAGCGAGCCGCCGGCCTCGGCCTGGTAGGCGCCGATGTGCTGCGTGATGCCACCGGCCTCGCCCTCGACCACGCGGGTCTTGCGGATCGCGTCCAGCAGCGAAGTCTTGCCGTGGTCGACGTGGCCCATGACCGTCACGACGGGAGGACGCGGGTCGCCCTGCTTCTCCTCCTTCTGCTCCGCAGCGGCCACGGCCTTCTCGGTGTCGGTCTCGACGCGCACGACCGCGAAGCCGTACTCCTCCGCGACCAGCGTCGCGGCCTCGGCGTCGATCATGCCTTCACGCTCGAGCTCGAGCTCGAGATCGCGCGCGCGGCGCTGCAGCTCCCGGACCTTCACCCCGAGCTCGGCCGACAGATCCCGTGCCGAGATCGACGCGCCCAGGCGCAGGACCTTGCTGCGCTCGCCCACGATCAGCGGCTGCTTGCGCGATGTGCGCTTGCGGCCCGACTGCATGCGCGACTGCTGCTCGACGAGCATGCGCCGCTTCTCCAGGTGCGCCTGCACGTTGCCGCGCATCATCCGCGCGACCGTCTCCTGCTCCTTGATATTCTGGCCCTGGACCACCTGCGCGCGGCGATGGATCTTGCGCGCCGGTCGCCGCGGATCGTCCGTGCGCTCGCCGGCGGCGCGGCCGGGCGCGGCGCCTCCCGGGCCGGCGGGGGGCGGACCGGGCTCCCCGGGCCGCGCGGGGCCGGACGGACCGCGCGCCGCCGGCGCGCTGGGCCGCGGGGGCGGCTGGTAGCCCTTGAGCGGGTCCTCGACGACCTTCACGGGTGTGGTCATGCGCGCCCCGCCGGCGGCGGTCGGCGAGGCCTGCACCGGGGGCGCGGCCGGCTCCACCGGGGCCGGCGGCTCGGCCGGCAGCTCCTCGGTGGGTGCCGCGTCTGCAGCGACCGCGGGCTCGGCCTCGAGCGCGGGCGGCAGCCCGGTCGATACCTCGACCGCGGGCCCGGAGCTCCCGGCCACGGCGGGCTCGGCTGCAGCTCCGGTCACCGCGGACTCCCCGGCGTCGGCCGCGACGGGCGCCGGCCCGGCCGGCGGGCTGGCGGGGGCCGGCTCGGGCCTCGGAGCCTTGCGGCGCCGCCGGATCACCGTCCCTCCGACGCGCTTCTCCTGCGTGACGACGGTCGTCACCCCGCCGAGCTTGGAGCGCACCTGGTCGGCGAGCTCCGGCTCGAGCGCGGCCATGGGACTGCGGATCTCGATGCCCGCCTCGGCGGCCTTCTCGATCAGCTCGTCGCGCTCGAGGCCGAGCTCCTCGGCCAGCTTGTACGCCCGGACCTTCGCCATGCTTCCTACCGTTCCGTCCGCTCCGGGCGCACGGGGGCCGCCAGTGCAGCCCCTCCAGCGTCTCCGGCAGCTGCCTGTGCCTCGGCCTCGGCGGCGGCTGCCACCTCGGCCGCGGCCACCTTCTCCGCCGCGAGCTGCTCGGCCCGCGCCTTGATCGCAGTCGCGCCCGCCTCGTCGATGCCCGGCAGCTGCACGAGCAGCTCCACCTCGGCCTCGGCGAGCTCGACGAGGCTGGCGACACCGTTGTCGATCAGCACCTTGGCCTCGTACTCGCCCGCGCCCTCGACCACGCTCAGCGCCTCGCCCATGTCCTCCTGGACCTCGCGCATGTAGCTCTCGCTCTTGATGTCGATGCGATAGCGGGTCAGCTGCACCGCCAGGCGTACGTTCTGGCCCTTCTTGCCGATGGCGAGCGAGAGCTGGTCGTCGGGGACGATCACGTCCATCGACCGCTCCTCGTCGTCGACCATCACCCGCGACACCTGCGCCGGCGCGAGCGCCGCGCAGGCGTAGCGGACCGAGTCCTCGCTGAACGGCACGATGTCGATCTTCTCGCCGCGGAGCTCCTGCACGACGGCCTGCACGCGGCTGCCGCGCATACCGACGCACGCACCGACCGGATCGACGTCGTGGTCGCGCGAGACCACCGCGATCTTCGAGCGCGCGCCCGGCTCGCGGGCGGCGGCGGCGATCTCGACGATGCCCTCGTAGATCTCGGGCACCTCCTGCTCGAAGAGCTTCATCAGGAACTCGGTGGCGGCGCGCGAGAGCACGATCTGCGGGCCCTTGGCCTCGCGCAGCACGTCGAGCACGTAGGCGCGGATCCGCTCGTTGATGCGGAACATCTCGCGCGGCACCTGCTCCTTGCGCGGCAGGATGGCCTCGGCGCGACCCAGGTCGACGATCAGGTTGCCCTTCTCGATGCGGCGCACGATCCCGTGGACGATCTCGCCCTTCCGGTCGCGGTACTCGTCGTAGACGAGCTGCCGCTCGGCGCCGCGGACCTCCTGGATGATGACCTGCTTGGCCGTCTGGGCCGCGATGCGTCCGAACTCGGCCGTGTCGATCTTCATGCCGATCTGGTCGTCGGGCTCGCACTCCGGATCGTGCCCACGCGCCTCCTCGAGGCGGATCTCCACGTCGGACTCGGGGTCACCGTCGACCACGGTCTTGAACTCGAAGAGCTCGACCTCGCCGGTCTCGGGATTGAACTTGCCCTCGATCTCGCGCTCGGCGCCGAGCTTGCGCTTGGCGGCCGAGACCATGGCCTTCTCGAGCGTGTCGATGATGACGTCGCGGTCGATTCCCTTGTCCTTGCCGACCTGATCGATGATGTGGATGAGGTTCGGGTCCATGGCCTTACCTCTGCTTGCCGCGGGCAGCGGTGGGGTGAAACGCGGTCGCGCGGGCGACCTCGTCGAAGGGGATGCGGGCCTCGTCCTCGCCGAGCTCGAGCCGGACGACCCCGTCGTCGAAGCCCAGCAGCCGGCCCTTGAAGCGCCTGCGCC
>JAJDAJ010000028.1 GCA_029261925.1 Deltaproteobacteria bacterium | reverse complement strand
TCAGCGGCGACGCGCTGGAGCCACTGGCGCCGCTCGTCGGGCGCCTGGCCGGGAGCTGAGCCGCCGGGCGCTGGCGGGCGCCGCCGCGCAACGGGATCCTCTGCGCGTGAACTACGCCGAGTACCTGCAGCTCGAGCGGCTGCTCTCCCTGCAGCGCACGCTCTCCGACGGGCCCGAGCACGACGAGACGCTGTTCATCGTGGTGCACCAGGTCTACGAGCTCTGGTTCAAGCAGATCCTCCACGAGCTCGACGCACTGCAGGTCTGCCTCGAGGCCGACGACGGGCCGCGCGCGCTGCAGCTGCTGGCGCGCGTGCTGACGATCCTGAAGGTGCTGGTCTTGCAGCTCGACGTGCTCGAGACCATGACGCCGCTGGCGTTCGCCTCGTTCCGCGAGCGCCTCGCGGCCGGCAGCGGCCTGCAGTCGCGGCAGTTCCGGGAGATCGAGGCGGCGCTGGGCCTGCGCGCGCCGGGCGCACTCGAGCGGCTGGAGGGCGACGACCGGCGGCGCCTCGAGGCGCGGACCGGGCGGCCGGGTCTCTGGGACGCGTTCCTGAGCTGCCTGGCCGCGCGCAAGCACCCGGTGCCCGCCGCAGCACTCGGGCGCGACGTGCGCCGGCCGGTCGAGCCCGACCCCGCGGTGCAGGAGGTGCTGCTCGACGTGTACCGCAGCGACCCCGCGTCGGCCCAGCTCTGCGAGCGCCTGGTCGATCTCGACGAGGGGCTGCAGGAGTGGCGCTACCGGCACGTGAAGATGGTCGAGCGCACCATCGGCTCGCGCATCGGTACGGGCGGCTCGACGGGCGCGGCGTACCTGCGGGAGACCCTGTTCCGTCCGGCGTTCCCGGACCTGTGGGCGATCCGGGAGCGCATGTGATCCAGCCCGAGGCCCTGTACGCCGACCCGAACGCGCTGGCCCCCGACTACGCCCGCTTCGACGTCGCGGGGCGGCTCTGGCTCACGGGACACTCGCACCAGGCCTGGCCCGACCGCGCGCGCGCGGGGCAGCTGCGCGCCTGGGACGACGCGGCGCGGCTCGGCGACGCCAAGTGGGCGGCCGCCGCCGCGGCAGGCGATCGCGTGCGCGCGGGCTTCGCCCGCCTGCTGGGCGAGCCGGGCGCGCAGATCGCGCTGGGCGCGAGCACGCACGAGCTCGTGGTGCGCTGGCTCTCGGCGCTGCCGCTTCGCACGCGACGGCGCCTGGTCACCAGCGACGGCGAGTTCCACAGCCTGCGCCGGCAGCTCGACCGCCTCGAGGAGGAGGGAATCGAGATCGTGCGCGTGCCGGCGAGCCCGGCCGCCACGCTCGCGGAGCGCATGGCCGCGCGAATCGATGGGCGGACCTCCGCCGCGCTCGTCTCGGCGGTGCTCTTCGCGAACGCGCACCTGGTCCCCGGACTCGACGGGCTCGCGCGCGCCTGCGACGCGGCCGGCGCCCTGCTGCTCGTCGACGCCTATCACGCTCTCAACGTCGTGCCCTGGTCGGAGCTCGGCAGTGGCCTCGGGCGGGCCTACGTCACCGGGGGCGGCTACAAGTACTGCCAGCTCGGCGAGGGCTGCTGCTTCCTGCGCCTGCCCCCGGACTGCGAGCTGCGCCCCGCGATCACCGGCTGGTACGCGGAGTTCGAGGCGCTCGAGCTCGGCGCCCGGGGTCCGGGCGTGCCCTACGCCGACGGGCCCGGCCGCTTCGCGGGAGCGACCTACGACCCCACCTCGCACTACCGCGGCGCCGAGGTGTTCGACTTCCTGGCAGAGCGCGGTCTGGAGCCCGGCCTGCTGCGCCAGGTCAGCCAGCACCAGGTGGGTCTGCTCGCCCGCGAGGTCGACGCGCTCGACGCCGATCCGGAGCTGCTCGCGCGCGACGTCGAGACAGCGCTGTCCCGGGTGGGCGGCTTCCTGGCCCTGCACAGCCCGCGGGCCGACGAGCTGGTGGCGCTGCTCGGCGAGCGCGGTGTGCGCGTCGATGCGCGCGGCGAGACGCTGCGCCTGGGCCCGGCGCCGTACCACTGCGATCGCCAGCTCCGCGACGCCGTCGCGGCGCTCGGCGAGGCCCTGCGCGCGCTGAAGTAGCGGGGGTCAGCCCCTGGCGTCGCGCTGCTCGAGCGCGTGGAGCACTCGCGGCGGCGACAGCGGCAGCTCCGTGAAGCGAACGCCCGCGACGTCGCTCATGGCGCTGGCGACCGCCGCGAGCGGCGGCACGATCGGCACCTCTCCCACGCCGCGCACGCCGTGCGGGTGAATCGGGTTGGGGACCTCGACGATGACCGTGTCGATCATCGGCAGGTCCGAGGCCACCGGGATGCGGTAGTCGAGGAAGCCGTCGTTCTCCAGGTGGCCCTGCGCGTCGTACACGTACTCCTCGTTGAGCGCCCAGCCGATGCCCTGCGCCGCGCCGCCCTGGAGCTGGCCCTCGACGTAGGACGGGTGCACCGCCTTGCCGGCGTCCTGGATGGCCGTGTAGCGCACCACCCGCGAGCGCCCGGTCTCGGCGTCCAGCTCGAGGTCGCAGATGTGCGTGGCGAAGCCCGGTCCCGCCATCGGCGCGGTGAGCGAGGCGCGGCCGATCAGCGGTCCGCCCGTCGCCGCGGCCTGCCGCGCCAGCTCGCCGAGGCCGAGCGGCGCGTGCTCGGTGCCGCCGGAGGCGATCGCGCGACCGTCCTCCCAGCGCACGTCGTCGAGCTCGACGTCCCAGATCCGCGCGGCCCGCGCGCGCAGCTGCTCGACCACGTCCCGCGCCGCCTCGATCACCGCCATGCCGGTGGCGAACGTGACGCGACTTCCGCCGGTGCCGTCGGTGTAGCCGACACTGTCGGTGTCGGCCACGACCGGCCGCACGCGCTCGACCGGGATGCCGAGCTCCTCGGCGGCCATCAGCGCCAGCGAGACCCGCGAGCCGCCGATGTCGGGGTTACCCGTGACCACGACCGCGCTGCCGTCGGGCGCCACGGTGACCTGGGCGCTCGAGGTCATGCCGGCGTTGATCCACCAGCCGCAGGCGACGCCCCGGCCCTGCCCCACGCCGAGCTTGGCCCGGTAGTGCGGGTGGCTGCGCGCCGCCTCGAGCGTCTCGACCAGACCGATCGGGCCGTACCGCGGTCCGTAGACCGCGCGGTCGCCCTCCCGGACGGCGTTGCGCAGGCGCAGGTCGATCGGGTCGATGTCGAGCTCGCGCGCGAGCTCGTCGATCACCGACTCGGTCGCGAACGTCGAGATGGGCGCGCCCGGCGCCCGGTAGGCGTTGACCTTGGGCTTGTTGACGAGCACGTCGAAGCCCTCGATCTCGACGTCGTCGAGGCGGTAGCAGGCGAAGGCCGCCGCCACCGCTGGGAAGACCGGCGCCCCGGGGAATGCCCCGGCCTCGAGATACATGCGGCAGCGACCCGCGACCAGCGTTCCGTCGCGCATGGCGCCCAGCTGCATCTCGACCCGGGCGCCCGACGTCGGACCGGTGGCCAGGAAGACCTCCTGGCGCGTCATGACCAGCTTCACCGGTCGCCCGGCGCGGCGCGAGAGCGCGATCGCCAGCGGCTCCAGGTAGATCGTGGTCTTGCCGCCGAAGCCGCCGCCGATCTCGCTGGGAATCACGCGCAGCTCGCCGACGTCGAGGCCCAGGACCGCGGCGCAGTACGTGCGGCAGATGAACGGCCCCTGCGTGCTGGTCCAGAGCGTCACGCGCCCGTCCTGACCGACCTGCGCCAGGCAGGCGTGGGGCTCGATGTAGCCCTGGTGCACCATCGGCGTGGTGAACTCGCGCTCGATGACGACATCGGCGCGTGCGAGCGCGGCGTCGACGTCGCCGCGCCGGATCTCCATGCGACCGGCCACGTTGGGGGGGAGCTCGCCGCGGTCCTGGAGCGGCGCGGGATCCTCGTGCACCACCGGCCCGCCGGGCGCGAGCGCGGTGTCGAGGTCGAGCACGGGATCGAGCGGCTCGTAGACCACCTCGATCTCCTGGAGCGCCGCGCGCGCGCGCTCGGGTGACGTCGCCGCGACCGCGGCGACCGCGTGTCCGTGATACAGCACGCGCTCTCGCGCGAGGCAGTTATGCGCGACGTCGCGCACGTCCACGCGCCCCTCTGCGCCGGGCATCCAGCGCGGCTCGAGCGCGGGCAGGTCGGCGCCGGTGATCACCGCGTGCACCCCGTCGGCCTTCTCGGCGGCGCGCGTGTCGATCGACACGATCCGCGCGTGCGCGTGCGGGCTGCGCAGCACCGCCCCGTGCAGCATGCCCGGGAGCGAGAAGTCGGCCCCGTATGCGGCACGGCCCGTGACCTTGTCCACGCCGTCGTGCCGTACGGGCCGCGTCCCCACGTACCTGAACTTGCGCTCGCTCATCTGTCCTCCGCTCTCGGGCTCCCATACTATCGCCGTGCGGCCCGTGCTTGCCCGGCCGGGCATGCCCCGATAGCTTGCCGGCCGATGGTCGAGCACCAGACGGGCCTGCGAGACGCCGCATGAGCCGGTGGCGCTCGCGGCGCGTGCCGGACGCGCGGCCCCGCCTGCTCTGACCCGCAGAGGATCCGGACGCGGCGTCCGCGCCCGTCGTTCACCAGAGTGCAGGAGACCCCGGGTGAGACACGTCCCCACGAGCGCGCTCGCGTGTGCGCTCCTGATGGTGCCGTGCGCAGCGCTCGCGCAGCAGGACCCACACGACCCGCAGCACGGCGCGGAGTCCACCGATGTGGATCCGACCGGGGAACGGATCGTGGTCACCGCGACGCCGCTGGAGCGGACCGGGGACCAGCTCGCCGTCCCCACGCACGCACTCGGCCGCGAGCAGGTGCTCTCGCATCTCGGGAGCACCCTGGGCGAGACCCTGGGGCGCGAGCCGGGCATCACCAGCAGCGGCTTCAGCGCTGGAGCGAGCCGACCCGTGATCCGCGGTCAGGACGCGCTGCGCGTCCAGATCCTCGAGGACGGGGTCGGCAGTCACGACGTGTCCGATGTGTCTCCCGACCACGGCGTGCCCGGCAATCCCCTGGTGGCGCAGCGGATCGAGGTGGTGCGCGGACCCGCCGCGCTGCGTCACGGGGGCGGCGCGAGCGGCGGGGTCGTCAGTACCCTGACCAACCGCGTGCCGCGCGAGCTGCCGGCGCACGCCGTCGGTGGCGAGCTCTTCGCGGGGTACGGCACGGTCGCGCGCCAGCGCGACGTCGCCGGGATCCTCGAGGGCGCACTCGGCCGGATTGGCTGGCACGTCGACGCCGCCAGCCGCGATGCAGACGACTACCGGATCGGCGGCCGCGGCGGCGCCCGCCAGCGCGGTACGGATACCGACGGCCACGCCCTCTCCCTCGGCGCGGCCTGGATCGGCGAGGGCTTCCGGATCGGGGCGGCACGCGCCCGCTTCGCGAACGTGTACGGGATCCCCGAGCAGGGCGAGAAGGTCTCGATCGATCTGGCACGCGATGCGTGGCTGATCGAGGCTGACTGGGACACCCCCGCGACCGGGATCGAGGCACTGACCGTCCGCGCCGGCTTCTCGGACTACGAGCACGACGAGATCGCTGCGGGCGACGTGGCCGCTCGCTTCCGGAACGACGAGGACGAGGTTCGCGTCGAGCTGCTGCACGCTCCCGTGCTCGGCCTGAGCGGCGCCCTGGGCGTGCACCACGCGGCGCGCGAGTTCAGGGGCCTGGGCGAGGCCGCGGACTTCCTGCTGCCGACGGAGTCGAGGCAGATCGCGGCCTACGTCTTCGAGGAGCTCGCGCTCTCGGACCGGGTGCAGGTCCAGCTCGGCGCGCGCGTCGAGCACAGCGAGGCGCGTGGCACCCCGTTCGCCGGAGCGAGGCGCGCGGAGCGCTTCACGCCCCTCAGCGGCTCCGTGGGCCTGCTGCTGCGGCTCGGTGACGCTCTGTCGGCAGGCCTGACGCTCTCTGCGCAGGAACGCGCCCCCGCGCCGGTGGAGCTCTTCGCCCGGGGGCCGCACGAGGCTACCGGCACCTTCGAGATCGGCGACGCGGCGCTCTCCACGGAGCGGTCCCGAGGGGTCGATCTGGCGCTCCGGCTGCGGCATCCGGCGGTCCGCGGCGAGCTCAGCCTGTTCTACACCGATTTCGAGGACTACGTCTTCGGTGAGCTCACCGGACGCACCTGCGACGAGGCAGGTGCCTGCCTGCCGGGACCTGGCGCGGAGCTCGACGAGCTGCTCTACCGGCAGCGCGACGCCACGTTCTACGGCGCCGAGCTGTCGGGCAGCATCGAGCTGCTGGATCTGGCAGGCGGCCACCTCGGCTGCGACTTCCAGGCCGACTTCGTGCGCGCGCGCTTCCAGCGCGGGGGCAACCTGCCGCGCGTCCCTCCGCTCCGTTACGGGGCCGGTCTGCACTACGCGCGGGGGCGGATGCGCGCCCGGCTCGGCGTCCTGCGCACCACGACGCAGCACCGCTCGGCAGCCGGGGAGTCGGACACGCGGGGACACAGCTTCGTGGACGCGCTGCTGGCGTTCACCCTGGCCGGCGGCTCCGGCGATCACGGGCTCGAGCTGATCGTGGCTGCGGACAATCTGCTCGACTCGGAGGGCCGCAACCACGTGTCGTTCCGCAAGGCCGAGCTGATCCTGCCCGGTCGCAACGTCCGCGTCGCACTGCATCTCCGCTTCTAGCGGGCGAGCGGATTCACGGCGAGCGGTCCCGGCACCAGCATGCGCAGGTCATAGTCGTCGCGCACCTTCGGCGCGGAGGTCCGCCAGGGGCGCTCCGCGTAGGCGTCGGGCTTGTACTCCAGACCCTGGGCGTGGGTCTCCCAGTCCTGGATGGCCAGCAGGATCAGCACGTCGTTCGCGCTGCGCTGCAGGCTCCAGATCCCGCAGAGCTCGCGGCCCGCCTTGCGCGTCGCCTCGAGGTAGTTGTCGATGTAGTGCTGGACATACGCCGCGCGCTGTCCGGGGAGCACGCGGATGTACTCGTGCAGGAAGACGCCGCCCCGCACGCCCGCCGCCACCAGGTCCGCGAGCGCCGGGCTGTGCTCGGTCGCCTCCATCGTCAGCGAGGAGCCACCGTCGCGCAGCGTCCAGTCGGGATCGGCGGCGTCGCACAGGCTGCCCGGCCCCCCCAGGCTCTTCATGACGCCGGCGTAGTGCTCCCAGCCGTCCATCTCCCAGTACACGAAGACCTCGTTCCAGCGCCCCGTGGCGCCGGCCGTGGTCAACGCGCCGAAACAGCGGGCGCCCAGGCGCCCGGTCCGGGGCAGCGCCTTCTCCAGCGCGCCGTAGAACGCGTCGAGCTTTCCGGCGCGCACCCGGACGCGGTCCTCCACGTAAACCCTCATGGCACGCGTGCAGCGTCGCTCATCGCGATCTCTAGGCGTCCCAGAGCACGGGCAGCCGGCTCGGCGAGCGCCAGATCTGGCCGGTCATGAAGGTCTGCTCGCGCTGCTCCGGGTCGAGACGCAGGCCGGGCAGCCGGTCGAGCACCCGGTTGAGCGCGGTCTCCATCTCGGTGCGGGCGAGGATCTGGCCCAGGCAGACGTGCGCGCCGCCGGCGAAGGTCAGGTTGGAGCGGCGCGGCCGGAACAGATCGAACTCGTCGACCGTGTCGGCCGGCTCGAACACGGCGGGATCGCGATTCGCCGAGGCCAGGCAGGCGCTGACGCTCGAGCCCGCCGGGACCTTCTGACCCTGGAACTCGACATCCTCGAGGTTGCGCCGCGAGAGCGCGGTGAGCGGCGGATCCCAGCGCAGCGACTCCTCGATCGCCTTCGGGATCAGCGAGCGATCCCGGCGCACCGCCTCGAGCTGATCGGGATTCGCCAGCAGCGCGTACAGCAGCGTGCCCGTGGCGCGATAGGTGGTCTCGGCGCCCGCCGGTGCGAGCAGCATCAGGAACGGGATGATCTCCTCGTTGCTCAGCCGGCGCCCGTTCGCGTCGGCCTCGATCAGCAGCGTGATCAGGTCGCCATCGCCGGGGTGGCGTCGCCGGATCTCGATCACCTGCTCGAAGTAGTCCTTCAGTACCACAGAGGCGCGCAGCGCACGCTCGAGCTCGTGCCCGATCGAGATCACCTCGATGGCGCGACGGTGATACCACTCCACGTGCTCCGCCGGCAGCCCCATCATGGCCTCGATGACCTTGACGGGATACAGCAGCGTGAGCTCCGCCACAAGGTTCGCGTGCCCGCGATCCGCGAAGGCGTCGAGCGTCCCGTCGACCGCCTCGGGGATCAGCGAGGCCTTCCAGCGCGCCATGTCCCGCCGCTTGAAGGCGTGCTGGATCAGCCGGCGGTGGAGCGTGTGCTCCTCTCCATCCATCTCGAGGATGCTGTGGCCGAAGACGCGTCCGATCCCCTCGGCGTGGTTGGCCGACGAGAAGACATCCGAGTCCTGGGCCACGCGCAGCACGTCCTCGTAACGGTAAACGCGCACCACCTGGCGCCCGTCGTCGGCCTCATAGAGCCCCCGCTCGCCGGGCGCCACGAAGTACACCGGCTGCTCGCGCCGGCGCCGGTGGAACTCCGGATAGGGATCCACGCGCTCGCCGCGGTTGCCGCTGCCAATCTCGAAGGCCTCGAAGACGTCGAAGCCGTCCTGGTCCAGCGTCGTGTCGAGCACGATGTCCCGCAGCGGCTCCACGTCGATTCCGTGAGCGCTGGTCATGGCGGACCTCCCGGCTTGCGATTGCCGGCCCGAGTATACGAGCATCGGAGCGCACGGGTGGGGAGCAGAGGACAGCGGATGGCGGACTTCGTGGCGGTGGCGGCGCTCGCGGACCTGCCCCCGGACGCGCTCCTGGGCGTCGAGGTGGAGGGGCGCGCGATCGTGCTGGCCAACGTCGACGGTGAGATTCACGCGCTCGACGGCATCTGCACGCACCAGCGGGGCCGGCTCGCCGAGGGCTCGCTCTTCGAGGGCTGTCTGATGTGCCCGCTGCACGGCGGCGAGTTCGACGCCCGGACGGGCGAGGCCATCACCCTGCCCGCCATGGAGCCGCTGGAGGCTCACGAGGTTCGCGTCGAGGACGGCGAGATCCTGGTCGCACGACCGCGCTGACGCTCGAGCCGGCTCGAGGCGCGGCGAAAGCGGGCCCGCCGCGGCGACCGCCGGCG
This sequence comes from Deltaproteobacteria bacterium, assembly GCA_029261925.1. GTDB lineage: Bacteria > Myxococcota_A > UBA9160 > SZUA-336 > SZUA-336 > JAGWBS01. Next base: position 78,557 of record JAJDAJ010000028.1, on the reverse strand, counting down.
GCCACGAGCCGGGACCCTCGCGCGCGCCTGCCTCCCGGAACCGGGGGCTTGCGGCCCGTTCCGGGTCACGCTGAAACGGCCGCGCGGCTTCGCCCCGGAGCGCGCGCCGCCTCGCGCCCCGAAACGGCGCCGGCCCCGGTTGAAGCCCGAGGAGGAGCGCCATGGCACCGAGGATCCCGCCCACCGTCCGACGCACCCTGATCGCGGGAGTCGCCGCGCTGCTCTGCGCCGCCTGTGCGACGGCCGGGGCCCCGCGTCGCTACGCCATGCCCGCGGACCTCTCGCACGCACGCAGCCCCGAGCAGGCCGATGCGGACAGCGCGGCGGAGCTGGCCGAGGCGGCCCTGGGGCTGCTCGACCCGTCACGCCCCGGCGGACCCGATCTGAGCGGCGCGGCCCAGATGTGCCTGCTCGCGACCGATGTCGCCGATCCCGACGTGGAGCGCGAGCTCCAGCGCGCCTGCTTCCGCACCGCGGCGCGGAGCGCGCTCCGCGCCGGGGATCGCGAGCTCCACGCCGAGGTCGTGGACCGCTGGGCCGCGGCCGCGAGCCGCAGCGAGAAGGTGGCGGGCGAGCTGGTCGTGCACCGCGCCATCCGCGATCGCGCCCTGGGCGACGACGCGTCGGGCCGCGTTCCTCCCGAGCTCCGGGTCTGGCTGGACCCGGAGGGGACGCGGCCGTGATCCGCTGCATCGGCGTGCTCGCGATCGCACTCGCGGTCGTGTGGGCGGCCGATCGCTGGGGGCAGAACGACGCCACGGCGCGCGAGTCGCTCGACGAGCTCGTGAGCCGGACGCGCTCGGCGCTCGGCGAGGCCGCGGACCGGGCGCTCGAGGCCGCGGCGCTCGAGCCCGGGCCCGGGGCCCGGGCGAGCCGGCCGGCCCCGGAGCTCGGCTCGGACGCGGTGGACCCCGCACCGGAGAAGCCCGCGCGAACGTCGCCCGCAGCGGGAACCGCGGACGGCCGGGTGCCCGCGCGCCGGGCCCCGGACCCCGCGCCCGCCCAGGTCCCGGCGCTCCCGACGCAGAGCACGACCCGGCTCGCAGGACCCGCTGACGCGGCGGGCGAGCCCGGGGACGCGGCAGCCGCAACGAGCGCGACCGCACTCGACGCGCCCGCGCCCGCCGCCACGCACGCCGTCGGCGGGCCGGTGGAGGCGCTGTCGCGCGAGGAGATCGCTGACGTGCAGCGCCGGCTGGACCGCGTGATGAGCCTGGCCGCCGGTACCGGGTCGTGACGCGGCGGGTGCGCGCGATCGTGATCGCCCTGACCGCGCTGCTGGTGGTCGCGCTGCTGGGGCCGGCCCGGAGCCCGGACGCGCCGCTGTCCGACGACGCGATCGCCGAGCCGCTGCCCGCGCCCGAGCGGATCCGCATCGCGCGTGTCGAGCCGCCGTCCCCGCCGCAGGCCGCGCCCTCTCCCGCGCCCCCGGAGCCGCCCCCCGCCCCGCCGAAGCCACCGCCCGTCGCGCCGCCACCGCCACCGCCTCCGCCCGCGCGCGCCGGCGACGAGCCGGCCGCGCCCCGGAGCGCAGCGCCGTCGCGGCCGGTCTCGATCACTCCCGACGCGCTCGCGCTGGAGCGCGGTCGCGCCCAGCTGCGCGCGGGTCGCTTCCCGCGCCTGCGCGCCACCTACGCGCGCATCGGCTTCGCGCGCTACCGCGACGCGGTCCAGGGTCTGGGCGGGGCGTTCTTCGTGTACGACGCCGCCGCGCGGCGGCCGCTCGCGCGGATCGACCCCGCGTCGGGAGCCGTCGAGCACCGCGTGGACCTCGAGGGCCTCAGCGTCTGGCCACGCGACGTCACGCGGCACCTCTCGGGCGCGCTGGCGAGCGGCCGCGACGCGCTGGGCCCGGCCGCCGATCGCATCGTGCTGCTGCCTCCGAGCTCGCTCGACGCCGCGCTCCTCGGCGGACTCGACGCCCACCTGCGCAGCGTGGGGCTCGAGTCCTCGCGCGTGACCCGGGTCGACGTCGCCTACGAGATGCGCGCAGGTCACCTGGGCTGCGAGGTACTGGCCGTGGCCCTTCGCGACGGCGCCGAGCGCGAGCTGCAGCTGCGCATCGATCTCTCGGGAGGAGCCGCGTCATGAGGATCGACCCGATACTGATCGCCGCCGCCGCGCTGCTCGCGGCTGCCCTGGTCGCGCCGGCGCCGCGCGCGCACGCCGACGACGCGGTGCTCGAGCGCCTGTCGCGCATCGCCCGGGGGCAGTGGGGCGCGCCGCGGAGCGTCCCGCGCAGCGCGGTGCCGTACGCCGCCGAGATCCGTGCGGCGGCCCTGCGCCACGGGATCTCACCGTCGCTGCTCGCCGCGCTGGTGCGCGCCGAGAGCGCCTTCGACCGGCTCGCGGTCAGCCGGGTGGGCGCGCGCGGTCTGGGCCAGCTCATGCCGGACACCGCGCGCGAGCTCGGGGTCCGCGACGTGTACGACCCCGAGCAGAACCTGGACGGCGCGGCGCGCTACCTGGCGCGGCAGTACGCGGATTTCGGTGAGGTGCGGCGCGCGCTGGCCGCGTACAACGCGGGCGCGAAGGCCGCCGCACGTCCCTCCGAGCGCTGGCCGCGCGAGACGCGCAGCTACGTCGCGAACGTGATGCGCTTCGAGCGCGAGTACCGCGCCCGCAGCCTGCCCTGAAACCCCACAGCCCCCGAGGAGCAGCCATGAGAATCATCACCCAGGCCACGCTCGGCCTGCTGCTGGTCGCCGCGACCCACGCGGCGCTCGCGGCGCCCGCCGTGCCCTTCGACGAGCAGACGCTCGAGCGCATCGACGCGCTCAACCGGGCGATATCGACGCACTACGAGGAGCTGATGAGCTCCAGCGAGGAGACAGAGGTCCAGCGCGAGATGGCCCGCTCGAGGCTCGCCGCCGTCGAGGCGGAGCTCGAGGGCCTCGAGCAGCAGCGCTCCGAGCTGCGTCGCGGCAGCCCCGACGATCGCGAGGCCGGGCGCGCGCTCGAGGAGCGCCGCATCGAGATCAAGTCGCGACACCTCGAGGCGCTCGCCGAACGCCACGCGATCGACGTCGAGGCCACGCACTCCTTCGAGCGACACGCGACCGCCATCCTGCTCAACCTGGAGAAGCTCGCGACGGCCCTCGAGCAGTCGGGCCGGCTCGGTCCCGACGCCGACGAGGCCACGGTGCAGCAGTCGATGGGATCGCTGCAGCAGGGCACGGCAATCGCGCTCTCGGTGCTCGAGCAGTGGGGGACGCTCACCCGCGACGACCCGCGCTTCCGCGCCCTCTGGGCGACGTCGAAGGTGCTGACGCGGAACGTGCGCCGCATGCAGGGCGCCAGCGGCATCCGCTCGACCGTCGGGCTGGTCCGCGAGCGCACCTTCGTGGTGCGCTCGCTGGTCGACCAGGCGCGCGCGCTGCGCACCGCGCTCGACCAGCAGGGCCTGCTGCTGCAGGTCGCGGCCCAGAACCAGATGCTCCGCTTTCACTTCAACCGCCTGGGAGCGATCAACGGCATGGAGCTGCCGGACCTCGAGATCGAGGACACCACGCAGCAGATCCTCGCGCACATCGAGGAGGAGCCCTTCCCGATCGACGAGGACGAGCTGACCGATCCGCTCTTCGGCTTCGATGACTGCGCCTACTACGGCGCCTGCGAGTGAGGAGATCCGTCATGAAGGCATCGACCTGGACCCTGGGGCTCGCCCTGCTGCTCGCATCGCCGGCGGCGGCGCGGCCCGTGGACACCGCATCGTGCGACGGCAAGCGCGGCTGGCAGCAGCAGATCGTGCGCGACGCCGTGCGCCACTGGCTCGACGGGCACGTGGATCCCGAGGACCTGATCTCGCTGGTGCAGGCGGAGCACGGCCTGGTCGCGTGCAGTCCGGGCCGCGCGCCGCGCGGCCTGCACACCCCCACGCTCAACGGCTCGCTCCGGCCGGGACAGCTCGGCGGACTGCTGCTGGCCAACGAGCTGCAGTGGCGCGGCCTGGTGCCCGCACCGGAGACCGGACTGGCGGGGGTGAGCTTCCGCGTGCGCCCGGACTCCCGGAGCGACGAGCGGGACGCGGGAGCGTTCGATGCGCGCGGCCGGTGAGCTCGCGCGGCGACCCGTCTGGCGCGACGCCCTGACCGCGGTCGCTGGGGGCATCGCGCTGGGCGGGCTCGTGGTGCTCTTCCGCATCAGCAGCGTCGGCGCGTGGACGACCGGAGCGCTGCTCGACGCCGCCCACTGGCTCGGCGCCGCGATCGGTCCGGTCTGGATCCCGATGGCACTGGTCGCCGGGCGCGTGCTCTGGCTGGCCGGGCGCGCGCTCGCCAGCCGCCGCGGGATGCCGGGGCCACGCCGCCCGGTGCGCCCCGAGCTGGCGCAGCTCGCGCCGCTGTTCGCGGCCCTGGGTCTGTGCGGCACGGTCTGGGGACTCGGCCACGCGTTCGACGCGCTGGAGCACGGCGAGTTCCTCGGCCAGCTGCCCGCGCTGCTCGGGGGACTCGGCGCGGCCATGACCTCGACCCTCGCGGGCCTGGGCCTCCAGATCGGCACGCTGCTGCTCGCGACGCTCAACCCGGTCTGGTCCAGCGCCCACGTGAGCGCCGCCGGCGAGACCTTCTGCGTCGAGCTCGACGGTCAGAGGCTGGGCGCCGATGCCGCGGGCATGGATGCCCTGGTGGAGGCCCTCGAGGCGCGCCGGCCCGAGGCCCTGCGCGTGCGCTTCGATCCGGCGCTCTCCGCGGCACAGCGCGAGGGCGTGCGCGACCGTCTCTGGTCGAGTCTCGACGCGAGCCTGGCGCTGCGAGAGGTCGTCTCGTGAGGCCGCGGCCGACGCCCGCGACCACCGGCCTCGAGGCGGCACCCGACATCATGCTGCTGATCATGGCGGCCCTGATGGTGGCGATCGTCTGGCTGGTGGCGCACGCCGCCGAGGCGACGCTGCCGCCCGTGGAGCTGCCGCAGAGCGACGCGGCGGCGCTCGGCGCGAGCGACGCGGCCAGCCTCCACGTGACGCTGCGCGCCGACGCGGACGGCACCACGCACGTCTGGCTCGACGAGGCACCGCTCCCGGGCGGCCTGGACGCGCTCGACGCCGCGCTCGGCGATCGCGAGGCCGCGGCGCTGACGCTGCGCGCGGGCGCGAAGGTGCCCTGGGAGGACGCGCTGCGGGCGATGACCGCCGCGGCCCGCGCCGGCCTGCCGCTGGTCGTGGCCGCGGAGGGCGGCTGAGCCTCCGCGTGCCGCGCGATCGCGCTACGCTCCGGGGATGGACACGACGGCACCGACCATGGTCGAGGCGAGCTTCGGGCCGGGTCAGCTGGTGCTGCACCGGCGCTTCGGCTACCGCGGCGTGGTCTTCGACGTCGATCCGGTCTTCTCGCTCGACGATGCCTGGTACGACCAGAACGCCGTGAGTCGCCCGCCGCGCGACCGGCCCTGGTACCACGTTCTCGTGGACGGCTCGGAATCGACCACCTACGTCGCCGAGCGCAACCTCGAGCCCGACCCGTCGGGCCAGCCCGTGCGCCATCCCCTGCTCGACCGCTTCTTCACCGGCTTCCGCGACGGCCGTCACGTGCCCGGCGCGCCGCGCGCCTGAGCGCCGCGACCCCGGCGCGGCTGTCCCCTCCTGTCGGGGGCCGGCGCAGGCTTCCACCGCCGCGCGCGATCCGGGACCGGGGCTGAAGCCGCGGGCTCCCGGGGTCGATGAGCGCACCTCGAGCCCCTCTCACCGGAGCCCCCCATGCACGTCGACTCGAGCACCGCGGCTGCACAGCAGCAGGCGGTCCAGGCCGCGAAGCACGCCCACGAGCAGCAGCAGGTCGAGGGCGAGGCAGCGGTCGACCTGATCGAGGCGGCGGGCGCCGTCGCACCGGTCCCGGTGGACCCCGCGCTCGGCAGCCAGATCGACCTCACGGGCTGACGGATCGGCCCGCCCGCCGCGGTCGGACCCCTCGGGGACCTCCGTGCGCTGCCGGCCTCAGCCCCGGTCCGTGACCGACGCGATCCAGCGCGCCAGGCGATCCCAGAGCACGGTGCGTGTCGACGCGAGGTTGTGGCAGTGCCCGGAGCGCGGCAGCACCACCAGCGTGACGTCGGGGGCCGAGCGATAGGGCGCGACCTCGGCCCACGCGTCGCGGGCGTTGTCGCGCTCGCCGAAGCCGACCAGCACGGGGACGTCGATGCGCGCCGCATGGTCCGCCCCGATGTACGGCACGATGCCGATCGCCCCGGCGATCCCGGGTGTGGGCGTCGCGGCGGCGTCGTCGGCCTCGATCACGGCGGCGGGCACGTCGTCCCAGTGGAACAGGGGGTGCAGGGGCCTGCGATCGAGCAGCGCGGGCGCGTCGAGCTTTCCCGCGGCCGCCGCGGCCTCGACCTGCTCGCGCGTGGGCAGCGAGGCCCTCCCTCCCCGCAGGTCCATCACGCCGTGCGGGAAGCCGAGGACCGCGAGCGCGGCGAACGAACGGTGCAGGGACTGCTGGTAGACCGCCAGCAGGCCGCCCATCGAGTGCCCGATCGCGACCGGTACCGGGGCCTCGAGTGCCATGTGCTCGACGACGCGCTCCACCAGCCGCGCGTTCGCCCCGGCCAGACGCTCGAGCGTCAGCGTGCGTCCCGGCGGTCGCGTGCTCTCGCCCACGCCGAGGTGATCGACCGCGATCACCGTGTAGCCGTGCCGCGCCAGGTGCTCCGCGCAGGAGTAGCCCGGGTGCCCGGGCACCTCGAGATGCCAGTAGGCCTTGGAGTACGAGCCCCCCGGCAGGCAGAACAGGAGCTGCGGCCGCGGCGTGACGCCAGCGGGCGGCTCGAAGATCCAGGTCGCGAGGCGCTCGCCGTCGCCGACGTCGAAGAAGCTCACCGGAGGCGGCATCGAGCGCAGTGTATCCCGCTCGCTGCCGCTCAGAAGTCGGCGCCGACGGCCTCGCGGAAGCGCTCGAGCTCGCGCAGGCGCTTCTCGATCCCGCTCCACTTCTTGCCCGGCTCGCGAACGCCCGTCTCCTCGGGACCGAGGTCCGCCCAGGGTGCCGTGACCCAGAAGCGATTCGCGCCGAACTTCTTCCACCAGTGCGCGTACTCCACGCAGTCTTCGAGGGTCTCCGGCGGCTCGCGGCCGCCGGGCGGCATCTCGAAGCGCGGGTCGGCGAAGTACACGGCACCCTCGATGCCGACCTCCCCGGGATCACGCCCCGCCTCCCGCGCGGCGGCGTGGATCAGCTCGAGATCGGCCTGGAGCTGGGGCTCGCTGAACCACGGGTAGTACGGGAACCAGCCGTCACCGAGCCGTCCGGTGCGGCGCAGCACGACCTTCGACTGACCGCCGATCCAGAGCGGGATGCGACCGTGCGTCGGCAGCGGGTTGATGCCGGCCGCCGTCACGGTGTGGTGATGGCCGTTGTAGCTGACCACCTCCTGGCTCCAGAGCTTGCGCAGCAGCACGAGCTGCTCCTCCATGATCTTACCGCGCTTGCGGAAGTCGACGCCGAGCGCCTCGTACTCCACGTCGTTCCAGCCCGCGGCGATCACGAAGCGGATGCGCCCGCCGGTGAGGACGTCGGCCTCGGTCGCCTGCTTGGCGAGCAGCACGGTCTGGCGCTGCGGGCTGATCAGGATTCCGGTGCAGAGCTCCAGCGTCCGGGTGAGCGCCGCCAGGTAGCCGAAGAGCACGAGCGGCTCGTGCCACACCATGTGGCGATCGTAGAGCGGCGGCTTGCCGAAGAAGGGCTTCCAGTCCGGGCGCACGCTGGTGTCGGCGCCCAGCACGTGGTCGCCGACCGTGACGTACGCGTAGCCCAGATCCTCGATCGCCGAGAGAAACTCCGCGAGTGCGCCCTGGTCCTTGCCGATCAGGTGCTCGGGCAGGTTGGTTCCGAGCTTGATCATGGCCCGCCTTCCTCAGTCGCGCGGCTCGCAGACGAAGACCGGGATGTTCCGGTCCGTGCGCGCCTGGTAGTCCTCGAACGGCGGATAGTGCTCGACGCAGATCGGCCAGATCGCGGCCTTCTCGGCGTCGTCCACCTGCCGCGCCCGCAGCTTCATCCTGCGATCCCGGTACTGGGCCTCGATGTCGGGATGGGCGATCAGGTTGCGGTACCAGACGGGCGACTCGGGCGCCCCGCCCTGCGACGCGACGATGATCACGCCGTCCTTGTAGGGCACGTACATCAGCGGGATGGTCCGCTTCTTGCCGCTCCTCGCGCCCGTCATCGTGATCAGCACCACCGGGCGGCCCTGCAGCTCGCCCATCAGGCGCCCGTTCGTCAGGCGGTACACCCAGGTGTTCAGGCGCGAGAACGGCTTGATGAACTGGCGCAGGCGCCGGAACTCCTTCTCGCTCATGGGATTGCTCGCCACGTCGCTCTCCTCTCGCGCTCCCGCCGCGCCGGGCCGCACCTTATCGCAGACGGCGCGTGCCGTGGGGGCCCGCGGAAGCACTCGGGGGTCCGCGGTTGCCGGGCTCAGCGGGCGGGCGCCCGGGCACGTCGTGCGCCGGGGCGCCTGGGCCGCTGCGGCGATACTGCCTAGACTGCGGTCCGTGAGTGGCGCGGCGAGCACGAGAGCGGTCCGGAGCCCGCGGGCATGAGCGCGGGTCGCTGGAGCGTTCCGCTGCTCTTCGGTCGCTGGGCGAGTCGCCTGCGTTTCCCGCGCCTGGTGCTGCTCATGGGCGGCCTGTTCGTGGCGGACCTGATCATCCCCGACGGCCTGCCACTGATCGACGAGCTGATGCTCGCGGCCGCGACCGCGCTCCTGGCGAGCCTGCGCCGCGACGACGCCGAGAAGCGCGTCGACCGCGACGCCTCCTGAGCGCCGGCACCGCGCCTACAGGGAGTCGCAGGCGGCGGGATCGCCCGAGTCCAGCCCGCGACCCAGCCACTGCTGACGCTGCGCCGAGGAGCCGTGCGTGAACGACTCGGGCTGGACGGCGCGTCCGGCCATGCCCTGGATGCGATCGTCGCCGATCGCGCCCGCAGCGCGCAGCCCCTCCTCGACGTCGCCTCGCTCCAGGATGCCGCGCTGCGCGGCGGCATGGCCCCAGACCCCCGCGAGGCAGTCGGCCTGCAGCTCCATCGCGACCGAGAGCTCGTTGGCGTCCCCCGGGCTGGAGCGCTGCGCGCGGCGCACGCGCGCCTCGGTTCCCGTCAGGTGCTGCACGTGGTGGCCCAGCTCGTGCGCGAGCACGTAGGCCTGCGCGAAGTCTCCCGGGGCACCGAAGCGCGAGCGGAGCTCCCCATAGAACGACAGGTCGACGTACACCTTCTCGTCGCCGGGACAGTAGAAGGGCCCCATCTGGGCCTGCCCCACCCCGCAGGCCGAGCGCGTCGTGTCCCGGTAGAGCACGAGCTTCGCCTCGCGATAGCCGGGTAGCAGCCGTGCCCAGGTCTGCTGCGCGTCGTCGAGCACGAACGAGACGAACTCGACCAGCTCGTCCTCTGCGGGCGTGGTCCGCAGGGGACCGCTGGCCACGTCGCCGGAGCCGCCCCCGGGCAGCCCCACCTGTGCCCCGCCGGGGAGGCCTCCGCCCCCCAGACCGCCCAGTCCCTGCAGCGCCTCCGGTCCGATCAGGAAGTAGAGGCCCACCATGATCAGGAGGCTGGTCAGGCTCAGCTTTCCGCCGCGCCCGGCCGGCAGCGGGAGCCGCAGGCGCCCGGTGCGCCGGCCGGCGCCCTGCGCGCGCCGATCCTCGAGATTCCGGCTGCGACGTCCACGTTCCCAGCGCACCTGCATCCTCCAGTGCGGCGACGTGCCCGTCCGCCGCCCGCGGCGACCCAGCCTACCAGCTGTCCGCCGCGCCGGCCCGCGGGTCAACCCGCCTGCGCGTGCTCGCGGAGCCTGCCCGATCACGTCCCCGCCCCGGTGTACACTCGACGCCGGCACCCGGGAGAGAAGCCATGCGCGACCTGGAACTCATCTCCACCGACTCGCACCTCGAGGTGCCCCCCTGGATGTGGGAGCCGTACGTCGAGGCGCAGTTCCGGAAGTACTGCCCGAAGGTCGTCCAGCTCCCGAACGGCGGCGACGCCTGGGCGATCCACGGGCGCGAGACCCCCGTGCCGCTGGGCCTGAACTTCTCGGCGGGACGCGGCTGGGAGAACCTCAGGACCACCGGCGTGAGCTACGACGAGGGCCTCGTGGGCGCGGGCGACGGCGTGCAGCGGCTGCGCGAGATGGACGAGGACGGCGTCCACGCCGAGCTGCTGTTCCCGGCGGTCTCCGGCCAGCGCACGCTCGACACCGGCGGCCTGCCGCCGGAGGCCTACGTGGCCATCGCATGCGGCTACAACGACTGGCTCTCGCAGGAGTACACCGCCGTGGATCGGGAGCGACTCCTCGGGCTCGCGATTCTTCCGGCCACCTGCGTCGACGACCAGATCGCCGAGCTGCGGCGCGTGGCGAGGCTGCCCGGGATCCGCGGCGTGGTGCTGCACTCCTGGCCGAACGGCGGGCTCGCGCCGGTTCCAGAGCAGGACGATCGCTTCTGGCAGGTCGCGGTCGAGCTCGACATGCCGCTGACCGCGCACGTGAGCTTCGGGGGCGGGGCCGCCGCCGAGGCCGCCGCGGCGGATCGCGCGGGCCTGTTCAACTTCGCGCCGATGACCGGGATGCTCTCCAAGACCGCAACGCGGGGCGGGCCCGTCATCCAGCTGATCCAGCACGGCACGCTGGACCGCTTCCCGGAGCTGCGCTTCTTCTTCGCCGAGACCCAGATCGGCTGGATTCCCGAGTTCAAGGAAGACGCCGACGAGAACTGGCGCCGCCATCGTTACTGGTCGGACGCCGACTGGCCCCACCCGCCGAGCTGGTACGTGGACCGGCACTTCCACTGGGGGTTCCAGGTCGACCGTTTCGGGCTCAAGGTGCGCCACGACATCGGCATCGGGAACATCCAGTGGTCCACGGACTTCCCGCACGTGCAGTGCGACTGGCCGCACTCCCGCAAGATCGTCGAGGACCAGTTCGCGGACGTCCCGGAAGACGAGGCCCGGCAGATCCTGCGCGACAACGCCCGCGAGTACTTCAAGCTCGATCGCCCGCGCTGGACCTGACGCCCCGCCGCGCCTCGCGCGCCGCCGGGCCGCGGGTGTATCATCCGGCCATGGCAACGATCCTCGCACCGTCCGATCGCAAGCTGGCACCTCACGGTGGCGTCGAGGGCGCGCCGCTCATGCAGTACATCCGGGAAAACGACCCGTACGTGCACATGACACAGGTTCCGCCCGGCTACGAGATCGGGCTGCACAGTCACTCGGAGACCGAGGTGACCGTGATCCTCTCGGGATCCGCGCGGGTCGGCGATCGGGAGCTCGAGGCCGGATCCGTCCTCGTGATCGACGCCGACGAGGAGTACGCGCTGGTCGCCGGCGACGACGAGCCGCTGACCTTCGTGGTCGTCCGCCCGCGAAAGGCCAAGTACAAGGTGGCGTGAGGCGCGCAGCGCGCGCCGCTCGCGGAGGTTCCCGATGCGCAAGCGCGTGCTCCTGCCGTCCCCGATGCTCCACCCGGTCGGCGAGGAGCTGCTGCGCAAGGAGGTCGACCTGGTGGATGGCCAGGGCCTCGACGCCGCCGCGTTCGACGCGGCGCTGGCGGAGGCGCACGGCCTCTGCGCCGCGTCCCCGGTCACGGCCGAGCTCATGGACCGCGCTCCGCGGCTCGAGGTGATCGGGTTCCCGGGCTCCGGCTACGAGAGCATCGACGTGGCCGCCGCGAGCGAGCGCGGCATCGCCGTGGTCTACGCCGCCGGGGCGCAGTACTCGGCCGTCGCCGAGCACGCGCTGGGCCTCATGCTCTCGCTGGCCAAGCGCATCGGCTACGCCGACCGCTCCATGCACGCCGGGAAGCGCTTCCTGGACCGCGGGCACTTCAGCGGCGACGGCTTCCCCGGCTTCCCCGAGGAGATCGGCGGCAAGACGCTGGGGATCCTGGGATTCGGCTTCATCGGGCGCGACCTCGCGCGCAAGGCGCGGCTCGCGTTCGACATGGAGGTGCTCGCCTACGATCCGTACTTCGATCCGGTCGAGGCCCGGCGTCAGGGTGTCGAGCTGATCCGCCGGCGCCGGGACCTGCCCGCTCTCCTGGGGCGCTGCGACTTCGTCGTGCTCTGCCTTCCCCTGACCGACGAGAGCCGGCACATCGTGGGCGAGGCGGAGCTGGCCGCGATGCCGCCGCATGCCTACCTGATCAACTGCTCGCGCGGCGGCACCGTGGACGAGGCGGCCCTGGTCGATGCGCTGCGCGCCGGGCGGATCGCGGGCGCGGGGGTCGACGTCTTCGATCCCGAGCCCGCGCCCGATGGCCACCCGCTGTTCGACCTCGACACCGTCGTCTTGACGCCGCACATCGGCGGCTGGGTCCGCGAGGCGCTGCCGCGGCTCGCCAGCACCGTGGCGCGCGAGATGCTCGCCGCACTGCAGGGAGAGCGGCCCGTGCGCCTGGCGAACCCCGGGGTCTGGGACGCGCCGAACCGCCGGGCCGGGAGGTAGCCCTGCGCCAGCGGGTCAGCGCGGCGGACTCCCACATCGACACCCCGCGGAGTGTTTGCTGGTAGGCTGCCCGCGTGGATCGGCCCCGCTCGAGGATCTCGCGTCGTGCCTTCCTGCGCGCGGCGGGAGTCGGCGCCGGCGTCGGGGCGGTGTCGAGCGTCGCGCCGCTGCGCGCCCGCGACGCGCGCGCTGCGGGCGCGCCTGACCGCGATGTCGACGTCATCGTCGTGGGCACCGGGGCCGGCGGCTGGCCCGCGGCCATCGTCGCGCACGAGGCCGGCGCGTCGGTCGAGATGCACGAGAAGGCGGCCTTCGTCGGCGGCACCACGCGCAAGTCGGGCGGCGTCTACTGGGTGCCGAACAACCCGGTCATGCGGGAGCGAGGGCTCGAGGATCCGCGCGAGGATGCGCTGCGCTACATGGCGCGGCTCGCCTACCCCGAGCTGTACTCCCCGCTCGCGCCGGGGCTCGGCCTCGATCCGAACCCGTACGCACTGCTCGAGACCCACTACGACCGCGGGCCCGGGGTGATCGCGCGCCTGGCCGCGCTCGGGGTCATGGAGTCCACCTTCTGGCCGGCCTGGGATGGCCGGCCCTGGGCCGATTACCACGCCGACCTGCCCGAGAACAGGGCGCCGCGCGGGCGGGGGCTGGTGCCGCGGCTAGCGGACGGCAGTGCCGGTGACGGCGCCGACCTGATCGCCGCCTTCCGTCGCGCGACCGAGGCGCGCGGCATCCCGCTGCGCCTGCGCAGCGCGGCTCGCCGCCTGATCGTCGACGACTCGGGAGCGGTCACCGGACTCGAGCTCGAGACCCGCGACGGCATCGAGCGCGTGGCCGCGCGCCGCGGGGTGATCTTCAGCACCGGCGGCTTCTCGCACAGCCCCCAGCTGGTGCGGAACTTCCTGCGCGGCATCAGCTACGGCAGCTGCGAGGTGCCGACCAACGAGGGCGACTTCATCGCCATCGCCGCCGGGGTCCGGGCACGCCTCGCGAACATGCGCAACGCGGCCTGGAAGCAGGTCGTGCTCGAGCAGGCCCTGGCCTTCGCGAGCATCCCCAACGGCGTCGCCACGGTGCCCGGCGACAGCAGCATCCTGGTCAACCGCGACGGCGTGCGCGTCGTCAACGAGAAGCTCAACTACAACCAGCGCGGACAGGTCCACTTCGACTGGGACGCGAGCGCGAACCTGTATCGCAACCAGTTCCTCTTCCTGATCTACGACCGGCGCGCGGCGGAGGTCTTTGCCGGCGTCGAGCCGATCCCGCCGCGCGGCGCGCGGCAGCCCGAGGTGATCAGCGCCGCGACCCTCGCCGAGCTGGGCCCGGCCATCGACCGACGACTGGCGCAGCTCGAGCCCGCCATCGCTCGCTACCGGCTCGCGCCGGGCTTCGGCAACGCGCTCGAGTCGACGGTCGCGCGCTACAACGGCTTCGCGCGCAGCGGGGTCGACGCCGACTTCCAGCGGGGCGAGTCCACCCACGAGCCCGACTTCCACGGTCCCCGGCGCGACGGCAACGACCTGCCCAGCTCCATGATGTTCCCGCTGTCGGGAAGCGGCCCCTACCACGCGATCATCCTCGCCGCCGGCACCTACGGCACGCGCGGCGGCCCCGAGATCGACCCGTACGCGCGGCTGCTCGACGTGGACGGCCAGCCGATCCCCGGGCTGTACGGCACCGGCAACTGCGTGGCCTCGCCGGCGGGCGGCGGCTACTGGGGCGGCGGCTCCCAGCTCGGGCCGGGGATCGTGTTCGGCGCGATCGCGGGCGAGCACGCCGCGGGGCGGACGCCGCAGCCGGCGTGACCGGCTCTGCGCTCGGCCACCGCAGCCTGCCGGGCGGCCCCGGGGCGCGAGCGCTGATCGCGCTGGGCGGCGCGGCCGACGCCGTGGAGCGCCGCATCGAGCCGCTCGCCGGCGCGTTCGCGATCACCGTGCTCGAGCCGCCGCGCCGCGCCGGGCCGCGTCGCTTCGGCGTGCCCTCGCCGCCCGGAGACTGGCTCCTGGGCGACCCGGACGCGCCCGATCCGCTCAGCCTCGGCATCTGCCTCGAGCAGCTCGAGCGCTTCCTGCTCGCCCGCGAAGATCGTCCGCTGCTGCTCGGGGCCGGTCAGGGCGCCACGCTCAGCCTGGCCCTGGCGCGCTGCTGGCCCGAGCGACTAGCCGGGGTCGTCGCGATCGGCGGCAGCGCGCCCGCGCTCCCGCCCGGCGCGCTCGACGAGCGCCCGCTCGACGGCCTGTGCGTCGCCTGGCTGACCGACGCGACGCGCTGCGCGCGCACCCGCGCGGAGATCGCCGCGCTGCGGGCGCGCGGCGCGACGCTGCGGGTCGTCGCGCCCGACGCTGCGCTCACGCCCGACGCCCTCGACTGCTGGCTCGGGGCGGGCGGCTCCAGCGACGGCCACACGCCGCGCGCCGTCCTGTAGAGCCGCCGGCGCTGCGTTCGCCGGGCCCGTTGTATGCTGCGCGCGTGGTCCGCGACCCGATCGCCCTCGAGATCGTCAAGAATGCCCTGTCCACCATCGCCGAGGAGATGGGGCTGAGCGTCGTGCGCAGCGCCTACTCCACCGTGGTCAAGGAGGGCGGCGACGCGACCAGCGCGATCTTCGACGGCGAGGGCCGGCTGGTCGCACAGTCGATGGGTGCGCCGCTGATGCACCTGTCGAGCCTGCGCCCGTCGCTCCGAGAGCTGCTGCGGGACTACCCCGCGAGCGGCATGCGCGACGGCGACGTGTACGCGTTCAACGACCCCTACCGCGGCGGCATCCACTCCAACGACGTGATGGTGTTCCGGCCCGTGTTCTTCGCTGGCCGGCCGGCGTTCTTCACCACGGCGCTGCTGCACGTGGCCGACGTGGGAGGGATCGCCGCGGGCGGCCTGCCGGCGAACGCGACCGAGATGTACCACGAGGGGCTGATCCTGCCGCCGGTGCCGATCCAGATCGCCGGCGAGCCGGACCGCAGCCTGCTCGCGGTGATCGCGGCGAACAGCCGCACGCCCGAGAAGGTCCTCGGCGACATCCGCGCCATGCTGGCCGGCACGCACGTCGGCGCCCGCCGGCTCGAGGCCCTCGTGGAGCGCCACGGCGTCGAGCCGCTGCTCGAGCTGACCGCCGAGCTGATGGACTACTCGGAGCGGCGCACGCGGCAGTGCATCGGCGAGCTGCCGGCCGGAACGCAGCGCGGCTCGTTCGTGATCGACGACGACGGCGTCGAGCCCGGGCGCGAGCATCGCGTGCAGGTCGAGGTCACGATCGGCTCCGACCACATCCGCGCCGACTTCACGGGCACCGACCCGCAGGCCCGCGGTCCGATCAACGCCGCGTTCTCGCAGTCGATGTCGGGCGTGCTCTTCGCGACCCGCTGCTTCCTCGACCCCGGGATCCCCGTGAACGAGGGCTGCTACCGGCCACTCGAGGCCGTCTTCCCGGAGGGCAGCCTGGTCAATCCGCGCCCGCCCGCCGCCTGCAACGCGCGCATGGCCACGGTGATGGCGATCGTCGAGGCCATGCTGCAGGCGTTCTCGCGCGTGATCCCCGGCAAGGCCGTGGCGGCGTCGAGCAACGCGCACGTCTACACGCTCAGCGGCACCGATCCGGACGGGCGCGTCTGGACCTACCTCGACCCGCAGTTCGGCGGCGTGGGAGCGCGCGCCGCGGCCGACGGACTCGACGCGACGGCCCCTCTGATCTTCGGCGGCGTCGGGGCGATGCACACGGTCGAGGCGCTCGAGATCGAGTATCCGGTGCGCTTCGACTGCTTCGAGCTCTGGCGCGACTCCGGGGGCCCCGGCCGCCGGCGCGGCGGCCTGGGCACGCGTCGCCGCTTCGCGGTCCTGACCGACGGCGAGCTCACGGCGCGCGCCACCGACCGCTGCCGCATCCCGCCACCCGGAATCGACGGCGGCCGCCCGGGTCTCGGCGGGGGCTGGGTGATCAACGAGGACGGACCCGGCGAGGAGCGGCTGGCGCCCAAGGTCACCTCGTACCCGCTGCGCGCCGGCGACACGGTCACCATGCTCACCTCGGCGGGAGGCGGATCCGGCGACCCGCTCGAGCGCGAGCCCGCGCGCGTGGCCGAGGACGTGCGCGAGGGGCGGGTGTCGATCGCAGGCGCGCGCCGCGACTACGCGGTGGTCCTGGATCCCGACACGCTGTCTCCCGACGCCGCGGGAACCGCGAGCCTGCGCGCGCTGACCGGGCGATCCGGGAAGGGCTGAGGCCCCGCCGTGTCGCGCTGGTACGCCGGGATCGACATCGGCGGGACGTTCACCGACGCGGTCCTGGTCGAGGTGGGAGGCGACGGGCTGCACTCGGCCAAGGAGCTCACGACCCACCAGGATCCGGCCCGGGGCGCCCTCGAGGCACTGCGCGGGTCGATGGAGCAGGCGAGCATCGGCGCCGGCGAGATCGAGCGCGTGGTCCACGCGACCACGCTCGCCACGAACCTGATTCTCGAGCGCCGCGGCGCGCGCGTCGCCTTCGTCACGCCGGTGGGCTTCGGCGACCTGCTGGCGATCGGGTCCGATCGCCGCGGCGACGCCGCCAGGTACGACCTGCTCTACGAACGCGAGCCGCCGCCCGTGCCGCGCAGCCGGACGCTCGAGGTGCGCGAGCGGCTCGCCGCCGACGGGAGCGTGGTGACGCCGCTCGACGAGGCGGCGGCGCGCGCTGCGCTCGAGGCGCTCGCGGCGCGCGAGCCCATCGACGCGGTCGCGATCTGCCTGCTGCACGCGCACGCGAGCCCCGTGCACGAGCGCGCGCTCGCGGCGATCGTGAGGCAGGTGCTGCCGGACGCGCACGTCGCGGAGTCCGCGGAGATCTGGCCGGAGTACCGCGAGTACGAGCGCGCCACGACCACCGTGATGGCGGCCTACGTCGGACCGGAGGTCGCGCGCTACGTCGGCCGCCTCGAACGCGCGCTGCGCGAGCTCGGCTTCGCCGGGAGCTTCCAGATCATGCAGTCCAACGGCGGGCTCATGTCGGCGGCCACCGCGCGCCAGCGCCCCATTCACCTGGTGGAGTCGGGACCCGCCGCGGGAGTGATCGCGGCGGCGCACTTCGGACGTGCGATCGGCGCACCCGATGTGATCTCGTTCGACATGGGCGGCACGACGGCCAAGGCCGGACTGGTCCGCGGAGGCGAGCCCGGCGTGACCGGCGACTTCCGGGTCGGCGGGAGCGCCAGCGCCGGCGCGCGCCGCGTCCAGACGGGGCTGCCGGTGAAGATCCCGGTGATCGACCTGGCAGAGGTCGGCGCTGGCGGCGGGAGCATCGCGTCCGTGGACGCGGGCGGTGCGCTCTCGGTGGGTCCGCGCAGCGCGGGCTCCGAGCCCGGACCCGCGTGCTATGGCCGCGGCGGAGAGCTGCCGACCGTGACCGACGCCGACGTCGTGCTGGGCTACCTCGACCCCGGATTCCTGCTCGGCGGCCGCATGCGGATCGAGCCCGCGCGCAGCGAGGCGGCGATCCGCGAGCACGTGGCGCGGCCGCTGGGCCTCGACGTGGACGCCGCCGCCGCGGGCATCCACGAGATCGCCAACGCGAGCATGGCGTCGGCGATCCGCATCGTCACCGTCGAGCGCGGCGTGGACCCGCGCGAGCTGTCGATGGTCGCGTTCGGAGGCGCCGGCCCGGTGCACGCCGTCCGCGTCGCGAGCGAGTACGAGATCCCCGCCGTGATCGTGCCCCCGCGGCCAGGAGTCAGCTCGGCGCTCGGCCTGCTGGTCTCCGACGCGACCGCCGACGAGCTGCGCACCCGGATCCTCGACGGCGACGCCGTCCAGCCCGCCGGGCTCGACGCGATCTTCGCCGGACTCGAGAGCCGGGCCCGCGCGCGGCTGCAGAAGGAGGGCATCGACGCCGGGGCGATCGAGCTGCAGCGCTCCGCCGAGCTGCGCTTCCGCTTCCAGGCCCACACGCTGCCGGTGCCGGTCCCGGCGCGCAGGCTGACTCCAGCCGATATCGAGCGCGCCGCCGGGGCGTTCCGCGACGCGTACGCCGGCCTGTACGGCGTCCGCCCGGCCGATCCCGTGCAGTGGGTCGGCTACCGCGTCCGCGCGACGGGTCGGCTGGGACGCTACGAGCTGCGGCCGCAGCCGCGGCACACGCGCGGCGAGCCGCGCCCGGCCGCACGGCGCGCGCACTTCGCGGAGCTCGGCGGCTACGTGGACACGCCCGTGTACGCGCGCGACGAGCTCGCGCCCGGCTTCCGCTGCGAGGGACCCGCGATCGTCGAGGAGCCGACCTCGACCTGCGTGATCCCCCCGGGCCACGCCGCGACGGTGGACGCCTTCGGCAGCCTGGTGATCCGACCGCGCGCTCGGGGCAGCGGCGCCCTGCACGGCGAGCCCGGGTACGGACGCGCTTGACACGCCTACCCCTTCCGGGCGACACATCAGGGATGGGGGCAGCTCTGGGGCGGCGCACGTTCATCAAGCTCGTCGCCGCGGGCGGGGCGGCGGTATCCCTGCCCGGCTGCGGGGCGCGGCTCGGGAGCGGCGAGCCGGCGTGGTTCTTCACCCGGACGGAGCGCCGCACGCTCGAGGCGCTGGCCGGGACGCTCGTCCCCGAGGACGTCACCGTGGGTGCCATCGGCGCGCACGCCGTCGAGTACATCGATCGCTTCCTGGCCGCCTTCGACAACCCGACGCCGTCGATCTACCGGGGCGGTCCGTTCAGCGGACGGGCGCCCTACCCCGACCCGGAGACGGGAGGGCCGACGGACCGCTACCCGCGCAACGCGTTCAGTGACCTGCTGCCCCTGTCGCGCCTGCAGGAGGCGTCGTTCCGGATCCTGCTCCACGGCTCGGAGGCCGTCCCGGGCGCGACCCTGAACGTGCCCGCGGTGCCGGCCTGGCCGGGCCTGCGCACGCTGTACCGCCAGGGACTCGGCGCGCTGCGCGCGGCGGCCCGCGACCGGGTCGGGGGCTTCGAGGCTCTCGACGCCGACGAGCGCCTGGCCGCCTTCGACGCGGGCGACCCCGCGTTCCGCTCGGCCGTGCTGACCCACCTCGCCGAGGGGATGTTCTGCGCGCCCGAGTACGGCGGCAATCCCGGCGGGATCGCGTGGCGCGACTACCACTACGATGGAGACAGCCAGCCGCTGGGCTACTCGCTCTACGACCGGCGCACCCACACCCTGCGCGATCGGGTCGATCGGCCCAACCAGAGCCGGGACCCGGACCTCCCCGGCGACGGGCTCGACCCCGGGGTCGTCGAGCAGCTGACCGCCATGATGCAGGCCGTCGGCGGCAAGCGGTTCTTCTGAGACCGGTGGCCAGCCTGCCCTCGAGCGTTCCGCACGTGCTCGGCGACAGCTCCCTGGATCGCTTCGACGTGCTCGTCATCGGCAGCGGTGCCGGCGGCGCCCCGGTCGCCTGGGTGCTCGCGCGCGCCGGGCTCAGGGTCTGCGTGCTCGAGGCGGGCAGCTGCTACTTCGTCGGCCTCGATGACCCGGCGCCCGGCAACCCGGTCTCGCTGTTCTCGAACGACGAGATCAAGCTCGAGGCGCGCGGGCTCATCCAGCAGCAGGCGCGGGTGGAGCCGCGCAGCTTCCGCGAGTCGTCCCGGGACGGACCCCGCAGCCACGTGGGCGAGGTGAACAACCTGCCGCGGACGGTGGGCGGTGCCTTCGTGCACGCCGACTGCAAGACCCCGAGGTTCCAGCCCTTCGACTTCCAGATGGCCAGCCTCCTGGGAGACGTTCCGGGCGCGAGCTTCGCCGACTGGCCGCTCGACTACGACGAGCTCGAGCCGTTCTACAGCGCCGCGGAGCGCTGGATCGGGGTGCAGGGGCGCGACGGCGCCGACCCCTTCGCCGCGCCGCGCAGCGAGCCCTTCCCGATGCCGCCGGGCCCGGAAATGTACGTGGGCCGGGTCCTGAGCGAGGGCGCGCGGCACGTGGGCCTGCACCCCTTCCCCTACCCGACCGCGATCACCTCGCGCGACTACCGCGGGCGGCCCCCCTGCAACGACTGCGGCTTCTGCGCGGGCTTCGGCTGCCCGATCAACGCCAAGAGCTCGCCCGCGGTCACCTTCCTCCGCGACGCGCTGCTCACCGGGTACGTACAGCTGCGCCACGACGCGCTCGCGACGCGCCTGCTCGTCTCGGAGGGCGGCCGCAGGGTCCTGGGAGCAGAGTACCTGGATCCGCAGGGCCGGCCCGCACAGGTGCGCGCGGATCGCGTCGTGCTCGCCGCCAGCCCGATCGAGTCGGCGCGACTCTGCCTGATGTCCGCGCCGGGGACCGCCGGTCTGGGCAACAGCTCCGACATGCTCGGCCGCAACCTCATGTTCCACCACCAGACGCTGGCGCTGGGCATCTACCCGCAGCGCTTCCACGGCGAGCGCGGGCGCTCGGTGACCAGCGGCTTCTCCGACTTCCGCGGCGTGCCCGGCGACCCCGATCGCCCGCTGGGCGGGATCGTCGAGATCGGCACCAGCTCGCGCAAGATCGCCGACGAGGTGGTCCCGGCCATGGTCTCGATGGGGCTGCGGGGCGCCGCGCTCAAGCGCTGGCTGCGCGAGAGCCCCCTGGGCGCACACATGGCCGGCCTGATCATGCAGGCTGAGGACGCCCCCCAGCTCGACAATCGCGTGGACCTGGACCGGGGCATCCGGGACATCCACGGCCTCCCGGTGCCCCGGATCACCTACCAGGCGCACGCCTTCGAGCTGGCCGCGCGGCGCCACTACACGCCGCGGCTGCTGGCGGTGCACGAGGCGGCCGGGGCGCAGTTCGCATTCGCGACGCGCGGCTACGGGGGCTCGCCGATCCCGGTCTCCCGGCACGTGATGGGTACCCTGCGCATGGGAAACGATCCAGCGCGCTCGGTCACCGATCGCTTCGGTCGTTTCCACGACCTCGAGAACCTGTACGCCACCGACGGCTCGGTGCTCCCGACCTCCTCGGGCTACAACCCGACGCTGACGATCCAGGCGCTCGCGCTGCGTGCCGCCGGTGCGATGCTCGACCGCAGTCGTCCCGAGGCGATCCTCGAGCCCGAGCCCGCCTGACCCGGCGGCGGCTCAGGCACTCGCCAGCAGCCGGTCCACGTCCTTCTCGACCTTCGTGCCGCGGAAGAATTCCGGGCTCAGGCGCGTCCACAGCCAGGCGGCGTTCGCGAAGGTGAAGTCGCGCAGGTCCTCCATGCTCAGAAGACCGTCGGCCACCGGCTCCCAGATCTCTTCCAGCACGCGCGCCATGTCCGGCACGTCCCAGTGCCCGATGTCGGAGCCGAGCACCGCGTTCAGGCGCACGTGAAGCGGGTTGGCCTTCGCTTCGAAGGCCGACGCGGTCACCGGATCGTCGGCCTCGCAGCCGAAGTAGAAGGGCTCGGCGTACAGCTTGCGGAAGTCCTCGACCCCCTCGATCTCGCAGTGGCGGAACTCGTCCACGGTCTCGGGATCCTCGTCGCTCCCGGTCACGATCTCGTAGACCTCGCCCCCGTCGTCGATGGAGACGTCGCGGACCATCTTGCCGCCGTAGCGCCGGAAGAGCTCCGCCAGGCGCTCGCGATCGAGATTGGCGGGGTCGTAGGCGTCGAGCCCCCGGCGACTGCGCTTGCGCCAGTGACTGATCGCATCGGCGAGCAGCCCGCGGCCCCAGCCGACCCCCCCTTCGAGGAACAGGAACGGAAGCCCCGGGAAGCGCCGCGTCACGCCGCCGAGCAGCAGCGAGCGGCAGAGCGCCTCCTGCGCCGCCGCGAAGTGCCCGATGTGATTGTGCACGTAGCTCGAGATCGACTCGCGGCCGTGCCAGCCCATGGCACTGGAGTGAAACGAGGGCACCACGCCCAGCTCCTGGCAGCGCCGCCAGACCGGATCGTAGTCGTGCTGGCTGTCCAGCCCGTAGCTGTCGCCCCACCACGCGTGGCGCGACGCGCCGGGCGCCTCGCGCTCGATCTTCGGGATCGGGCGAGCGATGTAGCTCGGCATGACCACGGCCTTGAAGCCGCGCGCGCCGACCGCGTGGTCGAGCTCGGCGATCGCCTCCTCCGGCGTGTGCATCGGGATGACC
This sequence comes from Deltaproteobacteria bacterium, assembly GCA_029261925.1. Classification (GTDB taxonomy): domain Bacteria; phylum Myxococcota_A; class UBA9160; order SZUA-336; family SZUA-336; genus JAGWBS01. The sequence continues at coordinate 56,104 of JAJDAJ010000028.1, read as the reverse complement.
GCGACCGGCGTCATGCGGTCCGGGTGGTCCATGTAGCACTCGGCGTACATCTCGTTGAGCGCCCGGCAGGTGGCCTGGCGCACCTCGTCCTCGTCGAGCTCGGGCGCGATCAGTCCGAGGCCCGGGTACAGCACGACGAAGTCGAGGCCGATCTCATCGAGGCGCGCGTAGAGCAGCTCGGGGAGCAGCGCGGTCGCGAAGTCGTCGGCGTTGCGCGTGGGCACGTTCCAGAACGCCGGACGCACCGTGCGCGCGTCGCGGCGCTCGGCCGGGGTCTGCTCGTACCAGTCGTGGCTCAGGTGCGTGCGGTTCCAGGCAGCCTGGAAGCGCTCGACCATGTCGCTGCCGCCCACGTTCCGCAGGTGCTCGGCGACCACCGGGAAGTACTCGACGAAGTGACCGTCCGAGTCGATGATGGGGTGGTCGATGCGCTCGCGGACGCCGGATCGGCGGGGCTCGGTCATCGCGGCTCCTCCTGTCCCGCGATCATATACGAGTGGGCGAGCCGCGCGTCCTACCCGGGCCGCCCCAGCAGGCCCGGGGCGATCGCCAGCAGCACCGCCAGCGCGAACACGGCGGGCGAGACCAGGGTCACGGGCGCATCGTGCAGCGCGTGGGTGGCCAGCGCGCCCAGGAGAATCACCAGCAGCATCCCCCCGGCCCAGAGAGACGTCTGCGGAACCATGAACGCCAGTCCGCCCAGCACCTGGCCCGCGGCGACGAGCATCCGGAAGCCGACCGGGTAGCCCCAGCGCTGGTAGTCGGCCACGGTCTGCGGGTCGCCCGACAGCCCCTTCCAGCCGAGCCACACGAAGAAGAGCCCCACGACCATGCGCAGGCCGAGCGCGACCGGGCCCATCCACGGAGAGGTCAGCCAGGCGATCATGGGCAGCTCCCTCGCAGCGCCGCAGCCTCCTCGGCGAAGGGGCGCGTCCTGATGTTCTGGTCGCGCAGCGCGCGATCCACCAGCCGCGGAATCAGCGCGTTGACGCGCACGAACAGGCTCTCGGGAAAGCCCAGGTAGCGATCGCGTGCGTCTCGCTCGACGGCCCGGACGATGCGCCGGGCCACGAGCTCGGGCGGATCGAGCGCCATGCCGACCGCCTCGGCCATGCGCCCGAAGGCGTCGGCCATGCGCGTCCGCGTCGCTCGCGGCGCGACGTACGTCACGCGCACGCCGGCGGGCGCGAGCTCCCGGCGCAGGGCCTCGGAGTAGCCCCGCAGCGCGAACTTCGACGCGGAGTAGGTCGCGAAGTACGCGAAGCCGATGGAGCCGAAGATCGAGCCCACGTTCACGATGTGACCACCACCGCGGGCACGATACGTGGCCGCGGCCTCGCGGCAGAGGACCAGGGGCGCGAGGACGTTGACGCGAAAGAGCTTCTCGGTGTCCGCGGTGCACTCCCGCTCGATCGGGCTGAAGCTCATGCATCCCGCGTTGTTGATCAGAACGTCCGGGCCATCGCCATCCGACGCGAGCCCCTGCCAGAGGGTGGGGAGCGCATCGAGGTCGTCGAGATCGTGCACGATCGTCCGGATCGCGGCACCGTGCTCCCGCAGCTCGTCGGCCACCCTGGCCAGCGCACTGGCATCACGCCCCAGCAGGAGCAGCCGCGCGCCACGCGCCGCCAGCTCGTGCGCCGTCGCCCCGCCGATCCCCGACGCGCCCCCCGTGATCAGTACCGTTTTCCCGTCGAGCTTCATCGGTCCTCTCCGGCGAGCACCAGGGGAAGGCCCCGGAAGACGTCTCCGTAGAGCCGGAAGAAGCGCCGCGCACAGTGCAGCAGCCAGCGCTGATCCGACGGCTCCTCGATGCGGTCCATCAGCGCCGCGAAGAAGCCGACGTGCTCGCGGTCCAGCTCGCCGTGACTGCGCAGGTAGGTGAAGGCACTCGCTCCCAGACCGAGCCGGGCCTGGAGACGGTCCGCGGCCTGCGAGGCGGCCCGCACGCTGGTTCCCTCCAGCACGTGCACCATCCCGAAGAAGCCCAGCGGTCCGCGGCGCTGCACGACGTCGTAGGCGTACGCGACCAGCAGCTCGCAGGCGAGGTCGGGCGTGCCGCCGCGCACCGCGCCGGGATCCGCGCCGCACGCCCGGATGTCCTCGAGGATCCACTCGTCATGGCCCCTCTCCTCCTGCACGTATGCGCAGATCGGATCCAGCAGCCACGCGTGCCGCTGCGGCAGGCGGCTGCCCGTCGCCATCATCAGCGGCACCGTGTGCCGGACGTGGTGGTAGGCCTGTGTGAGGAACGCGACGTAGGCATCCAGCGAGATCTCGCCCGCGAGCGCGCTGCGCACGAACGGGATCTCCAGCAGGGCTTCCTGCTCGCGCTTGGTCTGCTCGACCAGGACGTCATGAAAGGGCATCGGTCTCTCCTGTGGTGGAGGCTCCCGGACCCGCGAGCCGCCATTCGGTGATGCGTGCGTAGTCGGGAAGCCGGCGATTCAGCTCGCGCACGTGCGCGTCGATCCGGCACAGTGCACCCGGATCCCCGGACAGGACCGCGGACAGCGACGCCCGGCCGTCGCCCGAAACCGTGGCGTGCCGGATCTCCGGATGCTCGAGGAGCTCCGTCTCCAGCCACTCGGGGCTCACGTTCCTGCCGAACGTGGTGACGATGCGCCGGCAGCAGCGGCCCTCGATGTACACGCGGCTCCCCTCGAGCCGGGCGAGGTCGCCCGTCGGATAGAACCCCTCGTCTCCGGGCAGCGGCGAGAATCCGTCGACGCCGAGGTAGCCCAGGGCGAGCGCGCCGCGCACGTGGAGCTGCCCGGTCGGGTCGACGCGCGCCTCGCAGTGCGGGAGTAGCTCACCGGCGCTGCCCGGCGCGTCGTGTCCGGGCGAGTTCAGGGCCACCACCGATCCCGCCTCGGACAGCCCGTAGCCCTCGTAGGCGGGAATCCCCGCGGTCCGCGCATCGCGCAGCCAGGGGACCGGAACCCGCGCGCCCCCCACGCCCAGGAAGCGCATCCAGCGGCCCGCTCCGAGGGCCGCGGCGGCATCACCGGTCAGCGCACGCAGCATCTCGGGCATGGCGATCGCCGACGCCGGGCGGACGCGCCGCAGGGCAGCGCGCAGCACCCCCGGCTCGAGCTCCGAGGAGCCGTGCAGACCGACGTCCGCGAGCGGTGGCGCGACCACGCTTCCTCCCGTCGTCAGGGTCCGGTACACGCCGCCCACGTTCTCGAGCAGGATCGACAGCGGGAGGAGACAGAGGTGCAGGTCGCCGGGCCGTGCCCCCGTGACCTGCGCCAGGGAGCCGCAGACCGCGCGGAGGGATCGCTCCGGCAGGCAGACGGCCCGGGGCGATCCCGTGGTTCCCGAGGTGAAGCTGAGCTTCCTGACCTGTGCGGGCAGCGCGGGGCCGGTCCCCGGCGCTCCCCGCAGCAGCGACAGGCCACGGACCCGGGTCCCGGCGTCCCGGCGCAGGTCGAGCACGCGACCGGCGCGGTCGGGGTCGTCCGTCAGCACCGCATCGAGACCGGCGCTGCTCGCGGCATGGGCGAGCTGTGCGTCGCTGAAGAACCCGGGGAGCGGAACACACGGCAGACCCAGCGTCAGACAGGCCAGGTCCGAGACGATCCAGTCGATGCCGTTGTCGGCCAGCAGACCGGGCCGCCGCGAACCGGACGCGCGCAGGACCCGGGCGGCGCGCTCGACCTCCGCGATCAGCCCCGCGTACGAGAGCCCTGGACCGCTCGCGCCTCGCACCGCAACCGCGGCGGCGTGAGACCCGGCGACCCTCTGGATCGACGACCAGATCGGGCTGCCCCCGGTCACGCGGCGCACTCGGCCTGCCCGCTCCCCGCCATCCGACGGGCGCGGTCGCACAGCGAGGCGAGCTCCGGCCAGCGCTCCCGCGCCGCGGCCACGAAGTCCGCCGTCGGCGCGGCGCAGACGCGGGGATCGGTGTCGTAGTAGGAGCCCCAGCGCGCGGCCTCCCCCACCGGCAGGCGCGCGGGATCCGCCGGATCCATCACGAGCAGGGGCGCACCCACGTGCTCGAACAGGCGCCGCAGGGGTGTGGTGGCCGTGAAGACTCCCCAGGTCCGCCCGGCGCCCCCGGCATGCGCGGCCAGCGCCGCCATCATCCACACGCCGGTGCCCCGCCGGTCCACGGCCAGATTGCCGATCTCGGCGAGCCGGGTGCGCTCGACCGGCTGCCCCGCCGCCCGGGACACGCAGCGGTCGACCGGCTCGTCGAGGTACGCCTCGAGGAACAGCGGAGCGGAGTGGCCGGCCAGGCTCAGGCCGCCCGCACCGATCAGCTGTCCGCCATCGCCGGCGATTCCCAGCAGGCCGTCCAGCAGCCTCGCCGGACGCGCCCCGTGGCAGCGCCAGAAGCGCTCGCGTATGAAGCCGTCGAGCCGGGCCCGCGCCGCTCCCCATCCGGGGACCAGCTCGAGCTCCCGAGCACACCGACCTCCCGATCCCGCCCTGCCCTGCATCGCCGCCTCCGGATTCCTGGCGAGAACATCGGATCCGGAGATGAGCGCGGCGTGAATCCCGAATGAAGGCCGGATTAAGGCTCGCGCTCCTCGAGCACGTATCCCACGCCCTTGACCGTGTGCAGCAGCTTCCGCTCGAAGTCGCGATCGATCTTCCGGCGCAGGTGGGCGATATGAACGTCGATGACGTTCGAGTGCGAGTCGAAGCCGTAGTCCCAGACCTTCTCGGTGATCATGGTCCGGGAGAGCACCTGGCCGGCGTTGCGCATCAGGTACTCGAGGAGCACGAACTCCTTGCGCGTGAGCGCGACGACGCGACCGGCCCGCTGGACGCGGTGCGCCCCGGCGTCGAGCTCCAGATCGGCCAGGCGCAGGACCGGATCGGCGGGGCCAGTGACGACGCGACGCCGGATCGCCTGGATGCGGGCGAGGAGCTCGGCGAACGCGAAGGGCTTGGGCAGGTAGTCGTCGGCGCCCAGGTTGAGTCCGCGAATCCGATCGCTGACCTCCCCCCGGGCCGAGAGCACCAGGACCGGCGTCGAATCCCCCACGGCCCGGAGCTGCCTCAGCAGCTCGAACCCGCTCATGCCCGGAAGCCCGACGTCGAGCAGCAGCAGGTCGTAGGCACCGATCGCGGCCTTCTCGAGCCCGTCGTCGCCACTCTCCGCCACGTCGACCACGTTGCCGTGCTCCTGCAGTCCCTTGCGGATGTAGCTGCGCGCGGTCGGATCGTCTTCCACGTACAGGATCTTCACGCCGCCACCGGGCCGCCTGGCAGCCAGACACCGAATCGCGCTCCCGCCCCCGGCGTGCTCTCGACGTCGATGTGCCCACCGTGTGCGCGCGCGATCTCGCGCGCGATGGGGAGCCCGAGCCCCACTCCGCCGCTCGCGGTCGCCCCCGCCCGCTCGAAGCGATCGAAGATGCGCTCGAGCTGCCGGGGCTCGATTCCCGGTCCGGTGTCGTCGACGATGATGCGGATTCCACCGTCCTCCGGGAACGCCCGGAGCTCCACACGCCCGCCAGCTGGCGTGTGCCGCAGCGCGTTCGCGACCAGGTTCGAGAAGAGCTGGTGGAGCCAGGCCGGATCGCCGACGATGGTCGCGTCGGGCGCGTCGGTCAGCCGCAGGCGGATGCCGGACTCCTCGGCCAGCGGCTCGAAGAACTCGGCGACCGTCTCCAGGACGCCCGCGATCTCGAGTGGACGGAGCTGGTCCGGGTCGATCCCGGCCTCCACGCGCGCCATGCGCAGCATGGCATCGACCGACGCGGACATGTGCCGGGTTCTCTCCAGGACGCTGGCGAGGACCTCACGGTACTCCTCGCGGTCTCGCGACTTCTCGAGCGTGACCTCGATCTGGCTGGAGATCGCGGTCAGCGGGGTCCGCAGCTCGTGCGCCGCGTTCCCGTTGAAACGGCGCATGCGATCGAGCCCATCGCGGATGCGCGCGAGCATGTCGTTGAGGGTCTCGGCGAGCCGGTCGAGCTCGTCTCCGGAGCCCGCCTCGGGCACCGTCTCTCCCAGGTTCGCGGCCGTGATCCGGCGCGCCGTCTCGGTGATGCGGGCGATGGGTCTCAGGCTCCCGCGAGCGAGGAGCCAGCCCGAGAGCGCGGTCCCCGCCAGCACGAAGGGAAGCGCCAGCAGGAACACGTCGCGAACGTGTCGCACGTTGTCGGCGTAGCGCGCGGTATCCATCGCCACGCGCAGCGCGCCGTCGGGAACCCGGACCGCGAGCGAGAGGTACGGCCGGTCGCGGCCCAGGTTGATGGCGCGCAGCAGCTCGGGCGTGCGACCGTCGAGCACCGCGCGCGACACGGGGGGCGCATCGCCACGCAGCGAGCCGACGGCCAGCCGACGCCGACCGTCCGCGCCGACCAGCTCGATGCCCAGGCCCAGACCGGGGTCGTGGAGCAGCGAGCGCCGGCCGTGCTCCGCGAGCTGCGCGAGTGCCTCGGCGGCCGGGCCGCTCGCGAGATGCGCGCGGTAGTCCGCGGCGAGCTCCTGCGCCTGCACCTCGAGCACGAGCCGCGCCTCCCCGTTGATGCGGCTCACGACCTGCGTGTACACGAAGGCCGCGACGGCCGTGATCGTCACGGTCACGGCGAGCGTGTAGCGAAGCGTCAGCTTCGCTCCGATCGACAGACTGGGGCGGCGCGCGCTCAAGACTCTCCAGGCCGCGGAGGGTCACGGAGGCTAGCGCAGGCCGGATGAAGCGTGCATTAACGGACGAGGTGCGCCGGACTGGATCGCCGGCACCCGCTGACCGAGACTCCCCACGGATGGGAGTCACAGGGGGTCGGGACGGGAGCGACGGGCGCCTGCTCGCGGGGGTCTGCCTCGGGCTCGCCCTGCTCACCGCCGCCGCCGTCCGCGCCGACGAGCCCGGCGCCGACGGGCCCCGCTGGGTCGTCGGTCGCTCTGCCGAGGTACTCCAGGGCGACGCACCCGTCGCCACGCGGGTGGGCGGCTGGCTCGACGCCAGCTACGAGGACAGCGACCTCGACGGCAGCACGCGGTCGCTCAACCTGAACCACCTCAACCTCTTCGCCGACACGCGCTCCGGCCACGCGTGGCAGCTCTTCGTCGAGGCGGAGTTCGAGCACGAGCCGGACGTCGAGGGATTCGAGGAGGAGCGCGAGTACGAGCTCGAGCAGCTCTACGTGCGCTACCGCGCGGGCGATGCCGCGGAGCTGCGTCTGGGCCGCTTCAACACCGCCTTCGGGTTCTGGACGCCGGTGCACTGGACGATCCTGATGGACACGATCCAGCCGCCGCTGCACGAGGGACTGCGCCTGACGCCCGAGCAGCAGAGCGGCCTCGAGCTCGCAGGGCAGCTGCTCCCGGACCTGGGCCCGGACCTGGACGGGGAGCTGCGGTACGCGCTGTTTGCGGGGTACGACTCGGAGGGTGCGCTCCTCGACGGCACGGCGGATGGGCTCAGTCTGGGGGGCGACCTCCGCCTTACCGTCGACGACGACTGGCTCGTCGGCATCTCCGCCTACCAGCAGGACCGGGACCTGGCGCTCGACGATCGCAGGGAGCGCAGCCTGGTCCTGTACGGGCAGGCTCCGCTGCCCGGCCGGCTGCTGCTGCGCGGCGAGTACGTCCGCCAGCGCCGCGAGCGGGCCCGCAGCGGACGTCTCGCGCGCGACATCGACCTGGCGTACGCCAAGCTGCGCTGGGACCTGCACGAGCGGGCGTACCTGAACTACCGCTTCGAATGGGGAGACGACGACACCGGCGACATCACCCAGAAGCACCACGTGCACCGCCTCACGCTCGGGTACCGGCCCGATGATCATCTGCGGCTGAAGCTGGAGTACGCCGACCACGCGCTGCGTGGCGGCCCCCGCGAGGACTTCCGCTACTGGGGCGTGTCCCTGGGCTACCTGTTCTGACGATGCGCCGCCGGATCTGGATCGGGATCCTCGCGGTCGCCTGCGGCCTCGCCGCCGCGTCGGCGGTCCGCGCCGAGCCGATCGCCATCATCACCAGCGCCAGCGGCCAGGGCACGGGCGCGGGCGAGATCCGTCGCGTCACCCTGCGCCGCGTGTACCTCGGCAGGATCACGCGGCTGGGCGGCACCCGCCTGGACCCCCTGCACCTGGGATCCGGGACCGAGGCGAGGAGCGCCTTCAGCGCGGCGGTGCTGGGCCGCAGTGAGCAGGAGCTCGAGGAGTACTGGATCGAGCAGGCGCTGCGCGGCGGTCGCATCCCGCCCCGGGAGCTCGCCTCGCCGGCACAGGTCATCGAGTACGTGGCACGGCGCCCCGGGGCGATCGGCTACGTGCCCCTCTCGTCGCTCGGGTCGGTCCGAGGCGTGCGGGTCCTGCGCATCCGGAGCGGGGGCCGGAGCCTCGCGCCCGGCGATCCCGGCTATCCGCTCCGGACACCGTGACCGCCCGGCGGGGCCCGGCCGCGGCGAGTCCGCGGCCACCCGCCGCGACGGGACGAGCTCCGGATCGACCTCCTAGTCCCCCGCGAAGTACTCGCGCGTTCCGTGGCTCTCGATCGCCTCGGCGATCCGGCGCAGACCCACGCGGTAGGCCGCGTCGCGTACCGGGACGTCCTCCGTCTGGTGCACCTTCCACACCGCATCGAACGCGCCGGAGATGCGGTCCTCCAGGCGGCCGCGCACCCGCTCGAGCGTCCACGGATAGCCCTGCCGGTTCTGGACCCACTCGAAGTAGCTCACGATCACCCCGCCGGCGTTGGTGAGCACGTCGGGGAGCACGACCACGCCCCGCTCGCTCAGCGCCGCGTCCGCCTCGCCCACCACGGGCCCGTTCGCGACCTCGGCGATGGCGGCGGCGCGGATCCGCCCGACGTTCCCGGGCGTGACGACGCCCTCGAGCGCCGCCGGGACCAGAAGCTCGACGTCGAGCTCGAGCAGCTCCTCGTTCGAGATCGCCTTGTGCTCGACGAGCTCGCAGACGGAGCCCTCGCAGTAGACGGCCTGCAGGGAGCGCGTCTGCTGCTTGTGCTGGTACAGGCTCTCGACGTCGAAGCCCTCCTCGGAGTAGATACCGCCCCTCGAGTCGCTCACGGCGACGATGCGGTAGCCGGCCTGCTGCAGCAGGCGGGCCACGTGGTAGCCCGCGTTGCCGAGTCCCTGGACGGCCACGCGCGTCTCGGCGGGCTCGAGCCCGACCCGCTTCGCGTACTCCCGGATCACCAGGAACGCCCCGCGCCCCGTCGCCTCGTCGCGGCCCAGGCTGCCGCCCAGCGCGATCGGCTTGCCGGTGATCACGTCGGGCGCCTTCTCGCGGCGGATGGTCTCGTACTCGTCGGCCATCCAGCCCATGATCCGCGCATTGGTGTAGACGTCGGGAGCGGGGATGTCGGTCGTGGGCCCGACGAAGTCGGCCATCGCGCGCATGTAGGCGCGCGACAGGCGCTCGAGCTCCCGCGGCGACAGGCGCTTCGGATCGACGATGACCCCGCCCTTGCCCCCGCCATAGGGCAGACCGACGACGGCGCACTTGATCGTCATCCACAGCGCCAGCGCCATCACCTCGCCACGCGACACGTCCGGGTGGTACCGGATCCCGCCCTTGGTCGGCCCGAGCGCGTCGTTGTAGCGGCAGCGGTAGGCGAGGAAGTGCTCGGTGCTGCCGTCGTCCATCCGCACCGGGAGGTCGGCAGCGAGTACGGCCTTGGGCTGACGCAGCGCGTCGAGCACCTCGGGCGTCACGCCCGCGCCGGCCCCGATGCGCGCGACGCGTGCGAGCGCATCGTCGAAGACGTCCATGCCTGGCACCGGCTTTCGATCTCCCTCGACGCTCAGGGGTTGCGGTCCAGGAAGTCCGCGAGCACCGCGTTGAAGCGCTCCGGCTCCTCGAAGTACGTCGAGTGGCCGGAGCCCTCGAGCTCGACGAGCTCCGCCCCGGGAATGTGCGCGGCGACGTCGCGCAGCGCGTCGGGCGGGAAGAGCACGTCGTGCCGGCCCGCCACCACCAGCGTGGGCACGCGGTGGTCCGACAGGTCCTCGGCCGTGATGCGCACGCTGTCGATCTGCTGCAGCAGCGCCGGATCGGGACCGCTGTTGAAGCTCGAGATCTGCTCGTACAGGAACGCGTGCTGCGGCTCGCGCTTGGCGAAGTCGGCCGCCAGCGCGGCGCCGCCGGGGCCGACCAGGCCGGCGGTGCCCTCGAGACGCTGCGGGATCCCCGCGAACGAGCGCTCGACGGCCGGGGTCCACATTCCGCCCGGCGTGCCGCAGAGCACCAGCGCGCGCACCCGATCCGGGTGGCGCAGCGCCGCGGGCAGCCCCGTCCAGCCGCCCATGGACTGGCAGACCAGCGCGGCACGCTCGATGCCCTCGGCGTCGAGGATCGCCAGCAGGTCGCCGGGGAAGCACGCCAGGTCGAAGGCGCCGTCGGGACAGCGCGAGCGCCCGAAGCCGCGGTGGTCGAAGGCGATCACGCGCTGCCCGCGCTCCAGGAAGTACGGCACCTGCTGCCACCAGCTCGCGGCGTTGCCGCCCGCGCCGTGCGCGAAGACGATCGCGGGTCCGTCGCCGCGGGCCTCGTAGTAGATCTCGGCTCTCGCGCTGCGGACCGTCGGCATGGCGCTCTCCTCGCAGGCCCGATGATAGGGAAACCCGCCGCGGTCGGCGGTGGTATCCTCGCGGCGGCCGAACACGCGAGGAGCGAGACCATGAACCTGGAAGGCGGCTGCTACTGCGGCGCGGTGCGCTACGCGGCGGAGGGCGAGCCCCTCCTCAGAGCACAGTGCCACTGCCGCGAGTGCCAGTACATCAGCGGCGGCGCGCCGAACATGGTCATGGCCATGCCGGCCGACGGCTTCACCTACACCAAGGCGGCACCGCGCGAGTTCCGGCGCGGCGATCTGGAGAGCCCGGTGACGCGCGAGTTCTGCAGCGAGTGCGGCACCCACATCGTCAGCCGAGCCCCGGGCATGGCGGGCGCCGTGATCCTCAAGGTGGGCACGCTGGACGACCCCGGGATCTTCGGGGGTCCCCAGATGGCGATCTTCACCGTCGACAGCCAGAGCTTCCACCAGGTTCCGGACGGCGTGGTCACGTTCGAGCGAACACCCGGCTGAGCGCCGCGCACGGGCCCGGCTCGCGCGCGGCGACCACGACGGAGGCAGGCATGGCGTCGCAGCAGGGCAATCTCGCGGACATCCGCGTGGTCGAGATCGCCGACGAGCAGGCGGAGTACTGCGGACGCGTGCTCGCGGGGCTCGGCGCCGACGTGATCAAGATCGAGCCGCCGGGGGGCTCGCCCACGCGCGCGATCGGGCCGTTCGCCGACGACGAGATCGACCCCGAGCGCTCCCTGTACTTCTGGCAGTACAACCTGGGCAAGCGCTCCGTCGTCCTCGACCTCGAGCGGGCCCCGGAGCGCGAGCGGCTGCTCGCCCTGCTCGAGACCGCCGACGTGCTGCTCGAGTCCACGCCCCGCGGCTGGCTCGACGGCCTGGGGCTGGGCGGCGCCGCGCTGCGCGCGCGCTTTCCCTCGCTCGTGACGGCGCGCGTCACGCCCTTCGGCGACGATGGCCCCTGGGCCGACCACCGGGCGAGCGACCTGGTGCACCTGGCGCTGGGCGGGCCGATGATGAACTGCGGCTACGACCCGCGGCCCGACGGCAGCTACGACCTGCCTCCGATCGCCCCGCAGATGTGGCACGCCTATCACGTGGCCGGTGAGCAGCTCGCGATCGGCCTGCTCGGAGCGCTGCTGCACCGGCGCGAGACCGGCGAGGGACAGGGGCTCTCGCTGGCGGTGCACGAGGCGGTCTCCAAGAGCACCGAGCTCGACCTGATGAGCTGGGTGATGCGCGCGGCGCCATTCCGCCGCCAGACCTGCCGCCACGCCCACGAGCAGGTCTCGGCACTGCCCGTGATCGGGAACACCAAGGACGGGCGCTGGATGCTGAGCATGCCCCCGGTCGGGACCACCGCGTGGGGCACGCTGGTCGACTTCCTCGAGCGCTACGGGCTGGCCGCCGACCTGCGCGAGCGGGTGGGCGGGCTGGGCAAGGCGGGCTCGCCCGGCGGCGGCCCGCAGATCGACGCGGAGACCCACACCCACGTGACCGAGGTGGTCATGCGGCTGTTCCGCAAGTTCACCCTGGACGGCATGCCCTGGGAGCAGGCGCAGGAGGCCGGGCTGATGTGGGTTCCGCTGCGCAAGCCGCACGAGAACGTGCTCGACGAGCACTGGTGGCAGCGCGGCTCGTTCGCCGAGGTGGAGCACCCGGAGCTCGGACGCTCGTTCACGTACAGCACCGGCAAGTGGGTCTCGGACCGCGCGCCCTGGCGCGTCGGACCCCGCCCGCCGCTAGTCGGCGAGCACACCGACGAGGTCCTGGGCGACCTGACCCGGCGGCCCAGCGCCGTCCCGGCGCGTCCCGCAGCCTCGCCCGACACGCGCCGCTCGGCGCTGGGCCGGCCCTTCGCGCTGCACGGCGTGCGCGTCATCGACCTGACCTGGTACCTGGCCTCGGGCGGCGCGCCGCGCTTCCTGTCGGCCATGGGAGCCGACGTGATCAAGGTCGAGTGGCACGAGAACCTCGACCTTCGCTTCAACTATGCGCAGTGCCCGCCGGGCGGCCGCGCGGCACGCGAGCGGGCCACGGAGCCACTGCCCTCCGACAACAGCTCGCTGAATCTCAGCGGCCAGTTCCACAACGTGCGGCCGGGCCAGCGGGGCATCTCGCTGAACGTGCGCGACCCCCGGGGCAAGGAGATCCTGAAGCGGCTGATCGCGCAGGCCGACGTGGTCGTCGAGGGTTTCTCGCCGGGGGTCATGGAGCGCTGGGGGCTGGGCTACGAGGCACTGCGGGAGCTGCGGCCGGACGTCATCTACGTGCAGCAGTCCGGCTTCGGGCAGAAGGGCAAGTACGGGCGCTACCGCACGCTGGGACCGGTCGCGCAGGCGCTGGGCGCCGCCTCGGAGATGTCGGGCCTGCCGGAGCCCGCACCGCCCGCGGGCTGGGGCTACTCGTTCCTCGACTGGTTCGGCGCGTACACCATGGCGCTCGCCGTCATGGCGGCGCTGAACCACCGCGCGCGGACCGGCGAGGGGCAGTGGATCGACTCGTCACAGTGCGACTGCGGCATCTACCTGTCGGGCACGGCGATCCTCGACTGGTCGGCCAACGGTCGCGCCTACCAGCGCACCGGGAACCGCTCGCCCTGGCGCCCGGCCGCGCCCCACGGGGCCTACCGCTGCGCGGGCGAGGACCGCTGGGTGGCGATCGCCTGCTTCGACCAGGACGACTGGAAGGCGCTGGCCGGCGCCGCGGGCCGCGCGGACTGGCTGGCCGATCCGCGCTTCGCCACGCTCGACGAGCGCCTCGCGCACCAGGACGCGCTGGACGCGGAGGTCGAGAGCTGGACCCGGGAGCACGATCGCTACGCCCTGATGGAGCGGCTGCAGGCGGCCGGCGTGGCGGCCGGGGTCTGCCAGGAGGCGCGGGATCGCTGCGAGATCGACCCCCAGCTCGCTCACCTGGACTGGCTCACCGAGCTGACAGGCAGCGAGATCGGCACCTGGCCCGTGGTCGAGATGCCGGTGAAGCTGAGCGCCACGCCCGCCCACATGGGGGGCCCGATCCAGCGCGGTGCACCGTGCTACGGCGAGGACAACGCGCAGGTGTACGGCGAGCTGCTCGGGATGTCTCCGGGAGAGATCGAGGCACTGCGCGCCGACGGCGTGATCTGAACGTCGACGCGCCCGAGCGCGCCGCCGCGCCAGTACGCATAATGGGCGCGTGACCGGGACCGGAGCCACCGCGGCCGGCGTCCGACCGGGCGCCGGCCGCTATGCGCTCGGTCTGCTCGTCGTCGTGTACGTCTTCAATGCGATCGACCGCCAGATCATGAACGTGCTGGTCGAGCCCGTGCGCGCGGAGCTCGGAGTCTCCGACCAGCAGCTCGGCTTCCTGGTCGGCGGCGCGTTCGCGATCTTCTACACCGTCGCGGGTCTGCCGATCGCCCGCTGGGCGGATCGGGGCACCCGCCGGACCATCATCGCGCTGGCGCTGGCGGCCTGGAGCGCGATGACCGTCGCCTCGGGCCTCTCCCGGACCTTCGGCCAGCTGCTGCTGGCCCGCATCGGCGTGGGGGTGGGCGAGGCCGGCTGCTCCCCGGCGTCGCACTCCCTGATCTCCGACTACTTCCCGCTCCAGCAGCGCGGCACCGCGCTGGCGCTGTACCAGGCCGGAGGGCAGGTCGGCATGCTCTCGGGCTTCATCCTGGGCGGGTACCTGGCCGAGACCTACGGCTGGCGCACGGCCTTCTTCGTGGTCGGCGCGCCCGGTCTACTGCTGGCCGTGGTCGTTCAGCTCACGCTGCGCGAGCCGCCGCGTGGCCTGTCGGACCGGCGCGACGTGTCCACCGAGATCGAGCCGCTGGGCTCCGTGCTGCGCTTCATCTGGGGCCTGCCGTCGCTGCGCCACGTGCTCGCCGCGACCTCGCTGCAGACCCTGGTGATCGCCGCGCAGCTCACCTTCAACTCCTCCGTGCTGATCCGCGTGCACGAGATGTCGCTGACGCACGTCGGCCTGGCACTGGGTCTGATCAACGGCCTGGTCGGGGGCATCTTCACCTTCGCCGGCGGCTACTTCGGCGACCGGCTGCAGCGCCGCGACCTGCGCTGGTATCTCTGGCTGCCCGCCGCGGGCGCCCTGCTCTCGGTGCCGCTGTCCATCGCCGCCTACCTCAGCGACGACGTGGTCGCGACGATCCTGCTGCTGGCGGCGGCCTCGGCCGGCTACCACCTGTTCGCCGCGCTCGGCCACGCCACGGTGCAGTCCCTGGTGCGGCCGCGCATGCGCGCGACCATGTCGGCGATCGCGCTGCTGGCGATGAACCTGGTCGGGTTCCTGATCGGCCCCTGGCTCGCCGGCGTGATCAGCGACCTGCTGCGGCCGCGCTTCGGCGAGGAGTCGATCCGCTACGCGCTGCTCGGGGTCAGCCTGCTGATGCTCTGGGCGGTGCTGCACTACGGCCTGGCGGCGCGGACCTACCGCGAGGACCTGCTCGCCAAGACACGGGAAGACGGGGCCAGCGCCTAGCCGGCCATGGCGTCGAGGTACGCGTCGAGCTGGGCGCGGAGCACCTCGAGCATCGAGCCGTCGGGAAAGATGAAGCGCGCGTCCTCGCGCACGCCGTCGAGCACGGCGCGGCCGACGGCGTCGGGATCCTGCCCCGCCCGGATGGCCTCGACGCTGGCGTTCATGTGCTGCGGATTGATCGCCTGCCCCGCGGGCCGGTTGCGCTGGCTCTCGTGCAGGCGCGTGTTCACGCCCAGGGGAATCAGCGTCGACACGCCGATGCCGTCGGGTGCGAGCTCCTGGCGCAGCGACTCGCTCATGCCCAGCACCGCGAACTTGGTCGCACAGTAGATCCCGAGGAATCCGGTCGGGATCAGCGAGTTGAACGAGCCGGTGTTGACGATCTGTGCCGGCTCGCCCTGCGCACGCAGGCGCGGGACGAAGGCGCGAATGCCGTTTCGCACCCCGTTCACGTTCACGTCGAACAGCCAGCGCCAGTCGTCGTCCGCACCCGCCGCGAGCGACGCCTCGAGGCACACGCCCGCGTTGTTGCACAGCAGGTGAACGGCGCCCAGCTCCTCGAAGGCACGCGCGGCCAGGGCCTCGACCGCGGCAGCGTCCGCGACGTCGGTCGCCACGCAGAGCACCTCGGTCCCGCCCTGCCGGAGCTCGGCAGCGACGGCCCCGGCAGCCTCCAGCTCGACGTCGGCCAGGACCAGGCGCATGCCCGCGCCGGCGAAGGCCCGGGCCATGCCCCGGCCGATGCCGCTGCCGCCCCCCGTGATCACCGCGACCTTGCCCTCGACGTCCCGCATCGCGATCCTCCAGGCGCAGATCATGCCAGCTCCATCCGAGCCGAGCGCGCCTCCGGGGCCCTTCCACAGCGGGCGCTTCCGCATCGGGCAGGTCGTGCGCCACCGCGTGCACCCGTTCCGCGGCGTGATCTTCGACGTGGACCCGGAGTTCGCGAGCACCGAGGAGTGGTGGCTCTCGATCCCGGCGGACATGCGGCCGCGGAAGGAGCAGCCGTACTACCACCTGCTCGCCGTCAACGAGCGCACGCACTACGTGGCCTACGTCTCCGAGCAGAACCTCGTGCCCGACCCCGATGGCGGGCCGGTCCGGCATCCCCAGGTCAGCGAGCTCTTCGGCGAGCTCCGCGACGGCGTCTACGAGGCGAGGCTGCACCGCTCGCGGGCCCATTAGCCGTTCTGCGCCGTGGTACCCTCCGCGGCAGCGTACTCCAGGGAGGAACGGGCGTGCATGATCTGATCATCCGGGGCGGCCGGATCGTGGACGGCAGCGGCGCGCCCGAGCGCAGCGGCGACGTGGCGGTCAGCGGCGGACGCATCACCGAGGTCGGCCGGGTCGAGGGAACGGCGCGGCGCGAGATCGACGCCGACGGTCTGCTGGTGACTCCGGGGTTCGTCGACATCCACACCCACTACGACGCCCAGGCCACCTGGGACGCGCACCTGCTGCCCTCGGGCGGGCACGGCGTGACCACGGTGGTGGCCGGCAACTGCGGCGTGGGCTTCGCGCCCGCGGCGCCCGACCGGCACGAGTGGCTGATCGGCCTGATGGAGGGCGTGGAGGACATCCCCGGCGCCGCGCTGGCCGAGGGCATCCAGTGGGACTGGGAGACCTTCCCGGAGTACCTCGAGGCCCTGGAGCGCTTCCCGCGCGCCGTCGACATCGGCACCCAGGTACCGCACGGCTCGGTGCGCGCCTACGTGATGGGCGAGCGCGGCGCGCGCAACGAGCCCGCCACGGCGGACGACATCGAGAAGATGTACGCGATCGTGCGCGAGGGCCTCGAGGCCGGAGCGCTGGGCTTCTCGACCTCGCGCACGATGGGCCACCGCGCGGTCGACGGTGAGCCGGTGCCGGGCACCTTCGCCCAGGAGGACGAGCTCTTCGGCATCGGCCGGGCGCTCGGCGACAGCGGGCTGGGCGTATTCGAGCTCGCCCCCGCGGGCGCTGCGGGCGACACGGGCATGGACGGCCCGGACGACATGCTGCGCGAGGTGGACTGGATGCACCGCCTGTCGGCCCAGATCCACCGGCCGGTCGCCTTCGCCCTGCTCCAGTTCGACTCGCGCCCCGAGCAGTGGCGCGAGGTGCTCGAGATCTGCGAGCGAACCCGCGCCAGCGGCGCCGAGGTGTACGCGCAGTTCGCGCCGCGCCCCTTCGGCGTGCTCGCGGGCCACCAGACGGTCGCCAACCCGTTCCTGGGCATGCCCACCTACCAGGAGATCGCGGATCTGCCGCTCGGCGAGCGCGTGGCGCGCCTGCGCGATCCGGAGATCCGCCGCCGCATCCTGAGCGAGCAGCCGCGCGACCGGCAGCTGGGCTTCGCCTCCATGTTCGACCACGAGGAGGGCTTCGCGAAGCTCTTCCCGATCGGCGATCCGCCCGACTACGAGCCGAGCGCCGACCAGAGCGTGCTGGCGATCGCCCGGCGCGAGCGCCGCAGTCCCAAGGAGGTCCTGTACGACCTGTTCCTGGAGGACGACGGACGCGAGCTCGTGCTGCTGCCGCTGATGAACTACAGCCACGGGGACTCCGACGCCTCGCGCGAGATGCTCGACAGCCCCAACACGGTGCTCGGTCTCGGTGACGGGGGCGCGCACTGCGGCCTGATCTGCGACGCCTCGATCACCACCTACATGCTCACGCACTGGGTCCGCGACCGGAAACGCGGCGAGCGGATCTCGCTCGAGAGCGCCGTGCAGCGCATGACCCGGCACACGGCGCAGCTCTACGGCATGCGGGATCGCGGCGTGATCGCGCCCGGCTACAAGGCCGATCTGAACCTGATCGACCTCGACCGCCTGACCCTGCGCAGACCGCGAATGGTGCACGACCTTCCGGCCGGCGCGCGGCGCCTGCTCCAGGAGGCCGACGGCTACGTCGCGACACTGGTCGGCGGCGAGGTGGTGATGCACCAGGGCGAGCCCACCGATGCCCGACCCGGGCGCGTCGTGCGCGGCCCGCAGCCGGCACCGGCGGCCTGAGCATGGCGCGCAACCCGCTCCACGACGTCGCCATCGTCGGCGCCTACAACACGCGGCAGGCCCGCAGCATCGACGACATGAACGAGCTCGAGCTGGTACTCGACGCGGCCCGCGGAGCGGTCGCGTCGGCCGGCATGACGTTCGACGACGTCGACGGCTACAACATCCACTCGTCGGTCTGGCGCGTGAGCTCGCGCGAGTCGGTGCACTGGCTCGGCGGCCGCATGTCCTGGTGCGGCGGCGACATGGGTATCGGCGCGGTCCTCGAGGCCGCAGGGGCCATCGCCCAGGGCCAGTGCGAGACCGTGCTCATCGTGGACGCCCAGGCGGGTCAGTACACCGATCGCGCCAAGACGGCGCCCTGGACCCGGCCCACCAACGAGTTCGTCGAGTGCTGGGGCCTGTACACGGCCGCGGAGTTCGCGCTCATCGCACAGCGCCACATGCACCAGTTCGGCACCACGCCCGAGCAGCTGGCCGAGGTGGCGGCCGCCATCCGCAGCAACGGCGCGGTCAACCCCGAGGCCGTGTACCACGGCCGCCCCTGCACGCCCGCCGATGTACTCGACTCGCGCATGGTCGCCGACCCGTTCCATCTGCTCGACTGCTGCACCGCCTCGGAGGGCGGGGCGGGACTGGTGCTCACCCACGCCGACCGCGTGCGCGACCTCGACGTGCAGCCCGTCTGGCTGCTGGGCGGGGCGCTCGATCGCATGGGCATGTCGTACGTGATGGCGCCGGTCTACGAGAAGTGCGGCATGGTCGGAGAGCGCGGCGCGAAGATCTGCTTCGAGCAGGCAGGGCTCACGCCCGAGGACGTGGACGTCTGCGAGTTCTACGACCCCTTCTCGTTCGAGATCATCCGCCAGTTCGAGGCCTTCGGCTTCTGCAAGGAGGGCGAGGGCGGGGACTTCGTCATGGACGGGCGCATTCGCATCGACGGACGCTTCCCCGTGGCGACGAACGGCGGCCTGATGTCGTACAGCCATGCGGGCACCGCGCAGCTACTCCAGAAGCCCATCGGAGCCGCGCTCCAGCTGCGCAACGAGGTGCCCGACGCCCTGAACGTGCCCGACGCGAAGGTGGCGATGACCACCAACGGCGGCGCGGGCGCGCTCTTCGTGGACATGATGATCCTCGGGACGGAGCGACCATGAGCACCGGTACCAACATCCCGCTCCCCCGGCCCACGCCGCTGTCCCGGCCCCACTGGGATGGCTGTCGAGACGGCGTCCTGCGCGTGCAGCGCTGCGGCGACTGTGGCCAGCACGTCTTCATCCCGGCGCCGCTGTGCACGTACTGCCAGTCCGGGAGCCTGGAGTGGGTGGACACGCAGGGAGCCGGCAGCGTGTACAGCTACACGGTCGTGCACCGGCCGCAGCGCCCCGAGTTCCGCGTGCCCTACGTGGTCGCGATCGTGGAGATGGCCGAAGGCTGGCACATGCTGACCAATCTGATCGACATCGAGCCGGATGACGTGAAGATCGGCATGCCCGTCCGGGTCGCCTTCGAGCGCATGTCCGACGAGATCACCCTGCCCTACTTCCGCCCGGCCTGAGCGCGCCGCCGCCCCCGGAGCGGCCCCGGCAGCCACGCGAGTTGAGGGAGGTTCGACTCGCGAGTACCATGCGCCGGCCAGCCCCCGGACGGGGCGCGAGGAGCGAGCGATGGGCAAGGTGAAGGCGTTCTCGATCTCGGCGGAGGCGATCGCCGCGGAGCGCAAGCGGGTCAACGACGAGCTCGACCAGGTGGACATCGCGCGAGTCGTCGCGCTGGACACCATCGAGCTGCCGGATCCGGGACCCTCGGACGTGCGCATGCGCGTCCTGGCCGTCTCGGCCGAGCACAACGTCGATCACGCGGCCCTGGCCGACACGGTGAACATCGCGGAGCTGCGCGGCGGCAAGATCTACCCGGGCAACTCCGCCCTGGGCGAGGTGGTCGAGGTCGGGGCGAACGTCACCCGCTTCAAGGCGGGCGACATCGTGATCACCCACTGCAACGGCGAGCCCGATGCCTTCGGCTACCCGATGCGCATCTGGGCCTACGACCAGCCCGAGTCGATCGGCTGGTACGCCCAGGAGGCCGTGCTCGGCGAGTGGCAGCTGATTCCCGCCCCGCTGGACTGCGGCCTGAACCTCTGGGAGATGGCGGCGCTACCCCTGCGCGCGCCGACGGCCTACCACCTCTGGCGCCGCGGCCTCGGGATCTTCCGGATCAAGGTGCCCCGCGAGCGCCTGGCCACGCTGAACGTGCTCGGCTTCGGTGGCGGCGTCTCGGAGCTCTTCCTGATGCTGGCGAAGAGCGAGGGCCACAATGCCTTCTTCTGCTCCGGCAACGCCGAGCGTCGGGCGGCGCTCGAGAAGCACGGCATCACCGGTATCGACCAGCAGGCCTTCAATCGCTTCGCCTCGCGCGACGACGTGAAGGGCTTCAGCAAGCAGGTCAAGAAGCTGACCGGAGGTGTGGGCATGCACGTCGTCTGCGACATGCTCCGCGGCCCGGTGTTCAACGCGGGCCTGCAGGCCGCGGCGCGCGAGGGCGTCAACGTGAGCGCCGGCTGGCAGCTCGACAAGAGCATCCAGTACGACTCGGCCGGCGCGTCGGTCAAGCAGCTGACCCTCGACCACACCCACCTCGACACGATCTTCGGCTGCAATGCCGCCACGGAGCTCTACGGCAAGGTCTTCAAGCCGACCGTGCACAAGGAGATCTACGCCTTCGAGGACCTGCCGCGCGCGATGCACGAGATGCACCAGAACACGCAGACGGGCATCCCGATCATCCGGGTGGCGAAGGACATGCCGGAGTCCGTCAAGGGCCTGGTCCCCGCGTAGCCGGCCGGACCTCGCGGTGAAGGGCAAGGTCACGATCATCACCGGTGCGGGCAGCGGCATCGGACGCGACATGGCGATCGCCTTCGCGCGCGAGGGCGCGCGCGTCGCGATCACCGGGCGCCGCGAGGCACCGCTCGAGGAGACCGCCGAGCTCGCCGCCGCCGGCGGCGAGCGTCCGCTGGTGGTGCCGGCGGACATCTCCCAGGAGCCCCAGGCCGACGGCATGGTGTCGCGCGCCGTCGAGGAGCTCGGGCCCGTCGACTTCCTGATCAGCAACGCGGCGCAGCCCGGCACCGACCTGCACGTGGTGGATCAGACGCTCGAGAACTGGAATGCGGTCATCGGCACCAACATGACCGCGCACATGCTGATGTCGCGCGCCTGCCTCCGGCACATGATCCCCCGCCGCAGCGGCGTGATCCTCACGTTCTCCTCGACCGCGGCGCTGGGACCGATGGAGCGCAAGAGCCACTACACCGCGTCGAAGCTGGGCCTGATCGGCTTCACGCGCACGCTGGCCGTCGAGGCTGGAGAGCACGGCATTCGCGTGAACTGCATCGTGCCCGGCGCGATCGAGACCGAGCTGCTGCGCAACTACTGGGCCCGGATCGCGGACGAGCGCGGCGTCGACGTCGAGACCATCGCCGCCGAGTTCAACAGCCGCGCCGCGCTGGGCCGCGCGGTCCAGCCCGGCGAGGTCACCAGCACGGTGCTCTTCCTCTGCTCGGACGCGGCCAGCGCGATCACCGGCCAGCAGATCCGCGTCTGCGCGGGCGCCGCCATGTGGTGAGCGGCGGCGGCGGGCCGCTCAGATCCGCTCGGTGATCGTCATGAAGGCCTCTGCGGGGTCGAAGGTCTCGGTCATCCGGAGCTTCCCTGCCGACTCCTCGAGCGCCTTGCGCGCGTCCTCGGCCGAGCCCTCGTACTCGTAGATCGCCAGGTACGCGTGCTTCTGCTCCAGCATCTGGGTGTCCGGGATGCGGTAGCGCCGCGCCTCGGTGAACGGCCCGAGCGCGCAGATCTCGGGCGCATGGATCTCGTCGTACCACTTGTTGAACTCGTCGTCGCGCCCCGGGGCGCAGGACGTGTAAACCACCAGGCAGCCACCCGCGCCGCCGCTCTTCGTCGATGCCATGCTTCTTCCTCCAGCCGTTCGGCCCATCGGACCAGACCCGGGGCCGCGGCGCAAGTGGCGCCGGCGCCGCGCGGGGGGCGCGTGATAGAGTCGCGCGTCACGAGAAGGAGCTCCCCGTGGACTGGAAGCGCTACGAAGAGAACCATCTGAAGATCGAGATCATCGACCGGGTCGCCGTGGTCACGATGAACCGCCCCGAGAAGCACAATGCGGTCGACTACGCGCTCCACCACGGCCTGACCGAGGCCATCCGCGAGCTCGGGGTGAGCCGCGAGGTCCGCTCCATCGTGCTGACGGGGGCGGGCAAGAGCTTCTGCGCCGGGGGCGATCTCGTGGGCTTCCACCCCGAGGACCCGGTTCCCATGGACAACCTGCGCAACCGCGACCTGAACTGGGAGATCGCGCGCTGCGAGGCGCCGCTGATCTCCGCCGTGAACGGCACCGCCGCGGGGCTCGGCGCCTCGATCGCGCTGATGTGCGACGTTGTCTACATGGCCGACACCGCGCGCATCGGCGACACCCACCCCGCGGTGGGCCTGACCGCGGGGGACGGTGGACAGGTGATCTGGCCGCTGCTGGTCGGCCTGAACCGCGCCAAGGAGTACCTGATGGCCGGCGAGCTGATCGATGCACAGGAAGCCGACCGCATCGGCCTGGTCAACCGCGTCTTCCCGGCCGACCAGCTGATGGACGCCACGATGGCATACGCGCGCAAGCTGGCCGACGGGGCGCCGGCCGCGATTCGCTGGACCAAGCTGGCGATCAACAAGATGCTCTATCAGCAGATGAACCTGAACCTCGAGCTGGGACTGGCGACCGAGTACATGTGCACCGGAACCGAGGACACGCAGGAGGCGATGGCCGCGTTCCGCGAGAAGCGCAAGCCGGTGTTCCGGGGCCGCTGACCCGTGGCGGGGCTGTACCTCGAGGACCTCGAGCCCGGTCGCGTCTTCCAGCACCAGCCGGGCCGGACGGTCACGGAGACCGACAACCTGCTGTTCACGACGCTGTCGATGAACGTGCAGCCGCTTCACCTCGACGCCGAGTTCGCGCGCGAGTCGGAGTTCGGGCAGATCCTGGTCAACAGCCTGTTCACGTTCGCGACCATGATCGGGCTCTCGGTAGGCGACACGACGCTGGGCACGACCGTCGCGAACCTGGGCTTCGACAAGGTCCAGTTCCCCGCGCCGGTGTTCATCGGCGACACGCTCCGGGCCGAGACCGAGGTGGTCGATCGGCGCGAGTCGCGCTCGAAGGCCGACCGCGGCATCGTCACCTTCGAGCACCGGGCGCACAACCAGCGCGGCGAGCTCGTGGCGCGCTGCCTGCGCAGCGCCATGATGCTCCGCCGGCCCGAAGCACGGGAATGAGCGCACGCCCCCGCCGCAGCGTGCACTTCGTGCCCGGCGGCCAGGAGCGCTACCTGGAGCGGGCGCTGACGATCGAGGCCGACGCCCTGGTGCTCGACCTCGAGGACGCGGTCCACCTCGACCGCAAGCGCGAGGCACGCGACGCCGTCCGCGGCTGGCTCGAGGGGCGCGACTTCGGGCGCCGCGAGCGCGTGGTGCGCATCAACCCGCTCGACACCGGCATGGGCGCCGACGACCTCGAGGGCACCGTCGCCGCCCGGCCCGACGCCTACATGCTGCCCAAGATTCGTGGCCCGCAGGACGTCGAGGAGATCGACGCGCGCCTGACGGACCTCGAGTCGCGGCACGGTCTCGAGCCCGGGCGGATCCGCCTGATCCCGATCGGCACCGAGACCCCCGAGGGCGTGCTCAACCTGGCCGCGATCGCGCGCGCACCGCGCGTGGTCGCGCTGACCTGGGGCGGCGAGGACCTGTCCGCGGCACTGGGGGCGCGCCGCAACCGCGGCGAAGACGGCGCCTACCTCGACGTGTTCCGCCACGCCCGCGTCTCGACCCTGCTGGCGGCGGCCGCCGCGGGGATCGACGCGATCGACTCGGTCTGGATCGACATCCGCGACTCCGAGGGCCTGGCGGCCGAGGCCCGCGAGGCCGCCGACAGCGGCTTCGCCGGCAAGCTCACGATCCACCCCGACCAGGTTCCCGTGGTCAACACGGTGTTCTCTCCGTCCGACGAGGACGTGGCCGACGCGCGACGCCTGATCGAGGCGTACGAGGCCCACGCGCGCGAGGGGCGCGGGGTGTTCGCGCTCGACGGGCAGATGGTCGACGCTCCGCACCTCGAGCGCGCGCGGCGCCTGCTCGAGCGCTCCGCCCGGCTGGCCTGACGCGGCGCCCGGCCGCGGAGTCGCGCCCAGGCTGCAAGAGCCCGGCCCGGGGGTCTTCAACCGCCTGCTAGGCCTCCGCGGGTGGCTCGAAGCGGTGCATCGCCTCCGCCGGCTGCTGCGAGTAGGGGATCAGGTACAGCAGCGCCGGGAACGGCGGGGCCGCGTCGCGCACCTGCTCGAGCACGCGCCGGAGCACACGCCCGGTCTCGGTGGACTGGAACAGCCAGGCCTCGGCCGCGCGGGCCGCGGGTACGTGACCGGCCAGCCCCGTTGCGGCCTCCTCGTAGTAGGCGCGCACGTCCATGGCGGTCGCCGCCGGCTCGCCGGGCAGGCCCGCCTCGTTCCAGGGCGTGCCCCCCGCGATCCGCACCAGCGCGGCGATCGCGTCCGGGATGCCGTCGGCGTCGACCACACGCCCGACCTGCGTGCCCCCCGAGGCGGCGCGGGCGCGCTCCCAGGCCGGCCGCAGCCCGCGCGCCTCGTCCACGGCGGGCGGCAGCGAGGCATCGTGGCGCGGTGGGAGCGGACAGGCGAGCGGGGCGTCGGCAGCATCCTCGATCACCTCCGGGAAGGTCTCGAGGACCGGACCGCGGGGCCGCTCCAGCAGCGCGAAGGCGGCGTCGAGCACGCGGCGCTGGAAGGCGGCATCGCGCGGGACGCCCAGCGGTCGGCCGAGCGGGAAGCGGCAGTACAGCGCGCGCGGCGGGCTCAGGCGCTCGGCGTGGACGCGGTTCGAGACCAGCGCCACGGTGGCGATGCCGGCCTCCTCGAAGGCGTGCGCGAGCGTGCAGACCGCACGCGTGCACATGGGTCAGACGGGGGTGAGCAGGACCACGTCGACGCCGTCGTCGCGCAGCATGCGCGCCGCCTGCGGACCGGTGTCCAGCCGCATGGTCGAGAGCTCGAAGGTCGAGCCCAGGAACGACAGGTGGCGCGGGGCCACGCCGCCGATGACCCCCTCACGCGCCATCTCCCCGAGGCGGTCGATCGGGTAGGCCACGTTGCGATCCGCCGCGAAGCCGCTGCGATCGAGGTTGACGCTGTTGTGCGCCATGACGATCGCATCGTCGTCGCGCGCGAAGGCGCGGTAGGCGCTCGACTGGTCCTCCCAGGGCTCGCCCCGATGCGCCAGGCCCGCGGTGGTCACCACGGCGACGGTCGCCCCCGCCAGCGCCGGTGGCGAGGCGAAGGGTGGCTCGCCCAGCTCGGGAACGGGCGCCCAGGCGAGCGCCTCGCGGATCGCGTCGTCGTGCTTCAAGGTCGGCCTCCCGGCCCGCGCCGTGCGGCGCGGTCTCAGAGCCGCGCCAGGATCTCGTCCTGGTAGCGGCGGATCAGGTCGCGCATGTCGTCGAGCTCGGCGCTGCCGCTCTCCATGCCCGAGATCACCAGGCGCGAGGCTCCGGCCTGGGCGTAGGCGCGCACGAACGGCAGGTCGAAGCCGCGCTCGAAGTCCAGACTGCCGGGCCAGGCGGTGAGCTCGATCTGCTGCGGATCCCGCCCGTGCTCGCGCGCGGTCTTGCCGATCAGCTCGACGCGCTCGGCGAAGTCCTCGGGCGAGATCACGAACGGGAAGAAACCGTCGCCGAGCCGACCCGCGCGCCGCGCGGCGAAGTCCGTGCTGCCGCCGATCACGATCGGCACGCCCCCGGGCTGCGCGCACTTCACGTCGCAGTGCACGCGGTCGAAGCTGACGTACTTGCCGTGGTAGGTGGCCGGCGCATCCCGCCACAGGGCGCGCATGGCCTCGATGTTCTCGTCGAGCCGGCGCCCGCGGTCGCGGTACGGCACGCCGATCGCCTCGTACTCCTCGCGCTGCCAGCCGAGGCCGACGCCCATCTCGAAACGGCCCCCGGACAGCGCATCGAGCGTGGCCGCGCGCTTGGCCAGGATCGCCGCGCTGTGCTGCGACGCGATGATCACCGCCGTTCCCAGGCGCAGGTCCGAGGTGCGGGCGGCCACGAAGCTCAGCCACTCCAGGGGGTCCGGGATCACCGTGCTGGGCCCGGCGGGCATGCGGCCGTCCGCCGAGTAGGGGTACAGCGGCTCGTAGTCCTCGGCGATCACCACGTGCTCCACGCCGAAGATCGAGTGCACGCCGAGCCCCTCGACCATCTCGGCCAGACGGATCACCCAGTCCGGCGACGTGCTGCGCCCCCGCTCCATGGGCGGCAGGAATCCGAGCTTCATGGCTGACCTCCGGCGGCACATTGTACTGGCTTGCCGGTTCCGCGCGGCCCTGCCCCGAGCCCGGCCAGCGCCGGCGCGTCGCGGGGCCTGAAGACCGGGGGTGGGCGTTGTATGCTGCCGCTCCCAGGAGGTGCCGTGGAGTTCGACTGGCCACGAGAGGATGCCGAGTTCCGCAGCGAGCTGCGGGCGTTCCTCGACGAGACGCTGCCCGACGACTGGTCCGAGCTGTCCAAGGACGGCCCGGGCAGCGACGCCCAGGCGACGTTCTCGCGCGAGTTCTGCCGCAGGCTCGCGGATCGGGGCTGGCTGACCCAGCACTGGCCGTCGGAGTTCGGGGGTCGCGACTGCACCCCCTGGCGACACGCGATCCTCGGAGAGGAGCTCTGGGCGATCGGCGAGCCGCGCGGCCCGCAGTACATGAACTACAACTGGATCGGGCCGGCGATCATGCACTACGGCACCGAGGAGCAGCAGGCCTACCACCTGCCGCGCATGGCGGGGGGCCAGGTGCTCTGGTGCCAGGGCTTCTCGGAGCCGGACGCAGGCTCCGACCTGGTGGCGCTGCGCACCCAGGCGCGTCGCGAGGGTGACGAGTACGTGATCAACGGCCAGAAGATCTGGACGTCGTACGCGAACCACGCCGAGTTCATCATCCTGCTGGTGCGCACGGATCCCGGCTCGAAGCGCCACCGCGGTATCTC
The DNA here is from genome assembly GCA_029261925.1 of Deltaproteobacteria bacterium. Classification (GTDB taxonomy): domain Bacteria; phylum Myxococcota_A; class UBA9160; order SZUA-336; family SZUA-336; genus JAGWBS01. The sequence goes on along the minus strand of JAJDAJ010000028.1, from coordinate 28,994 downwards.
CGTGCTGCTCGTGCCGATGGACGCCCCGGGGATCGAGGTGCGCGAGATCCCCTCGGTCGTCGGCGACCGCTACTTCCACGAGGTCTTCTTCACGGACGTGCGCGTGCCGGTCTCCTGCCGGCTCGGTCCCGAGAACGAGGGCTGGGACGTCGTGAGCTACGCGCTCGCCTTCGAGCGCGCCGGCGCCGCGCGCTACGCGCGCGCCGCGCTCACGATCGACCGCCTCGCGGAGCTCGCGCGCGAGCGCGGCATGCTGGAGGACCCGAAGATCCAGGAGCGGCTCGGGGAGGCACGCGCCATGTGCGAGGCGGGTCGCCTGCTCGCCTACCGCGTGATCGATCTGCGCACCAAGGGCCATCCGCCCTCGGCCGACACGAACCTCGCCCGCGTCGCCGGTACGCGCGCCGACACCGCCATCGCGGAGCTCGCGCTGGAGATCTTCGGCGCCGAGGCGCTGGAGTACGGCAGCTTCGCCGACTCCAACTTCCGCATGGCCATCACGGCCGGCGTGGCGGTCGGAGCCACGGAGATCCAGCTCAACCTGATCGCCAGCCGCTGGCTCGGCCTGCCGCGGGAGCCCTGATGGACCTCGACCTCTCCGACGACCAGCAGGCGATCCTGGAGGCGCTCGGCCAGCTGCTCGAGCGCCACGCGGGTCCGGCGCGGGCGATCGAGCTGGGCAAGAAGGGCGCCTACGACGACGCGCTCGACGAGGCGCTGGCCGGCGCGGGCTTCGCGCAGATGTACCTCGACGACGAGACCGGCCCGCTGGAGGCGGCGCTGCTCGTCGACGCGGTCGCGCAGGCCGCCGGCGTCGTGAGCATCGGCGCCTCGGCACTGGTGGCCCCGGCCGTCGCCGGACGCGCCCTCGACGGCCCGCTGGCCCTGGCGCGCCGCGGCGGCGACCGCCTGGTGCGCTTCGCGCCGCACGCGCGCACCCTGCTCGTCGACGCCGGCGACCAGGCCCGCGTGGTCGAGCTGGGCCCGGCAGACGTCGAGCCCGTCCGCTCGAACTTCGGCTATCCGGTCGCGCGGCTGGCGGCCGGCGCGCTGGAGCGCGGCGAGCCGCTGGGGGCGGGCAGCGGACAGCGCCTGCGCGACTGGTGGCGCGTCGCCATCGCGACCGAGTCGGCTGGCACCATGCGCGCCGCCCTCGACTGCACGGTGGCGTACCTGAAGCAGCGCGAGCAGTTCGGCCGCCCGATCGCGTCGTTCCAGGCGGTGCAGCACCGCCTGGCCGAGTGCGCGATCCTCGTCGAGGGCGTGCGCTGGCTCGCGCTCGAGGCGGCCTACCACGGAGCGCAGACGGAGGCCGCGGCGGTCGCGGCCGCCTACGCGACCGGCGCCGCGCGCCAGGTCTTCGCCGAGATGCACCAGCTCTCGGGCGCGATCGGCTTCACGCACGAGCACGACCTGCACGTGTGGACCATGCGCCTGCAGGCCCTCAAGCTCGAGATGGACGGCGCCGCGAGCCACCAGCGCGCCATCGCGCAGGCGCGCTGGCTGAGCTGAGGACCGGCTATCCCGCCTCGCGGGCGAGCTGCAGCTCGCGGCGCAGGTGCTTCGCGGCCAGGAACGAGTGCAGGCTCGCCCAGGCCTTGCACAGTCCCACGAACAGCAGGGCGTAGCGGATCGCCGCGCTGCCCCAGACCGGCTCGAGCAGGTCGCTGAGGATGCCGACCAGCTGCGGGCCGATGCCGAAGCCGATGAAGTTCAGCATGAAGAGCAGCACCGCCGACGCGGTGGCGCGCATGCGCAGCGAGACCAGCCCCTGCACGGCCGAGTAGGTCGGGCCGGTCCACATGGCGGTGAGCAGCGTGACCGGCACGTAGCAGAGCAGCGCCAGGTACGCGTCGGGAACCAGCAGGAAGAGCAGGATGAACGGCGTGGCCGCGATACCGGCGTACGCCGGGACCCAGGCGAGCCAGCGCTCGTCGCGCAGGGCGCCCCGGTCCGCGAGCCAGCCGCCCGCGAACGCACCGGTCGCCCCCGCGATCCCGGAGATCGGCCCCAGCCACAGGCCGATCTCGGTGAGGCTCATGCCGTGCGCCCGCTCCATGAAGGTGGGCACCCAGAACATGAAGCCGTACGAGGCCACGTTGTACAGCGAGGTGGCGATGCCGATCTGCCGGTATGCCCGCAGCCGGAACAGGTAGCGCAGCGACTCTCCCAGCGGCGGCTGCGGCGTGTCGTCGACGCGGGCCTCGATCGCGCCGCGCTTGGGCTCGGGCAGCGTGAACTTGACCACGACCGCGATCACGATGCCGGGGACGCCGACGACGACGAAGGTCCAGCGCCAGCCGATCGACTCGGCGAGCCAGCCCCCGAGCAGGTAGCCGCCCATGATCCCGAAGTTCGCACCCATGGTGTAGATCGCGAGGGCGCGAGCGCGCCGCTGCGGGGGGTACAGGTCGGAGATCAGCGAGTGGCTCGGGGGGCTCCCGGCGGCCTCGCCGGCGCCGACCAGGACGCGCGCCAGCGCGAGCTGCACGAAGCTGCGCGCCCCGCCGCAGAGCGCCGTGGCCGCGCTCCAGATCACCATGCCCGCGGCGATCACGTTGCGCCGGGAGCCGCGGTCGGCCAGCCGCGCCAGGGGGATGCCGGCGGTGCTGTAGAACAGGGCGAAGGCGAGCCCCGAGAGGAAGCCGAGCTGCCAGTCGCGCAGGCCCAGCTCCGCCTTGATCGGCGGGAGCAGCATCGCCAGGATCTGCCGGTCGATCAGGCTGACGGCGTAGACCACGAAGAGCACGCCCAGCGCGTAGCGGGCGCGCGGGGCCGGTGGGGGCGCGCTCATGTTGCGCGGCATGCTACACGGCGGGGGCGCCCTGCTTCCAGCCGGCCAGCCCGCTGGTTTACACTGGTCAGGGGGCGCTCCGGTGCCCCGGGGGAGGCCCCATGGATCGCTACCTGATGATCTCCTCGGACGGTCACGCCGGGCTGCAGCCCCAGCACTACCGGGACTACGTGGACGCCCGCTACCACGACGCCTTCGACGCCGCCCTGGCCGAACAGATCGCCGTGACCGACGATAACGCGCGGAAGTTCTTCGTGAAGGACTTCAACGAGCGCTGGCGCCAGGGCATCGAGCAGAAGCTCACGGGGGCCTGGGACTCCGACCAGCGCCTCGAGGTGATCGACGCCGACGGCGTGGTGGGCGAGGTGCTCTTCCCCGACGGGATCACCGAGATGAATGCCCCGCCGTTCGGCGCGGGGCTGGGCCTCAAGCCCTGGGGTGTGGAGCCGGAGCTGCAGTGGGCCGGTGCGCGGGCCCACAACCGCTGGCTGGCCGATTTCTGCTCCCTGGCGCCGGAGCGCCGCATCGGGATCGCCATCGTGCCCGCGCTGTACGACGTGGACGCCGCGGTCGAGGAGACCCACCGGGCGCATCAGGCCGGGATGCGTGGCATCCTGATCCCGGCCCTCTGGGGCGACTACCCCGCGTACCACCATCCCCGCTACGAGCCGCTCTGGGCCGCGTGCCAGGACCTGGGCATGGTCGTGCACACGCACTCCGGCCCGACGCCGGACTACGAGGATCTGCCCGGCATGATGGGCATCTACCTGACCGAGTTCGTCTTCTGGGCGGCGCGCCCGCTCTGGGTGCTGATCTTCGGCGGGGTCTTCGAGCGCTTCCCGCGCCTGAAGTTCGCCGTGACCGAGGTCAGCGAGTTCCACCTGCCGGCAATGCTCGAGCTCATGGAGATCCGCGCCTCGAAGAAGCACACCAGCGGCAAGCTCGGGAACTTCCGCGAGCACCTGTCGATGGAGCCCAGCGAGTACTTCGCGCGCAACTGCTGGATCGGCGCCTCGCTGCTCGATCCGCTCGGCATCTCGCGCCGCCACCAGATCGGCGTGGGGAACATGATGTGGGGCACCGACTACCCGCACCCCGAGGGGCTGTGGCCGAACACCGCAGCGCGGCTGCAGGACTTCAAGGGTCTGCCGCCCTCCGAGCTCGAGCCGCTGTTCGGCCTGAACGCCGTGGAGTGCTACGGCCTCGATCTCGACGCGCTGCTGCCGATCGCGAAGCGCATCGGGCCGCCGCGCTCCCTGTTCGGTACCGCGGAGGCCTGAGATGCCCGAGCCCCTGCCCCACCCCGTTCCCTTCGGCTGGTTCCTCGTGTCGTACGCGGACGAGCTTGCGCCCGGCGACGTGCGACCCGTGCGCTACTTCGGCCGCGAGCTGGTGCTCTTCCGCACGGCCTCCGGCGTTCCCGCCCTGATGGACGCCCACTGCCCGCACCTGGGCGCGCACCTGGGCCACGGCGGGCACGTCGACGACGAGGCGCTGCGCTGTCCCTTCCACGCCTGGGCCTGGGCGCCCGACGGCCGCTGCGTCGACGTGCCGTACGCGAAGCGCATGCCCGCGAAGGTCGAGAGACCCGGCGCGCTGGGGAGCTACCCGGTCGTCGAGCGCAACCAGATCGTCTGGGCCTGGTACCACCCGAGCGGCGAGAAGCCCTTCTTCGACGTGGTCGAGCACCCGGAGGTCGGGGACCCGGACTGGGAGCCGCTGACACGCTACCAGTGGTGCTTCCGCTCCAGCGTCCAGGAGATCGCCGAGAACGGAGTCGACCCGGCGCACTTCCGCTACGTGCACGGCATGGATGCGGTGCCCGAGGGCGAGACCAGCTACGACGGGGTGATGCGCCGCAGCGCCCTCGAGGGGCCGCGGACCTGGGAGAACCCCGACGGCAGCGTCCAGGCCGGCACCAGCCGCCTGCTCACGGTGCAGAACGGCGCGGGCCAGAAGTGGACGCGCTTCTGGGGCCGGACCGAGACACTGCTGATGACGATCGTCACGCCGATCGACGACCAGGAGGTCGAGCTCCGCTTCGCGTTCACGCGCCGGCGCGAGGCGCCGGGCTCCCCCGAGGAGGCCATCGGGCGCGCATCGATCGAGAGCATCGCGGGCGGCGTCGAGGACGACATCCGGATCTGGAGCCACAAGGTGCACCAGGCCCGTCCCCTGCTCTGCGACGGCGACGGGCCGATCCCCGAGTACCGGCGCTACTTCTCGCAGTTCTACGTCGACGCGCCCGCGCGCGAGAGAGCGTGATGGCGCAGCCAGTCCGGAGCTTCGAGGGACGGGTTGCGGTCGTCACCGGCGGCGCCAGCGGCGTGGGCCGCGCGCTGGGCGCCGCGCTACTGCGCGAGGGTGCGCGCGTGGTGCTCGCCGACGTGGAGAAGGGCGCGCTGGAGCGCACGACCGCCGAGCTGGGCGAGTCGGGCGGCGAGATCAGCAGCCGGGTCACCGACGTGAGCGACGGAGCCTCGGTCGAGGCGCTCGCCGCCCACGCCTTCGACGCACACGGTGCGGTGCACCTTCTGTTCAACAACGCGGGGATCGGGCTCGGAGAGGCCCAGCGCCGCGTGTGGACGCTGCCCGAGACCGACTGGAGCTGGGGCCTGGGCGTGAACGTCTGGGGCGTCATCCACGGCATCCGCGCCTTCGTGCCGCGGATGCTCGCCAGCGGCGAGCCCGGCTGGGTCGTCAACACGTCGTCGGGCAACGGCGGCCTGACCATCCTGCCGACCACGCCGATCTACTCCGCGACCAAGGCGGCGCTGACCAGCATCACCGAGACGCTGCACTACCAGCTGCTGATGGAGGACGCGGCGATCGGAGCCTCGGCGCTCTTCCCGGGTCCGTTCCTGGTCAACACGCAGATCCTCAACTCGGGACGCAACCGCCCCGCGGAGCTCTCGGACCCCGACAGCCCCGGCGCCGACTACGTGAGCATGGAGGACCTGGCGCGGAGCTCGGGCGTCCGCTTCCGGCTGACGGAGCCGGAGGAGGTTGCCGGGTACTGCCTCGAGGGCGTGCGCGCCGGGAAGTTCTGGATCCTTCCGCCCAGCGAGGACCAGGATGCGCGCGTACGGGCCCGCTACGAGGGCATCCTGGCGCGGCGCAACCCGGAGCTGCCCGAGTAGTCGCGACGGGCTTGCGCGACCCGGGCGCGGCTCAGGGCTCGATGATCAGCCGGCCGATGGCGCGTCGGTCGAGCAGGTCGCGCAGTGCCCGGCCCGCCTGCTCGAGCGGGTAGCGGCGGGACACGTACGGGTCGAGCTTGCCGGCGGCCGTCAGCTCGAGCAGCTCGGCCAGGATCGCGTCGCGCAGCTCGGGATCGCGCTGCGTCATGGCCCCGTAGAAGACGCCGACGATCTGGCAGCTCTTGAGAAGCGTCAGGTTCAGCGGGATGTGCGGGATGCCGGCCGTGAATCCGACGACGAGGAAGCGTCCTCCCCAGGCCGTGGCGCGGAGCGCGGCCTCGGCGTTCGGGCCCCCGACCCCGTCGTACACCACGTCCACGCCGGCACCGCCGGTCAGCTCCTTGGCGCGGGCCTTGAGGTCCTCGCGCGAGTAGTCGATGGCCTCGTCGGCGCCGCGCTCGCGGCACAGCGCCAGCTTCTCGGCGCTCGACGCCGCAGCGATCACGCGGGCGCCCATCAGGTGGCCCAGCTCCACGGCGGCCAGGCCCACCTGCCCCGCCGCGCCCAGCACCAGCAGCGTCTCTCCCGGCTGCAGGGCGCCCCGGTACTGGAGCGCGTACAGCCCCGTGCCGTACGCGTACTGCAGGCCGGTGGAGGTGGCGAAGTCGGCGCCGGCGGGCAGTCGCCGGAGCCCGTCGGCCCGCAGCACGGCGCGCTCGGCAAAGCCGCCCTGGATCCCGCCGCTGCCGACCACGGCATCGCCGGGTGAGATGCCCGCGACGCCCTCCCCCACCTCCAGCACACTGCCTGCGACCTCGCCGCCGGGCACGAAGGGCGGCGTGGCGTGCATCTGGTAGCGGTCCTCGATGATCAGCGCGTCGGGGTAGGTCACCACGGCCGCGCGCACCGCGACCACGACCTCGCCCGGCCCGGCGCCCGGATCGGGGAGCTCCTCGACGACCAGGTCCTCCGGCGGACCGTACTGCTTGCACACGACGGCTCTCATCGCGGGAGTTATCGGCGACCCGGGCCCGGAGTGCAAGCCGGCGCCTCCGCCCGGCGCCGGGCACGATCCCGGCTTCGTGCGCGCCGTCGATCCGCCAGCGCGGTGCCCCGGGGCGTGAACGCCCCGCCGTCCTCGTCGGGGTATATGATGACGTTCGCGCCTCCGATAGGCCGATTATCCCCGGCGCGACATCGGGAACGGATCGTGGCCGGGGCGCCGTCCCGGGATGACGCGGAGGGCGAACGTGGCAGATGGCTCCCCGGCGCGCTGGCACGAGCGGGCAGTGACCAGCCCGGTCGAGAGCGCGCGACAGCGCGCCCTCAGCCAGAGCCTTCGCTTCGTCGAGGCGGCGCTGGAGCTGCTCTCCGAGCCCGACCGCACGGACCTCACGGTGACCGAGGTGGTCGAGCGATCCGGCGTCTCGCTGCGCACCTTCTACCAGCGCTTCGACGGCAAGGACGAGTTCATGCTCGCCGTGCTCGAGGAGTCGCTGCGCCGGGGTCGCGAGATCCGCGCCGCCGAGATCGACGGCGTCGACGACCCGGCCGAGCGCCTGCGCGACGCCATCACCGGCATCCTCGCCCCCGTCCCGCGCGCAGCCCGCGCGCGCCGGGCCGCGCTCGCACGCGAGCACGTCCGGCTGGCGCAGCTCTATCCCGCCGAGATCCAGCAGCTCGCCGAGCCCGCCGTCGAGGTATTCGAGCGCGAGATCGCGCGCGGTATCGAGCGCGGGATCTTCCGCGACTCGGACCCGCGCCAGCTCGCGCTGATGGTCTTCCACCTGACGTCCGCCCACACGACCGCCACGCTTCTCGAGACCGTCGACCCCCGGCGCACGAACCTGGATCCGGAGGCGATCTGGGAGTTCGTGCGCCGCGCCCTGCAGCCCTGATCCCCGCGAGCTAGGCGTCGAGCTCCAGCGACGCCTGGATACCGTCGAAGAACTGCCACCAGGCGTCCAGGGAGTGCTGCAGGGCGGCCCGCACGCGGCGCTGCACCTCGGCACCGGTGGCGTGATGCACGACGATGCTGTCTCCGACCGAGCTGTGCTCGGCGTCGGCGATCTCGTGCAGCGACCAGAACTCGACGTCGCGCGCGCTCAGCCCGTAGTGACGCTGCAGCGCAGCGGCCATCGGTCCGAAGGCTCCCGGCACCTGGCCCTCGGCGGCCAGGTTGATCGCGGCGGCGGCCTCGATGAACGAGCGCTGCCGCGTCGAGAGCTCGAACCAGTCGATCAGCGAGGCCGTGGCCGGCAGCGCGACGCCGTCGACCATGTCGGCGCGCGCCAGGCCGATCGACTCGCCGAAGCGGATGAAGAGCTCGGGGTGCGGCTCGTTCGCGCCCGAGATGCGGCCCGTCTCCTCCTCGTAGATGCTCTCCGCGAGCTCGATGCGCTCCTCGGGGAACGGACAGCTCGAGTGCATGGCGCTGACCGCGCGCGGGAACTCCCGCACCTGCAGGAAGAACTGCACCGCGAAGCGCTGGAGCTGCTCGCGCGAGGGCTTGCCGTCGATGAGCTGGAGCCAGAGCGGGTGGCTGCCGAAGGTGCGGCGCGCCTGGATCTGGGCGGTCAGGCTGCGGACGAACTCGTCCGCGGGCAGTACCGGGTCGGCGGGTCGCGTCATCTCCGACGGACCTGCGCCGGCACCCCGACCTTCACGGGTCGCCAGGTCATCGGATCCCTCCCTCGGTCTCGAGCCGGGTCCGATTATGCACTCGATCGGCCCCGGGAGACGACTCCGCGCTCAGCGCCAGGCTCCGGCGTGCTCCCGGGCCCAGGCCTCGAACCCGAGCGGGGCGGCGCCCCCGAGCTGCTCGACGGCGTCGGTCACCGCCTCGAAGCGACCCTGCTCGATCTCGCGGAGCCGCGCGACGCTGACCTCGACGGTCGCCGCGGGCAGCCCGAGCCCGCGCAGCGTCGCGCGCGTGTCCTCGTGCGAGCGGGCGGCGCAGCGCACCGCGCGCCCCGTGACGTCCGAGAGGATCCGCGCCACCGCTGCCTGGTCGAGCGCCTCGGGCCCGGTCAGCACGTGAGCACGACCGCTCTGCCCGGGATCCAGCAGGGCGCCCGCCGCGGCGCGGCCGACGTCGCGGGCATCGATGTAGCTGGCGCGACCCGCCCCGGTGTAGATCCGCAGGCGACCCGCGGTCACGTCCGCGCGGTAGTGCGTGGCATAGCTCTGCATGAAGTGGTTGGGACGCAGGCAGACCGGCTGCAGACCGGCGTCGCCACAGGCGCGCTCGAGCGAGCGGCTGACCGAGTCGGGATCGTGCCCCGCGGACATTCCCGAGACCAGTGCGACCCGCTCGACACCCGCCGACGCGGCGGCCACGGCGAGCCGGCGCGTGACCGTGACCTGCCAGCTGCCCGGACCGCCGGGCGGGATCAGCAGGAGCGCAGCGCAGCGCTCCAGGAGCGGCTCGAGGGGCGTCGCGTCGTCGAGCTCGAGCGCCACCGCCTCCGCGCCCCGCGGGAGCGCCAGGTCCGCGGGCCTGCGGCTACTCGCGAGCACGGGGACGCCCGCCCCGCAGAGCGCCGCCACGGCCGCGCCACCCACCGGACCGCGTGCGCCGATCACGAGAACCGCCTCTCTCACGTACCGATCATCGCACGCCCGTCCGGGCGTAGCTGTATGATCGGCGCATGGGCCAGCCGAACTTCCCCGCGAACGCCTCGCCGTACGCCGCGACCCGTGCGGACCGCGCCGGGATCGAGCGGGGCTAGCCGGGCCCGTCTGCTCGTGGCGATGATCGAGACCGACGGCTTCAAGTCGGACAGCCTCGAGGGGCTGATCGACCCCGACCGGCTGGCCGCCTGGCTCGACGCCCACGACGTGGCGGCGGGGACGCCCCTCGAGATCAGGCGCCTGGCCGCGGGCATGTCGAACGAGAGCTTCGTGCTGCACCGCGGCGGGCGCCGCTGGGTCCTGCGCCGACCCGCGCGCGTCGCGCTCGAGGGCGCCGACCGGGGCATGCAGCGCGAGCACCGCGTCCTGACGGCGCTCGAGGGAACACCCGTGCCGCACCCGTCGCCGCTCGCGCTGTGCGCGGATCGCGAGGTGATCGGCTCGGCCTTCTACGTGATGGAGTACGTCGCGGGCTTCAGCTCGCTCGACCCGCTCCCCGCGCGCTTCGCCGGCGACCCGGTGCTCCAGGAGCAGGTGGCGCTGGCGTACATGGAGGCGATCGGCGAGCTCGCTCGCGTGGACTGGCGCGCGCGCGGCCTCGAGGGCTGGGGCCGCCCCGACGGGTTCCACGAGCGCCAGGTGGAGCGCTGGACGCGTCAGCTCGACGGCTACGGCGCGCGGGAGCTGCCGGGGATCCGCGAGGTCGGTGCCTGGCTGTCCAGCCACATTCCCGCCGACTGGACGCCCGGGATCATGCACGGCGACTACCACAGTGCCAACGTGCTGGTCGCCCCGGATCCGCCCGGCCGCGTGGCGGCGATCCTCGACTGGGAGAACTCGACGATCGGCGATCCCGTGCTCGACCTGGCGGCGTTCCTGCGCATGTGGGGCGACGGCGAGCGCCGCGGCTGGGCCCCGCGCGAGGCGATGATCGAGCGCTGGGAGCAGCACAGCGGCCGTCGAGCCCCCGACCTGCGCTACTACACCGCCCTGTCCGCCTTCCGGCTCGCCGTCCTGCTCGAGGGCGTGTACCAGCGGGCCCTGGCCGATCCGACCCGCGCGGCGCCCGAGCAGATGGGCGCGCACGTTCTGCACCTGGTGAGCGCAGCGCGCAGCGCGAGCGGCGCCTGAACCCCGACGAGGAGACCCCCCATGCCCCTGGTGCCACCCGGCTGCAAGCTCGTGCTCGATCCGCGCGATGACTTCAATCACGTGCCCGACGACGTGTCGAACTACAACGAGAGCATGTACTTCAGCGTCTTCGACCGGGAGCGCGAGATCGGAGGCTGGTACCGCCTCGGCAACCGGGTGCGCGAGGGCCATGCCGAGATGACCTGCTGCTGGTACCTGCCCGGAGGACGCGTGGCCTTCATGGCCAGCCGGCCGCGGATCTCGAGCAACGACGAGATGAACGCCGGCGGCCTGCGCTTCGAGATCCTGGCGCCGTTCGAGCGGCACCGGGTCACCTACGAGGGAGAGCTCTGCGTGCTGGAGCACCCCGAGGAGATGGTCGATCCCGGCAAGGCCTTCCGCAGCAACCCGCACGTGCCGGCCCGCATGGAGATCGTCCACACCGACGCCACCGCCTGCGTCGGCGGCGAGATCGTGAACGAGGACGGCACGCCGCTCCCCCTCGATCCCGACCGCGGCTTCGGGAAGGCGCACTTCGACCAGTGGATGCACGGCGAGGGCTGGCTCGAGGTGGGAGACGAGCGCTGGGAGCTCGACGGCCACGGGGCACGCGACAAGACCTGGGGCCCGCGCTACTGGCAGAGCATCGACTGGTACCGCTGGGTCCACCTCTACGTGAGCCCGGAGCTCTCGATCCAGGCGACCGTCTCCAGCGACGCCGACGGCCTCCGGACCAGCGGGCACGCCTTCGTCGACGGACGTCACTTCGTCGTCGACGAAGGCGAGATCGAGAGCGAGTGGACCGCGGAGGGCTACCACCGCGGGCTGCGCGTGAACACGCGCGTGGACGGGCGCGACTACGAGATCGAGGGCAGCGTGGTGTCGCTGATCCCGCTGCGCAACCGCCGCAAGCTCGCGGACGGCACCCTGCTGCACACGCGCATCACCGAGGCCATGACCGCGTTCCGCTGCAATGGCCAGCCGGCGCTGGGAATGTCCGAGTACCTGGACCAGATCGTCGGCGGCCGGCCAGTCGGCATCGAGCAGGAGGGCGGATGACCGTCGACGAGCTGATCGAGGCGGCGCAGGAACACACGGGCCTGTCGAGCTTCGACAGCGAGTCCTTCCGGGAGGGCCTCGGGGTGCTCCTCCAGGGCTTCCTGGCGCGCTCCGATCTCGGCCCCGGATCGCTCGGGGCGCTGCGCGAGAACGCGGTGAGCGCGCTCTCCAACCGGCTGCGCGTCGCGGAGCACGTGCGCCAGGACCCCGGAGTTCTCGAGCAGCCCGTGGAGGCGCCGCTGGTGATCATGGGCATGCCCCGCACCGGAACGACCGCGATCAGCTACCTGCTCGACCTCGACCCGCGCTGGCGCTCGCTGCTGAACTGGGAGGCCGTCGACTCCGCGCCGCCCGCCACGCCCGACACCTGGCGCACGGATCCGCGCTGCGTGACGCGCCGGGAGCTGCAGCAGAAGATCTTCGACGCCCTGCCATCCGCGCCCGTGCACTGGGAGTGGGCCGACGGACCGACGGAGTGCATCTTCGTGCTGGCGCAGGACTTCAAGGCGCTGGCGCTGGAGTCCCTGTTCCCGAGCAGGGGCTACGCCGAGTACATCCTCTCGTGCGACATGACGTCGGCCTACGCCTATCACCGGCTCGTGCTGCAGGTGCTCCAGTCGGGCGTACCCGGACGCTGGTCGCTGAAGATGCCCTCGCACTCCCTGCACATCGAGGCGCTGACGGCGACCTACCCCGACGCGCGCATGATCTGGACGCACCGCGATCCCTTCCGCACGCTCGCCTCGCTCTGCGCGACGATCTCGTCGGGGCACATGGCCGGCCTCGGCCACGTCGATCTCGACCACCTCCGGCGCACCTATCCGCATCAGCTCGCCGAGCACGTGCGCCGGCCGATGGCGCTGCGCCCGAAGCTCCCCGACGATGTGATCCTGGACGTGTACGCCGCGGACTTCTTCGCCGACCCGCTGCGCGAGATGCAGCGCATCTACGAGTGGCTCGAGCTCGAGCTGCCGGCGTCACTGGAGGCCGAGATGCGGGCCTGGATGCGGCGCGACGCCGAGCGTCAGGCCCGGCGCGCCCCCTACCGGCTCGAGGACTACGGCCTGACGCGTGCCGACGTCGCCCACCACTTCGAGGCGTACCTGGCGGCCTACCCGCGGGCGGCAGAGGCCTGAGCCTCCCCCGGGCCGCGCACTCCCGGCGCGCTCCCGGCGGTACACTCGCCGGGGCAACACGGAGGCGACACGGTGGCGCAGCAGGATCGACCCCTGGAGGGACGCACGGCCTGGATCACGGGTGGGGCGAGCGGCATCGGCCGCGCCATCGCCGAGCGGCTGGGCCGCGAGGGTGCCCGCCTGGGACTGATCGACCTGAACGCCGAGAGCGTCGAGAAGGTCGCGGCGGAGCTCGGGGGCGTGAGCGTGAGCTGTGACGTCTCCGACGCGGAGTCGACGGCCGCGGCGCTGGACCAGCTCGAGTCCGCGCTCGGCCCGCCCGATCTGCTGATCAATGCCGCCGGCATCGCACACCGCGAGGAGATCGCCGGACACGACGCAGGAAGCTGGCAGCGCGTGCTCGACGTGAACCTGACCGGCCCGTTCCTGGTACTGCGCCGCGTGGTCGAGGGCATGGCGGCGCGCGGGAACGGCCGCATCGTCAACCTCGCCTCGGGCAGCGGCGTGCGCGTGGGCGCGGGCATCGGCGCGTACGGCGCCTCGAAGGCGGGACTGATCGCGCTCACGCGGGCGCTCGCAAACGAGACCGCGGGCACGGGCGTCACCGTCAACGCCGTGGCGCCGGGGCTGGTCGACACGCCGATGACCCGCGCGGTCTTCGGTGGCCAGCCGCTGGCCGACGTGGCCCGCAGCTCCGACATCCAGAATCCCATGGGCCGCGTGCTCGAGCCGCGGGACATCGCGCACGCCGTCGCCTTCCTGTGTCACCCGGACACCTGGGCGATGACCGGCCAGGTGCTGCACGTGAACGCCGGCGCGCTGATGCCCTGAGCCTACTCCGGCCAGTGGCTCATCGCGCCCAGGCCCTCCAGCGCGAGACCGTGGTCGAGGTGCTCCTGCATCACGCGCCGCAGCAGCTGGGTCATCGCCACCCGCGTGTACCGCAGCGTCAGATCGGGCTGGCGCAGCAGGTCCCGCGCCAGCTCGTGCGCGCGCTCCAGCAGACGGTCCGGCGGGTGGACCTCGGCGACCACTCCGAGGTCCAGCGCCTCGCCGGCCGACAGGCGGCGTCCCGTCAGCAGGAAGTGGCGCGCGCGATTGAAGCCGAGCAGCAGCGGCCAGACCAGGTGCACGCCGTCGCCCGGAACGGTTCCGTAGCGGAAGTGCGGGGCGTCCTTGAACGTGGCCGTCTCCGACGCCAGGACCAGATCGCAGAGCAGCCCGAGCTCGGCGTGCACCGTCGCCGGCCCGTTGATCGCCGCGATCATCGGCACCTCGACGTCGAGGAGGTTCAGGAGCAGGCGCTTGCCGTTGCGGTAGATCTCGTTCCAGAGCTCGGGGGTCATCTTGCCGACCCAGCTCGTGTCGAGGTCGGCGATGAAGCGATCGCCGGTCCCGGTGAGGATCACCACGCGGTTGCCCGGATCGCTGCCGACCTCGGCGAAGCAGCGGCCGAGCTCGGTGTGCGGGCTGCTGCCCCAGACCAGCGGACCCCCGTCGCTGTGGAGCCGCAGCTCGAGCACGCCGTCCTCGCGCCGCATCGCCACGTGCCGGTAGCCGGCCGAGTACTCCTCGAAGCTGCGCGTGCCTCCCGGACTCCCGGCGCCCATCACATCCTCCGCTCCGCGCTGATCAGGCGCAGCGGCAGCCCGGGAGCCCAGCCGTCGTCACGCCCCGCGAAGTAGCGCGCCGTGAGCTCGACCTCGGTCAGGCGCTCGACGATCGCGAAGCCGTGGCGCGCCAGCAGCGCCTCGAAGTCCGCGTCGCCGAAGCGGCTCCTGAAAGGCTCGCCCCGGCTCGCGACCTCCTCGCCGAGCATCGCCAGGCGCGTCGCCTGCTCCGGGCTCGGTGGCGCGGTCGTCGAGTGGTTGACCACGAGCACGCTGCCCGGAGCCGCGAGCTCTCCGAGCTCGGCCAGCGTCGCCTCGATGGCGGACGGCGTCAGGTACGGCAGCGTGTTCAGCCACGAGAAGACGGCCGGCGCGCCGGGGTCGAAGCGGCTGGCGCGCAGCGCCGGGCCCAGACGCGTCACCTCGAAGTCCACGGGCACCAGCTCGGGTAGCGCGGCCGGGGTGCGCCGGGCCGCCTCGATGCGCCGGCGCTTGACGGCCTGCACGTCCGGGTGATCGACCTCGAAGACCCGCAGGCGCTCGACGAGGTCGCCGCGGCGCAGCGCGAAGGTATCGAAGCCCGCACCCAGGACGACGTACTGCCGGATACCCCGCTCGCGCACGCAGCGCTCGACCACGTCGTCGGCGTGGCGGAGCGCGCCGATGCCCAGGGCGGCGATCGACGCCATCGGCGAGACGCCGGGCGCGAGCTCGCGACGGAAGTGGTCGGCATCGCGCGCCAGCGCCTGGTTCCCGGGGGTGTGCAGCTCCAACGCCCAGCGGTCGTCGAGCACCGGGTCGTCCAGGTGCAGGGAGAAGGCGGCGCGCGACAGGCTCGCCTGCTCCGCCGTTCCCAGCGCTGACGCGGTACCGGTCCTGGCCATCGACCGTCCCGTTCTACCACAGCCGGCGTGGCGTCAGCGTCCCTTCCAGCGCGGGGGTCGCTTCTCGGCAAACGCGCGCGGCCCCTCGACGAAGTCCTCGCTGCCGAAGAGCCGGGTCATCCCCGGATAGCGCCGCGACATCGCGCTCTCGAGGCTGGCGTCGTCGAGGCCGCCGTGCACCTGCTCCTTGCTGGCGCGCACGCTCAGGGGCGCACACTCGAGGATCCGCTCCGCCCACTCGCGCGCGGCCGGCAGCGGGTCAGGGTCGGGCACCACCTGGTTGACGAAGCCGAGCCGCTCGCCCTCGGTGGCCGGCACCCGGCGTCCGGTGAGGATCATGCTCATCGCGCGCTTCAGACCGATCTGGCGCGGCAGGCGGTGCACGCCGCCCGCGCTCGCCAGCAGGCCCACGCGTACCTCGGGGAGCGCGAAGACGGCGTGCTCGGCGGCCACGATCAGATCGCAGGCGAGGGCGATCTCGAAACCGCCGCCCATCGCCAGGCCGTTGACCGCCGCGATCACCGGCTTGTCGAGGCCGAAGCGGTGCGTGAGCCCGGCGAAGCCGGTCGGCGGCATCTCGACCTTGCCGCCCGCCGCCTGGAACTTCAGGTCGTTGCCGGCGCAGAAGGCCCGGTCGCCCGCGCCGGTGAGGATCGCCACCCAGAGCTCCGGGTCCCCCGCGAACGCGTCGAAGGTCTCCTCGAGCTCGAAGTTCGCGGGCGGGTGCAGGGCATTCATGACCTCGGGCCGCTCGATCGTCACGATCAGCGTGCGGCCCTCGCGACGCGTGCTGTGGAACTCCGGCATGGTGCCTCCTGCCCCCGCCGCGACGGGGGCTTCGCCGCTGCCGGTCATACCAGGATCCGCCCTCCGGGGCCACGGGCCGTAACCGCCCGGGGCCCCGGGGCATCCGGAGGGCGGCGGGAGCGGACCCGTGCAGGAGGATGGCCCGGTGGACGCACTCTCTCCCGCCTACCTGGCCTGGGCCGCGATCCTCGGCGGCGTCTCGGCCGCATCGCTGCCGCTGGGCTCGGCGGTCGGCCTGGCGCTCCGGCCCGGCCCGCGCACCTCCGGCGTGCTGGCCGCCTTCGGCGCGGGCGCCCTGATCGCGGCGCTCGCCCTGGAGCTGGTCGCGCCGACGGCCGCGGCACTGCACGAGCCCGGACACCACGCCGACACGGCCGTCGCCGCGTTCCTGGCCCTGCTGCTGGGGGCGGCCGCCGGCGGCGTCCTGTTCGTGGTGCTCGACCGCGCACTCGCGGAGCGCGGCGGCTTCCTGCGCAAGATCTCGACGGCGATCAGCTGGCACACCCGCCGCGAGAGCGAGCTGCAGCGGAGCTGGCTGACCGACCTCTGCGCCCTCCCCCTGCTCCGCGCGCTTCCGGTGGACCGCGTCGGCGAGCTGGTCCGCGACGTCCGACCCGGCGTGTTCGCGGGCGGCGAGCGCCTCTACGCGGAGGGAGACCCGGCCGACGCGCTGCTCTTCGTACGCCGCGGCGAGGTCGAGATCGAGCGCGGGGGGGACGCCGTGAAGCGGCTCGGCCCCGGCGGCATCCTGGGCGAGCTGCCCCTGCTGGTCGGAGCTCCGCACGCGGTCAGCGCGCGGGCGCGCGGGACCGTCGAGGTCCTGTCCCTGCAGCGAACGGCGGTCGAGCGCTGGCGCCGCGAGTGCCCCGAGTTCGACGCTGCCCTGCGCGAGCTCGCCGCCCAGCGCCTCGAGGAGATTCGCATGCGCGACGCGGTGCGCGGCGACGCCGAGGAGCGCTGGGGCCGCGCGGCGCTGGCGGCCCTGGAGCAGAGCACCGTGATCCCCGACGCTGCGGCGCTGCGCCGTGCCGCCGGGGAGCACCGCGGCTCCGGCCTCGCGGTGTGGCTGGGCCTGCTGATCGACGGCATACCGGAGAGCATCGTCATCGGGGCCGGGATCATGGGCATGGTCGCCGGCCGTCTGGACGCTGCGGGAGCGGTGAGCTTCGCCGAGGTCATCCCGTACACGCTGATCGCGGGGCTGTTCCTGTCTAACTTCCCGGAGGCACTGTCGAGCTCGCTGGCGCTGCGCGCCCAGGGCTACGGGCGGGCGCGCGTGCTGGGCATGTGGCTGGCGCTGACGGCGATCACCGCGCTCGGCTCCAGCATCGGCTTCGCGATCGGGGGCTCGGTGCCCCACGTGGCCCTGGTCGCCGTCGAGGGGCTGGCCGCCGGCGCCATGCTCACGACCATCGCCTCGACCATGATCCCGGAGGCGGTGCACCTGTCGGGCGCCGCATCGCGCGCCGGCCTGGCCACGCTGGCCGGCTTCCTCGCGGCGGTGGCCTTCGAGCTCGCGGGGTGAGATGCTGGGCGCCGGCTCTCCCCGGCGGAGGAGCGAGGAGGCCCCGTGCCCGACCCCGACCGTCCCGCAGTGAGCCCGATTCCCCATGGCTATCCGCGCGTGACGCCCTACCTCTGCGTGGACGGGGCCGACGCGGCGATCGCCTTCTACAGCCGCGTGCTCGGCGCGGTGGAGCGCATGCGCATCGCCGCGCCCGACGGGAAGATCGGCCACGCCGAGCTCCAGATCGGCGACGGCCTGGTCATGATCGCCGACGAGTACCCCGAGATGGACGTTCGCGGGCCGCGGAGCATCGGCGGCACGGCCGTGACGATCAGCGTGTACGTAGACGACGTGGATGCGGTCTTCGCGCGCGCGATCGACGCCGGCGCGAGCCCCGTGCGGAAGGTCGAGGACCAGTTCTACGGCGATCGCTCGGGACAGTTCGAGGATCCGTTCGGCCACCGCTGGAACGTCGCGACGCACGTCGAGGACGTGTCCCCCGAGGAGATGCAGCGCCGCGCCGCCGCCTTCATGGGTGGCCAGTAGCAGCCGGCGTGCGGGACGCAGCGTGAAGCTGGGCGTGAACCTGCGGCTGATGGGACCGCAGTCCACGCGCGAGACCATCCTCGCATGTGCCGGTGCCGCCGAGGCCGCGGGGCTCGACTCGCTCTGGGTCCCCGACCACATCGCGATCCCTCCCGACGACGCCGAGGGCTCGGGCGGGCGCTACCTCGACGCGCTGAGCGCGCTGGCGTTCCTGGCCGGGACCACGGGACGCATCAGCCTGGGCACCGCCGCGCTGGTGCTGCCGTATCGCCCTGCCCTGCCCACGGCGAAGGTCATCGCCACCGTCCAGGAGCTCTGTGGCGGGCGCCTGCGCCTCGGCGTCGGCGCCGGCTGGATGGCGGCGGAGTTCCGCGCGGTCGGGGTCCCGCGCGCCCAGCGCGGTCGGCGCACGGACGAGACGCTGGCGTTCCTGCACGCGTGCTTCAGCCGCGAGGTCGCGGAGTCCAACGGCCAGCCGTTCCTCTTCCTGCCGCGGCCGGCGCGACCGCCGATCTACGTGGGCGGCGCGGCACCGCACGCCCTCGAGCGCACGCTGCGCTTCGGCGACGGCTGGATGCCGATCGGGGCCAAGACGGCGACCCTGGCGCGCGACGTCTCGGAGCTGCGGGTGCGCGCACGAGCCGCAGAGCGACCCGAGCCCGAGGTCATCGTGCTCACCGCGCTGGTCGCCGACGAGCCCGCGCGCGTCCGCGACCGGGTCGCGGAGCTGCGCGACGCCGGCGCCACCGAGCTGGTGCACGCGTCGCGCTACCCGGACGCCGACGCCTTCCGCCGCGAGGTGGACTGGATCGCCACCCACGTGAGCTGATCCGCGCGCCGGCTGCTGGCGGGCGCCTCGCGCCGCGTGTCAGGATGCGGCGATGAGCCAGTTCGACCTCGGGGGCAAGGTGGCGATCGTCACGGGCGGCGCCGGCGGGATCGGCCGCGCCTACGGTCGCGGCCTGGCCGGGGCGGGAGCCTCGGTGGTGCTCGCCGACATCGACGCCGACGGCGCCGCCAGGGCCGCCAGCGAGCTCGAGGCCGCGGGCTTCGCGGCGGCGGGCGTCGCCGTCGACGTCACGAGTCCGGACTCGACGCGCGCCATGGCCCGCGCCGCGACGGAGCGCTTCGGTGGCGTCGACATCCTGGTGAACAACGCCGCGCTCATGGCCGAGATTCCCCCGCACCCGCTCGCAGAGATGCCACTCGAGCTCTGGGATCGCGTGCTGCGCGTCAACCTGACGGGCTACCTGCTCTGCGCCCAGGCGGTGGTCCCGCTGATGAAGGAGCGCGGTGGCGGCAAGATCGTCAACCAGCTCTCCGGCGGAGCCTACCGACCGTCGGGCCTGTACGGGGTCTCGAAGTACGCCGCCGGGCACCTCACCGCGGGACTCGCGGCCGAGCTGGGACCGCTGGGCATCAACGTGAACGCGATCGCCCCCGGCGCCGTCGAGACCGAGGCCGGGCTGCGCGCCTCGCCCGAGAGCTCGCCGTTCCGCGAGATGCTGCGCAGCATCGTTCCGCTGCGGGGCTTCGACTCCGCGCCGCCCGAGGACCTGGTCGGGACCCTGCTGCTGCTGGTGTCGCCAGCCGGCCAGTGGATCACCGGACAGGTGATCGGCGTGGACGGCGGCTGGATCATGCGGCTCTGAGCCGCACGCCCGCGCTCAGGCGCGGCTGAACCAGGCCACGCCGTCGGCGTCCTGCTCCTCGGTCAGCAGCCCCTGCTCCAGCGCGTAGTGGATGTGCGCGATGCTCTCGCCCGTGGCGGGGAAGAAGGTGTGATCGTTGATCTTGCTCCTGAACAGGGCCGGGAACACGTCGATCGCGCGCTTGGGCTCGGTGCAGAGCTCGTGGAGCTTCTCGATACCGGTCTCGTGAAAGTCGATCAGCGCGGTGAGCCGGTCGTGCAGCCCGTGGAAGGGATCCTCGTGCGCGGGCAGGACCAGGACATCAGCCGGCAGCTCCTCGCGCAGCTTGCGGCACGATGCCAGCCAGTAGCGCAGCGGATTCGCGTGCGGCTCCGACGGATTGACGCTGACGTTGGGCGTGATTCGCGGCAGCACCTGGTCGCCCGAGATCAGGACGCGGAGCTCGGGGCAGTGCAGGCAGACGTGCTCCGGGGAGTGCCCCCGGCCCACGACCGCGCGCCACTCGCGACCGTCGATCTCGAGCGCGTCGCCGTCGAGCACGCGACGGTAGCCCGCGGGCAGCTGCGAGATGCCGGAGCCGAACTTCCCGAAG
Organism: Deltaproteobacteria bacterium; assembly: GCA_029261925.1. Lineage (GTDB taxonomy): Bacteria > Myxococcota_A > UBA9160 > SZUA-336 > SZUA-336 > JAGWBS01. Next base: position 8,503 of record JAJDAJ010000028.1, on the reverse strand, counting down.
CGGCTGCGGTAGATCTCGAGCCACTTCTTGTCGAAGCCGGCCCGGCGGTAGAAGCGGATGGCGTCCTCGGGCACGTCGGCCGGACCGTCGGCGGCCATGACGCGGCACATGTAGAACTCGGCCTGGCTCATCCAGAGCTCGATCTCCCAGCGCCGGGTGAGCCAGCCCGCCTGACCGGTGTGGTCGTTGTGCAGGTGCGTGGCGAAGACACGCTTCACGGGCCGGCCACCGAGGTGCTTCTCGAAGATCGCCTCCCAGAGCCCCTGGATCTCCTCGGTATTGATGCCGGTGTCGACGATGGTCCAGCCGTCGCCGTCGCGCAGCAGCCACAGGTTGATGTGGTCGAGCCGACCCGGCATGGGCATGCGGAGCCAGTGCACGCCATCCGCGACCTCGTACGTCTCGCCGGGGCCGGGAATCGAGTCCAGGAGCGGGTACTCGAGCGGATCGTCGGGCCGGGGCGCGCGTCGGGAAGCCATGGAGCAACCATAACCGCGGCGGCCCCGTTCCGCGAACCGGCGCGCAGGTACCGCGCGGTGTAATAAGGGGGGATGTCGGACTACCTGGAGACGATCCGCGAGCTCTCGGAGCGGCTGGTCGCCGCCCAGCAGCCGATCCGCGTGCTCGATGCGGTGGCCTGGGACGACTCGATCCGCCAGGCGTTCTTCGCGGCCGGCTGCGAGCGGCAGCCCTCCGCGGGCCGGGACTACTACGCCGGACGCCCGCTGCCCTTCGATGCCGCCGAGCTGCGGACCCGCTTCGAGGCGCTCGAGCGCGACGTCGAGCGCCGGCTCGGGGAAGCCGATCCGGCCGGCCGCATGCTCGCGCGAATGTGTCGCGAGTACGAGCTGGTGATCGACATGCTCGAGGCGCGGGGCTCGCCGGCATTCGCGCCGCTTTCCGGCCGCCTCTACGGACGGGCCACCGACCCGCTGCTGCCGGGCCAGCCCAGCCTCGCCGATCTCGCGGCGCTGCTCGACGACTCGCTCTCGCTGATCGACGCCTCGGCGTTCCGCTTCGAGCAGCCCCGCACGATCCCCGCAGAGCAGGCCGTGCAGCTGCTCCAGGCGCGCCTCGACAGCACGCTGGGCGCGGACGGCGTGCACGTCCGTACCGATGACGGGATCGTCGCCGACGCCGCTGCGGGCTCCGACTACATCAAGCTGCGCAGCGGGGTGCTCTTCAGCGAGCGCGAGCTGGCCGTGCTCGAGGCGCACGAGGGCTGGGTACACGTCGGCACCACCCTGAACGGGCGGGCCCAGCCCACCTGCACCTTCCTGGGCAAGGGAACGCCGGCCACCTCCGTCACCCAGGAGGGGCTCGCGGTCCTCGTCGAGGTCACCAGCCTGCGCTCCCACCCCGCGCGCCTGCGGCGCATCACCGACCGGATCCGGGCCGTGCATCTGGCCGAGCAGGGGGCGACGTTCCTCGAAGTGTTCCGCTCGCTGCGCGGGGACGGTCGCTCCCAGGAGGAGGCCTGGTCCGTCACGGCGCGGGTCTTTCGCGGCGGTACCGCGGAGTCCGGTCCATTCTCCAAGGATCTCTCGTACAGCCGCGGCTTCGTGCTGATCTACAACTTCCTGCGCCTGGCGGTACGCCGCGGTCGGATCGAGCGGATCCCGCTGCTGTTCGTGGGCAAGATCGTGCTCGAGGAGATCGGTCTGGTCGCGGAGCTGATGGACTCCGGGGTGCTGGCCGCTCCACGCTTCCTGCCCCCCGGCTTCGCGGATCCCTCGGCACTGGTTTCCTGGATGGCGCTGTCGAACTTCCTCAATCGCATCGACCTCTCGCAGGTGGAGGCGAGCTTCGGGGAGCTGCTGCGCTGAGAGCGCCACGGGCCGGTGCGCGCCGCGGCGCGACCCCGCGCTCTGGCACGGCACCCACCGGCTCCTACCCTTGCCGCGATGCCCACCCGAACCCCGCAACGCCGACGCCGAGCGGGCGCGCTGGCGTTCGCGGCGCTGCTCTGCTTCGCGGCGAGCCCGACGCCCACCCCGACCGACGATCCGGCCGTCCACCGCAGCTGGCTCGAGGCGATCGAGGGCTCGCCGAAGGGCCCGTTCGAGAGCATCCGCTGGTTCTGCAGCGACGGCAGCGTGCTGCCGCCGCAGGCGGGGGCCTGCCGGGAGCACGGTGGAGGCGTGCAGCACGGCGCCTGGAGCACTGCGGCAGTGCGGCTCCGCGAGGCCGGCTACGGGGTGGCGAACGTGCTGGCCGGCACGCGACCCGGCGACTGGCTCGGAGACGACGCGCGGCCTCTCCGCGACCTGCTGCTCGAGCGCTTCCTGATCGCTGCCGACGATGGCTGGATCTTCCGCGGCGCGCGCACGTACCGCGGCGCCCTGCAGATCGAGGACGAGCAGGCCGCATCTGCCGAGCTGCTCGCGACGCTCGCCGGCGACGTGGCCTGGACGGGCGAGGAGCGCTTCCTGCTGCTGCGCGAGGCGGCCCGGCTGCTGCCCTGGGCGTCGGGTCCCGAGCTGACCCGGACCCGGCAGCTGGCCGGCGACCTGGCGGAGCACGACCCGGGCTTCGCCGCCCTGCGCAACAAGATCCACAGCCTGCCCGATCGCGGGGACGCCGCGCGCGTGCGCGCCCACGCCGGCCGGGTGTCCGCGAACCTGCGGGCACGCTACGAGGAGCTGGCCAGCGCACTGGACACGCTGTACGACGAGGCCCTGCCCGTCGCCGAGCTGCGCACGCTGCGGACGCGCGCGGGCGCCAAGCTCGCACCGCGCCTCGACGCGGCCGTCGCAGGCGCCGGGCAGCGCGACCCGCGCGAGCGCCTGCGCGCGACGGCGGCGGTCCTCGCCGGTCTCCGCCGCGACCTCGCGGGCCAGTCGCGGGCCGACCGGACGCGAGCCCTGAGCGCGGGCCTGGTGCTCGAGCGCGTGGTGTACGCGACGGCCGGCGTGCTGGCCGCGCAGGCCCCGGGCGAGTCGCGCGCCTGGAGCCTGGAGCTGCTGGACGATCTGCGCCACGCCCTGTTCGGCACGGGGCTGTGGTCGCAGCGACAGAGCGACGCGATTCACGAGGCGCTGGCACGGCTCCGCGGCGCGGACCCACCCGCACTCGGAGACTACCGCCGCGAGCTCTCCTACCTCGGCCGCGGTGCGGGCTGGGCGGCGCGCGCGCTGCAGTTCCACCTGGAGCCGCGCATCGAGAGGCTGTCCGTGATCGAGCCGCTCGTGCGGGAGTTCGTGCCCGATCGCCTGCGGGGAAGTGCGCTGCTGGCCTGGAACCAGGTCGTGGACGTCCTGCAGCTCGACGCCATGGCGCTCGGCGGGGCGCGGCACCGCATCTTCGGCAGGCCCGTGGGCCATGGTCTGCGCGGCCTCAATCCCGGCCTCACACGGGGTGTGCTGGTCCTGAGCACGGGCGACGAGCCGCCCCACGAGCTCGCGCGCGACGGCATTCACGTGCTGCCCGGCACCGTCGCCGACCTGCCCCCGGTCGCCGGCATCCTGACGCGCGGCGAGGGCTCGTCGCTGTCGCACGTCCAGCTCCTGGCCCGCAACCTGGGAATCCCGAACGTGGTGGTGGACGACGAGCACCTCGCCGGACTCGCCGCGCACGCGGGCGCCCGGGTGGTGCTCGCGGTGAGCCCGCAGGGGATCGTCGAGCTCGATCATGACGGGCCCCGCTGGGAGTCCGCGTTCGGCCGCGATGCGCCCGACGACGCGCTGCAGATCGATCCCGACCTCGACAAGCTCGACCTCGACACCTGGCGGAGCGCCCCGCTGTCGAGCATCCGGGCGACCCACAGCGGCCGGATCGTCGGGCCCAAGGCGGCGAACCTGGGCGAGCTGCGGCACCTGTACGCGGACGCGGTGCCGCGCGGGGTGGTCGTCCCGTTCGGCGCCTTCCGGCGCCTGATCGAGCAGCCGCTGCAGCCCGGGGGTCCCAGCGTGCGGGACTGGATGCGCCAGCAGTACGCCGCGCTGGCGGAGCTGCGCCAGGGCCCGCAACGCAGCCGCGCCACCTCGGAGTTCCTCGGACGCCTGCGCGCCTGGATCGAGACCTCCGATCCGGGCGAGGCGTTCCGCGAGGATCTTCGCGCGCGGCTCGCGGCCGTCCTGGGTCCCGACGGGAGCTACGGGGTCTTCGTGCGCAGCGACACGAACGTCGAGGACCTGCCCGGATTCACGGGCGCCGGGCTCAACCTGACCGTGCCCAACGTGGTCGGCTTCGAGCGGATCATGGATGCTCTGCGCCGCGTCTGGGCCTCGCCATTCACGGAGCGCGCACACGCCTGGCGTCAGGCACACATGACCCGCCCGGAGCACGTGTATCCGGGCGTGCTGCTCCTGGAGTCGTTCGCATCGGAGAAGTCGGGGGTGATGGTGACCGCGGACGTGGAGAGCGGGGCACGCAGCTGGATCTCGATCGCCGCCAGCGAGGGCATCGGTGGCGCCGTCGATGGCCAGGCCGCCGAGGAGCTGCGCGTTCGCAGCGACGGCCGCGAGATCCGGCTTCTCGCCCAGGCCACCGTACCCTGGCGCGCGGCGCTCGATCCGGCCGGCGGTGTGCGGCGACTGCCCGCGAGCGGCGCCGCGACCCTGCTCACGCGCCTCGAGCTGGCGCAGCTGGTCTACCTGGCACTCGAGCTTCCGGGGCGCTTCCCCGGGCTGGCCCGGGGCGACGGTGCGCCGCCGGCCGACGTCGAGTTCGGCTTCCGCGCCGGCCGGCTGGCCCTGCTCCAGGCGCGCCCCTTCGTGGAGAGCCGGCGCGCACGCCACAGCGGCTACCTGCAGGCGCTCGATCGCCAGCTCGAGGCCAGCGCCACGCGCGCGGTCGCCCTCGCCGACCCGCCGACGGGGGACGACTCGTGACGCGGCTCGCCACGACGATCCTGCTGCTGCTCTCGTGGGGCGGGTCCGCGTCGGGCTACCCGCTCGACGGGTACGAGCAGACGGGCATCACGCGGCTCGAGGCCGGGAGGCTCGCGCAGATCGGGGAGCTGGCCGACCGCAAGCTGCCGGCCGGTGCGCTGCTCCCGGGCGAGCGGATCCGGCTGCGACTGCTGGAGCACCCGGAGCTGGAGCTGCCGCAGCCCGACGCCGAGCTCTCGCGGACGCTGTCTCGCCTGCCGGGTGACGAGGCGTCGCGCTACGGGCTGGCGCTGCTCGACCTGAGCGATCCGTCCGCGCCGGTCTACGCCGAGCACCGGGGCGGGGTCGCGTTCAATCCCGGTAGCGTCGGCAAGATCGTCGTGGCGCTGGCGCTCTTCCGGGCGCTCGCGGAGGTCCACCCCGAGGAGGCCGCGCGCCGGAGCCTGCTCCGCGAGACCCGGGTGGTGGCCGACGAGTTCATCCTGACGCCGAGCCACGAGGTCCCGTTCTGGCAGCCGGGCGACACCCGCGTGGTCCGCCGGCGCCTGCGCGTCGGCGACGCCGCCAGCCTGTGGACCTTCCTCGACTGGATGCTCTCCGCGAGCTCCAACTCGGCGGCGAGCATGGTGCTGCAGCAGGCGATCCTGCTGCAGGGGCTGGGCGCGGCGTACCCCCCATCCATCGAGGAGGGGCGAGCCTGGCTCGAGCAGACGCCGCGGGCGGAGCTCTCCGCGCTGCTCGCGACGGGCCTGAACGCCCCGCTCGAGGAGAGCGGCCTCGATCTGCGCGAGCTGCGTCAGGGAGGCTTCTTCACCTCGGAGGGCAAGCGCCGGATCCCGGGCGGGAGCAGCACCGCGAGCGCGCGCTCGCTGGTCCGCCTGCTCCTCGAGCTCGAGCAGGGAGCGCTGATCGACGCGTTCTCGAGCCTCGAGCTCAAGCGGCTGCTCTACATGACCGAGCGGCGCATCCGCTACGCCTCCTCCCCGGCCCTGAGCGAGGCGGCCGTGTACTACAAGTCCGGATCCCTGTATCGCTGCGCGCCGGAGCCCGACTTCGAGTGCCGCAAGTATCACGGGAACGTCGAGAACGTGATGAACTCGGTCGCGATCGTCGAGGCGCCGGCGTGCGACCGGGAGCTGTACTACCTGGTCGCGGTCACCTCGAACGTGCTGCGGAAGAACTCAGCGGTGGAGCACCAGACGCTGGGTACTCGGATCCACAGGCTCATCGAGCGTCGCCACTGCTCGTCGCCGGCGCCTCTCCCGGCTCCGGATCCGCCGCGCACGGAGGCGGCACCACCCGGATGAGCTCGTCGACCGCGACGATGATCTCGCGCAGCCAGCGCTCTCCGTCGCGACTCCGCGCCATCGCCACGGCCACGTACTTCGTGTCCCCGTACTCGACCAGCGCGGCATCAGCGTGGTACTCGCGCCATGTTCCTGACTTCCGGAACAGGCGAGCCTGGGGGCGAACGCCGCGGATCCCGGCGACGAACTTGTGCGCGATTCCGGGATCGCCGAGGATGCGCTTGAGACGCGCGCTGTAGTCGTCGTCCAGCAGGCGACCCGTCTCGAGCAGGTAGAAGAAGCGCGCGACCTGGATCGCCGTCGCGCCGTGCGAGAGGTGGCTGAGCGGATCCCGCTCGAACGCGGGCTCGCTGCTGTACGGCTTGCCCACCCAGAGCCCCCCGTCGTGCTCGGGATCGTAGAGCTGGTACTCCTCGGACTGCAGCAGGTCGTTCACGTAGCCGCGACCGACGCGGTCGAGCATTCGCGTGGCTGCCGTGTTCGACGAGCGTCGGATCATCTCGCGCGCCGCTCGCTGGTCCGCGGCCGTCAGCTGGAGCTCTCCGTCCTGGGCCTTGCGATACACGGCGAGCAGGATGGCGATCTTGGGCAGGCTCGCGGCGTACATCATCACGTCGCCGTTCACCGCGGCCAGGCGCGGGCACTCCTCCCGGCTCAGGCCCGCGAGCGCCACCGAGAGTCGCTGCTCGCGGATCGCATCGTGCAGTCCGAGACCCTCGAGCGCGGCCTCGAGCCCGGCCTGGAGCGGCGGGCTCGCGACCTCGCGGAGCCGGAGCGAACGCTCCGGCGGCGGGCTCGCCCCCAGGAGAGTGCTGGACAGCGCCGCGACCAGCGCCCACCTAGCTGCGTGCATCGTCGAACCCCATGGCGGATACCTCTGCGTGATCGCGGGCCAGCGCCAGGGCGAGACCCGTCCAGACCAGCGCCAGGACGGCGTTGAACCAGAGAAGACCGAGCATCGACGTGGCCAGCACGCGCGTGCTCGCCAGTACCGTGAGCGCGGCCAGGCCGTCGCCGATGCGGATGCAGGTCGTGTCGATCGCGGCCTTGGCCTTGTACTTCATCTCGGCCGTCGTCGGCAGCCAGAGCACATGACGCGCGGTGTTGTTGATGGAGTAGTTGCTGGAGTTCTCTGCGACCTTGAAGAGCTTGACCACCGCGAGCGTCGGGAAGATGGCCATCGAGGAGTAGGCAATCGCGGAGAGCACCGGCAGGAAGAGGATCAGGGTTCCGAAGCCACCGTAGCGCAGCAGGCGGGAGGCCACGAAGGCCTGCACGAGGAGCGCCACGAGGTTTACCCAGAGGAAGAAGTCGGCGTAGAAAGCAGTGGTGCGCTCGCGCGTGTAGCGCTCCAGCGCCGCGGGCGCCTCCAGGGCCTGCTCGTGGGCCTCGGTCTCGATGATCTCCTGCACCATGCCGAACAGGATGTTGTCCCCGTTCGAGGCCACCCAGCCGAGCGCCACCGTGAGCAGCGCGGTCGTCATCAGGTAGCGATGGCGGGCGATCAGCTCCCACGGACCCGAGTCGGCCCCCTCCGCGGCGGGGCCCGGCGGCGGAGCCGCATCCTGGACGGTCTCGCCCTGCCGGTCCGCTCCCCGGGCGAGCACCACGGACACCCCGAGCGGCAGCATGGCCAGCAGCAGCAGATCGTACGTGCCGACCCAGCCGGGCCCCGTGAGGAGCCCCGTGATCGCCGAGCCAAAGGCCGCGCCGGCCGTCGCCCCGATCGCCACCAGCGGCAGGATGCGGCGGCCGCGCTCCGCGCTGTAGAAGTCGGCAGCGAACGACCAGAAGGTCGCGACGATGAAGACGTTGAAGACACCCACCCACAGGTAGAAGGCGAGGCCGGCGTACGGAACCGTGTCGGCGAGCAGGCCGGGCTGCAGCAGCCAGAACAGCGGCAGGTTCCACGCGAAGAAGAGGCTCACCCGGGTGACCAGCGTGCGCCGGGGCCAGCGCCCCGAGACACGCGAATAGCCCGCCACGGCAGCCACCAGCACGATGGCCTGCACGAAGCTCGAGTACGCCTTGACCTCGAGCTTGGACAGCCCCGAGACCACCGAGACGGCCAGCCAGCCCTCTCTCGCCGGCTTGATCAGGTAGTACGCCGTGAGGATCAGGAAGACCGCGGTCAGCAGCCCGAGCGCCGGGCGGCCCTCCCCGGCCCGCACGTCGGTGAACACGGAGAGGACTCGGTCCAGCCGGTCGCGTCGAGCGGAGGTCGTGCGGGGCGCGGTCAATGGAGATGGGCCAGGCTCGCGCAGAGCTTAGCCCGGGGCTCCTGCCGCTGCTCGCCGCCCCGCGGCGCGCCGGGCCTCAGGCCAGGCGCGCAGCTCCGCGGCGACGCAGCAGCGCGGCGCCCGC
>JAJDAJ010000027.1 GCA_029261925.1 Deltaproteobacteria bacterium | reverse complement strand
TGTGGCCGCGACCCCTTCGGCGGCCTCCTCTCCCGCCCCAACCCCCGCGCCCCCCGGCGGCCCGCGCCTCGTGATCGGAGCATCGCCGCCACCACCGCCAGCTAGCCACACCCGGCGGGGAGGGGCAACGCCCCCTCTCCGCCGACGTGTGGCCGCGCCACGTCCGCCATCCCCGCCATCCGGGCCCGCACGTGGACGCTCTCGCCCGCGCGTGAGCACCTCGCTCAACCTGCGGGCGCGTTCGCTCGAAAGGAGAGGCCATGGGTACGCGCCTCGGATCCATCACCTTCGGGGGCCTGTCTTCTGGCCTGCCCACCGATGACATCGTGAGCCAGCTGCTCGAGCTCTCGCGTCGTCCGATCGACGTCCTGCGGCAGCAGCGCGACGACTTCAGCGCCCGGCTCGAGGTCTACCAGGACCTCAACACCAAGACCACGGCGCTCCGCGACGTCCTGCGCGGCCTCGACAACATGGCCGACGTGATCCGCCAGGCGGACGACGACCCGCTGCCGGCGGCGTTCGAGGAGTTCCGCCGCTTCACCGCCACGTCGAGCGACAAGAACCTGGCCACCGGATCCGTCGGCAGCGACGCGGTCGCGGGCAACCTGACCTTCTCGGTGGACCAGCTCGCCCAGCAGCAGCGCAGCATCGACTCGGGCGGGTTCGCCTCGACCAGCGCCGTGGTGACGGCGGCGGGCGGCACGCTGACCATCGACTCGACCGGGATCGCGATCGATCCGGGCGCCACGGTCGCCGAGGTGGTCTCCGCGATCAACGCGGAGGGCCTCGGCGTGACGGCCTTCGCGCTCGACGACGGCCAGGGCGCCGCCGACAGCGTGCGGATCGCGATCGTGGGCGACGAGACCGGGACCGCCGCCGCCTTCACGGTCAGCAGCGACTTCGGGGTGTCGTTCGAGAACACGCAGTCGGCCCAGAACGCCCAGATCACCGTGGACCCCGCCGCGGCCGGGCCGGTGTTCACGGGTGGTCTGACGATCCAGAGCTCGAACAACACGTTCGAGGACGTGATCCAGGGCCTGACGATCAACGCGCTGGCCGAGACCAGCGGCAGCACCATCACCATCACGATCGACACGAGCGTGGACGAGGTGGTGGACTCGGTCTCGGAGCTGGTGAGCGCCTACAACGCCATCGTCGACGTGATCAACGAGCAGAACACGGTCAACCCCGAGACCAATCGCGGCGGCCCGCTGATCGGCGACTCCGCCATGGTCAGCCTCGGCCAGCGGCTGGCGCGCTCGGTGGCGTCGGAGTACGGCAGCGGAAGCATCACGACCAGCAGCGCGCTGGGCCTCTCGCTGGGCCGCGACGGTCGCATCTCGATCGACGAGACCGATCTGCGCGACAAGCTCGAATCCAGCTTCGGCGACGTGGTCTCGTTCTTCGCGGGTGCGGGGTCGTTCTCCGACAGGATGCGCGAGATCGCCGACAGCTTCGTCGATCCGGTCACGGGCGGGCTCGTGTCGCGCATCAACGGCACGACCGACTCGATCGCCGACGTGGACAGCAGCATCAGCGCCGCGGAGGACCGCCTGGCGACGGTCGAGGAGAACCTGCTGCGCCAGTTCTCCGCGCTCGAGCGCACGGTCTCCAACTTCCAGCAGCAGGGGAACTTCCTGGCCAGCTTCCTGCTCGCGGGCTCCCAACAGTAACGGCCGGGATCGATCCGATAGGTAGCCATGCAGAACGCCGCATTCGCTCACAGCGCGTACCAGAAGGGTCAGGTCACGGCCTCGAACCCGCTGCGCATCGTCGTGCTGCTGTACGACGGCGCCATCCGCTTCTGCCGCCAGTCCCTGGACCGCTTCGACGATCCCTCGGCGCGCGGGACCGGGCTCGGCCGGGCGCACGCGATCGTCTCCGAGCTGCTGGTTGCGCTGGACTTCGACCAGGGCGGCGAGATCGCCGGCCAGCTGGACAGCCTGTACCGCTACGTGCTGGATTCGCTCATCCGCGCCAACGTGGACGGCAATCGCGCCGCGCTCGAGTCGGCCATCGGCGTGCTCGAGACGCTGGCCGAGGGCTGGCGAGAGATCTCGCGCAACCCGCCCGAACCGACGCGATGAGCGATCCCCGCCTGGTGCGCTGGGCCGAGCTGACCGAGGCTGCCCTGGCCCGGCCCGAGCCCGAGCGCGCCGCCGCCCTGGAGGAGCTGGCCTCCGAGCGCGCCGAGCTGCAGCGCTCCCTCGAGACCACGCCCCCGGCGCAGCTGCCGGATGCGGAGCTGGCCGGACGTCTGCGCCGGGCCGAGACCGAGCTGGGGTCCGAGCTCGGCCGCCTGCGGCACGCGCTACTCGATCAGCTCGAGGGCCTGCGTGACGCGCGGCGCGCCGCGCAGGGCTACCGACCCGCGCGGGGCAACCGACCCGCCTTCGTGTCGCGCTCCGCCTGACGCTCCTGGCCGGGAGCCGGCGGGCCGGGTGGGGCCCGGCTGGGCGCGGCTGACGTAGGTTCGGCGCTCCGCGCCGGGGCCCCGACACCTGGTGGCGCGAGTGACGGGCGGCGACGCCCGCTGGCAAGGCACGCGTCTTGCGTGAATGCCGACCGCGGTCCCTCCCCCGGTGACCCATGCAGACGCTGGATCGAAACCTGGCCTGCCTGCACCGCTCGGACCCCGGGCTGGCGCGGCGAGTGGCAACGGCGACGAGCGATCCCGAGGTGCAGGTGCTCGAGGCGCGCACGGGTGCTCCTGTCTGGCGTGTCGCAGGCGCGCTGGAGTGCAGCGCCGAGGATCCGGGAGCCGAGGCACGTGAGCTGGCGCGGCACTTCCTGACGCGCGCCGCGGACAGCGGGGCACGACGCCTGGTGATCTTCGGGCTGGCGCCCCACGTGCTCCCGCAGCTCCTGGCCTTCGACGGGACGCTGCTCGTGGTCGAGCCGTCGCTCGCGCTGGTACGCTCGATCCTGGAGCGCGTGGACCTCTCGGCCGCGCTGGCGCGCGTGTCGCTGGTCGTGGACGAGGCGCCCGCTCCCGCGCTGCGACATGCGGTGTTCACCTCGGGCGAGCGCGGACTGATGCTCGCGCACGCGCCCGCCCGGCGCCGCGCTCCCGCGCTGCACGATCACCTGGTGTCGCGCTTCCACCCGGGAGGGACGCCGCGCGCCCTGGACATCGCGGTGATCCCGCCGATGTACGGCGGATCGCTGCCGGTGGCACACGCGAGCGCGCGCGCCCTGCGCGAGCTCGGCCACCGCGTGCGCCTGGTGGACCTGGAGCCGTTCTGGCCCGGGTACCAGCAGGTGCTCGTGCATACCGCGGACGCACGCCTGCGCGCACGCGGCGACCGGCTGCGGGCCGACCTGGTGCGCGTGATCGGTGCGACGATCACCAGCACATTCGAGCTACGTCCCCCCGACCTCGTCTTCGCGCTGGCCCAGGCCCCGCTCGACGCCGAGGCGCTCGAGACGCTGCGCGCGATGGGCATCCCGCGGGCGCTGTGGTTCTGCGAGGACTTCCGCGTGATGAAGTACTGGTCGGCCGTCGCCCCCCTGTACGACACGGTCTTCCACGTGCAGCCCGGAGAGCTCGAAACCGGTCTGCGCGAGGCCGGCGGCTTCGGGCACCCGCTGCCGATGGCCTTCGACCCGTCGGTGCACCGGCCGCTGACGCCGGCGCCCGACGATCTCGAGCGCTACGGCTGCCCGGTCGGCTTCGTCGGCGCCGGCTACCACAACCGGATCCAGCTGCTGCCGGCCCTGGTCCCGCTCGGCCTGCGGATCTGGGGCACGGACTGGCCGCTGGTGCCGCCCTTCATCGACTGCATGCCGGAGCCCAACGTGCGGCAGACGCCGGAGGCGTCGAACCGGATCTTCAACGCGACCGGAATCAACCTGAACCTGCACTCGTCTCCCTGGGTCGACGGCATCAACCCCGTGGGGGACTACCTGAACCCCCGCACCTTCGAGCTGGCGGGCGCGGGTGCCTTCCAGCTCGTGGACGAGCGCAGCACGCTGCGCGACGCGTTCACCCCGGGCGAGGAGCTCGAGACCTACGCCGACGTCGAGGAGTGCCGGCAAAAGATCCGGTACTTCGGCGACCGGCCCGACGAGCGCCGCGAGATCGCCGCACGCGGGCGCGAGCGCGCGCTGGCGGAGCACACCTACCTGCATCGCATGCGCGAGGCGATCCGTGTGCTCGAGGCGGGTCCGGCCGCGGTCTTCCCCCGCGGCGATGCACAGGGCAGCGTCGGCGCGGTCGTGGCGGCCTCGGGAGACGAGCCCGAGCTCCGCGAGCTGCTCGAGCGCATCGAGCCCGAGCTGCCGATGGACGCGAGCGCGCTGAGCGCGGCCGTCGGGAGCGGCAGCGGACCGCTGAGCCGGACCGAGAAGCTGCTGCTGTACATGCGCGAGGCCGGCCGCGAGGTGGTGGTGCACGAGGACGGCGGGGGGGCCGCCTGATGCGCATCGGCCTGCTGAACCTGACGCGCTTCGGCGACCTGGTGCAGACCTCTCCGCTGCTCGCCGGCCTGCGTCGCCGGCATCCGGACGCCTCGATCGACCTCGTCATCAAGTCCCGCTTCCGCCCGGTGGCCGAGATGCTGCGAGGGCACGACCGCGTGCTCGAGATCGACGGCGATGCGCTCGCGCGCAGCCTGGCGGATCCGGGCTCGACGTTCCTCGAGGGCTTCCGCGCCGTCCGCCGCATCGCCGACGAGCTCGCGGCGACCCGCTACGACGTGCTCTACAACCTGACGCACTCGCGCGCCTCGGCAGTGCTGATGTCGCTGATGGATGCGGAGCGTCGCGTGGGTTTCGACATCGACCGCGAGGGCCTGCGCCAGGTGTCCGCCCCGTGGCTGCGCCACATGGGTACCGTGGTCCGCGCCCGGCGCCTCAACCGCATCAACCTCGTCGAGATCTACCTCGGGGCGGCGGACCTCGTCGGCCAGGGCGAGCGGCTGCACGTGGAGGTGCCGGCGTCGGCGCGCGGCGTCGCACACGACCGGCTCTCCGGCGCGGGTCCGCTGCTGGCGGTCCAGCTCGGTGCGAGCTCCGACACCAAGACCTGGAGCGTGGAGGCGTACGCCCGGACGCTGCTCGCGCTGCACGAGCGCCTGCCGGGGCTGCGCGTGGTCCTCGTGGGCGTTGCCGACGAGCGCAAGCGCGCCGACGAGCTGCTGTCGCGGGCGCCGGACGTCGACGTGGTCGATCTGATCGGCGCCACCCGCATTCCGGAGCTGGCCGCGGTGCTCGAGCGCTGCGACGTGCTGCTGACGGGCGACACCGGAACCATGCACCTGGCGGGCGCCGTCGGCACCCTCACCTGCTCGGTCTTCGTCGGCCTGGGCATGCCGTGGGAGACGGGCGTCTACGCCGAGGGCCACGTGGCCCTGAGCTCGCGCCTGGCCTGCGCGCCCTGTCAGCACAACGTGGTCTGCGGCTACCCGGCATGCCACGGCGACTTCCCGCCGGACTGGGTCGCCGCACTGCTCCAGCGGCTGCTGCGAGGCGAGCCCATCGACGACCTGCCGACGCTCCCGCGCGCGAGCCTCTGGCGCACCGGCTTCGACGCCGACGGCGTCTGGGACATGCAGCCGCTGCACGCGCTGCCGGCGCGGGCCGAGGACGCGCTCGCGGAGGCATACCGCGCCGTGTTCCTGCGCGACCTCTCGCGGATCGCCCTCGATCCCGGGCGGGTGCGCGAGCGCCTGGACCGGCAGCACGGGGAGTGGCGTGCGGCGCTCCCTGCCGATCTGCCCGACGGACTCTCCCGGCTCGAGGCGCTGGCGACGCGCGCCTGCGCGCGGGTCGAGCGCATGCAGGCGCACGCTGCCGATCCCGTGGCGCTCAAGCGCCTGGGCGACGAGCTCGCCGCGATCGACGCGCGCATCTACGCCAGCGGCCGCGAGCAGCCCCTGCTCGCACCGCTCGGACTCACGCTCGAGAGCGGGCTGGAGAGCCTGCCCGGGACGGACATCGAGACCCTGCTCGGCGCCAGCGCGCGCTGCTACGCGGGGCTGCGCGGCCAGGCCGAGGCCGTGCTCAGCATCCTGGGGCCGCCGTCCGGCGCGCCCGTCACCGGAGGAACCCGATGATCGAGCTCGAGATCAACGACAGCCGGCGCGACGTGGAGCCGGGCAGCACCCGCGAGCTGCGCGACCTGATCGTCGACGACCTGCCCGCGGGCCACCTGATCCACCAGCTCAGCGTCAACGGACGCGCGCTGGATCCCGAGGAGCTGGACGCTCTGGACCTGGACGGGCTCTCCTCGGTGGCAGTGCGCAGCTCGTCGCCGCAGCAGCTCGCGCGCGGCAGCCTCGACGAGACCATCGACTGGGTGTCGAGGATCTGCACGGCCCTCGAGGAGGTCGCCGCGCGCTACCGCAACGGCAGCGAGCAGGAGGGCACCCGCAGCCTGATCGAGGTGATCGACGCGCTGCAGGTGCTGATGGGCCTGCTGTCGGGCATTCGGCGCTGGATCGACGTTCCCGGGGCGCACCGCGCCCGCTTCGAGGTCGAGTGGAGTGACAGCGAGGCGTCGCTGCAGCGCGAGACGGAGGCGCTACTCGCGGAGCTGCAGGACGGGGACCCGGTGGTGCTGGCCGACCGCACGGGCTCGGGAGTGCCCGCGGCGCTGCGGCGCTTCGCGGTGCTGCTGGAGCAGATCCGCAGATGAGCGAGCGACGCGAGTACTACCGCACGCGGGTGATGGCGCTGCTGGTCGTCGAGCCGGTGGCCAAGGCCGACGAGCCCGCCGCACGGCGGCGCCTCGACGCGCGGCGGGTGGACCCCGCGCGCGCGCCGCGGATCGAGGACGTGGGCGCGGCGAGCGAGTGGCGGCAGCTGCTCGAGGGCGTGTCGCGGATGGCGTTCGCGCTCGAGCGCATCGAGCGACGCCTGGAGCGTCTCGAGCGTGGCCCCGGTGGACGGCCCGCGACGCTGACGCCTGGCCCGGTGGAGATCAGCCTGTCGGCTTCCGGACTGGCGGTCGACGTGCCGCTCGACCTCGAGCCCGACGACCTGGCCCTGCTCGAGATCGACATGCCCGACACCGGCCTGCCGCCGGTGGCGGCCCTGGGGCGCTACGTGGCCATGGGGGATCCGGAGGCTCCCGCGTCGGCGTTCCACTTCGAGCAGATCCACCCGGAGGATCGCGAGCGCATCGTGCAGCTCGGACTCCGCATGCAGAGCCACGCACTGCGCGCCGGACGCGCAGAGGAGGAGAGGGGATGACCCGCAGCGGACCCAGGATCCTGCTGGTCGGAGGAACGTACCGCGCGCTCTGCGTGCTCGAGCGCCTGCTCGAGCGCGGCAGCCGCGTCGCGGCCTTCATCGGGGTCGAGGGCGGAGGCGAGCGGGACTTCTGTCCCGAGATCCTCGAGGTCTGCGACCGCGCCTCGATCCCGGCGCGCAGCGGCCACAAGCTCGGCGAGGAGATCGTGCGCTGGCTGGAGGACCGCATCCGGCCCGAGCTCGCGATCGCGGTGGGTCTCCACGGCGAGGTGCCGGTCGCGATCGGCGGCAACTGCCGGCTGGGTCTCGCCCAGGTCAGCGACGTGCTCCAGGACCCGCGCTGCCCCGGCGTGGTGCTGCGCCAGCGGGGCAAGAAGGCCCGCGAGATCCCGGTGACGGGCGCGACCGCCCACGAGGAGGCCGCCGACGCCTACATGCGCGTGATCGACGCGACCGTGGACGCGATCGACGACTTCCTCGACGGCATCGCGCCCCGCGGGGCGGAGCCGTCGCAGACCGTTCCGTTCAGCACGCGAGAGCTGCCGGTCCTGGGGGCGCAGGAGATTCGCCACGACGCTCCCGGGTCGCGGACCGCGGCGCTCGAGGAGACCGCGGCGGAGTACCTCGGGGCCGACCGGGTGCTCGCGCTGCGCTCGCCCCACGACGCGTTCGCGCTGCTGTACGACGCCCTCGGTCTGCGCGACGGCGCCGAGGTGATCTGTCCGGGTGTGATCTCGGCCGCCGCCCTCGGCGCGCTGACCGAGGCGGGCGCCGAACCGAGCTTCTGCGACGTCGACCCGGAGCGGCTCACGCTGCACACCGGGCGTGCGGCGGAGCTGGTCCGGCGCACGACGCGGGGCCTGGTCGTCTCGCACGCACTGGGGCAGCCGGCCGAGCTCGACGTGCTCTACGGAATGGCGCAGGAGCACGGGCTGGAGCTGATCGAGGACGCGGGCGAGAGCCTGGGCGCGCGCCTCGGCGACTCGCGCATCGGACGCTCGCCGTGCACCAGCGTGTTCCGCGTCCCGCTGCTCTGTGCGGGCCAGCGCGCCGACGCCGCGCTGGTCGCGCTGCCCGCTGCACTCGCCGAGCGCGTCGAGCCGCGCGCCAAGGAGCTGCGCCTGGGCGAAGCGCCCGCCGCACTGGTGCGCGGCGAGCTCGACAGCATCGACGAGCGCGTGGCCACGCGTCGGCGCAATGCCAGCCGCTACGGGGCGGAGCTCGCGCGGTACGACGCCTTCCGGATCCCGGCGACGCCGCGCGACGCGATCTCGACCTACGCGGGCTTCCTGCTGCGCATCACCCGCTACGCGCGCACCACGGCCGACGACCTGCACAAGCTCCTGGCCGAGACCGGGATGGAGACGCGTCGCCTGGCGCTGCCCGTGCGCGAGCGCGATCTGGCGGGTCTGCCCGCCACCGAGAGCACTCGCGCCAGCGGCCTGCTGCTCCCGATCGACGAGAGCCTCGACCCTGCACACCAGGAGCGCCTGCTCGACGCGATCTTCGGGTACGCGATCGGCTAGCAGGCCGCGCCGCCGCGGGGCCTATTTGACACGCACCCGAACGGTCACAATGCTCCGCTCGAGGGAGTTGTTCCCGTGAGGGGGTCTCGTGACGAGAACCGTATTGTGTCTGGCACTCGCTGCCACGATGGTAGGCTGTGCCTCCGTTCCAAGTCCCAGCAATGACATCTCGCGTGCCGAGGTGGCGGTGCGAAAGGCCGACGAAGCGCTGGCGTCCAAGTACGCTCCGCTCGAGCTGGTAAAGGCCCGCGAGAAGCTCGACAAGGCGCGCACCGCCGCGCGCGACGACGACCGCTGGGAAGAGGCCGGCGCGCTGGCGCTGCAGGCCCAGGTAGATGCGCAGCTCGCCGAGGAGAAGGCGCGCGCGACACAGGCAGAGGAGCGCGCCGGCGAGATGCGGCGCAGCATCGAGGCGCTCAAGATCGAGATCGAGCGCGCACACAGGGGGACCCGGGGATGATCCGCTCGACGACGACCGTACCGATCGTGGCCCTGCTGGCCCTGACCCTGGGCTGCGCCAAGCCGCCGCTCGAGATCGAGCAGGCGAGCAACGCCTACCAGGCCGCCCTCGAGGACCCCGCCCTGGCAAGCAACGCCTCGGTGGAGCTCTACGAGGCCGGCAAGGCCGTGGACTCCGCGCAGAGCGCGTGGACCCTGCGGCGTGACGAGGAGGATGCCCGCACGCACGCCTACCTGGCACAGCGGCGGATCGAGATCGCGCGCGCGGCGGCGCGGCGCAAGATCGCCGAGGCCGAGGTCTCGCAGCTGGGCCAGGAGCGTCAGGAGGTCCTCCTGAGCGCGAGGACCGAGGAGGCCGAGACGCGAGCCCGCCAGGCGATGGCGGCCCAGGAAGAGGCGGAGCGTGCACGGCGCGACGCCGAGGCGCGCGCCGCCGAGGCCCAGGCCGCACGGCGCGAGGCCGATGAGGCCGCGGCCCGGGTGGCGAGCCTGCAGAAGGAGATCGAGGCCCTGGGTGCGAAGCAGACCGACCGCGGTCTGGTGCTGACGCTGGGCGACGTGCTCTTCGACACCGATCGCGCGGAGCTCAAGCCCGGGGCGCTGCGCAACCTGGACCGCCTGGTCTCGTTCCTGCGGGAGCACTCCGACCGCGCCGTCCTGATCGAGGGCCACACCGACAGCACCGGGCAGGCCCGGTACAACCTGGATCTGGCGCAGCGCCGCGCCCGTTCGGTGCGTTCCTTCCTGCTCGAGAACGACATCTCCGCGAGCCGCGTGATCGCCGAGGGCTACGGCGAGTCCTACCCGGTGGCCTCCAACGCCAGCGGCGGCGGGCGCCAGCAGAACCGGCGCGTCGAGGTGGTGATCCTCGAGCCCGGCCAGGACGCCGCGAGCGCGGGGCGTCCCCCGGTCTCGGCCGCGCCCCCCGTTATTACCCATAAACCGGGGGGGGCCAGGCTGCCCCCCGCCCTGCCTCCCCCCCCGCCTGCTACCGCCCGGGCAGCGCGAAGGCCACCAGGGCATCGTCGGGCGGAGTGCCCATGATGCCGTGCCCGCCCGACGCGATGACCACGTACTGACGGGAGTCGGGGCCCAGGCGATAGGTCATGGGCGTGGCGTGGGCCGCGGTCGGCAGGCGGTGGCGCCAGATCTCGTCGCCGCTGCGCGTGTCGAAGCCGCGCAGGAAGTGGTCCGTGGTGGCGCCGATGAAGGCGACGCCGCCCGCGGTGAGCAGCGGCCCGCCGAGGTTCGGAGTCCCGGTCCTCAGCCAGAGCGGCCAGGGTGCGAGGTCGCGCGTGGTGCCCAGCGTGGAGCGCCACAGGATCTCGCCCCCGCGCAGGTCGATGCCGACGAGCTCGCCCCAGGGCGGTGGATTGCACGGCGCGCCCAGCGGTGACAGCAGTGGCCTGCGCTCGAGCGCGTACGGTGTGCCGCCCTGCGGCTCGTATCCGAACTCCGGCGCCCCGTCGGCGAACATCCGCTCGAACTCCTCGCGCGGGATCAGCCGGATGTAGGTCGCGATGCGCTGCACGTTGACCACCAGCAGCAGGCGCTCGGGGTCCACCGCCACGCCGCCCCAGTTCATGCCGCCGACCATCCCGGGGAACTGGATCGTCCCCTCGAGAGAAGGCGGCGTGAAGATGCCGTCGGAGCGCGCCGACTCGATCAGCGCCCGGCAGCGCGCCCGATCCCAGGGCGTGAAGCCCCAGGCATCCTCCGGGTCCAGCTTCGAGGGATGTAGCGAGGGCGGCCGCGTGGGGAAGGGCTGCGTGGGGGAGGCGACCTCGTCGGCGACCCGTCCCTCCATCGGCACCGGGCGTTCCTCGACCGGGAACAGCGGCTCGCCGGTGGCGCGGTCCAGGATGAACAGGTGGCCGAGCTTGGTGGCCTGAGCCAGCGCCGGCACGGGGCCCGCCGGACCCGGCCAGTCGAACAGGGTGGCCGGAGAGCCGACGTCGTAGTCCCAGATGTCGTGGTGCACGGTCTGGAAGCGCCAGCGCGGCTCGCCGCTGCCCAGGTCGAGCGCCACCAGTGCGCTGGAGTAGTGGTCGAGGTCGCCGCGGTGCCCGCCCCAGTAGTCGGGCGAGGTGTTGCCCGTGGGTACGTAGACCAGCCCGAGCTCGGCGTCCCCCACCAGCGTCGTCCACGCGTTGGTCGTGCCACGCGTGTACTGACCGTCGGCGCCCGGCTCCGCGTCGGGTGGGATCGGATCCCACGCCCAGAGCAGCGCGCCGCTGCGCGCGTCGTAGGCGCGGACCACACCGCCGGGCGAGTCGACGCGCCGGTTGTCCAGCACCATCGAGCCGGTGACGATGCGCCCGTCGATGATCAGCGGCGCGGAGGTCACGCCGTACTCACCGGGCTCGATGTCGCCGATGCCCCCCGAGAGGTCCACGCTGCCGCCGCTGCCGAAGTCGGCGCAGGGCACGCCCGTGCGCGCGTCGAGCGCGAGCAGCCGCGCATCGAGCGTGCCGGTGATGATGCGCGTGTGGCAGACGTCGTCCCCGGCACGCGCTGGATCGGTCCACTGCGAGACGCCGCGGCAGTTGGTGATGTAGAAGCGCGAGACGTCGATCCCGGGATCGTGGCTCCAGCGCTCCTCGCCGGTCTCGGGGTCCAGCGCGATCACGCGGTTGAACGGGGTGCAGAAGACCAGCGAGCCGGCGGCGATGATCGGCGTGGTCTGGAAGGAGCTCGTCGCGATCGAGTCGCTGCCGTCGAGGAAGTCGCCGCTGTCGTAGCGCCACGCCACCTCGAGGTGCTCGACGTTCGAGGCGTCGATCTGCGTCAGCGGCGACCAGCGCGCGCCCCGCGCGTCGGCGCCGTAGGCGTCCCAGCCCCCGACGGGCCCCGTGTAGTCGATCTCGGGCGGCGGAGCCGAGCAGGCCAGCGCGAGCAGCACGACCGCGACGCCGCCGCGCCGGGCGGTCGCCATCAGGCCGCCTCCACGAGGCGCCGGGCGGCGCGCTCCGGGCAGCGCTGGGCGTACACCGTCTCGAGGAAGCGCGACACCGCCGCGACCGCCGCGGCCGAGCGCACCGAGTGGAACACGTCGAAGGCGTGCTGCGCCTGCTCGAGCTCCGCGAAGGCCACCGGCTGCCGGGACACGGCGCGCAGTGCCGCGACGAAGTCGCGCGCCTCCTCGATGACCGCGAGCGTGTCGTGGACGCCGTGGATCACGAAGAACGGCGGCGCTCCGTCGTGCACCAGGTCGATCGGGCAGGCGCGCCGCCACAGAGCCGGGTCGCTCTCCGGGGCGCACTGAAGCACGCGCTCGGCGATGAAGTCGCGGAAGCCCGCCGAGTAGCGACCCCGGTTGCGGCCGCGGTCGAGGAAGTCGTAGATGCCGTAGAAGGGCACGCAGGCGGCGACCGAGGTGTCGGCCTGCTCGAAGCCTGGCTGCAGGAATGCGTCGCCGGCGCTCAGCGCCACCAGGCTGCACAGGTGCCCGCCCGCCGAGCCGCCGGTGATCGCCACGAAATCGGGATCGCCGCCGTGCTCGGCGATGTTCTCGCGGATCCAGGCCAGCGCCCGCTTCACGTCGACCAGGTGCGCGGGGAAGGCGTGCGCCGGACTCAGGCGATAGTTGATGGCCACGCACACCCAGCCCTGCGAGGCCAGGTGGTTCATCAGCGGCTTGCCCTGGTGCTCCTTGTCGCCGTACACCCAGCCGCCGCCGTGGACCTGCAGCAGCACCGGCGCGGCGCTGGCACCCTGCTGCGGGCCGTACACGTCGAGCAGGTTGCGCCCGTCGGCCGCGTCGCCGTACGCGATGTCGGCGATCCGCTTCACGCGCGGGTCGCGCAGTGCGAACGGCCGGGTGAGCGCGCTGCGCGGCGGCCGGTCGGAGATGCCGCGGGCGATCGGTGCCGGGATCACCTGGCGGTACTCCCGGCCCAGCGCGCCGACCAGCGCCGACTCGAGCGCCGCAGGTGCCCGCTGCGCACGCCGGTGGAACCGGACCAGCCCCGACCACGAGGCCAGGCAGACAGCCAGGGCCAGCCAGCCCGGCCAGGCCGCCAGTGCCCCCGCGGCGACGAAGCCCAGTGTGGCCAGCAGCTGCCAGGCCACGTGCCAGAGCGCCAGCTCGCCGGTGAGCCAGGCGGCGAAGAAGTAGGGAAAGCTCAGCGCGTTGGGGGAGCCCAGGCGCCGCACCGCCATCAGCGTGAAGGCGGCGCCGACCAGGCTGACCAGCAGGAAGACGACGGGTGCGGACATCGCGGGCCGAGTATGGCCGACGCCGGGCCCAGCGTCGCGGCCCCAGGCACCGGAGCCGGCGAACCGGGGTGGAATCCCGCTACTCTCCCCGGCCATGGCCCGATACGCCTACGAGCGCCTCTCCGCGGAGAGCGCCTCCTTCCTGATGCTCGAGCGCTCCACGCGCCTGGCCCACTCCGCCGCGGCGCAGATCTTCGACCTGGGGCCGCTGCGCGCGGAGCACGGCGGCGTCGACGTCGCGGCGATCCGCCGCGCCGTGGCGTCCCGCCTGCACCTGGCGCCGCGCTACCGTCAGAAGCTGCGCTGGATCCCGTTCGAGAAGCACCCCGTCTGGGTGGACGACGCCCACTTCCAGCTGCGCTACCACGTGCGCCACACGGCAGTGCCGCGGCCCGGCGGCCACGAGCAGATCCGCGAGCAGATCGGGCGCATCCACGCCCAGCGGCTGGATCGCTCGCGCCCGCTCTGGGAGATGTGGGTGCTGGAGGGACTCGAGAACGATCGCTTCGCGATCCTGTTCAAGAGCCACCTGAGCATGGCCGCCGACGGGCCCGACCTGCTCCAGCTGCTGCTCTCGGGCGATCGCTTCGAGGCGTATCCCGAGGGGCCGCCCTTCGTCCCGCGCCCCGCGCCCTCGGCGCGCGAGCTGGTCATCGACGAGGTGATCCGCCGGGCCCGCCTGCCCCGGCAGGCGCTGGAGCGCGCGCGCGCGTTCACGCGCGAGACGCGCGGCCTCGGCGGCGAGCTGCGGAGCCGGCTGGGCGCCGTGGCCGAGATGATGGGCTACAGCCTGCGCCTGCACGACGATACCCCGATCAACGGCGACCTCGGCCCGCACCGCCGCGGCGAGGCGGTGGTCACGCCGCTCGAGCAGGCGCGCGAGGTGCAGCGCGCCTTTGGCACGACGATCAACGACGTGCTGGTGGCGGTCGTCAGCGGCGCACTGCGTCGCTTCATGATCGATCGCCTGGTGCACCCGGCGTCGCTGGACCTGCGCGTGTCGCTGCCCGTGAGCACGCGGGCGGACGGCGGCGCGCCCATGGAGATCGCCGAGTGGCTGATCGATCTGCCGGTCTGGGAGGGCGATGCCACGCGCCGCCTCGAGCTGATCGCGGCGCAGACGCGCGACCTGTCCACCTCGAAGGCCGCGCTGGGCGCGCGCACGCTGTTCAGCGTGGCGCGCTGGACCGGCTCCGAGACGCTGGCGCTCGCGGCGCGGCGCGTCGGCATCGACCCGCGTGCGAATCTCGAGCTGACCAACGTGCCGGGACCGCAGGAGACCATGTACCTGTGCGGCGCCCGACTGCTCTGGGGCTTCGGCCTGTCGCCGCTGGCCGGCGGCCGCTCCCTGGGCATCACGGTGTTCAGCTACGACGGCGCACTGTGCTGGGGACTCAACGCCGACTACGACCGCGTGCCGGATCTGGAGCGGCTCGGGGAGCACATCCGCGCGGCGTTCGACGAGCTGCTCGCCGCTGCGCGCGCGGCGCCCGGCGACCGGCCGCACCTCGAGGTCGTGAGCTGAGCCACTGAGCGCGCTCGCAGCCGCCTGCGCGTTCTTCATCGGTATCCACGCCGGGATCGCGGGCACGCGCCTGCGCGATCGCCTGGTGCAAGCGCTCGGCCTGCGCGCCTACCTGGGCCTCTTCTCGCTGCTCTCGGCGCTCGGCCTCGCCGCCATGATCCTCGCGCTCGTGCGAGCGCCGCACGTGCACCTGTGGAGCCAGCCGCGCTGGCTGCACTGGATCGCCGCGTTGCTGGTGCTCCCGGGGATCGTGCTCGCCGTGCTGGGCCTGACCACCCCGAATCCGACCCTGGTCGGCTCCGACGAGCTTCTCTCCGGCTCCCAGGAGCCGGCCCGCGGCGTGCTGCGGATCACCCGCCACCCGTTCCTGATCGGCGTCGTCCTCTGGGGCGTCGCCCATCTGCTGACGAGCGGGCATGCCGCGGCCGCGCTCTTCTTCGGGAGCCTGACCGCCCTGGCCCTGCTCGGCCCGGCATCGATCGACCGCCGCAAGCGACGCCTGGGCGTGGTCGGCTTCGAGGCCTTCGCAGCGGCCACCTCGATCGTCCCCTTCGCCGCCCTCGCCTCCGGCCGCAACCACCTGGATCTGCGGGAGATCGGGACCGCGCGCAGCGCGCTCGGCGTGCTGGCGTTCGCGGCCCTGCTGGCTGCGCACCCCTGGCTATTCGGGGTGGCGCCGCTCGCCTTCTGAGCCGCGCCCGCGAGAAAAATCGACCCGGGTGTGAATTCGTTCATAACCGAATCGGCGTCCGGAGCAGACCTTCCCTGTAGAGACAGGGAGGTCCCCCGATGCCAGCGCTGTTCAAGGTCACCCTCGGTGCTTTCCCGGACCGCGGCCTGCCCCGCGAGGTCGAGTACTGGACCGAGCGCCCCGGCTTCCTGGCCCGGATCGGCCGGGCGCGCGCCCTGGGCCGCAGCGTGATGATCGAGCGGTGGAGCTGGGCCGCCCAGCAGGAAGCTCCCGAGAGCCAGCGCGCTGCCGCCTGATATCCGCTATGACGGGCGCGTCTCGCTGCACGACGCCTTCGGCATGGAGGGGCTCTCGCTGGCCGTGGTCGGCAAGAGCCTCAGCGACCGGCGCTACCTGCGCAGCCAGGGCATCGACGTCAGCCCGCCGGGCTTCACGGGTTTCCGCGTGAACAGGCGGCAGGGACCGCCACTTGCGGGCCGGCGCGCTCCCGGGCGAGAGTGCCTCCGAGCCTCGCGGGGAGACCATGGAATTCGCCCTGTTCTACGAGATCGCCGTGCCGCGCCCCTGGGACCGGTACAGCGAGCAGCGTGCCTACCGGAACGTGATCGAGCAGGCCGTGCTCGCGGATCGCGTGGGCTTCCACAGCTTCTGGACCGTGGAGCACCACTTCCTCGAGGAGATGTCGCACTCGACCAATCCCGAGGTGCTCTACGGCGCGATCGCCGCGCTCACCACCAACCTGCGCATCGGCTACGGCGTGCGCCTGATGCCGAAGCCGTACAACCACCCGGTGCGGACCGCGGAGTCGGTGGCCACGCTCGACCTGATCAGTGGCGGACGCGTCGAGTTCGGCACGGGCCGCTCGACCAGCCGTGCCGAGCTCGAGGGCTTCGGCATCGATCCGCGCGAGACCCGCGCCATGTGGGAGGAGGCCACCCGCCACGTGGTCGGCTGCTGGACGAACGACGAGTACTCGTTCGACGGCGAGTACTGGTCCATGCCACCGCGACGCGTGCTGCCGAAGCCGCTGCAACGCCCGCACCCACCGATCTGGGCCGCGACGGGCAGCCGCGAGACCCACGATCTCGTGGGCGAGCTCGGCCTGGGACTGTGCTCGTTCTCGGCGGGCGTCTCGCTCGAGGAGCTCGCCATGCGCATCGAGCGCTACCGCGCCGCGGCACGGCGCTGCACGCAGCCGCTGGGCGCGTTCGTGCACGAGCGCGTCGCCACGTTCAGCATGTTCCACTGTGCGCCGACCCGTGCCGAGGCCCACGAGAACGCCCGCCACGCCTTCGAGTGGTACCCGACCGTCGCGTTCCGGCACGTGGGCAGCGTGGCCGAGCTGCTGCGCGAGGAGGGACAGGAGCTCGGCGACTGGAACTACCTGCGCTACCTGCCCGGTCAGACCGCGGCCGATGACTGGGACGATCGACACAGGCTCGACGACATGCTCGCCGAGGGCGTGTGCATCGCCGGCGATCCGGACGAGGTGATCGAGCGCTGTGCGACCTACGAGCGCATGGGCGTGGACCTGCTGCTGTGCATGGTCAACCCCTACGATATCCCCCACGAGAAGGTCATGCAGTGCATCGAGCTCGTGGGCAAGCACGTGATCCCGGAGTTCCGGCGCGGCTAGTCCGCAGCGCGGCTGCGGCGCCGCGGTCCGGTTCGCTCAGGCCTCGAGCAGTCCCGAGGCGCGCAGCGAGCGCTCGACGAACGCGGCGATGCTGCGCACCCAGCGCGCACCGACGTGGCTGCCGGAGAACCAGTGGATCTCGGGCTCCTCCCAGTGGCGCCAGAGCGCCCGCGCCTGGTCGGGCCGCGCGACGCGATCGGCGACGCCCGCGTAGATGAAGCGGCGCTCGCGGGGAAGACGCGGCTCCAGTGCGAGCGGAGACACCACGTGCGTGGCGCGGCGCAGCAGCTCCCAGTCGAGCTCGAACTCCTGCTCGTACTCGCGGATCAGGCGCGGCATGTTGTCGCGCACGGCGCGCGGGAAGTCGACGACCGGGATCCCCGCGATCACGCACTCGAGGTCGTCCTCGAGGCTCGCGACCAGAGCCGAGGTGTAGGCACCCATCGACTGGCCCGTGAGCCCGATGCGCTCGCCGCCGCGCGCTCGGATCCAGCGCAGCAGCCGGCGCACATCCCAGGTGCCCTGGGCGAAGGTCAGCACCATGTTCAGGTAGTCGATCGAGAGCAGCTCCCCGCCGCTCAGGCGCCCGGAGGCCCGCGGGCCGTGCAGCGGCAGCACCGGCATGGCCACGTTCAGCCCCAGCACGCGGTGCAGCCAGAGCGCCTCGAAGGCGTACAGGTTCACCGGAGCCGCCCCCATGCTGAATCCGTGCACGCAGACCAGCCACGGGCGGTCGCGCTCGGGGTGCTCGAGCACCCACGCGTGCGCGGTGGCGTTGGCCTCGTGGTCGAGCCAGCGCTCGCGCGCCGGGTGGTGTGCGGCAGGACGGAAGCCGCTCGGAAAGCTCAGCTGCAGGTACGGTGCCCGCTGCCGCAGCAGCCTCCGCTCTGCCAGCTCCCAGGTGTCGGGGGCGTCGGGCTCTTGGTGGTAGGCGGCGGGGTCGACGAGCCAGCCCTGCTCCTCGAAGAACTGCGCGGCCCGCTCCAGCTCGTGATGCCCGCGGCGCACGGCCTGGGTACCCGGAACGCCCGAGAGCAGGTTCATGGCGAGCGTGAAGGCCCGGTCGAGCACCGCGCTGCCGACGACCAGCGGCGACGGATGTACCGGTGGTACGTCCCGGTAGGCCGTCTCACCGTGAACCGCACGCCAGCCCTCGGTGAGCAGCGAGCCCATGGTCCCGCCGGGGACCGACAGCAGCTTGAGCAGCTCCAAGCTCAGAGCTCCGTCAGCCAGCTCTCGTAGCGCGGTGCGCGACCGCGGACGGCATCGAAGTAGATGGTCTGGATCTTCTCCGTCAGCGGGCCGCGACGGCCCGCTCCGATCCTGCGGTCGTCGACCTCGCGGATCGGCGTGACCTCGGCGGCGGTCCCGGTCAGGAATGCCTCGTCCGCCACGTACAGCTCGTCGCGCGTGAACGACTGCTCGACGACCTCGATGCCCTCGTCGCGCGCGATGCGAAGCACCGCGTCGCGCGTGATGCCGTCGAGTACGGATCCCAGCGGCGGCGTCTTGAGCAGACCGCCGCGCACGATGAACACGTTCTCGCCGCTGGCCTCGGCCACCTTGCCGTCGGGGTCGAGCATGATGGCCTCGTCGTAGCCGAGGCGCGTCACCTCGCGCTTGGCCAGGATCGAGTTCACGTAGTTCCCGCAGGTCTTCGACTGCGTCATGAAGATGTTCGGGTGGTGGCGCGTGTACGACGAGACCTTGGCGCGGATGCCGCGCTCGAGCCCCTCGTCGCCCAGGTATGCGCCCCACGGCCAGACCGCGATCGCCACCTCCACGGGGTTGTCGGCGGGCAGCAGTCCCATCGCGCCCTCGCCCAGCCAGACCAGGGGGCGGACGTAGCCCTCCTTCATGCCGTTGGCGCGAAGCGTCTCGACCACCGCGCTCTCCAGCGCCTCGCGCCCGAACGGCACCTCCATCTGCATGATGTGCGCCGAGCGCAGCAGGCGCTCCACGTGCTCGCGCAGCCGGAAGACCGCGCCGCCCGAGGGGCCCTCGTAGGCGCGGATCCCCTCGAAGACCCCCAGCCCGTAGTGCAGGGTGTGGGTCAGGATCCCGACGCGCGCCTCGTCGAAGGCCACCAGGGCCCCGTTCATCCAGACCTTCTCGGTCCGCTCGACCACCGTTACTGCTTCCTCAGCCGCCCGAAGAGTCCCTTGCCGCCGCCCTCGTTGCGGCGGCGCTCGAGCAGGCGCAGCTCCTGCTGCGCCTCGGTGTGGCCGGGCCGGACCTCCAGCACCTTGCGGAACATTCTCTCCGCCTCGGGCAGAGACTCGCAAACCCTGTGGAGACGGCCAAGGTAGAACCAGGCGTTGGGGGACTTGGGGGCCAGGTTGCCGGCCTTCTGGAGGGCCTGGAGGGCGCTGGAGCGCACCTCGGGGTCCTCGGGGCTGCGCATGAAGGTCGCCCAGCCACGCAGGGCGTGGAACTCGCCCTCCTCGGGATCGAGCTGCAGCGCGTGCTCGACCGACTCCAGGCAGCCCTCCCAGTCCTTGCGGCGGGCACAGGCCTCGGCCTTCTGGAACTGCTGCTCGGCCGTCAGGATCCGCGCGACCCTCTTGCGATCGGCCGGCTTGCCCCCGCCCGACGCCAGGTCCTTCACGTAGGCCTCGCGCCGCCCCGGCTCGCTCAGCGTCTCGTGGGCGTCGGACAGGCGGGCGAAGACCTGGGCCGCCAGGTCGCGCACCTCGGCCGGCTTGCCGCCGAGCTTGTCGGGGTGGCAGCTCTTCGCCTGCTCGACGAAGGCCTTGCGAACCTCGGCGACCGGAGCGTTGCGCGCCAGACCCAGCACCTCGAAGTGGTCCAGGGAGCCGATCTCCTCGAGCCGCGCCTGCAGCTCGGTGATCTGGCTCGACAGCGCCTTGCCCGAGGCTCGCATCACGTGCGAGACCGTGCCCTCGACCTCGACCACGCCCATCTTCCACAGCGCATAGAGCGCCGGCAGGTGGTCGTCGATCAGCTGCGACACGTGATCGGAGTCGTCGAGCGCATCGAGCAGCGGGTGCTCGCCAGCGTGGTCCGTCTTCTCGTCGAGGTCCGCGCTGCCGCGCTCGACGGTGCAGCGCGCGTAGGGCTCCAGCGCGCGACGCAGCATCTCGGGATCGGCGCGCAGCACGCCCTGGAGCATCACGCGCTGCGGTGTCCAGCCCGAGAGCTCCGACGCCGCGCTCACCTGGCGCACGCCCTCCTGGCGCCAGGCCGCACCGGCGGTCCAGCTGAACAGCTCCAGCAGCTTGTCCTCGGACTGCTGCCGCAGCGCCTCGCGCACGTCGCTCGCGGAGACGGCGCCCAGCTCGACGAGCACGTCGCCCTGCCTCTGGCCGGTCTGCTTGGCGCGCCGCAGCGAATCGTTGAGCGTCCGCTCATCGATGCGCCCGACCGCGAGCAGCCTGCGACCGAGCGCCTCGCGCGCCAGGTTCGAGCGCACGAAGCTCGGCTGCCCGTCGTCGAGGATCAGCACCTTGTGTCGCTTGCGGTGCTGGAAATTCAGCGCACCCGTGAAGCGCTCCGCCATCGCGCGCCAGATCACGCTGGCCGCGCACTCCACGGAGAGGTCGACGCGCTCGACCGACTCGTCCACCGAGACCTCGCGGCGCGGCGGCCCCACGATCCGGTGCAGGCTCGCCTTGAGGTCGGCCACGGAGAACGGCTTGGGCAGGAAGGCGCGCGCGCCGGCCCGCTCCAGGACGGTCTCCTGGTCGTGCCCGCGGAAGACGCCGCTCATGGCGATGACGGGAATCGAGCTCGTGGCGTCGCTGAGCTGAAGCGTCTCGAGAACGACGTGCCCGTCCTTCTTCGGCAGCAGCAGGTCGAGCAGGATCGCGTCGGGCGGCGCCTCGCTGATCGCCTGCAGGGCGGCCGCGCCGTCGTGGACCTGGCGACACGCGTAGCCCAGCTTCTCCAGCGCCTTCGCCAGGGAGGTCGCCAGCGAGCGGTCGTCCTCGGCGATCAGGATCTCGGTCGGCACTGCGGCTCCGGGCGGGGCATCACCTGCGTATCGGCGGGCGAGCGCGCCGCGTTGACCGCGGTGGGCCGGGTCGCCCAGCAGCCTGCTAGCGGCCGCCCCGGAGCCGGTCGAGCAGGCCCTCGACGGCGTCGGCGGCGCCGGGGCCGAGCTTCTCGTCGAGCTTCTCGCGCACCCGGCCGCTCCCGGCGTAGGCCAGGGCCACCTGGGCGAGGGTGTCGCGATCGATCTCGACCCGGGGCCGCTCCAGTGTGCCGCCGATGTGCGTGATGGGAATCACCGTGGGGCTCCCCCCGGGCTTGCCGAACTCGGCCTCGACCTCGCGGGCGAGCTCGACGCGACCGCGGAGGTCCAGGGCACCCCCGGTGGCCAGGCCGACCGAGCCGTTGAGGTGGGCCGTGGCGTGCTTGTAGCGCAGCAGCAGGTTCCTGGACGAGAGCACGCCGCGCTCGATGCTGAAGTCGCCGGCGAGCTGCTCGAAGGCCTCCTCCTCGTAGCGCGACAGGTCCTTGCCCCTGGCGAGCGCCACCAGCGCGGGAACCGCCGCCAGCTTGCCGAGAACCTGGCGCAGCAGCGAGAAGCCCTTGAGGCTCCCCGGGCTCAGATCGATGCGACCGCTGCCCGACAGCGTCGGCAGGCCGCCGGCGGGCGAGATCTGCAGGCGCATGTCGGAGGCCAGGAGCCCCTGCAGGTTCGGCTCGGCACCCAGCGCGGCCAGCAGCGCGCCCAGCTGCACGCCGCTGGTGCGCGACTCGATCCGGGCCAGGCCGCTGTCCAGGTCGTAGCTGCCATCGAGCACCACCGGCTCGCCGCCGATCTCGGCGCGCGCCTCGCGCAGCAGCAGTCGCCGGCCCTCGCCGCGCAGCGTGCCCGTCACGACGACCGCGCCCCCGGGCGTGTCGACGCGCACGTCCTCCAGTCGCGCCGCGCCGAACAGCCGCGTGCCCTCGAGCTGCACGCCCAGACCATCGAGCTGCAGCGTCCCGGTCGGACGCGGCAGCTCGGGGTCGAGCAGCGCGTGCAGCGCCGCCAGCTGCAGGGGAGCGCCGCTGACCGAGACGCGCCGGCGCTCTAGGTCGGGATGCAGCTGCACGCGCGCGTCGGCGACGCGCAGGTCCACGGGACCCTGCAGCAGCGAGGAGAGCTGCGGCCCGAGCTTGCCGTCCAGGCGCAGCGGAACGCCGCGCTGCTTGCGCACGGCGCCGGGGACCCGGAGCTCGGTGTCGTCGAGCTGCAGCGACCACGCACCGCCGAGCTCGGCGCTGCCGCGCGCCGGGCCGCGCAGGACGGTGCCGTCGGAGGCCCAGGCCAGGCTCGCGACGGCCAGCTCCGCGACGAGCTCGCGCAGCTCGAGCGTCGCGGGGTCGGCGGCAAAGCGAGCGTCCACGTCGAATCCATCGAGCTCCGCCGGACCGCGCGCGTCGCCACGCACGCGGGCGCTGCCGCGGCCGTCGAGCCCCACGCTCCCGTCGACCTGGAGCTCGCTGACGGTCCAGTCCCCGTACTCGACGTGGCCATCGCGCACGCGCAGCGCGTCGATGGCCAGCGCCGGGCGCGT
This sequence comes from Deltaproteobacteria bacterium, assembly GCA_029261925.1. Lineage (GTDB taxonomy): Bacteria > Myxococcota_A > UBA9160 > SZUA-336 > SZUA-336 > JAGWBS01. The sequence goes on along the minus strand of JAJDAJ010000027.1, from coordinate 25,468 downwards.
GCGCCCGTCGGACGGGGCCGGTTCGGCCGCCTCCTCCCTCGCCGCGTCCTTGCCACCCGGCGCGCGGGGCGCCGGCAGGATCGGTGCGCCGCTGGCGTCGAGCGGCACGCGGACGCGCGGTCCGTCGACCTCGAGCGTATCGACGAGCACGCGGCCGACCAGCAGGGGCAGCAGCGCCACCCGCAGGCGCAGGGCCTCGACCTCGGCGAAGGCCGGCGCGGTGTCCGTGGTGCCCGCCACACGGACGTCGCGGGCCTCGACCCCGGGTCGAGGCAGCAGCGAGAGCCGCATCTCGCCGATCTGGACGTCGCGCCCGAGCGCGTCCGAGGCCGCACGCCGCAGCGGCGCCCGCAGCGACTCCGCGTCGATCAGCAGCGCCGCCGCCGTCCCGATGGCGGCCAGCAGCAGCACGACGAGCCCGGCGATCCAGAGCAGACGCCTCACGGGCCCGCCTCAGAGCTCCGGGGCGCGCAGGTGCCAGTCGGTCTCGCGCTGGTATGCGTCTCCGGCACGGAGCAGGGTCTCCTCGTCGAGCGGGCGTCCCACCAGCTGCAGCCCCACCGGCAGCCCACCGGGCATCCCACAGGGTACTGAGAGTCCCGGAAGGCCGGCGAGATTCACCGTCACCGTGAAGACGTCGGAGAGGTACATGCGCAGCGGATCGCCCACGCGCTCGCCCAGCGGCCAGGCCGGGCCCGGCGCCGTGGGGGTGGCCAGCACGTCGCAGCGCTCGAAGGCCGCCTCGTAGTCGCGCCGGATCAGCGTCCGCACCTGCTGGGCCTTGCGATAGTAGGCGTCGTAGTAGCCGGCCGAGAGCACGTAGGAGCCGAGCAGGATGCGGCGCTTGACCTCGGTCCCGAAGCCCTTCGAGCGCGTGGCGCGGTACATCTCCTCGAGCGATCCGGACGGCTCGCGCAGCCCGTACTTGACCCCGTCGTAGCGCGACAGGTTTGACGACGCCTCGGCGGGGCAGATCAGGTAGTAGGCCGCGATGCCGTGCGCGGCGTGCGGCAGCGAGACGTCGACGACGCGGGCGCCCGCGCGCTCCAGCACGCCGATCGCCTGGTGCACGGCCTCGAGCGTCGCGGGATCGGTGCCGTCGGTCTCCAGCACCTCGCGGGGCACGCCGACGCGCAGTCCCGCCACGTCGCCATCGAGCGCGGCCGCGTAGTCGGGCACCGGCTGGTCCACGCAGGTCGCGTCGCGCGGATCGGGGCCGGCGATCTCGCGCAGCAGCAGGGCCGCGTCCTCGACGCTGTGCGCCAGCGGACCGATCTGGTCCAGCGAGCTCGCGAAGGCGACGAGCCCGTAGCGCGACACGCGGCCGTAGGTCGGCTTGAGCCCGACCACGCCGCAGAGCGCCGCCGGCTGGCGGATCGAGCCGCCGGTGTCGGAGCCCAGGGCCGCGGGCGCCTCGTCGGCGGCCACCGCGGCGGCGCTTCCGCCGGAGCTGCCGCCCGGCACGCGCTCGGGGTCCCAGGGATTGCGGGTGGGGCCGCGCGCCGAGTTCTCGCACGACGAGCCCATGGCAAACTCGTCCATGTTCGCGGTCGCGATCACGATCAGCCCGGCCTCGCGCAGGCGCCGCAGCGCGGTGGCCTCGTAGGGCGCGCGGAATCCCTCGAGGATGCGCGAGCCGCAGCTGGTCTCGAGCTCCGGGCTGGTCAGGTTGCACTTGACCACGACCGGCAGCCCCGCCAGCGGCGGAGCGTCACCTGCCGCGCGCGCGCGGTCCGCCGCGTCGGCGGCGTCGAGCGCGGCGCGCGCGCGCACCTCGACCAGCGCGCCGATGCGCGGCTCCACCGCCTCGATGCGCTCGAGGTAGCGCGAGACCACGTCGCGGCAGCTCAGCTCCCCCGCCCCCACGCGCGCCGCCAGACCCGCCAGCGTGCGGGGGCTTCCGGCGCTCATTCGTCCTTCACCTGCGGGACCACCATGGCGGTCGCGCTGCGCTCGGGCGCGTTGCGCACCGCCTCGTCGCCCGGGAGCACACCCGCCACCACGTCGGCACGCAGGGGCGAGGTCAGCCCGAGCACGTTCGTGGTCGGCTCGACGTCGCGCGTGTCGATGGCCGAGAGCTGCTCGACGTAGTCCAGGATCTGGTCGAGGTCGTGGCGCATGCGCTCGGCCTCGTCGGGCGAGAGATCGAGCTTGCTCAGGTCGCAGAGCTCACGCACGACGTCGGCGGTGATCCTCATGGCGGCGCGATCTTAGCCCGCATTTGCCGGCCCGGCCCGCCGCCCGGAGCACGGCGTCAGTCGGGATCACCGGGCAGCGGCGCGTCGAGCTCCGCGTCGAGCGGGTCGCTCATGGCGCGGCGCCCGACCTTGCCCAGGTGCACGCGGTGCCACGCGGCGGTGCCCGGCTGTGCGTGGGCGTGGGCCCAGCGAATGGCCTGGCTGCGGGCCCGCGCCCGCGTGTCCGGCGGCGGCTCCGTCCAGGCGCGGCGCACCGCGTCGTCGTCGGTGCAGCGCCAGACCCGCCCCCGCGCCTCGAGACGCCGGAAGCCGCCGCGCGGACCCAGCTCGTGGTAGCGCAGGTCCGCGCGCCAGGCGCGGAACGCCAGGTCGCGCAGTCGCTCGTCGTCGGGGGTGTCGGTGCCACCGCCGCGGGCGACCAGCTCCGGGCCGCGCCGCTCGAGCGCGGCGCGATCGTCCGCGTCGGGCACGGCGGCGTATACCTCCGCACGCTTGGCCACCCAGTCCAGCCGGTCGACCAGCTCCGCGGGATCGCGCTCCAGCGCGGCCAGCGTCTGCTCCCACTTGCGCAGCACGTCGCCCCGCCAGCCGTCGAGCGCGTCGCCGAGCGCGGCCCGCACGCGCTCGAGATAGCGGCGCTGGATCTCCAGCGCCGTGGCCCGCGTGCCGTCGGTCAGCTCGACGCGCCGCTGCAGGGCGACGTCGCCGTTGAGCTCGGACAGCGCGTCGAGCGGCCGCACGAGCTGCGGCCAGTCCTGGACGCCGCCGGACTCGATCGCCTCGAGCACCAGCGCCGTCACCCCCACGCGCAGCAGCTGGGCCCACTCGCAGAGGTTCGCGTCACCGAGCAGGAGGTGCAGCCGGCGCCTGCGGCGCAGCGCGGACAGCGGAGCGAAGAACAGGTCGCGCGTCTCGTACAGCGGCCGGTCCTCGCCCTCTGGGAAGATGCGCGACAGGCTGGTCAGGAACGGCGGCCGCTGCGCCAACCGCAGCAGCGGACCGCCGTCGAGCACGACCGAGCCCGCGCCCGTGTACAGCATGCGCGTGACGAGGTGTGCGGTGAGATCGCGGCGGATCGTGCGCAGGTGAAAGCGGTTGTAGACCGCCGAGTGCAGCTCCATGAGCGGGTACAGCGGCGCGGCCAGCCACTGCAGTCGCCGCGCCAGCACGCCCCGGTTGTGCTCCAAGCGGCGCGACAGGCGCTCCATGCTCGCGAACACGCGCGAGCTGGCGCGTGCCGAGAACGGGCGCAGCAGCAGTCCGAAGGCCAGCGCCAGCAGGCCCCAGCCGATCACCGCGGCCAGGATCGCGAACTGCACGCCGATCACGAAGCCCACCACGGGCGCCGAGACGATCCAGAGCAGCACCCAGAGCGGCGCGAACAGCAGCAGGCGTCGGGGCGGCAGAGGATCGTCCACCCAGTAGCTCTCGTGCGAGCCGAAGGTGTGGCCGGCACTGTCCACGTTGTTCTTGCCCAGGCGCACCTCGCCGCGGTAGCCCGCTCGCTCCAGCTCGCGCGAGACCTCGGCGGTCAGCTCCTCGGCCAGCGCGTCCTTCGCACGCTCGTGCAGGACCAGCGTGTACGGGTCGCGGCACTCCGGGCTGGCCAGCTCGAGCAGGCCGTGCTCGTAGTCGCTGGCGGTGGCCTCGTAGTGGAAGCTGGCGCCGTTCTCGAGGAAGCGTCCGCCCTTGGCGCGCAGCGGCGAGAAGCCGTGCGGCAGGCTGCGCACGCGCGCGAGCAGGGCCGTCTCGATGCGCCGGTAGATCTCGTAGTTGGTCGGGCGCCGACGCGCGCGCGAGGCGTCCCGTCCACGAGGGTGAAACAGGATCGCGTACTCGGTCTCGATTCCGAACACCCGCTCGCGCACGTCACAGATCTATAACGCGTCCCGGGCGCGGGCGCGCTATCGTGCGGACGGCCATGCCCGAGCTGCCCGAGGTCGAGGTCACGCGCCGGCGCATCGCGCCGCTGCTCGTGGGCCGGCGCATCGCACGCGTGCACACCACCGCCGACTCGTACTTCTTCCTGACGCCTCCCGACGCGCTCGCCCGGGGCCTCGAGGGCCGCGAGATCCGCGCGCTCGAGCGGCGCGGCAAGTACCTGGTGGCGCAGCTCGGCGACGGCCAGCGGCTGATGCTGCACCTGGGCATGTCGGGGCAGCTCTTCGCGGACGGGGCGCGCAGCCTGCGCCTGCTCTCGGCCACCTCGCGGGCGTCGCTGGCGCCCGATGAGCAGCCGGGCTTCGAGCCCGACGCACACACCCACCTTCGCCTGACCTTCGCTGACGCCGGCGCCGAGGTGCTGTTCCGGGACGTGCGCAAGTTCGGGAAGGTCCGCCTGCTGGAGCCGGGCGAGAGCGACCCGCGCCTGGACAGGCTCGGCATCGACGCCCTCGAGGCGAGCGGCGACGACCTTCACGCCGGCAGCCGCGGACGCCGGGTCGCGATCAAGAACCTGCTGCTGCAGCAGTCGCTGATCGCGGGCATCGGCAACATCTACGCCGACGAGGGCCTCTTCCTGGCCGGCATCCGCCCCACCCGCGCCGCCCGGCGCCTCACGCGGCCCGACTGCGCCCGCCTGGTCGAGGGCGTGCAGCGCGTGCTGCGGCGCTCGATCGATACAGGGGGCTCCAGCATCAGCGACTTCGTGTCGCCCGATGGCGACGACGGCGCCTACCAGGACGAGCGCCGCGTCTACGCGCGGACCGGCGAGCCCTGCCCGCAGTGCGCGACCCCGATCCGGCGCATCGTGCTGGCCCAGCGCGGAACGCACTACTGCCCGACCTGCCAGCGCTGAGCGCGCGCGGCCGGGCGCACGGACATCCGCGCAGCACGGGCCCCCGGCGGCGAATGCCCGCTACCCTGCCGGCGTGCAGATCGTCGTTCACTACGCCGAGATCGGCCTGAAGGGGCGCAATCGCCCCCGCTTCGAGCAGCTGCTGCGAGCCAACGTCGAGCGTGCGCTCGCGCCGCTCGGGAAGACGCGAATCTCGCGCCTGTACGGGCGTCTGCTGGTCGAGCTGCACGGGGACGCCCGCTTCGACGACGCGGCGGCGCGCCTGCAGCGCGTGTTCGGCGTGGCGTTCTTCAGCCGTGCCAGCGTCTGCGCGCCCACCCTCGAGGCGATGCGCGCCGCCGTGCTCGAACACGTCGCCGGACTCGAGTTCGGCAGCTTCGGCGTGCGCGCGCGGCGCGTGGACAAGAGCAAGCCCTGGACCAGCGAGACCCTCAACCGCGAGCTCGGCGGGGCGGTGGCCGAGCAGAGCGGCGCGCGCGTGGACCTGAGCGATCCGGACCTCTGGATCGAGATCCACGTGACCAGCGATCGCGCGATCCTGCTGCACGAGCGCCGGCCGGGTCCGGGAGGCATGCCGGTCCGCTCCGCAGGCAAGCTCGTGAGCCTGATCTCGGGCGGCATCGACTCGCCGGCCGCGTCGTGGCGCATGCTCAAGCGGGGCGCCGAGCTGATCTACGTGCACTTCCACAGCGCGCCCTACACCAGCGCGGCGTCACAGGACAAGGTACGCGACCTGGTGTCGCTGCTCGCGGACTGGTCGGGACCGGCCACGCTGTGCATGGTGCCCTTCGGGGAGCTCCAGAGGACCCTGGTGGCCGAGGCGCCGGCCGCGCCCCGGATCGTGCTGTACCGGCGCTTCATGCTGCGGGTGGCCGAGGCGGTCGCCGGGGCCTCCGGGGCCCTGGGGCTGGTCACGGGGGAGTCGCTCGGCCAGGTCTCCTCGCAGACCCTGGGCAACCTCGACACGATCAACCGGGCGGCTACCCTGCCGGTGCTCCGTCCCCTGGTGGGGATGGACAAGGCCGAGATCATCGCGATCGCCGAGCGCATCGGCAGCTACGAGATCTCGATCGAGCCCGACGAGGACTGCTGCAGCTTCCTCATGCCGCGGAGCCCCGCCACCTGGACCCGACCGGATCCGGTGGAAGAGATCGAACGCGGGCTCGACGTCCTTGGACTGGTCGAATCGACCGTCAAGCGAATCGAGCGTGAGAGGATCGGGCCGAACCGATGAGCGAGCAGCTACAGGAAACCGCAGAGAACGATGACAGCGGCTTCGAGCCGCTGACGAGTTTCGACACCTTCTCCGAGGAGATCCGGCGCGGCATCGCCGACCTGGGCTGGAGCGAGCCCATGCAGGTGCAGCAGCGGGTCACGCCGGTGATGCGGGCGGGTCGCGACCTGATCGCGCAGGCCGTGACGGGCAGCGGCAAGACGGGCGGCTTCGGCCTGCCCGCCGTGGAGCTGATCGACCCCGAGCTGCGCGCCACGCAGCTACTGGTGCTCGCGCCCACGCGCGAGCTCGCGCAGCAGATCGAGAAGGAGATCGCGGTGATGGGCAAGCACCGCGGCGTCGAGACGATCGCCGTGTACGGCGGCACCGCCTACGGCCCGCAGCTCGACGCCTTCGACCGCGGCGTGCACGCCGTGGTCGGCACGCCCGGCCGCCTGCTCGATCACCTGAAGTCCGGCAAGCTGAGCCTCGACGCGGTCAAGGTGCTGATCTTCGACGAGGCCGACGAGCTGCTCTCGCTCGGCTTCTGGCCCGACATGAAGGAGATCGAGCGCTTCCTGCCGCGCAGGCGCCTGACCGGGCTGTTCTCGGCGACGATGCCGCAGCGCGTGATGTCGCTGGCGCGCGTCTTCCTGAACGAGCCGATCTTCGTCTCGCTGGTGCGTCCCGACGACGCCTCGCCCACCGAGATCGAGCACTTCCACTACATCGTCTCGGCACAGCAGAAGGAGAAGGAGCTCCTCAACATCCTCCAGTACGAGGACCCGGACTCCGCGATCATCTTCTGCAACACGCGTGCGGACGTGCGCTACCTGACCGCGTTCCTGCAGCGCAACCACGTCGACGCCGACATGATCCAGGGCGAGATGAACCAGAATGCGCGCGAGGCCGTGATGAAGCGCATCAAGGCCGCCGAGCTGCGGTTCCTGGTCGCCACGGACGTGGCGGCGCGCGGCATCGACATCAGCGATCTCTCGCACGTCATCTCGTACACCTCGCCCGAGTCGCCCGAGGTGTACCTGCACCGCACGGGGCGCACCGGTCGCGCAGGCAAGCGCGGTACCGCGATCTCGCTGGTCTCGGGCCTCGACATCGCGAACTTCCGCTACCTGCAGCAGGTCAACCGCATGACGATCCCGGAGCGCAAGATCCCGACCGAGCGCGACGTCATGGACCGCACGCTGCGCCGCTTCGAGATCGACGTGGAGCACACGCTGCGCGAGCTCAACGAGCGCGAGCGGCGCCTGCACGAGGAGACGCACCTGCCGATCGTGGAGCAGCTCGCCGCCACGCCCGAGGGGCAACGCAAGCTGGCGGCCATCGTGTTCCAGTGGCTCGATCACAAGCACGTGCCCGCGCCGGAAGCCCCCGATGCCGGCTCCGGGAGCGACACCGAGGCAGCTGCACCGCGCGAGCGCGCCGCGACACCACCCGCGGCGCCGGATCGCGACGACGCGGAGGTTCCGCCCGCCGCCGCCGCCTCCTCCTCCGGAGGCGAGGCGAGCGACACCCGCCCGGACGCCTCCGATGACGCACCCGATGCCGACGGCGAGGACCGACCCCGCCGGCGGCGCCGCCGGCGGCGGCGGCCGCGGCAGGCGAGCGCGGGCGGCGGCGACTAGACGCCCCTCACTGTGCGGCTCCCTCGCGAACCGCGGGGGTCGCCGGTGCGCGCGCGCGGCGCCGCGTGCCCTCGGCGTCGATCCAGACCAGCTCGCGCGCCCGGGCGTCCACGCGCAGGCTGAAGCCCCGCGGCAGCGCGCCGACCTCGAGCGGCTCCGCGCGCAGCTTGCCGTCGTCCAGGCGCAGCCGGCGCGCCGGCGCGTCGCGCCCGCAGACCAGCAGGCTGCCGCTGCCGCCCGCATAGGCGGCACGGCGCCGCAGGTGCTCGATGCCCGCTTCCAGGTCCCGGGCGCGGAAGAGCATCTCCTGGACCAGGAAGCGCAGGCTGGGCCCGCCATGCGGCAGGTCCTGCTCGCAGAGCGCCGCGATGCCCTCCGAGTTGACGCCGCCCAGGGCGCCCGACCAGTGCGCGCAGGTCCACTCGACGCTCGCGAAGCCACCGGCGTCGGGGACGCTGCTGCGCGTGAGCAGTGCGCCGCGCAGCGCCGCGGGCAGCTGAACGCTGAGCTGGAGCACCCCGCCGTGCGCGAAGCCCGCGCCGCGCAGGCTCGCGGCCGCCTCGAGTACGTGCAGGCCGCGGCAGGAGACGCCGGCGCCCGTCGCCACGCCCTCGACGCGCTCGCACTGCTGCGGCAGGAAGCGCGCCAGCGCGCGCGCCGGACCCCGCTGCACGCGGCGCCCGGCCGCCAGCCAGCTGGTGGGCGTGTGACGCTCGCGGAGCTCCCCGAGCAGCGCGCGGATCCGCGGCGCGAAGCGCTGGCCCTGGGCACGGCCCAGGTCCACGGGGGCGCCCTCAGCGCGCACTTCGCGCCCCGCAGCGCCCGGCCGCGCCGCTCACGCGGGTCGGGAAGGCGGCTGGATCTGCAGCACCTCGTTGAGCGCGCCGGTGCGGTAGCCGTCGAGGTCGAGGGCGACCCAGCGGAAGCCCTGCTCGTGCAGCGCCCGCGAGATCGCGGCTGCGCGAGCGGGATCGAGCGCATGCGCCATCTCGTCGGGCGCGATCTCGACGCGCGCGAGCTCGCCGTGGTGGCGAACGCGGAGCTGCCGGAAGCCCAGGGCACGCAGCGCGTCCTCGGCGCGGTCGATCTGCGCGAGCTTGGCGGGCGTGACCTCCATGCCGTACGGGATCCGCGACGACAGGCAGGCCGAGGCCGGCAGGTCGGCGCAGGGCAGATCCGCAGCGCCCGCGAGCGCGCGTACGTCGGCCTTGGTCATCCCGCAATCGAGCAGTGGCGAGAGCACGCGATGCTCTCCCGCCGCGCGATGACCGGGACGGAAGTCGCCCTGGTCGTCCTGGTTGATGCCGTAGGCGACCGCGTCGAAGCCCAGCTCCGCGCGCAGGCGGTCGAGCACCTCGAAGAGCTCCGTCTTGCAGTGGTAGCAGCGATCGGGGGCGTTGCGGCGGTAGTCCGGCCTCTGATCCTCGTGCGTGCTCACGAAGCGATGCGCGAAGCCCGCGTGGGCCGCCACGCGCAGCGCCATCTCGCGGTGGCTGGCGGGGTACGACGGGGACTCCGCGGTCACGGCCAGGGCGCGTGGGCCGAGCGCACGGTGTGCGGCCCACGCCAGGTACGCGGAGTCCACCCCCCCGGAGTAGGCGACGATGACCGGGCCGGCGTGACGCAGCTGTCGCAGCAGCTCGTCCTGCTTCGCCTCGAGGTCTCCCATGGCCGCAGGGTACGGACGCCGCGCGCGGCGTGTCAATGAAACCGCACGCGGGCGGGCTATCCTGTGCGCGTGAGCAAGCTGCGCGTCGGGATTCTCTTCGGCGGTCGCTCGACCGAGCACGAGGTGTCCGTCACCTCGGCCACCACCGTGCTCCAGGCGCTGGATCCGGGCCGCTACGTTCCGGTGCTGCTCGGCGTGGACCACGACGGCGCCTGGCGCGTGGCAGAGCCAGAGCTCGAGCTCCTGCCCGAGGCGATCTTCGACTGCGCCGACGCGCCGCGCGCACGGCCGGTGGCTGACGGCGGCGGCCTCGAGCTGCTCGGGGCCGACGGCGCGTCGCTGCTCGCTGCACCGCTCGACGCCGTCTTCCCGATCATCCACGGGCGCGGCGGCGAGGACGGCTCGCTCCAGGGCCTGCTCGAGCTGGCCGGGGTAGCCTACGTGGGCGCGGGTGTCGCCGCCAGCGCGCTCTGCATGGACAAGCGGCTCTCGAAGCGTGTGCTGCGTGATGCGGGTCTGCCCGTGCTGCCCGACCTGGAGATTCCGCGCGCGCGCGCCCTGGCCGAGCCCGGCCCGTTCGCGGCGCAGGCGATCGCCGAGCTGGGGCTGCCGCTGTTCGTGAAGCCGGCGAACACCGGATCGTCGGTGGGGGTGCAGCGCGCCGACGACGAGATCGCGCTGCGCGAGGCCGTGCGCGAGGCGGCACGCTACGACCATCACGTGATCGTCGAGCCGTCCGTCGACGCGCGAGAGATCGAGTGCGCCGTCCTCGGCGGCGACGAGCCGCAGGCCTCCCCGCTGGGCGAGATCACGTACGCCGCGGACTTCTACGACTACGAGGCCAAGTACGCCAGCGACGCCACGCAGCTCTGGGTCCCGGCCGATCTGCCGCCCGACCGCTCGGGCGAGCTGCGCGCCGCGGCCCTGCGCGCCTTCGTCGCGACACGCTGCTGGGGCCTGGCGCGCGTGGACTTCTTCGTGGAGCGCGAGGGCCCGCGCTGGTACGTCAACGAGCTGAACACGCTGCCCGGATTCACCGACGGCAGCATGTACCCGCGTCTCTGGGCGCACGCGGGCATCGAGCTGCCCGAGCTCGCCGATCGCCTGATCGAGCTCGCGCTCGAGCGCGGGCGCGCCGCGCGCGAGCTGGTGGTGCGCTTCAGGAGCTGAAGAAGCGCAGCAGGTCGTCCTGCTGCGCGCGCGCGTCGGCGCGACCCAGCTCGATCAGCTCGGCGGCATACTCGCCGTCGAAGAGCACGTAGCTCATCAGGTCGGCCTCGTGCCGAGGCGCGCCGCGCCGCATCATCCGCAGCGTGAAACGGCCCAGCAGCGTGCCCCCCGAGGCCCGCTCGAGGCGCTCGACGTGCGTACCCGCGATCGCGCCGATGTCCTTGCCCGGGCGAACCAGGCAGTCCTCGACCAGCTGGAAGCCCATCCCGCGCAGCCGCGTGACACCCTCGTTCAGCCGGTCCAGGAACGGCGCGCCTCCGATCTCGACGCCGGCCCGCAGGATCTGGTTGATCACCCGCATGTGGCCCAGGTCGACCTCGAGGCGGTCGCTGAAGATCGTGTTGAGGATCTTGCCGACCAGGAAGCCGATCGACCGGAACTGCTCGACGCGCTCCCCCGCGAGCGGATCGTCGAGCGTGGCCACGCGCTCGTGACGCAGGCCGATGGCCATCACGCGATTGGCCCCGAGACGCAGCGCGGGCGACAGCGGTGAGTGCTGGCGCAGACCCCCGTCGCAGTAGTACGTGGCGCCGATGCGCACCGCTGGGAAGAGCAGCGGGATGGCCGCCGAGGCCAGCGCGTGCTGCGGCCCGATCCTTCCCGGGCGTCCCACCATGATCGCGTCGTTGGTCCACGTGGGGACCGAGCGCTCGCGATTGTCCACCCAGATCACCGTCTGCCCCGAGGCGATCTCCGTGGTCGACACGCAGAGTGCCGCGACCGTGCCCTCGCGGATGTTGCGCCGCAGGCGCCGCCAGGGAACGCTGCCGATCACCAGCCGCTCGAGCGGCGTGGTGTTGAGCAGCCCGTGGATGCGCGACCCCGAGGCCTCGTCGTCGAGCGCCTCGCCCGATACCGAGCCGAAGAGCGTGCGCACGAAGCTCAGGGCATCGCGCGCCCCGAAGCTGTACACGCGGTCGAACGAGAGCTCGCTCCAGATCTCGCGGAGCCGCGCCGCGCCCGCGCGAGGATCGTCGGCGTGGCCCGCCATCAGACAGGCGTTGACGGCCCCCACGGAGGTCCCCGCGAACACCTCGAAGCGCGGCACGTGCCCCAGAGCACGCGGCAGCTCCTCGAAGAGGTACGAGATCACCCCGGCCTCGTAGGCGCCACGCGCCCCGCCGCCGGAGAGCACCAGTGCACGGCGGACGTCGGGGTGCGGAGGCTCCAGGGGAATCATCGCCCGACAGGCTCGGGCAGTCGCGCCGCCGGCGCAAACCCGGAGGCCCCAAACGTGGAAAGCCCGGGCCGGATCCTCGTGGGTACGAGGGGAGGGGTATCCGACCCGGGCACTCCCAATCGCCCGGACACTCGCCCGGACGTCCGGGAAGAAAGCAACGCTCGTGCCAGCCACGAGGTGACGCTCCCGCCGGAACCGGTGAATGCCTGCGACCGGGCACAGATGACGCCGCCCCTGCCGCCCCGAGGAGCCCCGCGGCGCCCCCGGGACCGCGCAGCTCGCCGGCATCCGGGTGCCGCCGCGCGTCACCCGGTGACGCGGCGGGGCCGTTGCCGGCGGGGGGGCTAGAATCGGCCCCTTTCCAGGGGAGAGTCCGAGCGTGCGCGAGTGGTTCATTCTCTCGGCCGTGGGTCGCGACCGGCCCGGCATCGTCGCCGACCTGGCGCGGCTGATCTTCGACTGCGAGGCCAATCTCGAGGACTCGCGCATGACGATCCTCGGCAACGAGTTCGCGGCGATCCTGCTCTGCTCGGGCAGCGGCGACGACCTCGGCGAGCGCCTCGCGTCGGGTGCGCGCCGGCTGGAGTGGGAGAACCGGCTCACGGTCTTCCTGCGCCCGCTCGAGGGAGAGCCGCGTCCCGCGATTCCCGCTCCTGGCACGAAGCTGCTGCGGGTGGAAGCCCAGGGCGAGGATCGCGCGGGGATCGTCGCGCGCATCTGCGGGGTGCTCGCGGATCGCCGAGTGAACATCGCCGACCTGGCGTCGGAGACCGTCGGCTCGCCCTCGGGAACGGCGCTGTACCACATGACCGTGACCGCCGAGGTGCCCGACCCGGTGGACCGCGGCGAGCTCGCGTCCGCACTCGACGCCGCCGGCGCGGAGCTGGGGCTCGAGGTGACGCTGACCGCCGTCTAGCCGATGCCCGAGCGCGTGATCGTGGTCGGCGCGGGGCTGGCCGGGCTCGCCGCCGCCTGGCGCCTGCAGGCGGCCGGGCTGCACGTGACGCTGCTCGAGGCCCGCGAGCACGTCGGCGGGGCGCTGGCCACGGGCGGCGAGGCGCCCGGCCAGGGCGTGCCGGCCGTGGTCCCGCGCCAGACCCCGCACCTGGTCGCCCTGACGCACGAGCTGGGCGTGGGAGCGACCCTGGAGCGGAGCGAGCTGGATGCGGTCCGCGTCTCGACACCGGACAGTGTACGCACGATGCTGCTGCACACGCGGCGGGCGATTCGCTGGCTGCGTGGTCCGCGCCTGCGGCGCCTGCAGGCGATCCGCGACTGGCTCGGGACGCGCGTGGATCCGGCACGCCCCGACCTGGAGACACGGCTCGACGATCGCAGCGTCGCCGACTTCTGCCGCGTGTACCTGGGACGCTCGGCGCTCCGCGAGCTCTTCGCGCCCGCGCTCGAGGCGGCCTGGGGCCTCGACGCCGCGGAGGTCAGCCGCGAGCTCCTGCTGCCGCTGCTATCGAGCACGGGCGACCTGGAGCTCGACCTGGTGCCGGGCGTCGATGCGCTGCTGGAGTGCCTCGCCGACGCGCTCACGGACGTGCGCAGGCAGGCACGCGTCACCTCGGTGCTCGGCGGCGGCCGCGGCGTGCGCCTGGCGTCGGGGGCGCGGCTCGACGCCGACGCGACGGTGATCGCCTGCGGCCCGCGCGACGTCCCGGCCCTGACCTCCGACCTCACGCACGTGGAGCGCGAGCTGCTCGAGAGCTGGCCCGTGCTCGGAGGTGCCGTGCTCCGCCTGGAGCTGGGCGATCCGCTGCCGCCAGCCGTCCGGGGCGCGCCGTGGTGGACCTGGGTGCACGGCTCCCGGGCACTCGCCGCTGCACTCGACGCGACGCCGCCCGGCGCCACGGACGGCGGAGGCGCCGTGTGGCTGCGCGCGCGGGCGAGCCTGGTCGAGTTCGACCCCGGGCTCGAGGACGACGCGCTGGCGGACCTGCTGCTGGCGGACGCCGGGCGGCTCTGGCCGGGGCTCGGTGCACGCGTCGCGGCGCGGCGCCTGGTGCGCACGCGCGCCTCCGGGCAGCGGGTGGGCTGCTTCCGCGCGGCGGCGCGCCTGCGCCACGAGGCACGGCGCAGCGCCGGGCGCCGCATCGCCCTGTGTGGCGACTACCTCTGCGGGCCCCACGTCGAGGCCCTGATCGCCTCGGGCGAGCGCGCCGCGGCCGACGTGCTGGCGGGCTCACATGCGGCGTAGCACCCGCCAGCCGAAGATCAGCATCAGCGCCAGGATCACGCAGGGGATCAGGCCGAAGATGCGCAGCGCGAGCTGGTCGCCGATGCGATCGGCGAGCAGGCCGATCGGGTAGTAGCCGACGAAGCCCAGCTGGGCGAGCATCATCACGATGCTCAGCACACGCCCGCGCATCTCCTCGGGCACGGCGAGCTGGAAGCCCGAGATCGCCCACACGTTCCAGAGCTGCGCCACGAAGCCGGTCGCGAACTCGATCACCAGCAGGTAGGCGAACGAGAACGCGTACGAGTACAGCACCAGGCAGACGGCGTAGGCGAGCATCGCGCCGGTGATCCACAGCCCGTAGCGCCTCGGCGCGGGCAGGAACACGATCGAGACCGCCGCCAGCAGCGTGCCCGCGCCTCCCGTCGCCTGCAGGATCCCGAAGCCCTCGGCGCCCAGGTCCATCACCCAGCGCGCGAAGGCCGGACGCATCACGTACAGCGCGCCGTTGAACACGGCCATGGCGGCGCCCAGGAGCGTGAGCCAGAGCGGCGGACGCGAGAGCACGTGGGCCAGGCCCTCGCGCAGGTCCCCGAGCGCCGACCCGCGCGCCCGGATCATCGGCGCGCCAGCAACGGGGATCGCGAGCAGCAGCAGCGCGGCCGTGAGCAGCCCGCCGGCCGACACCGCATAGGCGCCCGCGACCCCGACCAGCGCCACGAACACGCCGCCCGAGCTCTGGCCGAGCACCTGCGAGACCGCGGAGCCGGTGGCGTTGAGCGCGATCGCGCGCGGCAGTCGCTCGCCGCCCACCAGGTCGTGCGTGTAGGTCTGGGCGGCCGGCCCCATCACCGCCAGGATGGCGCCGGCGGCGATCGAGGCCGCGACCAGGTGCCAGATCTGGATCTGACCGGCCGCGAGCACGGCCCAGACCGCGAGCACCACGCCGGTGACCAGCAGCCGCCCGCCGATCAGCAGCCGCCGCTTGGCAGAGCGATCGACCAGCACGCCGGCGAGCGGCGCGACCAGGAAGACGGTCGCGCCCTGCGCGATGCCCACCTGACCGATCACCGCACGCGACGACGTCATGTCGGTGAGCAGCCAGATCATCGCCAGCGAGAGCACCTGGAAGAACAGGAACTGCAGCAGGTTGGACGCCAGCAGCACGCCGAAGCCGCGCGCGCGCAGCACGTCGAGCGAGCCGGACAGGCCCGCCGGCATCAGGCGTCCCTGTAGGTGGCGAGCGTCTCCTCGAGGCGGGACACGCTGTCGTCGAGCCCACCCGGCCGGCTGCGCAGCGCCCAGCAGGCGCGTTGCTCGGCGATCGCCTCCGCCAGATCGCGACGCAGGGTGGCGTCGTCGGGTGCGTCCCCGCCCGCGGCGCGCAGCAGGCGCCAGGCGCCGTGGCGCGCCAGGCGGATCGCCTGCAGCAGCTCGCGGCGCACGGTGCCGGCGTCGGCGCAGGCCGGCCGCGACCGCTCGACGCGCTGCGCCGCGTGCGCCAGCCGCTCGAGCGTGGCCGCGATGGCGCGCGGGTCGGCCTCGCCGCGCGGCGCCAGCGGCGGGTCGACGAGCAGCTCGGTGAACAGCGGGCTGCCGTTGGGTACGAGCTGACCCGTCCCCAGGTAGGCGGAGCCCAGGTCCTCGAGCGCCCCGCCGAGCTCCCCCGC
This sequence comes from Deltaproteobacteria bacterium, assembly GCA_029261925.1. GTDB lineage: Bacteria > Myxococcota_A > UBA9160 > SZUA-336 > SZUA-336 > JAGWBS01. The sequence goes on along the minus strand of JAJDAJ010000027.1, from coordinate 9,686 downwards.
GGCGTCGTCGAGAACGAGCGTGTCGAGCACGGCGGGCAGATCGAGGTCGCGATTCGACTCGAGGCACCAGCTGACGGCAGCGCCGTACACCAGCGGCGGAAAGCTCACGCTCGGCGGCTGCATGTGGCCGCTGTCGCCCCAGTCGGTGATCAGGTAGCCGCCGGCGCCGTGCGCGGCGCCGGTGCGCGCCGCGTCGAGCAGGTTCCCGCGCGCGTTCGGCAGGCGGCCGATCAGCGTGTTCCAGGTCGAGGTTCCCGGGCAGACCCACCAGGGGCGGCCGGCCTCGGCGTACACCGGCGCCTGCCCCTCGAAGCCGCGCAGCGCCTCGCGCGTGTACCCGAACTCCTCGAGCAGCTCCAGGATCGCGGGATCGAGCGCCTCGGGATCGCCCGGCGCCTCGTAGTGCCAGACCAGGGCGGTGAGCTCGGGCAGCCCGGGCACCAGCTCCGGATGCTTGCGCGCCACGTCGCCCCAGAACAGCACCTCGCAGCCGTCGGCGAGCAGCGGCCCGGCGATGCGCCGCAGATGCTCCAGGAACACCCGCCCCGCCCCGCGCGCCGCGACGTCGGCGCGGCTGCGGCCCCGCCCCAGCTCGAAGGTCTCGTCGCAGCCGATGTTGATGCGCCGGCTGCTGTGGCAGGCCAGCAGCTCGCGGCACAGTTCCACCACCAGCTCGGCGTTCCCGGCCGTCGGAGCCAGGGTGGTCGGCGCCATGAGCTTGCCGGCGCTGGTCCGCCAGCCGTCGGGCGTCTCGGCCCGGTCGCGATACGCAGGGTGGCGCAGCCAGCGGGCCATGTGGCCGAAGCAGTTCTGGTTGGCGACCAGCTCGATGCCGCGCGCAGCACAGAGCGCGTCGAGCCAGCGCACGTCTTCGGGCGTGATCGGTGACGCGTCGCGCCAGACCGTCTCGTGCCCCGCGTAGGCGAAGCTGTGCTCGGTGTAGAGCTGGAGGTGGTTGATGCGCAGCAGCGCGAGCAGGTCGACGATGCGCTCGAGCGTCTGGCGCGTGGGCACGCGGTCGCGGCTCACGTCGAGCATGTAGCCGCGCACCGGGAAGTCGGGCCAGTCGCGCACGCGCAGTCCCGGCAGTCCTCCGTCCGACTGCGCGACGAGCTGCGCGAGCAGGCCCCGCGCGTGCCGCAGGCCCGCGGCGTCGGCGTGGGCCAGGTGCACGCTGCCGGCGGCGATCTCGAGCCGGAAGCCCTCGGCGGGCAGCCCGGCATCGTGGGCGACCGTGGGCTCCGCGGACAGTGGCGCGCCATCCGCGAGCCACTCCAGGTGGCGCGGGCGCGGGACGAGGATCGGGCGGGTCTGCGGCATCAGATCTCGAGACGCGCGACCGTGACGCCGTTCCCGCCCTCGCCCGCGCCGCCGGATCGTACCTCGGCCACCTGCGGCGTGTCGCGCAGCCAGCCGCGCACGGCGTCGCGAAGCGCGCCGGTGCCGTGCCCGTGCACGAAGATCAGCTGCGGACTGCCGCGCCCCAGGTGGGCCTGCAGGTGCGCCTCCGCCCGATCGATGGCCTCGTCGACGCGCAGCCCGCGCAGGTCACAGCGCGCCGCGGGCGCCGCGGCCACGGAGCGCTCGACCTCGTAGCGCGCGACCGCGCCCGGGCGCGCCGCCTCCGGCGCGGCGCCGAGCACCCGGCTCACGCGCGCGGCGTCGAGACGCAGACGCGCCCCCCCCGCACGGACCACGAGGCTCCCGCGCCGGTCGGGGGGCTCGACGATCACGGCCTCGCCGGGCACGCCCGCGATCTCCACGCGCGCGTCGGCGACCAGCTGCTCGGTGCGAACGGCCTTCGCTGCGGGGGCCGGCGCCGGGGCGTGCTGCGCGGCGACCTCCCCGGTGCGGCGCTCGATCGCGGCCAGACGGTCGCGCGCCCGGTTGGCCTCGCGCCCCGCACGGGCGCCTCCCGCGCCGCCGGCGGCGCGCTGCAGGTCGCGCACGACCCCGGCCACCTGGTCGCGCGCGGCGCGGAAGGCGTCGTCGAGATCGCCGCGCATGGCCTCGAGGGCCGCCTCGCGGCTGCGGCGCAGCGACTCCATGCGCTGCTCGTAGGCGGCGCGCGCCGCCTCGCTCTGCTCGCGCGCCTGGCTCGCGCCGCGTCGCTCGACCTCGAGGTCCTGCCGCAGCTCGGACAGGCTGCGCGTGAGCGCCTCGAGCTTGCGGTCCTCGCGGTCGAGCAGCGCACGCGCGCGCTCGACCACCCCGGCATCGAGACCCATGCGCCGCGCCACGTGCATGGCGCCGCTCGAGCCCGGGGCCCCCAGAAAGATGCGGTAGGTCGGAGCCAGCGTCTCCAGATCGAACTCCGCGCTGGCGTTCGCGAAGCGCGGGTCGTCGCCGGCCAGCTCCTTGAGCCGGTTGAAGTGCGTGGTCGCGACCACCGTGGCACCGCGGTCCACCAGCGCCTCGAGCAGGGCCTGGGCGAGCGCGGCGCCCTCGCCGGGCTCGGTGCCCTCTCCGATCTCGTCGAGGACCACCAGCGCGCTCGCGTCGGCAACGCCCAGGATCTCGGTCGCACCGCGCATCCGTGCCGAGAAGGTCGACAGCCCCGCGCGCAGGTCCTGCGCGTCGCCGATGTCGGCGCGCACCACGTCGGGCACCGATACTCGACTGCCCTCGCCGCAGGGCACGTGCAGCCCGGCGCGCAGCGCCAGCGCCGCCAGCCCCACGGCCTTGGCGGCGACGGTCTTGCCCCCGGCGTTCGGACCGGAGATCACCAGGCAGCGCGCTCCGCTCTCGAGCACCAGGTCGCTGGGCACGACCTCGTCGGGGTCGAGGCCGGCCTCGAGCAGGAGCAGCGGGTGGCGCAGCTCGCGCAGCTCCAGGGTCGGCACCTCGCAGAGCTCCGGCGCGCGCGCATCCAGGCGCAGCGAGAGTCGACCCCGCGCCAGCGCCACGTCGAGCACCTCGAGGGTGGCTCCGGCAGCCTCGATCTCGAGCGCGCGCTCGCGCACGGCCGCGGTCGCCTGGCGCAGCAGGCGCTCGACCTCGCGCTCCGCCTCGGTGCGGGCGATCCGCAGCCGGTTGCCGGCGTCGACCGCGGCCTCGGGCTCAATAAACAGAGTCGTTCCGCTCGATGAGACCCCGTGGACGATCCCGCGCACGCGATGGCGCGCCTGGGCGCGTACGGGCAGGACCGGACGGTCCTCGCGAGAGGTGACATAGTCGTCTTGGAGATGCTCACGCAGATCGGGGTCGCGGCGCGCCCGCGCCATGATGCGGTCGCACTCGCTCTCGAGCTCGCGGATGCGCCGGCGCGCACGCGCGAGCTCGGGGCTGGCGTCGTCGCGCACCTCGCCCTCGGGCGTGACCACGCGGGCCAGCGCATCGGCGGTGGCGCCGAGCAGGGGCAGGGTCGCGGCCAGGTCCGCCAGCCGCGGCGCGCGCGCGCGGCGCGCCAGCAGGTGCTCGCGCACGCGCTGCCCGCCGCGCAGGCACTCGAGCACACCGCCCAGACTCGCCGCGGACAGGCTGCGCCCGAGTCGCGCGTCCTCGAGTGCGGGCCGCAGGTCGCGGATGCCGCCAAAGGGCACCGCCTCGCCCGCATCGATCAGCGCGCGCGCCTCGCCGGTCTCGGCCAGGCGCTCGGCGACCGCGGCGCGCGTGGCCGCGAAGACGTCGCCGCGGCAGGCGGCCTCGCCGCGCTCCGTGGCCGCGCAGCGGGCCCAGGCCTCGGCGAGGCGCGGCCACTCCAGGCGCTCCAGGGTCGCGGCATCACAGCGAAAGCTCACGGGGAGGCATTGTAGATGCCGCGCCCCGTGCCACCGAGCGAGCCCGCCGGCCCCACCGAGAAGTCCAACCCCCGCACGCGGGACCTCGACCGCCTGGATACGGCCGCGCTGGTCGAGCGCATCGCCGCCGAGGACGCCGCGGTCAGCGACGCGGTGCGCGCCGAGCTGCCCCGGATCACGGAGGCCTGCGAGCGGATCTGTGCCGCGCTCGCCGGCGGCGGCCGCTGGATCAACCTGGGCGCGGGGACCAGCGGGCGGATCGGCGTGCTCGACGCCGCCGAGATCCCGCCGACCTTCGGCCTGCCCGCGGATCGCGTCCAGGGCCGCATCGCGGGCGGCGAGGCGGCGCTGCGCGCCGCGGTCGAGGGGGCGGAGGACGACCATGACGCGGCCCGGCGCGACGTGGCCGACCTGGGGCCCGGTGACGTGCTGGTGGGCCTGTCCGCGAGCGGACGCACCCCCTACGTGATCGAGGCGCTACGTGCCGCGCGCCAGGCGGGCGTGACCACGGTGGCGATCACCTGCGACGCGGGCTCGGAGCTGGCGGGGCTGGCGGACGTGTCCATCAGCACCGAGGTGGGGCCCGAGGTGATCGCCGGATCCACGCGCATGAAGGGCGGGCTGGCGCAGAAGATGGTGCTGCACACCCTGTCCACGGCCACGATGGTGCGGCTGGGCAAGGTGCGCGGGAACCTGATGACCGGGCTCTGCGCGGTCAACGACAAGCTGCGCGGCCGCGCGCTGCACATCCTCGTGGAGCTCTGTGGCTGCAGCGAGGCAGAGGCGCGGGCGGCCCTCGACGCCGCCGGCGGCTCGGTCGAGGCGGCCCTGACTCGCCTGACGCCCACCGGCCCGGGCCGCTGAGCTGAAACGGCCCTCAACCGCCGTCCCGGCGAGGCCGATGGCCACAGCGGGACAGCGGGGGCCCGGCTTGGAAATTCCCTTCTTCGGCGAGTGGCTCGTCAGGGTCGGCGCGATCGACGCGAAGCAGCTCGACGCGGCCATCGAGCAGATGCGGCGGGTCAACCGCCGGCTGGACGATCTCGCCGTGGCCCGCGGCTGGCTCACGCCCGGGCAGGCCAGGGAGCTGCACCGCGCCCAGCTCAAGCAGGACCGCCTCTGGGGCGCTGTCGCCGTCGAGACGGGGCTGCTCGAGAAGGACCAGGTGGAGGAGCTGCTGCGCGAGCAGGGCGTGCGGCAGGTCCGGCTGGGCCAGGTGCTCGTCGAGCTCGGTCACATCGACGAGGCCTGCCTCGGCGAGCAGCTCGACGCGTTCCACCACGCCGCGCGCATCGCCATGCTCTCGCGCGTGCCGCCGTCGGGCATGAGCGCCTGTCCGATCACGCGCTACGTGATCGAGCACGTGTCGGAGCTGTCGATGCGCATGGGAAGCCTGCAGCTCAAGCTCGGCAGCGTCGAGCCCTGGGTGGGCGTGCATGACGCCTCGAGCGTGGTCGCGCGCATCTCGGTCACGGGCGACGTCTCGGTGACGATCGGACTGGAGGTCGACCGCGCCTTCTGCGAGGAGCTGGCCTGCGGCTTCATGGGCATCCCTGCCGACGAGCTCGACGCTCACCTGCGCGCCGACCTGCTGCGCGAGTTCCTGAACGTGCTCGCGGCCAACGCTCGCTCCGCCCTGACCAACCTGGGCAGCGTGATCGAGCTGGGCGTTCCGCAGCACGGCGCGCTCGAGCCACCGGCGGAGGCCATGGCCCTGCGCACCCCGCGCGGGCGCGGCTGGATCGCCTTCCGCTACGCCTGAGCGTCAGTCGCGCGGGGCCAGCTTGCGGATCGGGGTGTCGTAGAGGCGGCTCCAGTTCTCGCCGACGATCTTGATCCGCGACTCCTCGGAGATCGGCAGCTTCTCGAAGGCCTCCAGTGAGTTGGGGTACTTCGAGTCGCCGTGCGGGTAGTCGGTCGAGAAGACCAGGTTGTCGTCTCCGAACCACTCGATGTACTGCCGGCCCGTGTCCTCGTCGACCTCGATCGACAGGAAGCAGTGCTCGCGGAAGTACTCCGAGGGCCGCTTCGTGAGATCGGGCGCCTCGTACCAGCCGACCCACTCGTAGTGCTCGTCGAGCCGGTGCAGCAGCCACGGGGCCCAGGAGCAGTTCCCCTCGAGCAGGGCAGCACGCAGCTTCGGGAAGCGCTCGAAGACGCCGCCGGCGCAGAGGCTCGCCACGACGGTCATGATGCCCAGCGGCTGCGAGAAGGTGTGCCACATCATCAGCTGGTCGAAGATCTCCAGCGAGAAGTCGGGGCGCAGGTAAGTCTGACCGCCGCCGTGAAAGGAGATCGGCACGCCCAGCCGCTCGCACTCCCCCCAGAGCGGGTCGTAGTCGGGGTGGTGCCAGGGCTTGCGGTTGACCGCGCCCGGAGCGAGAAAGATCGCCTTGAAGCCGTACTCGGTGACGCAGCGCCGCGCCTCCTCGACCGCGCTGCTCACGTCGTGCGGTGCAACCATTCCGGCGCCGAACATCCGCTCGGGCGCGAGCGAGCAGAAGTCGTGCATCCAGTCGTTGTAGGCGCGCGCGATCGCGGCCGCGTAGTCCGGCTCGAGGCCGTCGATGCCCATCATCTCGACGCTGTCGAGGCCGAGCACGAACAGGCCCCGCGACGGGAACATCACCGCCATGTCGAGCCCCTCGGCGTCCATGGCGTCGAGCTGCGACTGCGAGTCCCAGCCGCGCGCCTCGGACTGCGCGTAGGCCTCGTCGTGATCGCTGCGCCAGCCGGTCCCCTGGTTCTCGTTGCGCGGACGGACCGAGGGCGTGCGCAGCATGACGCGCGACTTCACCTTCACGCGCATGTCGCGCTTCATCTCGGTCAGGCCGACGGGCGCCGCGTGCCGGAACTTCGGATCGATGTAGCGCTCCCAGAGATCGGGAGGCTCCATCACGTGCATGTCACTGTCCGCGACCGGGTGCTGCTTGATCGACATGGGACATCGCTCCTCGCGCGCCGCCGACGGGGCGCTCGCGTCCGAGTCTACACCGCTGCTAGGCTGTCTCGCCGCCGGGATGCGGTGGGGAGGGGCCCATGACCGTTTCGAGACGCTCCGTGCGGCGCGGTCTGCTCCTGGCGGCGCTGGCTGCGCTGGCGGGCGGCTGCAGCCTGATGGGGGCTCTGGGACTGCGCCCGGCGCGGGTGGACCGCGTTGCGCCCGATCTCCCCGCCGACATCGGCCGCGACACCCGCCTGACCCTGCTGCTGTTCTCCAAGACGGCGGGCTACCGGCACACGGACGCGATCCCCGCGTGCGAGCGGGCGCTGCGCGAGATCGCGGCGCGCCGCGGCTGGGAGCTGTTCGCGACCGAGAACGCCGCGGTCTTCGCGCCCGACCTGCTCGCGCGCTTCGAGGTCGTCGTGGGCAACAACACCACGGGCGACGCCTGGACCGCGGAGCAGAAGTCCGCGTTCCGGAGCTGGGTCGAGGCGGGCGGCGGCTTCGTGGGCGTGCATGGCGCCGGCGGAACCCGGTACGAGTACTGGCCCTGGTACCAGGACGTCCTGATCGGCGCGCGCTTCGGCGGCCACCCGATGGGGCCCCAGTTCCAGGTCGCCACGGTACGCGTCGAGGACCGCGACCATCCCGCCACGCGCCACCTGGGCGAGACCTGGGCGCGCGAGGACGAGTGGTACAGCTTCGAGAGCAACCCGCGCGAGCGCGGCGTGCGCGTGCTCGCGACGCTCGACGAGTCCACCTACGACCCCAGCGCGTGGAGGGGCGAGCTGCGCATGGGGGCGGATCACCCGATCACCTGGAGCCACTGCGTCGGCCGCGGCCGGTCCTTCTACAGCGCCCTCGGCCACAAGGGCGAGTACTACGCCGAGCCTCCGTTCTCGCGCATGATCGAGGGCGCGATCGAGTGGGCCGCCGGCAGCGCCGGGCCGTGCACTCATCCCATCGCGCCGGCGCTCGCCGCGAGCCCCACCCGTTAGCGTGGGGCTCCACCTGCGTTTCGACCTGCGGGTCCCGCCGTTCGCCCGCACGAGCTTCGCCGCGCAGCACCGGGCGATGCTCGAGATGGTCTCCTGGGCCGACCGCGTGGGCGTCGATACGGTGACGCTCTCGGAGCACCACGGCGATCCGGCGGGCTTCACGTCCGCGCCCATCACGCTGGCTGCGGCCGTGCTGGCGCGGAGCGAGCGGCTGCGGGTCTCGATCGCCGCGGCGCTCGTTCCCCTGCACGACCCCGTGCGGCTCGCCGAGCAGCTTGCGACCGTGGACTGCCTGGGGCCGGGGCGGCTCTCGGTCGTGCTCGGTGCCGGATACCGCAGCGCCGAGTTCGAGATGGCGGGCGTCGAGCGGGCCCGGCGCGGTCCGCTGCTCGAGGAGTGCGTGGCGGTCCTGCGCAGCGCCTGGTCCGGCGAGCCGTTCAGCTGGCGCGGGCGCCGGATCCTGGTCACGCCGGTCCCCCCGACGCCCGGCGGCCCCGGGATCCTGGTCGGGGGCAAGACGCTCGCCGCTGCCCGGCGCGCGGCGCGCCTCGGCTGCGCCTTCAGCCCCGCGGTCGCGAGTCCCGACGTGATCGGTGAGTACTTCGACGAGTGCGAGCGGATCGGGTTCGCGGGCGCCGACGTGCACGGCTGCGGCTCGCTCGAGTCGTTCCTGGAGCAGCACGGCCCCGATCGCCCGGTCGCGCCGGGCTTCGTCATGGTCTCGCACGAGCCGGCGGAGACCTGGGAGCGCATCGCGCGCCACGCCGAGTACGACGCCCGGACCTACGCGGCCTGGCAGGAGGACGGGGTGATCTCGGACTGGGCGGTGCCGGGAGCCACCACCTGGCAGGACCTGCACGACAGCGGGCGCTACGCGGTGGTCACGCCCGGGGAGTGCGTGGACCTGGCCCGGCGCGACGGCCGGCTCACGCTCCACCCGCTCATGGGCGGCATCGAGCCGGAGCTGGCCTGGCAGAGCCTGCGGCTGCTCGAGGCCGAGGTGCTGCCGCACCTGGAGCTGCCCGCCCCGTAGAATGCGGGCCTCGAACACACGAGGAGTTCCCATGCTTGACAGGAGCGCGGCTGCGCTGGACGGAAAGGTCGCGATCGTCACCGGTGGTGGCGGCGGGATCGGACGCGCGATCTCGGAGACCTTCGCGGCCTTCGGCGCGCGGGTGGTCATCGCGGAGATCGACGAGGGGCGCGCGAAGGAGACCGAGGCCGCGATCCGCGAGCGCGGTCACGAGGGCCGCGCCTGCGTGGTCGACGTGCGCGAGCCCGACGACGTGTCGCGCCTGCGCGACGCCACGCTCGAGGCGCACGGCCGGGTCGACGTGCTGGTGAACAACGTGGGCGACTTCCTGCACTCCGCGAAGTTCCTGCGCTCGGGACCGGCCGACTGGGACGCCCTGCACCGCATCCTGTTCACCCACGTGATGCACTGCACCCACGCGCTGGCGCCGCAGATGGTCGAGCAGGGCGACGGGGGCTCGATCATCAACGTGTCGACGATCGAGGCCTTCCGCGGCATCCCCGGCGCCGCCGTCTACTCGGCCTACAACTGCGCGATCACCGGCTTCACGCGCAGCCTGGCGCTGGAGCTCGGCCCCGAGCGTATCCGCGTCAACGCGATCGCACCCGAGACCACCGACACCCTGCAGGTCCCCGTGGGCAAGTGGCTGCCGGAGGAGCACCGCGACCGCATCCCGTACTGGATCCCGATCGGGCGCTTCGGAAAGCCCGACGACATGGCCGGCTGCGCCGTCTTCCTGGCCTCGGACCTCTCGGCCTGGGTCACGGGAACGACCCTCCACTGCGACGGAGGCGCGCTCGCGGCCGGGGGCTTCTATCGCATCCCGAGCGGCGGCTGGACCAACACACCCATCGTGACCGGCAGCGGGATGGGGGTCGGTAGCGCGGAGGTCTGAGCTGCGTGGGCCGCGGGGCGGGGGGGGGGGTAAGCGGGGCCCCGGGGGGGCCCCCCCGCGGGCGCGGCGGGCCCCC
>JAJDAJ010000026.1 GCA_029261925.1 Deltaproteobacteria bacterium | reverse complement strand
GCTCTCCCCACGTACGGTCGGGTCCCGGATCGCGGCAGAGACACGACCCGGCCCTGACCGCGAACGTCACAGGACGATCAGGTCGTCCCGGTGGATCACGTGGCTGCCGTTGGAGTACCCGAGCACGTCGGGGATGCGGGTGCTCTGCACGCCGCGGATGCGCTCCATGGCCTCGGCATCGTAGGAGCTCAGACCACGCGCGACCTCGCTGCCGTCGGGCGCCAGGCAGCGGACCGGGTCGCCGACGTTGAAACGTCCCGACACGCGGATGACCCCGGCCGCCAGCAGGCTGGCACTTCGCTCGCGCAGGGCACGGACCGCGCCCTCGTCGAGGTGGAGGTCGCCGAGCGGGCGCAGCGAGAAGGCGATCCAGTGCTTGCGCGAGGAGAGCTGCTCGACGGCGGGGCGGATCAGGGTGCCCACGTCGTCGCCGCCGAGGATGCGCTCGAGCACGCCGCGCCGCCGGCCGTCGGCGATGACGGTGGCGGCACCGAAGCGTGCGGCGCTGCGTGCGGCGTCGAGCTTCGAGCGCATCCCGCCGGAGCTGAGCTTCGAGGCGCGGCTGGTGGTCCGCTCGAGCAGTGCGTCGCTCACCTCGTCGAGCTCGGCGATGCGCCGCGCGCCGCGCTCCTCGGGGTGCCGGTCGTGCAGGCCGTCGATGTCCGTGAGCAGCACCAGGAGCTGGGCGCCGCAGAGGTTGACGACCTGCGCCGCGAGCTGGTCGTTGTCGCCGAAGCGCAGCTCCTCGGTGGCGACCGAGTCGTTCTCGTTGACGATCGGGACCACGCCGGCCTCGAGCAGGGCCTGGAGCGTGTGCCGCGCGTTCAGGAAGCGCTCGCGGTCGGCCATGCCCGAGTGCGTGAGCAGGATCTGGCCGACCAGCCGGTCCTGGCGCGCGAAGGCGCGCTCGAAGCGGCGACAGAGGTCGATCTGGCCGATCGCCGCGGCGGCCTGCTTCTCGGGAATCGAGCTGGGACGGGAGTCGAGGCCCCGCCGCCGCACGCCGAGGCCGACGGCGCCCGACGAGACCAGCACGATCTCACGGCCGCCGTCGAGCTGGGCGCCGATCGCGCGCGCCAGCTCGCCGAAGCGGCGCGCGTGCACGCCTCCGGACGGGGGCGCGAGCAGCGACGTGCCGACCTTGACGACGACGCGTCGGGCGTCGGAGAGCTCGGCGCGCGTCACGGCGCGGCGACCGCGCGCGCCAGCTCGCCGAGCAGCGCGTCGATGCCCTCGCCGGTGGCCGACGAGATCCAGCGGGGCTCGAGCCCCCGCGCGCGCAGCTCCTCGGCGACGAGCTTGCGGTCCTCGGGGTCGGGCACCAGGTCGGCCTTGGTCAGGCAGACGATCTCGGGACGCTCCGCGAGCTCCGCGGCGTAGGCGCAGAGCTCGTGCCGCAGCGCGGCGTGGTCGGCGGCCGGGCTGCGCGCGGGATCGGCGCCCGACAGCACGGGCTCGGGGTCGAGCAGGTGCACCAGGATGTGCGTGCGCTCGACGTGGCGCAGGAAGCGATCCCCGAGCCCGGCGCCCTGGTGCGCGCCGGGGATCAGGCCGGGGATGTCGGCGATCACGAAGCGCGCGTCGCCGCGCTCGACCATGCCCAGGTTCGGCTGCAGGGTCGTGAACGGATAGCTCGCCACCTTCGGGCGCGCCGCGGAGACCCGCGAGACCAGCGTGGACTTGCCCGCGTTGGGGAAGCCGAGCAGGCCCACGTCGGCGAGCACCTTGAGCTCGAGCTGGAGCCAGCGCTCCTTGCCCGGCTTGCCGGGCTCGAAGTGCACGGGCGCGCGATCGGTCGGTGTGGCGAAGCAGGCGTTCCCGCGGCCGCCGGGACCCCCCCGCGCGGCGACCCAGATCTGGCCGTCGGTCAGCAGCTCGCAGAGCAGCTCGCCGCTCTCCTCGTCGCGCACCAGCGTGCCCAGCGGCAGGTCGACGATGGTGTCCTCACCCCCGCGCCCGTTCTTGCGCGCGCCCTGGCCGTGCGCGCCGCGCTGCGCGCGGTGGTGCTTGCGGTAGTGCGCGTCGAGCAGCGTGGACAGCTGCGCCTGCGCGCGGAAGATCACCGAGCCGCCGCGCCCGCCGTTGCCGCCGTCGGGGCCGCCGCGGGGCACGAACTTCTCGCGCCGGAAGGAGCGACAGCCGTTGCCGCCATCGCCCCCGCGGACGAAGATGCGGCACTCGTCGATGAAGTCGGTCGTCGCCATCTGCCCGGCCTCCCGGGCGGGGCGTCAGCCCTGCGCGCCGCCGTCGATCGCGACGAAGGTGCGGTTGCGGCTCTGGTAGTAGCGCACCGAGCCCTCGCGGAGGGCGAACAGGGTGTAGTCGCGACCCTGCCCCACGCCGCGTCCGGGGTGGATGCGGGTACCGAGCTGGCGCACGAGGATGTTGCCCGCGGCCACTTCCTCGCCGCCGTAGCGCTTCACGCCGCGGCGCTGGCCCTGGCTGTCGCGGCCGTTGCGGGTGCTGCCCTGACCCTTCTTGTGTGCCATGGCTCAGACCTCGATGGAGTCGATGCGGACGCGAGTGTAGTGCTGCCGGTGGCCCTGGCGCAGCCGGTATCTCTTTCGGCGCCGGTACTTGAAGATCTTGATCTTCGGGCCCGCGGAGTCGCCCTCGACGGTGGCGATCACGCGCGCGCCCTCGACCAGCGGCTGGCCGATGCGCCGCGAGCCGGCATCGTCGCCGACCATCAGCACCTCGCCGAGCTCGATCGAGTCGCCCGCGCCGCCGTCGAGTCGCTCGACATCGACCACGTCACCGGGCTCCACGCGGAGCTGCTTGCCACCTGTCCGGACCACCGCGTACATAGGGCAGCGGAGTCTACGCGAATCCCCGGACCGGTCAAGCGCGCGCCCCGGCGGGGGTTTTCGCCGTCCCGGGGGCCCGGGGTGGCCCGCCTGCGGCCGCGCCGGGCCTCTCAGCCGAGCAGGTCTGCCACGCGGCGCGCCAGGGCGGGGGCCGCGGTCAGGCCCGGCGACTCGATGCCGAGCAGGTTGACCAGACCCGGTGCGCCCAGCGCCGAGCTCTCGGCGCAGACGAAGTCCCGCAGCGGCTCCCCGGGGCCCGTGAGCCTGGGCCGGATCCCCGCGAAGTCCGGCGCGAGGTGCTCCGCACGGATCTCGGGCAGGTAGCGGCGCGCGGCCCGGGCGAACGCGGCGGCCCGCGCCGGATCCACCGCGTAGGAGATCTCGTCCACCCAGCGGGCGTCCGGTCCCAGCCGGAAGCGGCCTCCGAGATCCACGGTCACGTGTACGCCCAGGCCCCCGCCCGACGGCACCGGGTAGACCAGGTGCCGGGTCAGGGCACCGAGCGCCGGGGCCACGCTGAAGTAGTCGCCCCGGCACCAGCGGATGCGCCAGCCGAGCGCGTCCACGTCGATGCCCGCCATCTCCGCCACGCGATCGGCCGCGAGCCCCGCGGCGTTGACCACGTGGGGCACCTCGAGATCGAAGCGCTCGCCGTCGCCGGAGCGCGTCTCCACGCGCCAGCGGTCTCCGAGCCCCTCGAGGCCGAGCACCTCGGTGTGCAGGGCCAGCGCGCCGCCGGCCGCCTCGAGCTCCGCCTCGAAGCTCGAGGCCAGCCCGTGCGCGTCGACGATCCCGGTGCGCGCCGACCAGAGCCCGGCGACCGCGCGTACCCGCGGCTCGCGCGCCCGAACCTGCGCCGCGTCGAGCCACTCGAGCTCGCCGGCGCCGCAGGCGCTCGCGCGCGCCGCGATCCGCTCCAGCTCCGCGATCTCGCCCGGATCGCAGGCGACGATCAGCTTGCCGATGCGTCGATGCCCGATGCCCCGCTGCGCGCAGCGCGCATAGACGCGCTCGCGGCCCTCGACGCAGGTCTCGGCCTTGAGCGAGCCCGGCTCGTAGTACAGCCCGGCGTGGATCACCTCGCTGTTGCGCGCGCTGGTCTCGCGCGCGGGCGCGCCGCTGCGCTCCAGCACGATCACCTGGCGTCCCCGGCCCGCCAGCTCCGCCGCGCATGCCAGGCCGACGACACCTGCGCCGATCACCGCCACGTCGAGGGCGCCCGTCATGGCCCCGTCTGGCTCCTGCGGACTTCAGCCGGGCGCCCAGCTGCCGATCCGTGAAGCGGCAACTCGCGCAACGGACCCCCCGGTCCGGAAAGGAACGTCGTGAAGCTCCCGGTACTCGTCACCGTCCTGGCCCTGACCCCGCTGATGCCGGCCCCGGCCGGCGCCGACGTGCCCCGGATCGTGGACATCCGGGTCGGCCAGCACGAGGACCACGAGCGCGTGGTCATCGAGCTCGAGCGCCGCGTCGAGGCCCGCTGGTACGTGGCGCTGGACGGCGCCCTCGTGCTCGACTTCGCCGCGCGGCCGCTGCTCGACGAGCAGACGCTGACGCCGGGGCAGGCGCGGATCGGCTCCATACTTCTGATGTCGACGCCGGAGGGCGCGCGCCTGAGCATCGACGCCGGCGAGCACCGTGCGCGGGCCTTCGAGCTCGAGGACCCGCCGCGCCTGGTGCTCGACGTGGCCGCCCCCGGGCCCGGACCGCTGGCCATGCCGGCGGCCGTGCGCAGCGTGCCGCGCTGCCACGGAAAGTGCGGCCCGCGCCCGTTCGCCGCCGCGCCGCCCGCCGCCCCGCGTTCCCGCGCCGCGGACGGCCCGGCCGGCGCCGCTGCGCAGACCGCGGCGACCGCCGCCAGCACGTCTGTACCCGCTGCCAACCCGGCCTCGCGGGTCGCGCCGCAGCCCGGACCCGCATTCGAGCCCGCCGGCTCCGGCGCCCCGGAGCCCGCGGCACCGGCACCCGCGGACGACGACGGCGTCATGGATCTCGAGGGCCTCGATCGCGCGGCCGACGTCGCGGCACTCGCGGTGTTGCCGCGCGCCCCGGCGCCGCGGAGCCCCCTGCGCGCGCTGCTCATCCCGCTGCTCACCGGCGCGGGCCTGCTGCTGATCGCGCTCGGTGGACTGTCGCTCGCCGGAGTGCAGCGCCGCCGGCCGCGCGCGCTGCCCGCCGAGGCCGCGCCCGCGCTCGAGCCGCCGGCGAGCACCGAGGTCGATCGCATGACGCTGCTCGAGCGCCGGCTCGAGGAGGAGCTCGCGTCGCGACGCCTGCTCGAGGGACAGCTCGCGCACGCCGCGCGAGAGATCGCGGGTCTTCGCACGCGCGCGCCGGACGCCGCAGCCGGCGATGCGGACTGAGCGTGACTCACGCCGACGCGGCGGCAACGGCCGCCGCGCCCAGGGCCCCGCAGTACGCGCCGCCCTCGGGAAACTCCACCGCTGCTCCGAACAGCGCCGTCTGCTCGCGCAGGATCTCCTGCAGCGGCGCGTTGCGGCCCACCGTGGAGCCGCAGTACAGCACGGCGCGCGCCTGGTAGGTCAGGGCGAGCTGCCCGCAGATCAGGGCCAGGTTCTGCGCCACCACGCCGACCAGCGCGTGCGCCACGTCGGCGCGCTCGGTCGAGTCCAGCTTGCCGAAGTGGGCGGCGGGCAGGTTCGGCGGCAGCGGGCTGGTGCCGTCCCGGTAGAGGTCGCCGACGAGCAGGTCCACGCGCCGCCGGTCGCCGAGCGCGGCCAGGCCGACGAGCTCCTCGAAGCTGCGCGTGTCCAGCAGCAGGCGGCCGAGTCCCAGCAGCGAGCCGCCGCCCAGCGCCGTGCCGCCGACGCGCACGCCGCTGCCGTCGCGGATCAGGATCGCCGAGGCTCCGGTGCCCACGCTGACCAGCAGGTAGCAGTCCGCGAGCGCCAGTCCGGTGCGTGCGGCCAGCAGCGGCGCGCCGGCCACCCAGGCCTCGAACTCGGGCACGACCCGGGCGGCCGGGAGGCGCCGCGCCAGCTCCGCGGCCCCGCCGCCCGTGAGGCCGATCGCGTCCGCGCCCGACGCCTCGACCGCCTCGAGCAGTGCGGGATCGCGGGGTCCGAACACGCGCTGCTGCAGGGCGTCGGAGTCCTGGAGGACCAGCTTCCACAGCGAGGCCCCTGCGTCGACGCCGAGGCTGCCCGGCTCCAGTCCTGGCGCGACCGCGGTGGACATCGAGCCCGGAGACTATCACCCTGCCATGCCCGCCGGCGACGCCCGGCCACGGAATGCCCATGTATCGCGAGTTCTTTCGCCTGAAGCACAAGCCGTTCGCGCTGGCTCCGGACCCGCGGTTCATGTTCATGTCGGAGTCGCACCGCGAGGCGCTGGCCCACCTGCTCTACGGCATCAACGAGGGCCACGGCTTCATCGTGGTGATCGGACAGGTCGGCACCGGCAAGACCACCCTCTGCCGCACGCTGCTCGAGCAGATCAGCGACGACGCCGACATCGCCTACATCTTCAACCCGAGCCCGAGCGAGATCGAGCTCCTGACCGCGATCAATCGCGAGTTCGGCCTGCCGACCCGCGCGCGCACGCGCACCGAGCTGATCCACGAGCTCAACGAGTTCCTGCTGCAGCGCAGCGGCGAGGGCCGGCGCGTGCTGCTGATCGTGGACGAGGCGCAGAACCTCGATCCCGGCGTGCTCGAGCAGGTCCGGCTGCTGTCGAACCTGGAGACCGAGCGCTCCAAGCTGCTCCAGATCGTGCTGATCGGTCAGCCCGAGCTCGAGGAGAACCTGTCGCGCCCCGAGCTGCGCCAGCTCAACCAGCGCATCACCGTGCGCTGGCGTCTGCGCCCGTTCGATGTCGACGAGGTGGCGGCCTACGTGGAGCATCGCCTGGCGGTGGCCGGGCGCGAGGACGCGGAGCTGTTCACGCCCGCGGCGCTGCGCCTGCTGCGCCGACGCTCGCGCGGGATCCCGCGGCTGATCAACTCGATCGCCGATCGCGCGCTGCTGCTCGCGTTCACGCAGGGCGTGCACGCGATCGATGCCCCGCTGCTGCGCCGCGCGGCCGCCGAGGTGCCCGCGGCCACGGGAGGCGTCTGGCTCGGCGCCACCGGGCTCGGCCTGCGGCCCAGCACCGCGCTGCTCGCCGTCGGTCTGCTGGGCGGGATGCTCGTCGGCGCCAGCAACGCGCGCGGTCCGGCCCCACCAGCGGCGGCCCCGCCGGGCCACGTGGCCGCCCGGGTGTCGGCGTCGATGGAGCTCGAGCCCGCGCTCGAGCAGCTGGGCGCCGAGGGGAGCAGCGCGCTGGCGCTCGAGACCCTGCTCGGGCGCTGGGGCCACGCCGGGAGCGGTGTCGATGCCCCCGATCCAGGGCACTACACCCAGGCGGTGCGGCGCGTCTCGCGGCTGCGCGTCTTCCCGACGGATACGAGCCTCGATCCGCTGCTGCTGCTGGACCTGCCCGCGGTGGTCGAGCTCGAGATCGACGGCCAGCGCCGCTACGCGACGCTGGTGGGTAGCGACGCCGAGGCCGGGGTCGAGCTGGCGCTCGGCGACGCCCGCTTCGCGCTGACGGCCGAGGAGCTGGGGCGGCTCTGGACCGGGCGCGCGATCTACCTCTGGTCGAACTTCAAGTCGCTGCCGGTGCTCGAGCCGGGCATGAGCGGCAGCGCCGTGCGCTGGCTGCAGGCGCGGCTCTCCGATCTCGGCTATCTCCAGCCCGGGGATCCGTCGGGAGTCTACGACGTGATGACGATCGACGCGGTGCGCCAGTTCCAGCGCGACCGGGCCATCGAGCGCGACGGCCGGGTCGGTCCCGCGACCCTGATCGCGCTGTACCAGCAGCTGGACTTCGAGACGCCGCGCCTGTCCGCGGGAGCGCTGCCGTGAGCACGATCCTCGACGCCCTGCGCAAGCTGCAGCGCGAGCAGGAGGAGTCCGGCGTCGACGCCGAGCTCCGCGACACGGTCGCGTCGGGTGATCTGCCCGAGCCTCCGCCCTCACCGCGGCGCACGCGCGCCGGGCTCTGGCTGATGGGGATCGGCGTGGGCCTGCTCGGCGCCGGCGGCGCGGCCTACTGGATGATGCAGGGCGACGCTGCGGCCCCCGCCTCGTCGGGGGTGGCCTCGGCGGGCAGCACCCGTTCGGCCGGCGAGGCCGCGTCCCAGCGGCCGGCCCCGAGCCGTCGCGCCGCGGCCAGCCCGAGCCGCGCGCCCGCCGAGCCCGAGCCGGCGCTCCCGGGCACCGCGCTGCGCGAGGGCCTGCCCGACGATCCGCGCGATCCCGATCGCCGCCTGCAGGCCCGGCGCGACGCCGCGGCGCGCATCCAGGCCCGCAACGCCGCGGCTCCGCCGCCGGCTGCCGGCCCGGACGCGATTCGCGACTCGCAGGCCGCTGCGGCACGGCCGGACCCCGCTTCCGCCCCGGCCGATCGCCGGGTCGGGTCGGCTACGGACCCGCAGCAGCCGCCCACGCGACCCGATGCCAGCGCCGCGCGGCCGTCCGGCGCGAGTGCTGGCTCCGCTCCCGACGCCTCCGCGCCGCGCCCCGCGCCGACCCGCACGCCGGCCGCGAGGCCCGCACCCGGGGAGCCCGCGGCGACGAGCGCGCCGGCGCAGGAGCCCACGCCGGCTCGACCCGCGCCGGCCGCGCGCGCAGCGCGGGAGGCGGCAGCCCCCGCAACGGGCACGAAAACGACCGCGCCCGAGCCCGCCGCGGCCCGCAGCGCCCCCTCCACCGGGGCGGGGATCGCGCCCGTGCGCGTCGGCAGTCCCGAGCCCGGGCCAGCCGCCCGCAGGGATGCCTCCCCGCAGCCGGCACCGGTCCCCGATCCAGCACCTGCAACGGCGCGCCCGCCCGCCCGCGAGGCCGACCCGGCTCCCGCGCCCGCCGAGCGCGCGGCGCGTTCGCCGGAGCGCCGGGCCGCGCCGGCGGAGGCTCTGCCCGCCGCGGCCGAGGCGCTGCCCGAGATCCGCGTCGAGCAGATCCGCTGGCATCCGGATCCGCGCCGGCGTCAGGTGACGCTCGAGCTCGAGAACCGGCGCGTGCCCGACGCCCAGGAGGGCGATCTGGTCGCCGGGGTGAAGATCGAGCGAATCAGCCCCGCGAGCGTCGAGGTCCGCGTCGGCGGCAGCCGTCACGAGATCCCGCTCCATCCCTAGAGCGGAAGCAGCATGGCGGAGCTCGTCGAACTCGAGATCGAGAGTCTGGCCGCCGGTGGCGACGGTGTCGCCCGGCTGGACGGCATGGCGGTCTTCGTGCCGCGCGCGGCGCCCGGTGACCGGGTGCTGGCGCGGATCACCGAGTCCCGGCGCCGCTTCGCGCGCGCCGAGATCGAGCAGGTGCTGCGCCCCGGGCCCGACCGCCGCGACCCGCCCTGCCGCTACGCCGGCCGCTGCGGAGGCTGCTCCTGGCAGCACCTGGACGAGTCCGCCCAGCGGCGAGCCCGCGAGCAGATCCTGCGCGACGCGCTGCAGCGCATCGGCGGCCTGCGCGAGCTTCCGGACATCGTTCATCTCGAGTCGCCGCGCGTGCTGGGCTACCGCTCGCGTGCCCGGGTCGCGCACGCCGCCGGCCAGGTCGGCTTTCGTGCGCACGCCTCGCACCGTGTGGTCGACGTCAACGAGTGCATCGTGCTCGACCCGGCGACCTCGGCAGAGCTGGCGCGGCTGCGCGCGCGGCGCCGCCGCGGCCACGGCGAGACGGAGATCCGTGGGTTTGGCCCACAGGTTCGTGTGGCCGGACGCGACTATCTGGTCGGACCGGACAGCTTCTTCCAGGCGAATGCTTCGCTCTGGTCGGACTGGCTGGACCTCATCGCCCGCAAGTGCGGCAGTGGTGCGCTGGCCATCGAGCTGTACGCGGGGGTCGGCTTCTACACCGCGGTGATCGAGCGGGGTTTCGAGCACGTGATCGCCGTCGAGCGGGCGCGCTCCGTCCACGATCTCGAGCGCAACACCGGGGTCGAGGTGATCCACGCCAGTGCCGAAAGCTGGGCGAAGGAGAGCTTGCCCGGGATGCGACCCGATCTGGTCCTCCTGAACCCGCCGCGAATGGGCTGTGCGCCCGAGGTCTCCGAGGCGATCGCTCTCAGTGGCGCGCGCCGGGTGGTCTACGTTTCGTGCGATCCGTCGACGCTGGCCCGCGACCTCGTCCGCATCGGCGACGGTCATCGCGTCGACGAGATCGTGCTGATCGACGCGCTTCCGCAGACGCACCACCTCGAGGTGCTGGTGGTACTGAACGCCGTCTCTTGAACAGCGTCGATCGTGCGCAAAAAGCGCGCGAAGTCGGTTGACCCCGTGGATGTCTGGCTATAGAATCGCGCGCGTTCATCCGGGGGGGTGAGCAAGCGCCCGAGACGTCGTAGCCGTTGGATTCGACAGAGCGGAGACGGAGAGGAAGTACACGTCGAGGGCGGGTCGGAGATTCTCCAGGAGCCCTGTGACCCCGGTCGCAGGGCTCCTCGTCTTTCTGGTCTCCGACGATCTCGCGACCGGGCGCGCCCGGTCGCACGCGCTCAGTGGTAGCGCCGGTCGTCGTCGTTGTCGTGACGCCGCTCCCACTCGTCGCGTCGCACCGAGCGCAGTCGCTTGCGCATGCGCCAGCGGTGGTACTTCATGCGCAATCCGCTGAAGCCGATGTAGCGGCGCACCTCGTCGCGCATGATCCACGCGGCGACGATCACGCCGCCCAGGTGTCCCACGTGGCTGATGTTGCCACCGCCCGTGAAGACCAGGTTCATCACGAAGAGGAACGGGATGAACCAGATCGCCTTGATGGGGATCGGCGGGAAGAGCAGCATGATCGTGCGATCCGGCCAGGTGAGGCTGAAGGCGAGCAGCAGGCCGTAGATCGCCCCGGAGGCCCCCAGCGTGGGCATCGCGTAGGCGGTCATCAGATTCCACAGGAAGATGATCATGCCCGCGCCAGTGCCGCAGAGCAGGTAGAAGCGCAGGAAACGGCGCGAGCCCCAGACCGACTCGAGCACCCCGCCGAACATCCACAGCGCGAACATGTTGAACAGCAGGTGCATGGGCGAGCCGTGCAGCCACATGTAGGTGAAGGGCTGCCAGACCATCCCGACCTCGACCATCAGGGCGGGCGTGAGCGCGAACCAGTAGATCATCTGGTTGCCGAGCGCCGGGAAGAGCATCTGGACCAGGAACACGGCGGCGTTGGCGATCAGGAGCCGCTTGACCATCGGGGTCAGGCCCGGGCCGAAGCTCCCGGCGCCGGGGCTGCGGAAGCGATACTGCTGGTTCCGGTAGCGGTCGCTCACGCTCTGAAGGGTAGCGTGCCCGGGGGCGCCTGCCTCGAGGCGGCGTGCAGCGCGGCGATGGTCTTGCCGTCGACGATCTCGCCGCTGTCGATCATGTCGAGCGCGGTCGCCAGGGGCACCTGGTGTACCTCGATCACCTCGTGCTCGCCGTGCGCGGTCCGGTCGGCCTCGAGGTCGCGCGCGGCGAACAGCCAGATCTGCTCGTCGGTGAAGCCCGGCGTGGTCAGGATGCGACCCAGGGGCTCGATCCGCGCCGCGCGGTACCCCGTCTCCTCGTGAAGCTCGCGCAGCGCGCAGTGCTCGGGCGCCTCGCCGGCGTCGAGCTTGCCCGCGGGCACCTCCCAGATCGTGCCGCCCGCCGCGTAGCGGAACTGGCGCAGCAGCAGGATCGTGGTCCCGTCGACGAAGGGCACGACCGCGGCGGCGCCGGGGTGCTCCAGCAGCGCGAGCTGCGCGACGCGACCGTTGGGCAGCTCGACCCGGTCGATCCCGAAGCTGCCCACGCTGCCGCTCCAGAGCTCCTCGCGCGCGCGGCGTCCGGGATGGCGTCGATCCTCCACGCGCCGCAGCATAGCCGCCCCTCGCCGCCCGGGCCGGATCGTGGTCGTGCAGCGCCGCAGGCTCGCCGGTCTCGAGCCGCAGCTCGATCCGGCGATGCCGCCGCAGACCCCCTGACCCTCGCCCGCGCCGGGGACCGCTATCCTCGCGGGCCTTGACGGAGCTTCGCGAACGCCTTGCCGGGTACCATGCCGCGCGCGAGCGTGTGTGGGCGCGCTGGCACAGCGGTCGCGATGCGCGGCCGGATCTCGACGGGCTGTACGCGGGCTTCGAGGACCTGGCCGCGGGGGATCCGCTCGACGCGGCGCGGCGCGCCCACCAGGCCGCGCGCTTCGACGAGGAGCGCGAGGCGGAGCGCCGGCTGCTAAGCGCCGCAGAGGCCGCGGCGGTCGAGGCGTCGCTGCGCGGGCTCATCGTGGACTGGCAGGAGCGCGAGGCGTCGGCCCGGGTGCGCGTGGGGGCGCACGAGACGTCGGCGTTCGCGGCGCGGCTGCGTGCCGACGTCGAGACCGATGCGGACGCGCGCGCGGATCTGGCGCGCGGGCTCGATGCCGTGGATGCCGACCTGGCGCCGCTGCGCGAGGAGGTGCGCGCCGCGGTGGCCGGCGCCTGGGCGGACCGCGGCTACGCCACGCCGCTGGAGCGCGCCCGCGCGGAGCGGCCGGGCGTGGATCTCGACGCCTGGGCGCGCGCCGCGCGGCGACTGCTCGACGGCACCGAGAGCGCCTGGCACGCGATGCTCTCCGGCGCGCTGGCGGCCGCCGGGCTGCCGGGCGCGGCGCCGCGCGCGATCGACCTGTCGCGCGCGCTGGCGCTGCCGCGCTGGTCGCGCTGGTTCCGCGAGGCGCTTCCGGGCGACGTGCTCGACCACCTGACCCGGAGCTGGGATGTGCGCCTGCGTGACCTGCCGGGGCTCGAGATCGACGTCGCGGCCGGGCCGCGTCGCCACCCGGCGCCCCGCGCGTTCCGGCCGCGCGTGCCGGGCGAGACCTGGCTGGTCGTGGCGTCGCGCGGTCCCGTGCGCGACCTGACCGCGCTGCTCGACCTGGGCGGGCGCGCGCTGGCCGACGCCTTCGTCTCGGAGTCGCTCGCGTTCGAGCGCCGCGTGCCCGGCGATGCGGCGCTCGGTCACGCCTGGGGCGCGCTGCTGCGCGACCGCGTGCAGGATCCGGCCTGGGCCGACGACGGACCGCCTGCCGCGCGCGCCGCTGCCTGGCTCGTCGATGCGCGCGTGCTGCGCCTGGGACCGCTGCGCCGTCTGGCGGCGCGCGCGATCGGCGTGCTCGAGCTCGCGGCGCTGCCGGCCGACGCGCCCGCCGGGGCCCTGGCCGACGCGCACGCCGCGCGCATGCGCGACGCCCTGGGCGTCGACTGGAGCGGCCACGCGCTGCTGCGCGACCTGTGCGTGCTGCCGCGCGCCGTGGACGCGCTGCGCGGCGCCTGCCTGGCAGCGCAGCTCGCGGAGAAGCTGCGCAGCGAGCACGGCCGCGCCTTCTGGCGGGCGCGCGGCTGCGGGGAGCTGCTCAAGGAGCTCTGGAACACGGGCTCGACCTACGACGCCCAGGGTCTGGCGTCGCAGCTCGACCTGGGAGCGCTCGACGTCGATTTCCTGATCTCGGAGTGCACGCGGCAGTAGAATGGGCCAGTGAGTACCTGGAAGGAGCAGATGGTCACCGTGGCCGTGCCCGACGAGGGCCTCGTGCTCGAGGCCGTCTGGCAGGGCGGCGGCGAGCGCGCGGCGGTGGTGGCGCCGCCGCACCCGATGTACGGGGGCAGCCTCGACAACCCGGTGGTCAACGAGCTGGCCTACGGCCTGTTCCGCGCGGGCTGGTCGTCGCTGCGCTTCAACTGGCGCGGCGTGGGTGCGAGCCAGGGCCAGGTCACCGGTGACCCCGGCGCGGCCGAGCGGGACTACCGCGCGGCGCTCGATCACATGGCGGCGACGGTCTCCGGCCCGCTGCTCGCCGCCGGCTACTCCTTCGGCGCGGCGACCGCGCTGCGCGTGGCCACGGGCGACGCGCGCGTGGGCGCCCTGGTGCTGGTGGCGCCGCCGGTGCCGATGCTCGAGGAGATCGAGCTCGAGAAGCTCCAGGTCCCGGTGTACGCGATCAGCGGTGCCAGCGATGCGTTCTCCCCGCTCGACGCGCTCGGCGAGCAGCTGGCCCGCATCGACGACCACCACCTCGACGTGATCCCCGGGGTCGATCACTTCTTCGCGACCGGCGGCCTGGCCGAGCTGACCGAGCTCGCGCGCGACGCCGGTCAGCGCATCGCCGGCCTCTGAAGCCCCGCTCCCGTCGCCCCGCGGCGGCGTGAAGCCCGTACGCCTCCCGCCGCCGCATCCGGGCACGCCGCTTGCTCTGTCGCACCTCCCGTCGAGGGAGGACGCCGATGCGAGCCATGCCACGGGGATCTGTTGAGGGGACGTCGCGCGCGCGCGAACGCGCGGCCACGGTGCTGCGCCGCCGCGCCCTGCCGCTCGCGCTGCTGCTGATCGGCGGTGCGCCGTCGTGGGCACGCGCCGGGCTGGTCCACATCCCCGACCTGCTCCCGGCGAGCCACAACAGCCCGCTGCTCGTCACGCCCGATGCGGCGCGGCTCGACGCGTCGACCGGCTCGGTCGGCCACGTGTACCCGATCGTCGTGCCTCCGGGCACCGGCGAGGCCACGCCGGAGCTCGCGCTGCGCTACAGCTCGCTCACGCGGGCGAGCGGGTACGGCCGGGGCTGGAGCCTGGGACTGGGGCGAATCGAGCGCAGCACCCGCCAGGGCCCGCCGTCCTACACCGACGCGGATCACTTCGAGCTCGACGGCGAGCTGCTGGTGCCCGACCCGCGGGCCGGCTCGCTTCGCTTCCACCGCGAGCGCACGCGCTTCGAGCGGATCGCCTTCGTGCCGGACGCCGGCGGCGGCTGGTGGTCGGTCACCCGACCCGACGGGACCGAGCTGCGCTTCGGCAGCCGCGATGCCGACGGTGCGTCGAGCCGCCTGCGCAATCCGTACGAGGCCAGCGCCGACGGCGACCCCGCGACCGCCGACGTGTTCCGCTGGCGGCTCGACGAGGTCGTCGATCCGCGGGGCAACGCCTACCGCGTCGACTACGAGCCGAGCTGCACGGACGCGGACGGCGACTGCAGCTGCGAGGCGGGCGAGCTCTGCCCCGACGTGCCGCCGGTCGCCAGCCACCTGTACCCGCGGCGGATCGACTACAGCTTCCGCGAGCAGGGCGCGCTCGCACCCCTCCAGGCCAGCCGGCGCGTCGAGCTCGAGTGGGTACCGCGCGCGTACCCGGGCGAGGACGAGGACCGCCCCACCAGCTACCGGGGCGGCTTCCAGGACCGGATCAGCCGGCGGCTCGCGAGCATCACCACCCGCGTGAACGGCGCGCAGGCCGCGCGCTGGGTGCTGGCGTACTCTCCCAAGACCCGCAGCGACCGGCCCGACCACCCGCCGTTCTCGCAGCTGCGCTCCATCCAGCGCCACGGCCGCGACGATGCGCCGTTCCCGGCGCCGACCTCGTTCACCTACACGACGCCCGACCTGACGCCCGATCCGGAGAGCGCCAGCAGCGTATTGCCGGCGGGCCCGGCGGCCACGCTGTGCGACGACGAGCTGCGCGACTCCACGTCGATCTCGATCGACCAGCTGCCGTTCTCGAACGTGGCGCTCACCGATCTCGATGGTGACGGCCTGCTCGACCGCCTCGGCAACGAGGCGGGATGCAGCAGCGTGACCCGCTGGTCGGTGATGTTCGGCCGCTTCCCCGACGCCGCCGATCCCGCACGCTTCGAGCCCAAGCGGCCCTGGCGCTGGTACGACGCCGACGGCGGCTTCTCGACTCGCGTACCCGCGGACGCACATCCGACCCTGGGCTTCGCCGCCGACGAGCGAGACAGCGCGCTCCAGTGCGGGCACTGGTCGGAGGTCCAGGTCCTGGACCTCGACGGCGACGGTCGGGCGGACCTGGTCGACCTGGTGCACGCCGCCGGGGAGCCCGGAGGCGCCGAGAGCCTGGACGGCCCCGTTCTCCACTGGAGCGTCCGGCCGGGCGTCGGCGACGGCTTCGGCCCGCCGGTCGCCTGGAGCCCGCCGGAGCACGCCATCGACGCCCCGCCGAGCACGACCGGGCCGCGGGACTGGCTCATGTACGGCCGGACGCTCGGCTTCAAGGAGAGCTGCGGCGCCACCGGCTTCCGCACCTACTCGCTCTCGCGGATGCTCGACGTGAACGGCGACGGCCGTCCGGACCACGTCGCGCTCAGCGCGCCCGGCGTGTGGAGCATCGCGCTCAATGCAGGCTGCGACCGGGCGGCGGGCTGCGGCTTTCATCCGCCCACGACCGTGGCGGCGAGCTCGACCGTCGGCGGGAGTGAGGCGCTCTCCGAGCTGCACCGGCTCAGCGGGGAGACGGGGCGCGACCAGGCCGACGTGGACGGGGACGGGCTCGTGGATCGCGTCCTGGTCGCCCGCGATGCCGACGGTCGAGGCTGCGTCGTGGTCCGCCCGGCACTCCTGCACACGGGGATTCACGGCCACCAGGAGGCCACGTGCGGACTGGACGGGGGGCAGCCCCTGTACGGGCCGTTCGCCTCGCTGCGCGACGTGAACGGGGACGGCTGGCTCGATCGTCTCGATCACGTCGACTTCCTCGACGCGCGCGTGGTCCACCTGGGGCTCGGCGATGGTCGCTTCTCGAGTGAGCCGATCCGCGCCCACGCGCATCGCGGCGACGACAGCTCGGGCGGCGTCGATCTGGACTCCGACGGCGTGCCCGAGGAGGTCTGGGCCACGGGCGAGCACGGGGAGTGGGCGGTCCTGTCGCACGTCTCGCCGCCCGGACTGCTCGCGTCGATCACCGGAGAGCTCGGCAGCGTGACGCGGCTCGAGTACCAGAGCACGGCCCGCTTCGCCCACCGCCCGGTGCGGGCGGCCAGTCCGGAGTACCGCGCGCAGGAGCTCGACACGACCCGGGTCGCGCCGGCGCGACGCCACTACTGGGTGGTCTCGCGTATCGAGGTCTCGGACGGGCGCAGTGGTACGGCGCGACAGGTGCGCACGCTGAGCTACGCGGGTCCGCGGTACGACCGCGAGCGGCGCGAGAACCTGGGCCTGCGCATGGCCGAGGTCACGACGGGCGAGGTCACGGTGCGAACCCTGTTCCACCAGGACCCCGCGCGCCGCGGACTTCTGCAGCTCGAGGAGACGGTCACCCCGGGCGGGGATGCGGGCGTGGTCCATCGGGGTAGATCGGTCACCTGGAGCCTGTACCAGCCGGTCACGGAGGACGCGGGACCCGGGGCGCTGCCGATCCCCGGCTCGAGCTTTGCGGCCGCGACCCTCGAGCGCAGCTGGACCGCCGACGTCGACACGCCCGGCCAGCCGCGACAGACGCGGCTGCTGAGTCGCGAGTACGGCTGGCGCGCCGCCGCCGGCACGCTCCTCACGCGCTTCGGGAACCTGCGGAGCGAGCGCGACCACGGGGCCGACGGCGACGCCACCCGCAGCGCAGACGACGGCCTGCGCACCGACTACCTGTACGCACCGAACGTCGCGGACTGGCTCGTGAGCTACCCGGCCGAGATCTCCGAGCTCGGCGGAGACGGGGTCACGCTGCTGGGCCGCACGCGGCTGCGCTACGACGGTGCGGACACGCACCTCGCGCCTCCCGTGCGGGGCCTGGTCACGACGCAGCTCCGGCTGGCCGACGTCGCCACGGGCGAGGAGCTGACCGAGGTCTTCGAGTACGACACGCCCGAGGTGGGCTCGGAAACCCTGGGCAACGTCACGCGCTACTGGGATCCGGTCGCCGTCGCCGCGGGACACGTGGCCTCCGGGTCCTCGCCATCGCTGGTGCTCGGGTACGATGACGCGTTCCGCAGCCGTGTCGTGTCGTCCACGAATGCGGCGGGTCACATGACCCGCTACGCCGTGGATGCACTCGACGGCAGCCTGCTCCGGCAGCTCGATCCGAACGGGCAGCTGCTCTGCTGGGAGCGCGACGGCTTCGGCCGGCTGCGGTCACGCTCGCGCAGTGGCGCACGCGCTGCGGGCATCGATGCCGCGTGCGACGAGCGGACCGCGAGCTTCGAGTTCCGCACCTTCGTTCCGGGCGCCTCGCCGGCCGATTCAGCGCAGGTCCCCGTGGACGCCCAGCACCTCCGGGAGGTGACCTGGGCGCGGGGCGTGCGGGTACCGGAACCGGCCTGCGACGCTGCCGAGCCGGACTGCGTGGAGCAGCTGCGGTACTTCGACGGGCTCGCGCGCGAGTACTTCTCCGCGGTCGAGTCGGACAGCAGCGTACCCCCGGGTGAGGCGGGTCGCTTCGCGCTGGCTCGACGCGAGTGGGGGCCGCGCGGCGAGCTCCGCTGCGAGTGGCTCCCGGCGCGCGGGCCGGCGACGCCATCGCCGCGGGCTGCCGGCGACCCGCCCTGCGACGCGTCTCCCGCGGGTGCCGCCGATCGCCGCGTGTTCGAGCACGACGCCCTGCTCCGCGTGGTCGCGGAGCGCCACGCCGGCGAGCTTCTGCGCTCCACGAGCCACGTGGTTCTCGCGCGCGATCCGGCGGGTCTGGCGCCGGAGCTCGTGGAGCGGGTGCGCATCCACGGCGGCAGCGGACCGGGTGACGTGGATCGCTACCGCGAGCTGGGCCGCGATCGACACGGCGCGCTGGTCTCCGTCTGCGAGGATCCGGCGGACAGCGGTGCCTGCGATCCGACCACCCTCACGCGCATCACGCGCGACGCGAAGCAGCGCGTGATCTCGGTGGACGGGCCCGATCTGACCCTGGACGGCGGCGGCAGGCACGACAACGTGATCGCGCTGGTCCACGACGCGGCCGACCGCCGCGTGATGCTGGTCCGCGCTCCGGACGCGGCGAGTCCCCGGATCGGCCCGGCCTGGCGCTGGGAGTACGATCCGGCCGGCAATCTGCGCCGGGCCATCCCGCCCCGCGGCGAGGCCGCTGCCCTGGTGCACCACCACGACGCCCTTGGCCGCCGCGTCTACACCGACCGGCCGCCACTCTCCGGCGGATCGGATCCTCCGATCGCCCGCGCTCCGGGCGACCTGCGCTGGGTCCACGACGAGCCCGGCGACGCGGCGGCGGGGCTGGGCGGGAATCTCGGTCGACTGACCAGCGAGCACGGCGACGTTCTCACGCGCAGGTACGACGCGTCGCCGGACGGTCGCCGCGTGCGCGTTGCCTCGACCTTCCACCTGCCCGCGGGCGATCTCGAGCTCGCGATCGAGACCGCAGGCGATCTGCTCGGGCGCGTCACCCGGATCGCGTACCCGGACGGCGAGGTGCTGCATCACGCGTTCTCCGGGGCTTCCCTGGACTCGGTGCAGCTCGAGCGACGCGACGGGTCGATCGAGACGCTGATCGACGACATCCGCATGCACCCGGCGGGGCGCGTGGAGCACATGCACCACGTGAGCGCCGGGATCCGCGTCGAGCGCAGCTACCCCGATGCCCGGCTGCAGCGCCTGGGCGCGATCGGGGTCACGGGACCGTCCGGGCCACTCCAGGCGCTGGTGATCGGCCGCGATCGCGCCGGCAACCCGCGCTGCATCACCGACCTGCTGACCGATCCCGCGCTCTGCGAGCAGTCCTTCGCGTACGACGGAATGCACCGGCCGCTGGTGGCCGTCGACCGCCGGGATCCCGAGACGCGGGGCGGATACGGTACGCTCGTCCATGCCTACGACGCCGGGGGCCGGCTGATCCGGCGCGGCGACGACGCCCTGCGCTACGGGGCTCCCGGAGCCCCGCCCGATGCGGTGACCTCGCGACTCGTGGGTGCTCACCGGACCGGTTCGCCGCGGCCGGACGACCCGTGCCCGTCGTACGCTGGAGAGGAGGGCGCGCCCGACCGCAGCGGCGACGGCATTCCCGATCCCTGCCAGTGCGGGGACGCCAGCGGCGATGGCCTCATCGACATCGCCGACATCCTCGCGCTGGGCGCGTGCATCTTCGACACCGGCTCGTGCAGCTTCCCGCTCTGTGACGCCACGGGTGACGACCGCTGCGACGTCGCCGATGTCCTCGCCCTCAACGCGGCGCTGTTCAGCGGGCGTCACTTCGAGCTGACCTGCGCGCTCCGTCCCGAGGGGCTCCCGGTGCAGGGCGCCGTTCACGCGTACGCCTACGACGCCGACGGTCGCCTGCGCGAGCGCGATGCCGGTGAGGACGGACGCCTGTCGCTGGACTGGGACGACCAGGGGCGGCTGATCGGCCTCGACGGCGCGGTCCGGGCCAGCCACGCCTACGACGCCTCGGGCCAGCGGGTGCTCACGCGCTCCGACGCGGGCACCACGCTGCTCGTGGGCTCCGGCTACGAGCTCGATCCCGATCGCGACCGGCATCGCAAGCACGTCGAGGTTCTCGGCGAGCGCGTGCTCACGCTGACGGGCTCCGGAGCTGCGGAGGAGACACGCCTGCACCTGCTCGGCGATCACCTCGGCAGCCAGCGCCTGGTCACCGACGCCGCCGGGCAGCCGCTGCAGCGTGCCGTGGTGACGCCATACGGCGTGCTCCACGCGCTGCTCGACGCGCCGGACGGGGCCGCCGCGTCCCCCGAGAGCCCGTTCGTGTTCACCGGTCACCGCCACGACGCCGACGCGGGCCTGCACTACATGGGCGCCCGCTATCAGGATCCGCTCGTCGGCCGCTTCCTCTCGCCCGATCCCGCGCTGATCGAGCCCGGCGGCGAGGCGTGGGACCAGCTCGAGGAGGGCGCGGTCGCGATCGACGCGTACGCCTACGCGCGCAACCGGCCGGGCGTGCTGGTCGATCCCGACGGCCGCAACGGGGTGGCGCTCGCGCTCCGGCTCGGGGCGCCGTACGTGTGCCGTAGCGCCTGCGCGGGACTCCTGGGCGGGCTGGGCGGCGCCGCCCTGGGGACCCTCGTCGCGCACCGCCAGGACGACACCGACGCGCCTGCGGACCCCGATCCTCCCGCCGACACCGGCGACGAGGCACCGACGCTCCGGCTCGATCCGGAGACCGGGGAGTTCGAGGGCGTTCCGCAGCCGCCGGATCCCGCGCAGCTCGACGCACACGAGGTGCAGGTGGAGCCCCAGGCACCGCCGGACATCGACGTGGAGGGTCCGGCTCCGAAGACGCTCGGGCAGCGCGTCGTGGAGGTGCTGCGCGACGTGCTGGCCCTCGTTGATAGTCTGTGAGCATGTCCGGTCGCCGAGGCTCGGCGCGCGCGGTGCGCCTGCTGCTCCGGTCGCCTCTGCTGGTGCTGCGTCTGTACCGCGCGGCCGCTGCCAGCGAGGCGGGCGAGTGGGCGCGCGCGGCCGCCCTGTACGAGCGCGTGCAGCGGCGGGGCGGGGCGACGGACCGGACACGACTGGGCCTCGGCACCGCCTACCTCGGTCTGGGGCGCGACGCCGAGGCGCTCGCACAGCTCGAGGCGATCGGGGGCGAGCTCGCGAGCCCCGACGACGAGAGCCGGCGTCGACTCAACCACGCGATCGCCCTGAGCCGGCTGGGCCGGCGCGACGCGACCCGGGCACTGCTCGAGACCACCGACCGCGACGGCTGGAGCGACGCTCGCCGGCGGAAGGCCGAGCTGCTGCTGGAGTGGGCGCGCGGCGCGGCGGCGGGCGCGGACGACGGGCCCGCGCACTGAGCCCGCTTCTGGCCACAGCCGGCGGAGGCTCGGCCCTCAACGGCGGGACCCGCGCGCCTGCGCCTTGTCGCGTGCTCCACGGCTGGCACGGCGATTGCTCTGCTGACCTGCTCTTCACGTGGGAGGTGTGTCGTGAACGAGGAGATCCTGATCGTCTCGGACTCGCTGGAGCCGGGACAGCACGAGGGCTACGCGGTGGTGCGCGACCGGGAGCAGGCCGCGCACCTGCTCTCGGACGGCGACTTCGGTGCGATCTGTCTGGACCGCGAAGGCTGTGCCGACGCACTGGCCGACGCGCGCTGGCTCCGCAAGCGGCGTAACCGCCTGCCCGTGCTGGCACTCGTCGACGCCGAGCGAGTTCGCGAGGCGACCGAGCTGCTGACCAGCGGCGTCGAGGAGCTGGTCGTGCGCAACGCCGCGTCGGCCGACGAGCTGCGGCTGCGCATCCAGGGCATGCGCTCGCGGCTGCGCCAGGCGGTCCGGCCGGAAGCCGCCGAGCACATCGTCGCGCGCAGTCCCGCGATGCGTCGCGTTCTCGAGCTCGTGGCGAAGGCGCAACGCAGCCGCGCGACCGTCCTGATCCAGGGCGAGACCGGCACGGGAAAGGAGGTGATCGCCCGCGCGATTCACGACGGCGGCGAGCGTCGCTCGGCCCCGTTCGTCGCGCTCAACTGTGCTGCGTTCCCCGAGACGCTGCTGGAGAGCGAGCTCTTCGGGGCCGAGCGCGGCGCCTACACGGGCGCGGTCCGCACGCGTCGCGGCCACTTCGAGCAGGCGCACCGGGGAACCCTGTTCCTGGACGAGATGGGCGAGACCAGTCTCGGCTTCCAGGCCAAGCTGCTGCGTGCGCTCCAGGAGGGCACCGTCCGTGCCCTCGGCGCCTCGCGCGAGACGCACGTGGACGTGCGCGTGATCGCGGCGACCAATCGCGACCTGGCACAGGCCGTCGAGGACGGTGGGTTCCGGCGCGACCTCTTCTACCGGCTCAATGTGTTCCCGGTGGCGCTTCCGCCGCTGCGCTCGCGCAGCGAGGACGTGCTGCCGCTGGTCGAGGCCGCCCTGGAGAGGCGCGCCGACGAGGGGGCCCCGGTCCAGGTCGCGCCCGACGCCGCCGAGCTGCTCGAGACGTACGCATGGCCGGGCAACGTGCGCGAGCTGGAGAACGAGGTCGCACGGATCGCCGCCAGCGCAGGCGGCGAGACCGAGGTGACCGCGCGCATGCTCTCGGCGCAGATCCGCGGGACCGCCCCCGCCCTGCCGCCCGACGCCGGCGGAGAGACCCTCCGCCAGACCATGATGCGCTTCGAGGCCTGGGTGCTGCGCCGCGCGCTCGAGCGCCACGCGGGGCGCCGCATCGCCACGGCGCGCGCGCTCGGCATCACCCGGGAATGCCTGTACAAGAAGCTGATCCGCCACGGCATGCAGTAGGCGCGGGGCGCGCGCGGTTTCGCGACGGGGATCCGGCTGCGCGCTCCAGTCCTTCGGGGCCAGCTGTCGAAGCTGCTGCTCGGGCGACCGCGCCTCGGGGAGGGCGATGATTTGGACCACGCGATCCGCGATCCGCGACCTCGCCCTCGGCGTGAAGCGCGCGGGCAGGGATCACGATCTTGTCGCCGGCTTTCACGGGCAATCGCTCGCCGCTGTCCGCATCGAGGAACGAGGTCTCGCCCTCGACCACGTAGGCGTGGACCTCCACGCTGTGCCAGTGGACCATGGATCACGCGCACGAGACCACGGCGTGGCAAGATCGCGGGATGGCGCGACTACCTCGACCCGGCCCAGGGACAGCCCATCCTCGCCTGAAGCTCACGCGCGGGAGTGATCGACGATGACGCAGGTGGAAGCACGGCTCGCATCCGCGACACCGGCAGCCGATGGCGAGCTCACCTGGCTTCCGGCGTGGCGGATCCGGGAGCTGGTGGCCAGGCGCGAGGTTTCACCGGTCGAGGTCACGGACCACTTCCTCGGCCGCGTCGAGGGCCTCGACCCGGCATTGCACGCCTTCCGCATGATCGACGTCGAGGGGGCCCGCGACCAGGCGCGAAGGGCAGAGGCAGCCGTCCTGGCGGGAGACGACATCGGCCCGCTTCACGGGGTTCCGTTCGCGCTCAAGGAGTTCTTTCCGATCCAGGGGATGACCTGGCAGAACCTGCTGCTGGCGGAAAGAGCGACGGCCGAGCGAGACGGTGTCGAGGCCGAGCGTCTCCGCCGGGCCGGCGCGATCCTGTTTGGCCCGACGATCGCCGGACTGACGGCGCGCGAGTTCGGAG
Source organism: Deltaproteobacteria bacterium (assembly GCA_029261925.1). Lineage (GTDB taxonomy): Bacteria > Myxococcota_A > UBA9160 > SZUA-336 > SZUA-336 > JAGWBS01. The sequence goes on along the minus strand of JAJDAJ010000026.1, from coordinate 61,823 downwards.
ACTCCGACCGGCAGCCCCAGAATCCCTGGGATCGCCAGCGCGTGTGCGGGGATTCGAGCACCGGCGCCGCATGTGCCGTTTCGTCCGCCATGGTCCCCGCCGCCATCGGCACCGACGGAAGGGGCTCCAATCGGTTGCCGGCCGCCTACTGCGGGCTGGTCGGCATGCTCGCCACGCGCGGGCGCGTCGCATCCTTCGACTGGGCGCACATGGGTCCCAGGCTGCTCTCCGCGCCCGGCCCCCTCGCGCGAGACGTGCGCGATGCCGCCACGATCCTGTCCGTCCTCAGCGGGCCGGATCCGCGCGACATGTTCTGCCTGCCTGACGACCCGCCTGACTTTCTGTCGGGAATCGAGGGCGGCGCCAGGGGCCTGCGTCTCGTCTGGACCGATGACTTCGGCTACGCATCGACCTACGCGGGTCCAGACTCTCTCGAGGCCATCAACGAGCTGCGCAGGATCGCCTTCGAGCTCTCCGTGGCGGCAGGCGCGGAGATCGAGGAGACGAAGGAGGTCTTCGAGGACCCGAGCACGGCCTGCGATGCTGCCACGCTCAGCGACTCGACGATCGCGGTCTACGGTCCTCCTCCGGGCCGGGAGATCGTCCGCGCCCGGGAGTCCCGGGCGCGAATCTGGGAAACGTTCACCCGTGTTCTCGAGGGCAGGGACTTCATCCTCTCGCCGACCTTCCAGGGAGTCGCCCCGACGCGTCAGGAGTGGGCGAACGGGTGGAAGGCGGAGGGCCGCATGATGAATACCTATGCGGCGCACACGGCGGCCGCCAACCTGCTCGGGTGGCCGGCGGTCAGCATCCCGGCGGGCCTGCTGACGGGCATGCCCATCGGCCTGCAGATCATGGGCACACCGAACAGCGAGCCGCGCATGTTGCAGCTCGCACAGGCGCTCCTGGCACAGCGTGGATCGCGAGGCACGGAGCCTCGACAGGATCCGGGTCGGCTCACCCGCGAGGCCGGGTTGCGATAGGCTCGCGATCGAGCAAGAGCGGCGGCTCGGCGGAGCCAAGAGCGAACGACTCTGGATTCGCAACGGCCTGATGGCGAACGGAAAGCGTGCGCGACGGGTCGGTGATCCGGGAAGGAAGGGGAGCATGGAGGAGGAAGTCCTCTACCAGGAGGTCGAGCCGGGGATCGCGCTGGTCACGCTGAACCGCCCCGAGAAGCGCAACGCCGTGAACGCGGCGGTGGCCGCGGGCCTCGCGAGCGCCGTCGAGCGCAGCGAGAACGATCCCGCGATCCGCGCCGCGATCCTCGCCTCTTCGAACGACCGGGTCTTCTCGGCCGGCGCCGACCTGGCCGCGGTCGCGGCCGGTGAGGTCGCGGGGATCTCGACGCCCGGGGGCGGCTTCGCGGGCTTCGTGCGTGTGCGGCGATCCAAGCCGTGGATCGCGGCCGTCCGCGGCAAGGCCCTGGCCGGCGGATTCGAGCTGGCTCTCGCCTGCGACATGATCGTCGCCACGCCGGACGCCGCATTCGGTCTGCCCGAGCCCCAGCGCGGGCTCATCGCCGGTGCGGACGGAACCACGCGCCTGCCGCGCGCCATGCCCCTCCACGTCGCGCTGGAGCTCATCGTGACGGGAGAGCCGATCGGGGCGCGGCGAGCCCACGACCTCGGGCTGATCAACCACGTCTCGCCGCCCGACGAGCTGCTCGAGACGGTGCTGGTCATCGCGCGCCGAATCGCGGCCAACGCACCGCTCGCGGTGCAGGAGGCGCTGGCACTGGCGCGGGGGTCGGCGGTGCTCGGCGAGGAGCAGGCTCGCCGGGCGACCGACGAGGCGATCGGGCGGCTGCGCCGGACCGAGGACTTCAAGGAGGGACCGCGCGCCTTCGTCGAGAAGCGCTCCCCGGTCTGGAAGGGACGCTGAGGCGCCCGACCCTTCCGGAGTGGCCAGCGGATGTCGAGCACGCGATTGCTGAGAGGCCTGCGGGTCGTCGATCTGGCGGACGAGAGAGGAGAGCTCTGCGGACGCCTGCTCGCCGACCTGGGCGCGGACGTGATCCGGATCGAGCCGCCGGGCGGTGCCCGCTCACGAGCCCTGCCTCCCCTTCACGACGGCCAGAGCCTCTACTTCGCCTATCGCAACATGGGCAAGCGCGGGCTCGCGCTCGAGCTCGATGATCCGGCCGGTCGCGCCGAGCTGCACCGGCAGCTCGCCGGATCCGACGCGATGCTCGAGAGCTTCCCGCCTGGCTGGCTCCGGGCGCGCGACCTCGCCCCCGCCGCACTGATCGAGCGCCACCCCCATCTGATCGTCACGTCGATCACGGACTTCGGCCAGACTGGCCCCTACCGCGATCGGGTCGCGACCTCCGCGGTCGTCGATGCGATGAGCGGGCAGATGTGGAGGGCGGGTGCAGCGGATCGCGAGCCGCTGATTCCACCCGGCGCCTTCGGCCACGACATCGCGGCGACGACCGCGGCGTACGCGACACTGCTCGCCTGCCATCAGCGTCTGCGCTCGGGTGCGGGGCAGCACATCGACCTGTCGGCGCTCGAGGCCGGCGCACAGTGCACCGACTGGTCCTATCCCGCAGCGACACTGGCCCGCAACCAGGGGGACGAGCGCGTCGAGAAGCGCGAGGGGTCGGGTGCGATGTATCCGATCTATCGCTGCAGGGACGGGTTCGTGCGCCTGGTCATCTTCACCCCGCGCCAGTGGCGCGCCATGTGGGAGTGGCTCGGGTCGCCCGAGGCCTTCGCGGATCCCTACTGGGAGCTGCTGCCGTCGCGTCTGACCAATGGCGACGTCCTCGCCGGCCTGTACGAGGCGCACTTCGCACCCATGGCGATGCGAGACATCTGTGTGCAGGCGCAGGGGCGCGGCATCGCCTGCACCCCCGTGCTCACACCGGATCAGGTTCTCGAGAACGAGCACCTCGTCGCGCGCGGTTCCTTCGTCGAAGCCGAGATCGCACCCGGACTTCGGGCTCGGGTCGCCGCGGGCTTCCACGAGATCGACGGGGAGCGCGCGGGAGCTCGCGGGCCCGCACCCGCGCTCGACGAGCACGGCGCCGCGTTGCGCGCGGAGCCTCTCGTACCGCGCGCCGGGCAAGCCGCGATCCCGCTCCCGGCGGCGCCGCTGGAGGGCGTTCGCGTCCTCGACTTCGGTGTCGGCGGCGTCGGTACCGAGGGTGGGCGGATGCTCGCCGAGTACGGCGCCGACGTGATCAAGGTCGAGTCGAGTCGCTACCCCGACTTCATCCGCGTGATCCGGGGCAGCGAGATGTCCTGGGCCTATGCCTCCTCCAACCGGAGCAAGCGCGGTTTCGGCCTGAATCTGCGCCACCCGGGCGGTCGTCGGATCCTGCGTGAGCTCGTGCGTCGGGCCGACGTGGTGATCGAGAACTACGCGACGGGCAAGCAGGACGATCTGGGGATCGGCTGGGCCGATGTGCAGCGGATGAACCCGCGCTGCTCGATGGTCTCGAGCCAGCTCCTCGGATCCCGCGGTCCGTGGGCCCACTGGACCGGCTACGGTCCCAGCACCCAGCCCATGGGCGGGATGGTCCACCTGTGGAGCTACCCTGATGCCAGCGCTCCCGCCGGAGGCGGATCGGCGTTCCCCGATCATCTGACGGGCCGCCACGTCGCGCTTCTGGCCGTTGCCGCGCTGCTGGAGCGCGAGCGAAGCGACCGGGGACATCACTGCGAGGCCGCCCAGGTCGAGACCGTGACGGGGATGCTGGGAGATCTCCTGCTCCTGGCGGCCCTCGAGCCCGGCTCCGTGGGGCCCCTGGGAAACCGGAGCCAGCGGGGCGCACCCTGGGGCGCCTACCCCTGCGCCGGGGACGACCAGTGGTGTGTGATCACGGTCCGCGACGATGCCGACTGGGCAGCGCTGTGCCGCGCGCTGGGCAGCCCCGACTGGGCGAGTGACGATCGCTGGAGGACGGCGCAGGGGCGGCTCGCGGGCCAGGTCGATCTGGACGCGTGCCTCGGAAGCTGGACCCGCTCCCGGGACAAGTACGCGGTGGCGCGCGAGCTCCAGGCAGCCGGCGTTCCCGCGGGTCCGATGCTGACCGCGCGCGAGACGCTCGACGACGCGCACTTCGCGGCGCGCCGCTTCGAGCGGCCGGTGGCTCAGCCGGGTCTCGGCCTCATCGGGCTCGATGGCCCGGCCTTCCGCGCCATGGGCATGCCGGACGCGCGCGTCGAGGCGGCGCCACGCGTCGGCGAGCACACCCGGGAAATCTGTCGCGACGTGCTGGTTATCCCGGATGGAGAGCTCGAGGCGCTGATCGACGAGGGCGTTCTCGAGGTGCGGCCGCCGGACGGCGCCGGGCGTCCGGCGAGCTGACGGCGGCACGACCCCGCCCGACACGCGACGTGCTAGGGTTCCCGGCGAGCCCATGCGGAGTCTCTTGCTGCCTGCGTGGCTTCGGCCGCGCGCTTCTTTCCTGGCGCTGATTGCAGTGACGCTCGCGGTCTCGGCGCCCGCCTTCGCGCAGTCGCCGGTCTTCGGCGGCTCCACCGAGATCCGCATCCCGCACGCACCGGTCCTGAACCCGTCCAGCGTGCTGACCCTGGAGGCGTGGGTGAAGCCCACGAGCCACGCCGCCTGCCAGACGATCGTGACCAAGAGCGCGGGCGCGTGGTGGCTCGGGCTCTGCGGTGGACGCGTGAGCTTCATCTCGAACGGGCTGATCTCCCTCGTGCAAGGGCCGTCGGTCGCGCCGATCGGAGAGTGGACGCACGTGGCCGTGACCTTCGACGGAACCACGCGCACCTACTACCTGAATGGCCAGGTCGACCTGGTCGCGGCTGCGGGGGAGGTGCTGGGGGGGAACGCGTCCGACCTCCTGATCGCTCACGATCCGACTGCCGTGCTCTTCAACGGCTGGCAGGGTGAGCTCGCCGACGTCCGGATCTGGAACGTGATGCGCACGCAAGCCGACATCCGCAACGCACTGTACGACGAGCCTCCCGCCGGAACGCCCGGGCTGACGGCTCGCTGGCCGCTGCAGGGGAGCGCAGAGGAGGTCGGCGTTCACGATCCCGTGCCACCGGTGCTGGTGTCGTTCACGGGTTCGCCGTCGCCGGCGGCGGCCACGCGCCTGCCGCGCCTGGTGGACCCGATCTCCGTGGACGGCTTCTGTGCGCTGGGTGCGGCGCAGGAATACGACCTGGCCCTTCCTCTTCCGCTCCTCTACAGCGGCAGCGACTTCGGGACCCGCGTTCGCATCGGAGCGAGCGACACGGACCTGCACGTTTGCTTCAACAACGTTCTGCTCGGAGCGAACACCGGCCAGCACGCCGGAGTCTACCTGGATCCGTTCGGCAACGGCGGCGATCGCCCGCAGAACGACGACTGGCGCGTGCTCGCGAGCTGGTTCAACCAGACCGCCTTCGAACAGGCGGGCGGCTTGATCACGCTCCCGGGCGGGAGCGGCTGGGGCCGCTTCGTCTTCGTGGACCTCGACTTCAACGCTGATCCGGGTCCGTGGCTGCCGTCGAGCTTTGCCGACGCCGAGTTCCGCATCTCGCGGGAAGCGCTCCCGGATCCCACGCGCTTCCGGCTCCAGTTCCTGCACCAGGACATCTCCGGCCCGCTCGACGACGCGGGAATCCCCGACGGGACCTTCGATCGCGAGATGCCCTGGCGCTGGCCGTTCTACTGGATCGACGATGCGGGGCCCGCGCCGCTTCCGGATGGTGCGCCGCCCACGGCGTCGGTCGTCGTCTCCACGCTTTCGCCGGCCCCCGACCAGCTCGTGACCCTGTCGGCGTCGGGCCGCGACGACGTCGATCTCGACATCATCGACGTCTACGTGGACGACGTGCTGGTACGCCGTTGCGTATTCTCGGGTATCGAGACCGGGACACGCCCCTGTATCGCCAGCGATGTCTTCGGACCGGGCGCGCACGAGTACTGGGCGGAGGCGATCGACCACCGGGGGCGCGTCGGACGCACGCCCCGCGGGCGCTTCTTCGGCTTCACCGACTCGGACGGCCCGCGCGTGCGCACGGAGATCTCACCACCGGACCCCGATCCGGGGGACCTGATCCGGCTGCGCATCACCGCCGAGGACGATGCGGGCGTTGAATCGATCGTCGTCTTCACCGACCTCCCGCAGCCCGCTTCGCAGTGCAACTTCGGGGGCGGGCAGCTCGAGGCGACCTGCGAGCTCGTGGTCAGCGCACCCACGCGCAGCATGTTCCGCTTCGGCGGCCGGGCGACCGACAATACCGGCAACCGCACGAACGCCGGTCCGCGGTGGGTCGTGCTCGGTCCGCACACGCCCGACGCCGACGGCGACGGGCTGTCCGACGCGGTCGAAGCTCTGCTGTGCACCTCGGCCTCCAACCCCGACACGGACGGCGACACACTGCTCGACGGGTGGGAGGTGCGCGGCCTGCGCTTTGACGACGGAGTGTTCATCGACCTTCCCGACATGGGCGCGAACGAGTGCCGGCGGGACATCATGCTGCAGCTCGACTACGAGGCCGGCAACCGGCCGACGGACGGCGAGCTGCAGGCGATGATCAACGCGTACGACGTGCACGGCGTCGGGGTGCGGCTGACGGACCTGAACGAACGGCCGGCGCCCGTCGACGACGAGTCGACGCTGACGGCCACCTCCGCACCGGCGCTGCAGGACGCGCAGGGGAACTACTGGGTGGAGCCGCGCCGCTGGTGGACGCATCTGTACCTGTTCGCGCGGCAGAAGTCGGGTCGCAGCGCGGCATGGTGGCGTTTCGGGAACATCGACATGCTGGCGGGCTCGGCGGCGGACTCGACGCTCGGCCGCCGGGGCGACGTCGCCTACCGGCTCATCCACGAGCTCGGCCACATCGCGGGGCTGGGACACGGCGGGCGCAGTGGCCCGCGCGTGCAGAACGTCGTCGTGCTCGACCAGGACGAGGGCGCCGGCCTGCGCCAGCGGCCCTACATCTACTACGGCACCGCGAAGGTCAACGAGAACCGCAAGCCGAACTACCACAGCATCATGAACTATGGCTACAACGGGAACGCCCTCTGCTACGACCCCGGCACCGGCGACCTCTCGCAGTCGCTCGGCTTCACCGACGTCGTTGCGCCCCAGCTCTTCGAGACCAGTCTCGACGAGACCTTCGACAGTACCTACGCCGACTGGCTGCGCACGCGAACGTGGTGCGACCCGGGCTGGTTCCCAGCGGCCCGCTACCGCTGCACGGACCCCGACGAGCTCGATCCGGCCGATGTTCCGTACCGCTACGTCATGATCACCGACGGGATCGAGACGCTGCTGCGGCGCCGCTTCGGTGGCAGCGTCGAGAGCACGAATCTGCCCGGTCATGCTCCGGGCATCGACTGGAACTGCGACGGCACCATCGAGTCCAGCGTGCAGGCGGACGTCAACGACCTCGATGGTGATCAGGACGACTACACGGTCGATGACGACGATGTGCTCGTCGGCTGGAGCGACGAGGCGGCGATGGCGGCCGGGCACCCCTGTCACATCTACTGGAGCGAGAACAGCGGCTACTCGTTCCCGCTCGCGTACCGCGAAGACATCCTCGGTGTGGACTGCAACACATCTGAGGCGGCCGCCGGTTCCTTCGGGGCGCTGGCCGCGGCCGCCGCGCCGGCCGGTCCGTTCCCCGATCTCGAGCCTCTGGAAGAGCCGGAGAATCCGTTTGACGAGTTCCTGGAACAGCTTCCGGGCTACGAGCTATGCGACGGCGAGAACAACGATGGCGACGACGAGATCGACGAGGGCTGTCGCGACAGCGACCAGGACGGACTCGCGGACGTCCTGGACAACTGCCCGCAGACGGCGAACGCGCTCCAGATCGACCGTGATGGCGACCGCGTGGGCGACGCCTGCGAGCCCGGAGCCATCGACGGGCTGACGGTGTCGCGGGACGTGTCGGGCGCGGGCGTGCTCACGTGGCAGACGGAGCCGCAGGACCTGCTGGGCTTTTCCGTGTGGCGCTACGACTCGGTCGCGGGCGACCCGGTCTACATCGGCAGCGAGTGGCCGACGACGTCCGGCCAGGGCTTCGTCGATCCCGCGGCGCCGCTCGGAGCCGTGACCTACCTGGTGCGCGCGATCGGTCGCGGCGGTCAGCCGAGCGACGAGGTCGCCAGCATCGTGCTCGACCCGAATGCCACCGACACGGACGGAGACGGATTCGCCGACGTGTTCGACAACTGCCCGTTCACCCCGAACGACCAGACGTCGAGCGACGGTGGCCCGATCGGCGACGCCTGCCGCTGCGGGGACGTCGACACCGACGGGCGCCTGCTTCTGGCAGACGTGCAGGCCCTGCGGGCGACCCTGGCTGGCACCGGATCGCTGTCGCCCGACGGCTTCGCCAGGTGCCGCGTCGTCCCGACGAGTCCCGACTGCGACATCGTGCAGGCGGTGGCGCTCCGTCGCTGGGTCGAGGCCGCCGCCTCCCCGGGCCCGCAACAGGTCTGCCCGCCGGCACTGCCCTAGAGGTACGGGTTCGCGACGCGAGCGGCCGTGCGCCGGCTCGGTCCAGCTAGCGCAGCATGCGCGAGGGCGGCAGGGTCGGAAACGGGGTGAAGGCCTCCGTCAGCTGGAGGCGCGGGAGAGGCGGGCGCGGACACAGGGCCGTCCGCGCCCGCCATCACTCCTGGAGGGGAACGCTACCTGGCCAGGGTGCGCCGCATCCCGGGCTTGCGCGGACCGCCGGACGACGAGGTGTCGCTGGAGCTGCTCTGCGACGAGAACGTGCCGGAGCCCTGCATGGTCACGCTCCCGGAGTCCTCGTACAGGGCGCCGTCGGCCCACTCGGACGTGGACCAGCTGCTGGAGCCATCGCTGCCTGCACACACGGTCTCCGTGCCGCCCTCGTCGCTGTCTCCCCATGAACTGGTCTCGCACGTTGTCGTGCTGCTGCCCGATCCGCTCCCGAAGGTGTTGGTGATGACCTTCATGGCGACGCGGTCCAGCTTCGCGAACGCGACGTCGGCCTGACCGGCGAGCAGGAGTGCGGCGAGGATCATGGTGGTGCGCTTCATGGTGATGTCCCTCATCTCGAGTCGGTGTTTCTCGGTTTGCTGAGACGGCCTTCATTGCGCCTCCCAGCGGCGTGTGAAGACGATCGCCCCTGGCCCTCCTCGAGGCTGTGAAAGCGTTCACAGGGGGTGAATTTCTTCACCGGCGCCCGGCGCCCGGGGCCAGCGCGGGCCCGCCGTCAGGCCGTGTAGAACCACTCCTCGACCGCGACCCCGTCGGCGATCCGGAAGATCGCCACCGCCCGGCGCTGCAGCGGTCCGTCCTCCGGGCGCAGCGGGGGGAACTCGCGCACCGGCGTGCCCGTGAGCAGGAGCTGGTTGACCACCAGGTCGCCCTCGGCGATCTGCGCCTCGATCGCGAAGTGCACGTCGGGGATGGCGGCGCGGAAGCGCAGCATGGACTCGCGCTCGCCGGCGGCACCGGGCGACACGTCGTGCACCGACTTGTCGTGGTGCCGGAAGTCGGGCGCGTAGAGCTCGTCGAAGACCGAGGTGTTGCCCTGGTTGAAGCCCTGCTCGTAGATCCGGCGCACCAGCGCCTTGTTCGCCTCGGGGTTCATCCGCGCTCCCTGGTTCGGGCCGAGTATCGCCCGGCGCGCCGCGGACGTGGGCGCCGGCCCCGCGCCGGCCGGGGCCGGCACGCGTGTAGAATCCGCGCATGCTGGCTCGCTCGCGTCTCGCCGTGTCCGTCGTCCTCGTCGTCGCGCTGATCGCTTGCCCCGTGGCCGCGGGCCCCATGGGCGCGGGCACGCAGGAGCGCGACTGGATCGACGGCGAGCCGGGCGCCGCGCTGTCGCTGGAGCGTCACGTCGTGCGCGTCGAGGACGACCTGCGGATCCCGGTGCGCGACGGGGTGGAGCTGCACGCGCGCCTGTTCCGGCCGTCGCTCCCCGACGGGCCCGGGGCCTGCGTGCTTGTCGCCAACGGCTACGGCGCGCAGAGCGCGGTCGGTGCGCTCTTCGATCCGGGGCTCTTCGAGGTGGCGGCGCACGGCTACGCGGTACTGCACGTGAGCCTGCGCGGCTCCGGGCAGTCCGGCGGCAGCGGTGACCTGTACGCCCACTACGGGCGCGATGGCCACGACCTCGTCGAGTGGATGGCGCGTCAGCCCTGGTGCAATGGCGCCGTGGGCATGATGGGAGCCTCGCTGCTGGGCATCAGCCAGTGGCTCACCGCCCGCGAGGCTCCGCCGCACCTGCGGGCGATCGCGCCGCAGGTGGCCTGCGGGGACTGCTACGGGGTGCTCTGGTATCCCGGCGGGATGCTTCCGGGCCCGGGCCGTGAGGCGCGGCGCGAGCTCCCGGGTGTCGAGAACGAGTACGCCAGCGCGATCGCGCACCGCGACCTCGACGCCTGGTGGCGCGAGCGGGTGACGCTGGCCGCGGACCACCGGGCCATGGCGGATCGCGGCATCGCCGCGCTGATCACGGGTGGCTTCCAGGACTACATCTCCCCGGCGAGCCTGCGCGCCTACCGCGAGTACGGCGGTCGCGACGCGCCCAAGCGGCTGATCGTCGGTCCGTGGCCGCACTCCGTCGGTGCGCCGTTCGTGCGCGAGCTGATCGTCGAGTTCTTCGACCGGCACCTGCGCGGCCGGGTCGACCCGACGCGCGAGCCGGCGAAGGTGCTGATCCACGTCGAGGGTCCGGACCGGTGGCGCCGCGAGCGCGACTGGCCGCTGCCCGACGAGCGGCGCGTGCAGCTCCTCCTCGGCGAGGGACCGAGCGGCTCGATCTCCGGCGTGCACGACGGCAGGCTGTCGGCGCGTGTCCCCACCGCGGCGGCGCCCGTCGAGCTGGGCTACACGCCGCAGGCGGGGCCCTTCCTGCCGACGCTGCTGGGCCGCCCCGGCCGGCCCGACGTCGACCAGACGCCCTGGTCGCGGCAGCTGCCGACCTGGACCAGCGCCGCCCTGCGCGTGCCGACGGAGGTCACCGGAGATCCCCGGCTCGCGCTGTCGGTGTCCTCGTCGGCCGACGACGCGGACCTGGTGGTCAGCCTCACCGACGTGGCGCCCGACGGCAGCTCCAGGCTGGTCTCGCAGGGCTACCTCAACCTGCCGCGGGCGCTCGATCCCGCGCGGCCGCGGCCGCGCGAGCCGGGCGCGATCGCGCGCTACGAGCTCGAGCTCGCACCGGTCTCGTACGTGTTCGCGGCCGGGCATCGCATCCGCCTCACGCTCGCGGGCGGGGCGGTGCCGGCGCCGGGTCAGGTCGCGCCGCAGGGGCCAGGCAAGCACCCGCGCGCGTTCATGCTGACCGTGTACCCCGGAGCAGACCCCGGCTCCGCGCTGGATCTGCCGGTGATCGGCAGCGCTGGCGACTCGCTCGCGGCGGACTGAGCCCGGGCCCGCTCGCGCGGCTCGGTCCGGGGTTCTTCAGCAGCCTGCTAGTCTCTCGCGCCATGGAGCTCGCGCTCTTCGAGAACTTCCTGCTGGCCATGATCGCGATCGTGAACCCGCTCGGGAAGGTGCCCGTGTGGGTCGAGGCGTCGGAGGGCTGCGACGGTCCGGTGCGCCTCCGGCTCGGGCTCTTCGTGGTGGGCACGGCGCTCGGGCTGCTGTTGCTCTTCCTGTTCTTCGGCCAGTCGATCCTCGGCTTCCTCAGCATCGACCTGCCGGCGTTCCGGGTCGGCGGCGGGATCATCATCCTGCTGATCGGCATCGAGATGCTGCGCGGCACGCTGGTGGACGTGGACACCGAGCCGTCCGACGAGGACGACGCGTTCGACCGCGCCAAGGCGCGCTTCCGTGACGTGGTGGTGCCCATGTCCGTGCCGATCCTGGCAGGCCCGGGCTCGATCACGACCGCGATCCTCTTCGGCACGCAGGCGGAGGACCCGTGGACCCGCCTGATCCTCGGCGCGATCCTCACGGGCGTGATGCTGCTGGTGCTGGTGGTGCTGCTGCTCGGCCGGCGCATCCAGAGCGTCGTGGGCGATCTCGTCCTGGGCGTGCAGACGCGAATCTGGGGGCTGCTGCTGACGGCCATCGCCGCCCAGCTCATCCTCGTGGGGCTCGGCGAGTCGTTCCCGAGCTGGCTCGACAGCAGCTCGCCGGTGGCCGACGACGTGCGGGAGTCGGCGAGCTCCCGCTAGCCGGCGAGCCAGTCGCCGTGGAAGCCCGCCGGCACGCGCTGCGGCAGGCGCACGCGGGCGACCGGACCGTCTCCCACGCGCGTGGCGTCGAGCACGACCAGATCGCTGTGGTCCGGCGCGCTCGCGCTCCAGGTCGTGCCGAGCAGCCAGCCCTCGCCCTCGGGCGCGTCGTCGGCCGCGGGCACGAAGACCATCTCGCTGGTGCGCGTGCCGGGCTCGAAGCTGTACGACGCCGACGCGCCACCCTCGAGGTCGTGCACCAGCACACCGCTGCCGCCGCTCGCGTCGAAGAGCTCGGTGGTGTAGCCGAAGCGATGGCGGCGCGACCCGAAGCGCGAGTCGATGCGCGGGAACTCCTGCACGCGCGCGTCGATCTGCTCCTCGATCACGCGCCCCGCCTCGAGGTCGATCCGCCAGCGCCAGAGCTGGGGCGGGTACGGGTCGCCGGGCCCGGTGATGTCGGCGTCGAAGATGCGCTCGAAGCGGACCACGTCGCAGACGATCTCGCGCACGGCGCCGTCGGGGCCGGCGACATCGTACGCGTTGAGCGTGTGGAAGACCCAGCCGGGCGAGACCTCGAGCCAGCGGACCGCGTCGGGTGGTGCGCCGCGCTCGAGCACGCCCACGCGCGACGGGTGGTCGGGCTTCCAGCGGTACGGTACCGGCCAGCCCGCGGCCGCGAGCCCGGCGTCGTAGAGCAGCGGCAGATCGTACCAGATCCAGTGGCGCTCGCTCAGGCCGGAGTCGTGCACGGCCGCGGGGCCGCCGAGCTCGACCGGGAAGCGCGAGAGCAGCTTGCCCGACGCGTCGAGCACGTACTGCGTCAGCCGGGGCTCGTCGTTCAGGTCGTAGCCGGCCGCGTGGATCTCGCCGCTGCGCGGGTCGCGATGCGGGTGCGCGGTGAAGCCCCCGATCAGCGCGCCCCCGAGGTCGTCGCGACCCAGCGTGCGCAGCTCCGCGTCGATCCGGTAGGGCTGGCAGGTCTCGGTGAGCGCGAACACGCCGTCGCCGATCCGGAACACGTTCGTGTTGGCCGGATCGCTGGTCGGCCAGTCGAGATCGCGCGGCGCCTCGCCCAGCTGTCGCGATGCCGCGGGCGTGCGCACCCAGCGGTTGCGGTAGCGGGTGGCGCGCCCGCCCTCGAGCCGCATCTCGTGCAGCATGCCATCGCCCGCGAACCACTGGTAGCGCGCGCCCGGCGGCGTGACGGGGTTCGGGCCGATGCGCAGCAGCGAGCCGCAGAGCTCCGGCGGCAGCGCGCCCTCGACGGGCAGATCGCCGTGGTCCAGCTCGGCCTTCACCGGCTCGTGGACCCCTCTCAGCCAGGCGCTCGGCTCGCTCATGGACCCACACATAGCCCTCCGGAGCGATCGGCGCCGCGGGCCCCGGGAGCCGGTTCTTCAGCAGCCTGCTAGGCGGCGGACCAGCCGCGCAGGTCGCCCGGCGCGTCGGGAGCGATCGCGCGGTCCCAGTCATCCACCCCCGTCTCGCCGCGGAGCACGGCGCTGGCGGCCTGGCCCGGGCGCTCGTACTTGCCGAGGCGCTGCTCGTCGAGCCACAGGCTCCACACGCCACCGTGCTCGCTGCGGATCTCGAACCGGCCGACGCGACTCGCGTAGAACCACTGCGTGCTTGCCGCCACGGGTGCTCCTTCTCGTGGCGGGCAACCTAGCGTCCGCGATCGGAGTCGCGACTGCGCGACGGGCTCACTCGGCGCGCAGCGCCTCGACGGGATCGAGCCCGGCGGCGCGCCGGGCGGGCAGCACGCCCGAGACGAGGCCGGTGAGCGCGCTGGTTCCCAGCGCGGCGACGACGTACAGCGGCGGCGTGTAGATCGGCAGGCCCGGCGCGGCCAGCCGCGCGATTCCGGCGACGACCAGGCCGAGCACGACGCCCGCGAGGCCCCCCAGCAGCGTGAGCGCGACCGCCTCGAGCAGGAAGAGCCCCTGGACCTGGGTCGCGGTCGCACCGAGCGCGCGCATCAGCCCGATCTCGTGGGTGCGCTCGTTGACCGCGATCCACATGATGGTCAGGATACCGATCGCGCCGACCAGCAGCGAGATCGCGCCGATCGCCCCCACGGCTGCCGTCACCACGACCATCACGTTGTCGAAGACCTCGAGCATCGCGGTCTGGCTGAAGATCGTGAAGTCCTCGCGGCCGCCGTGGCGCTCGGTCAGGACCCGGCGCACGCCCTCGATCACCTGCGCCTCGACGCCGGCGTGGGCGTAGAGCACGTCGATCTCGAGCAGCTCGTCGAGGTTGAACATCTGCATGGCGGTGCGCACTGGCACGTACGCGGCGTCGTCGATGTCGATACCGAGCACCTGGCCCTTCGGCGCCATCACGCCGATCACGCGCAGCCGGAATCCGGCCGCGCGCACGAACTGACCCAGGGCGTTGCCGTCCCCGAAGAGCTCCCGCTTGAGCGTGGGGCCGAGTACGGCGACCGGCGTGCCGCGCTGCGGGTCGCCCGGCGGCAGGAAGCTGCCCTGGCCGATCTCGAACTGCAGCACGTCGGGGAACTCCGCGGTGGTTCCGTGCACGAACACGCTGCGTCCGCGACCCGCGCCCTCCACGCGCGCCTGTCCCGAGACCACCGGCACCGCGTGCACCACGCCCGGCACGCGCAGGAGTGCCTCGGCGTCCTCGATCGTGAGCTTGTGCGTGGTGCCGCCGAGCACTCCGGGGATCCCGAGCGTCTCGCTCTTTCCCGGGTGGATCTGCAGCACGTTGGTTCCGAACTGCGTGAACAGCCCCGCCAGGTGGCGGCGCGTACCCTCGCCGATCGACGTCAGCAGGACCACGGCCGCGATCCCGATCGCGATGCCGAGCATGGACAGCGCCGAGCGCAGGCCGTGCCCCCGCAGCGAGCCCGTACCCAGCGCCACGTAGTCGGCGACCTGCATCAGCGCCCCGAGAGCGCCGTGATCGGGTCGAGGCGCGTGGCGCGTCGCGCCGGCAGGATCCCGAACAGCGCCCCGACCCCGAGCGCGTTGGCGAGTGCCGCTACCGCGGCCCATGCCGGGATCGCGGCGGGGAAGGCGGGATAGGTCCACGCCAGCGCCCGCACCGCCACCCAGCCGAGCAGCAGGCCCGCCAGGCCGCCGAGCGCCGCCAGGAGCACCGACTCGGTGAGGAAGATGGCCAGGATCTGCCGCCGCCGCGCCCCGACGGCGCGCGCCAGGCCGATCTCGGAGCGGCGCTCGGAGACCGAGACGAGCATCAGGTTCATGATCCCCACGCCGGCGACGGCCAGGGAGATCGCCGCGATGCCGGCGAGCGCCGCGGTGAGCACGCCCAGGATGTCGGACAGCGTGGAGACCACGGACTCCTGCGTGATGCAGGTGACGTCCTCCTCGCCGTGCCGGTCGGTGAGGATCTCGATCGCCCGCGGGCAGACGCGGTCCGCGTCGGCGTGCGCGCCGGTCCGCACCAGCACGCGGAACAGCGACGTGCGGTTGAAGATGCGCATCGCGGTCTTCACCGGCACGATCACCAGGTCATCCATGTCCAGGCCCACCTGCATGCCGCCCGGCGCCAGCACGCCGATCACGCGGACCCGCCACTCGCCGACGCGGATCACGCGACCCACGGCGCTCTCGCCGCCGAAGAGCTCGGCAGCGACCTTCGCGCCCAGGACGGCGACCTGCGCCGCGCGCTCGGACTCGCGCGGGCCCAGGAAGCTGCCGTGCGCCACCTGGGTGTCGCGAACCTCGCGGAAGGCCTCGGTCGAGCCGAGGATCGCGACCTGCCGGCGACGCTCCCGGTGCGCGACCGTCTCGTTGCCCATCGCCACCGGCGCCAGCGCGCGCAGGCCCCGTAGCCCGCGCTCGAGCGCGTTTGCGTCCTCGAGCGTCAGGTCGTTGGGCACGCCGGCCACGCCGGGGAAGCCGCCCGTGGTCTCGTTCTTGCCGGGGAAGAGAATCACGAGGTTGCTGCCGATCGAGGCGAACTGCTGCGTGACATAGCGACGCGCGCCCTCGCCCAGCGCGACCAGCACCACCACCGCCGAAACGCCGATGGCCACGCCGACCAGGCTGAGCGTGGTGCGCAGGCGATTGCGGTCGAGCGCCGTCACGGCGTAGCCGAGGAGGTCGCGCGTGTTCACGCCGGTGCTCCGGCAGCCGCGGCGCGGGCCCGGGCGTCGAGCTCCGCGCGATCCAGGCGGCGCGCGATGCGGCCGTCGTGCATCAGCAGCCCGCGCCGGGCCCGGGCCGCCACCGCGGGGTCGTGCGTGACGACCAGCAGCGTCAGGCCGTCGCGATTCATCTGCTCGAGCAGCGCCAGGACCTGCTCCCCCGATGCGCTGTCGAGATTTCCGGTCGGCTCGTCGGCGAGCAGCACCTGGGGGCGCATCGCCGTGGCGCGCGCGATGGCCACGCGCTGGCGCTCACCCCCCGACATCTCCGCGGGTCGGTGCGTGGCGCGCTGCGTCAGGCCGACCGCGTCGAGCGCGGCGGCCACCCGGGTCTCGCGCTTGGCCCGGGGGATCGAGGCGAAGAGCATCGGGAAGGCCACGTTCTCGGCCGCGGTCATGCGCGCGATCAGGTGGAAGGTCTGGAACACGAAGCCGATCGTGTCGCGCCGGATCCGGCACAGCGCCTCCTCGTCCAGCGAGCCCACGTCGGTGCCGTCGATGCGGTAGGTGCCGGCCGTGGGTCGGTCCAGGCAGCCGATCACGTTGAGCAGCGTGGACTTGCCGGAGCCCGACGGCCCCATGACCGCGACGTAGTCGCCGTCGGGGATGGCCTCGCTCACGTCCTCGAGGGCGTTGAGCGTCGTGTCCCCCACGTGGTAGGTGCGGTACACGTGCTCGAGCTCGATCACGGCCGGTACTCGGTCAGCTCGACCTCGACGGGAGCGCCTGCCTCGATGCCGACGCGATCGAGGGACAGGACCACGCGCGTCCCGGCCTCGAGTCCGGCGCGGACCTCCGTCCAGTTCCAGTTGCGCAGGCCCACGTCGATCCGCGCCTCGGACAGGCGTCCGTTGCCGACCACGAGCACGCGGTCGTCCTGCAGCAGGGCCGCGGTCGGTACGCGCAGCACGTCGGTGCGCACCTCGCGCACCACCTCGACGTCGGCCGAGGTGCCGGGCAGCAGGGCGTCGCCGTCGTCGGCGTCGCGGAACTCCACCTCGATCTCGACCGTGCGGTTCTGGGCCTCGACATCGAGTACGTACGGCGCCACGCGCACGACCGCGCCGGCGAACGCGCGGCCCGGGTGCGAGTCCACCGTGATGCGCGCGCTCTGACCGACGCGGATCGACGCGGCGTCGACCTCGTCCATCGGAGCGCTCACGTACACCGACGAGGGATCGATCAGATCGATGGCCGCGGGCGCGACCAGGAGCGGCGGCGAGGGCGTCATCCACTCGCCGACCTCGCCCTGTACCTCGGCCACCACTCCGGCGAAGGGCGCGCGGATCAGCAGCTTGTCGAGCGCGACCTCGACCACGCCGATCTGCGCGCGCGCACGCTCGACCTCGGCGGCGGCGCGATGGCACGCCGCGCGCGCCACCTCATGGCTGCTCTCGAGCTCGTCGATCGTGTCCTCCGACACGACTTGCTGGCGGGCGAGCTCGCGCTGGCGCTCCAGCGAGCGCAGCGCGCGATCGCGGCGGATGCAGGCCTCTCGGCGCGCCGCCTCGGTCGCGCGCAGGCTCTGGCGCGCCAGCTCGAGCTCCGCACGCTGGCTCGAGCCCTCGAGCTCGACGAGCACGACCCCGCTCTCCACGCGATCGCCCTCGCGGTGGGCGATGCGCGCGATGCGGCCGCCGATCTCCGGCGCGAGATGCGCGCGGCGCCGGGCGCGGACGGTGCCCGCCTTGGTATTGGTGATGGTGGACTCGACCTCTCCTCGCTCCACCACCACGGCCGTCACGGGGATGCGCTCGGGCGCGAGCCCCCACCACAGCAGCAGCCCCGTCACGGCGGCCGCGGCCAGGGTCCAGACGAGCCAGCGGGGCATCGGGGCACGACCTCCTGCGATCCAGCGCCCATGGTGCCGAATCGGGCCGTGCCGGGCCGCCGGCCGCGTCGCAGTGCATGCCCCGTACAGGCAGCGCGGGGCCGCCCCGGGTTAGAATCACGTGATGCGACAGGCCACCGCTCCCGCGCTCATCGGCATCCTCGACGACAGTCCCGACGGCATGCGCCCGGAGCAGCTGGAGCTGGTGACCCGGCTCGCGCTCGAGTCGGTCGCCGGTCGTCTCCCGCGACCGGTCGAGTGGAAGATCGAGCGCGTGGACGGCCCGCCGTACGGCACCGCCAAGAGCCTCGAGGATGGCTACGCCAGGCTGGTGGAGGCGGGCGTGCTCGCGATCCTGGGGCCGGCCATGGGCGACGGCGCGACCGTCGCGGTGCCGCTGGCCGACCGCGCGCAGATGCCGACGCTGAACTACGCGGGCACGGAGCGCGGCCGCAGCGACTGGATGTTCCACCTGCAGATCGGCTCGCACGAGGACGAGCCGCTCTGGCTCGCGCGCCTTCTCGACGACGCGGGGCGGCGCCGGGTGGCGATGGTCTACGAGCGCGCCGAGATCGGCGCGCGCTACGGGCGCTTCTTCGAGGAGGCCTCCGACATCCTCGGTCTCGACATCGTGTCGCGGATCGGCGTCACGCCGGGCGGCGACGACTCCGCCTCCGTGCTGGAGTCGATCCAGCGCGCGGACCCGCAGGCGGTCGTGTACCTCGGGCTCGGCCTGTGCCACGCGCCGATCGCCGACCGGCTTCGCGGCGCCGGCGTGAGCGTACCCTGCCTGACGAATACCTGCGGGCTGTTCGGCTGGGCCGATGCGTCGGCGGCGCGCGGCTTCGACGGCTGGCTGTACCTGGACATGATCAGCGAGCGCAACCCGCACTACATGCGCCTGCTGGAGCGCGCGGGCTCCAAGCCCGGCGGTGGCCCGGCGCTCGCGTTCCAGTACGAGCTCTATCACCTGGCCATGGAGGCGCTGACGCGCGCCCCCGAGCTCACGCGCGCGGGTCTGCGCGAGGGGTTCGAGCGCATCAAGCCGCTACCGTCGGTGCTCGGCGAGCCGGGCACGTACGCGGGCTTCGGTCACTACGACCGCGGTGCGCTCAAGGGACCCTACCTGGTGCTGCGCCGCTGGACCGACGGCAGCTCGGTCGAGGCGAAACCGGCGGACCTCGATCCGCTGCGCTGAGGCGCGTCGCGCTAGCGTGGCCTACCCCTCAAGGAGTCGGAGATGAAGCTCGGAAAGCTCGGCGTGTGGTGCTCGCTCGACGGCCTGCCGCTCTCGCAGGCGATCGAGGCCGCGCAGCGGATCGAGTCGCTGGGCTACTCGACGCTCTGGATGCCGATGACGCTGCAGCGCGACGTGCTGATCACCGCCTCGGTACTGCTGGCCCACACCGAGCGCCTGGTCGTGGCGACGGGCATCGCGACCATCTACGAGCGCGCGCCCTCGACGATGGCGGCGGGCCAGCGCGCACTCGACGAGCAGTCGGGCGGGCGCTTCCTGCTGGGGCTGGGCTGCTCGCACGGCGCGATCGTCCAGGCCATGTACGGGCGCCCGTACGATCCGCCGCTGACCGCCATGCGCGGGTACCTCGACGCCATGGATGCCGGGCTGAAGCTGGGCGTACGCCAGGAGGACGCGGCCGGCGCGCCGCCGGCGCGCCCGGCACTGCCGCGCGTGCTCGCGGCCATGGGACCGCGGATGCTCGAGCTGGCGCGCGACCGTGCGCACGGCTCGCACCCCTACTTCATGCCGCCGGAGCACACGCAGCGCGCGCGGGAGATCCTCGGTCCCGATCCGCTGCTCTGCCCCGAGGTGAAGGCCGTGCTCGACACCGACGCGGATCGCGCCCGCGACCTCGCGCGCGCGGCCGGCGCGGTCAACATCACCCTGCCGAACTACCAGAAGAACTGGCTGCGGCTCGGCTTCGACGAGAAGGACTTCGCCGACGGCGGCTCCGACCGGCTGATCGACGCCACCGTCGCCCACGGCGACGAGAACGCCGTGCGAGAGCACCTCGGGCGGCACCTCGAGGCGGGTGCGACGCAGGTCTGCATCCATCCCGTCTCCGCGGGCCCGATGGGCAGCGGTCCCGACTGGAAGACCCTCGAGGTCCTGGCGCCCGCCTGAGCGCGGGCTCAGCCCGTCTGGGTACCGAGCGCGACGACCCGGGTCGTCGCCCCGGGCAGGGCCGCGCCCAGCGCCAGCCCCGCGCCCGACTCCATCAGCACGCGTCGTGTCGGCCCGCCGGCGGCTGCCGGCCGCGCCTCTCGATCGTGCCCCATCTCGAGCCCTCCCGTGACCGTCTTCGATGGTACGCTCGTGGGGCTCCCGGTGGAGGTCGGCATGTCGGACGTCTTCGATCCCTTCAGGCTGGACGGGCGCGTCGCGTGCGTGGCGGGCGGCGCCAGCGGCATCGGCCGCGCCTCGGCCGAGGTGCTGGCACGCGCCGGGGCCTCCGTGGTGATCGGTGACATCGACGCCGATGGCGCGGAGACCGTCGCCAAGCAGATCGCGAGCGAGGGAGGC
Source organism: Deltaproteobacteria bacterium (assembly GCA_029261925.1). Lineage (GTDB taxonomy): Bacteria > Myxococcota_A > UBA9160 > SZUA-336 > SZUA-336 > JAGWBS01. The sequence goes on along the minus strand of JAJDAJ010000026.1, from coordinate 41,225 downwards.
CGCGCGGTCGGCGTGCGCGCCGACGTCTCGCGCCGCGCCGACGTCGATGCGCTCGTGCAGCGCGCGCTCGACGTCCACGGCCGCCTCGACGTGATGTGCAACGTGGCCGGCATTGCCGCGGACGGCCCGCTCGAGGACGTGGAGGAGGACGAGTTCGATCGCCTGGTGGCGGTCAACCTCAAGAGCGCCCTGTTCGGTACGCAGGCCGCGGTGCGTGCGATGAAGCGCGGTGACGGCGGCAGCATCATCAACGTGGCCTCGGCCGCGATCGACATGCCGGTGGCGGGCTACGGCCTGTACGCCCTGACCAAGTCGGCGGTGTCGATGCTCACCCAGACCTTCGCGACGGAGGTCGGCAGCCACGGCATCCGCGTGAACGCGCTGGCGCCGGGCCTGACGCTCACGGCCTTCACGAGCCGCCACATGTACGCCGAGGACGGCTCGATCGACCAGGCCCGCTACGACGCCTTCGTGGAGCGCATGCGGGCCGGCTCACCAATCGGGCGCGTGGGCGAGGCGATCGACCAGGCGTGGCTCGTGCTCTACCTGGCCTCGGACGCGTCGCGCTTCTGCACGGGACAGATCTGGCGCGCCAACGGCGGCCAGGCGCTGCCTGGCTGACCAGGGGAGGGAAGAGCTCGTGGAGGATCTGCGCGAGAAGGTCGCCGTGGTCACCGGGGGTGCGAGCGGGATCGGCCTGGGCATGTGCGAGCGCTTCGCCGCCGAGGGCATGAAGCTCGTGCTCGCCGACGTCGAGGCGGCGCGTCTCGAGGCCGAGGTCAAGCGGCTCTCGAGCGAGGGCGCCGACGCCATCGGCGTGCGCTGTGACGTGCGCGACCCCGATGACGTGCGGGCGCTCGCGGAGCGTACGCTGTCGCGCTTCGGCGCAGTGCACGTGATCTGCAACAACGCCGGCGTGGCGCCCGCGGGCCCCATGCTCGAGACCACACCCGCGGACTGGCGCTGGATCGTCGACGTGAACGTGATGGGGGTCGCGTACGGCGTGACCACCTTCGGTCCGATCCTGGTCGAGGCGGGCGAGGGGCACATCGTGAACACCGCCTCCGAGGCGGGGCTGGTCAGCAGCGCCATGCTCGGGATGTACACCGCCACCAAGCACGCGGTGGTCGGCATGACCGAGTCGCTGCGCCGCGAGCTCGAGGGCAGCGGCGTGGGCGTCTCGTGCCTCTGCCCCAACCTGGTCTCGACGAAGATCTTCCAGTCGGAGCGCAACCGGGACGACGGCGCCGGGATGACCGGCCGGCAGACGGCGACCCTGGCGTCGCTGCGCGAGGTGATCTCGTCGACGGGCATCTCGCCCGCGCAGGTCGCCGACGACGTGGTCGATGCGATCCGCCGCGACCGCTTCTGGATCTTCACCCACGACGTCACGGCCCCAGCGGCGGGCGTGCGCTTTGCCGACATCGAGGCGGGGCGCAACCCCAGCGATCCCTACGCGGGAGCCGCGCTCGAGGGCCTCGAGGGCCTGCGCGGTGGGGGCGACGAGCGCTGAGCCGGGAGCGGCCTCAGGCGCGAACGTGCGGGCCCAGGGCGCTCCGTGAGCCGCGCTCCAGCTTCGCCCAGGGCTCCACGCGCATCAGCCAGGAGCTGCCGTAGCGCTGGTATACCGGGTTGCAGCCGGTGAACAGGCGCCGCGCGCCGTGCCCCGGATCGGCGATCTCGATCACGCGGCGCTGCTCCTTGAGCACGCCGAGCTGCCGGTGCAGGCGTCGTGGATTCCCGGGCAGCGCTCCCTGGAGCTCCTGGATGCTCATCAGGCGGGACTCGCGGCGCAGCACCTCGAGGATCTGCTCCCGGTACTCGGCGTCGTCGCAGGAGCCCGAGGGCAGGCGCATCTCGAGGCGCGCCGTGCCGCCCTCCGCGTCGAGTGCCTCGAGCCAGACGCGCTCGCCGTCGCGCCCGCGCGCGGTCAGCAGCAGGTCGGGCGTGCGGTTGGTGGACGCCAGGATCGCGCCCATCTCGTGCGGCCGGCGCTGCTCGTGCAGCAGCACGAAGGCGCGCTCGTGCCCGCCGCGATCCAGGATCCGGTCGAGGGCGGACATGTGCACGTGATCGTCATTCTCCTCCTCGGCCGCGATCATCGGCACCAGGCCGTCCACCACCACCAGGAACGCGCCGAGCGCGCGGGCGGTGCGGTGGACGTCCTCGAGCAGGACGAAGCTGGGTGCGCAGACGTGCACGTGCACGCCCTCGCAATCGAAGGGCTCCGGGTCGCTGGTCTCGTACTTCTCGTCCTCGATGCGCACCCAAAGGACCGGGCCGCGCTGCGTCTCGCGCCCCATCCAGGGACGACCGCAGGCGACCGCGATCGCGAGCTCGCGCGCCGCGGCGCGCGGCTCGAGCTCCGGCCGTCCGACCAGGATGGAGCTGCTGCGCACCGGTACCAGATCCTCGACCAGCCAGTGGCCGCGCGGCCCGGTCACCTCGCAGACGCACGGCATCGGCAGGTTCCTGTGCCCGCCACAGCAGCTGCACTCATCGGTGTGGATCACGGCCATCGGCTCGCTCCTTCGCGTCGTGCTCTTCAGGAGCAAGCCGCGTGCCCCCTGTCGAGCCCGCTGCGGCCTTCGCGTGGTCCGGAAGCTGCCGGTGTGAAGCGTGCTTCCCTGCCGATGGGTGGTTCCGCTCCGCGGCCTGCGGGCGAGCTGCAGCCCGGCTGCGCGCCGCGCCCTGCGGCTCAGGGCCGCAGCCAGGCCCAGGCGTCGGCCAGCGCCCGCCGTCCGCCGGACTCGACGCAGTCGCCGTGCGCGAGCACGATCCGGTCGACGCCGCACGCGAGAACCCGGTCGAGCGACGCGCGCAGCGCGGCCGGGTCGCGCACCATGCGACGCATCATGCGCGACGGCCCGAAGCGGTCGTGGGCGCCGGCCAGGCGCAGGAAGAGCCGGCTGCGCAGGTCCGGGGCCTGGCCGGACCCGAAGCACAGATCGGCCAGGATCGCGGTCCCGGACGGCCGGTGCACGAAGACCACCTCCTCGAGCCGCGGAACGCCCGCGACGCGCACCTGCGCGATCGTGTCGCTCCAGGCGGGGTCGGGCTCGTCGCCGAGCTCTGCTCCCACGGGGACCCCGTGCCTGCCCGCGAGACCCCGCGCGAGGAAGACGCGCGCCCCGGGCCAGTGTGCCGCGGCGTCAGCCAGGTACAGGTGGTGGAAGCGGTTCGGCGCGACCAGGCAGCGCACGGGGCCGAGCGCGTCGATCGCGGCCCGGGCCGCGGCGTCGAGCGGTCCCGGCGAGTGCACCCAGAGTCCGCCGTCGCCGAGCCGCACGAGCGTGGTGCGTGTGCCCAGGTTCACGCCGATTCCCGGCAGGCGCAGGGGCAGCGTGAGCGTCCAGATGTCCTCGCCGAGCTGCCGCATCGCACGCAGGGTAGCGCCGCTCCGGGGAGTCCCGTCCATGGCCGCGGCGCGCGGGCGCGCCGGAGCGACCTGGGGCATCCTCGGGCGATGTCGCGGGTCTCCATCGCGCTCGACCACCACGCCTACGACGTGACCATCGAGCCCGGCGCGCTCGGTCGCCTGGGCGCGATCACGCGCGCCGCTGCGCCGCACGAGCGCTGCGCGCTGATCGCGGACCGCGAGGTGGCGCGCCTCTGGGGCGACGCTGCGACCTCCGCGCTGGTCGACGTGGGCTACGAGGTGCTGCGCGCGGAGCTCGACCCGGGCGAGAAGCACAAGACCCTGGCCACGGTGGCGCGCCTGTACGACGTGCTGCTCGACGCACGCCTCGAGCGGCGCTCGCCGGTCGTCGCGCTGGGGGGCGGCGTCGCCGGGGACACCGCGGGCTTCGTGGCCGCCACGTACCTGCGCGGCGTCCCGTTCGTGCAGGTCCCCACCACGCTGCTGGCGATGGTGGACTCCAGCGTCGGCGGCAAGGTCGGCGTGAACGTACCGCAGGGCAAGAACCTGATCGGGGCGTTCCATCAGCCCTGCGCGGTCGTCGCAGATCCCGGTGTGCTCGGCAGCCTGCCGGCGCGCGAGCTGCGCTGCGGGCTCGCCGAGTGCATCAAGCACGGCGTGATCCGCGACCCGACGCTCCTGGACTTCATCCACGAGCGCGCCGGGGCGCTGCTCGGGGCCGATCCCGACGCGATCGGGGAGCTCGTGCGTCGCAACGTCGAGATCAAGGCGGCGGTCGTGATCGCCGACGAGCGCGAGGCCGGCGTCCGCGCACACCTGAACTTCGGACACACCTTCGGCCACGCCATCGAGGCGAGCGTGGGCTTCGGCGAGATCCTGCACGGCGAGGCGGTCGCGCTGGGGATGCTGGCGGCGAGCCAGCTGGCCGTGCGGCTGGGCCTTTGCGACGCGGACCTGGCCGGGCGCGTGCGCGAGGTGCTGGAGGCGGTCGGTCTGGCGACGAGCGCGGCCCTGCCGTCCGGCGACGTGCTGCTCGAGGCCATGCAGCTCGACAAGAAGGTCGCCGGCGGGCGCGTGCGCCTCGTGTTGCCCGCGGGGCCGGGCCGCGTCGTGATCCGCGACGACGTGTCGTCCGCCGACGTGCGGGCCGCCTGGGACTCGATTCGCTCCTGAGCTCGCGGGCCTCGACCACGTAGCGGCCGGGGCCGCCGGGCAGCGGCGTGTCGAAGGGGTGACAGGTGATCAGGGTGAGGCGCGTGGGCCCGCTCGGGTCCAGCACGCCGACGTCGTGCTCGTGGGTGACGCGCGCGGACACGACCGCGTAGCGGCGCACGGAGCCGTCCGGCCGCTCGACCTCGATCTCGTCGCCGCGCACCAGCTCGCGCAGGAAGCGGAAGTGCGTGTCGCGATGCCCCGCGATCGCGGCGTTGCCCGCCGCACCCGGACGCGCCGTTCCGTCGACGTGCCCGGGGCCGAAGGCCAGCGTGCGCCCGGACCCGCCCGCGAGCACGATCCGCTCGACGCCGAGCCGCGGCGCGCGCAGGCGCACGAGCGGCGTGGTGTCGGCCCAGGGCCAGGGGCGTGGCCTGTCCGCGCCGGCCCGCGCGGAGGTCCAGGCGCGCTCGAGCAGCAGCTGGGCGAGTACGGCCTTCGCGGGGATCCAGACGCCCGCGGCGAGCGCGAGCGCGCCCACCGCGAGCAGGGCGAGCGCGCCCGCGCGCCGCGGGCTCACGGCTCGCACCGGCCGAGCTGCTGGAGGCCCAGCCAGAGCGACCCGACCAGCGCCAGGCCCGTCCCCAGCAGCAGGAGCAGTGGAGCGGGACTGCCTCCCTGCGGCAGGCTGCCGGGCAGGCCCCAGCCGTGCGGGATCGCGGTCGCCACGCGGCCGCTGGCCCCCGGTGCGCCGCGCGGGCGCGCGGGCGTGCGCTCCACGGCCACGAGGCTGGTCCATTTCGACACCAGATGGTGTCGAAGAGCCAGCTCCACCACCTCCGCGCGCACCGCGGAGGCGTCGGCGCCACTGGCCAGTCCGTCCATGAGCGACTCGATCCGGCGGCGCGCCCAGAGCCGGTGAATGCCGAGCCCGTCCCGCGGAGCGTCGAGCGCGGCGCGCACGCTCCAGGCGCCCTCTCCGTCGTGCCCGCTCACCCGGACCTCGCCGCTCGCGCGCGGCAGGCGAGCGGTCACGAGCACCGGCTCCCCCGCGTACAGGTCCGCGACGCGCTCCGGCCACGCCTCGGCCGGATCGGCCCAGCGCACCTCGACGTCGCGCAGCAGCGGGCGCTCGAGCTTCTCGAGCAGGTCGCCCATGCGCTCGCCTACCTCGTCGGTCCGCCCCACGTAGGTGAAGCTCCCGCGCCCGTGACGCGCCGCGCGGCGCATGAAGTAGCTGCTGGGCGCGCTGCCGATTCCCACGGTGAACAGCCGGCTGCGGCCCAGGCCGCGCGCGAGCGTCTCGAACAGGCGCGACTCGTTGCCGACCGCGCCGTCGGTGATGAACACGATCTGTCGCACGTCCACGCCGTGGCCCTCGTCGATCAGCGCCGCCTCGAGCGCCGGCAGCATCTCGGTACCGCCGTCGGCCTGGAGGCGCGCGATCCTGTGGCGGGCGTGGCGCAGCATCTCCGGCGCGGCGCGAACGCTGCCGGGGAAGAGCCGGCGCGTCGTCGAGTCGAACTCGATCACGTTGAAGAAGTCGTCCGGCGCCAGCGCGTCGAGCGCGAGGGCCAGTGCGGCGCGGCCCTGCTCGATCGAGGCGCCGCTCATCGAGCCGGAGGTGTCGACCACGAAGACGATCTCGCGCACCAGCCGGCGCGGTCGCGGGGCCGCGGGAGGCACGAGCATCAGCAGCGCGTAGACGCCGTCGTCTCGCTGCTCGGTGAAGGCCGCGAGCAGCGAATCGTCGCTCGCCTCCAGCTCCCAGACGAGCACGAGGTCCCGATCGCAGGGCACACCGTCCAGCTCGACCCGCAGCTGCGCCGGTCCGGTGCGCTCGATGAGGGGCGCGTGCGAGGGACTCGTGATGCTCGCGACGGGCACACCGGCGTCGATCTCGATCTCGATGCGCGCCCCCGGCGCGGCGATCCCCGGCACCGCGTGCCCGCTGGCCTCGTGCCCGGCCCCGGGCGTCTCCGGCCCCCCGCCCGGCAGGTAGCGCGGCGCGGCCACGAGCGGCAGCCGCAGCTCCATGCGACCCGCGTCCCAGCGCAGTGTGTGCTGGTACTCGATCACCACCTCGATCGCGTCGTCGGGCCCGATGTTCGCCAGCGACGCGGTGAAGAGGTTCGGGCGCTCCTGCTCCACCAGCGAGGCGCGCTGCCCGCCGGCACGCGCCCGCTCGTAGCTCCGCCGCGCCTGCTCACGCTCCTCGATCCGCCCCTCGATCACGCGCCCGCCGACGTGCATCTCCAGGTGATCGACCGCCGCGTCGTCCGGCAGCGGGAACACGTACACGCCCTCGAGCCAGAGGCCGGTGGGATTGGCGAAGCGCTGGGTGACGCGGGTGCGCGCCACCGGACCGGTCACGCGCACCCCGATGCGCGTGTCCAGCGCCGGCACCGGCAGGGGCGGCGTGTCCGGGGACGTCCGGACCAGCAGGGTGCCGCTGGTCGGCTCGAATCCGGGATCGGCCCGGGCGCTCAGCACGGCCAGCAGGGCGAGTCCGGCGACGGCGACGCGGACGAGGACGGCAACGAGATGCATGACGGCTCCTCCCGGGCCCGCGGTTCCGGGGCCCTACCCGAATCAACGCTCCGATCGAGGCGTCGAATGCGCCGAGCCGGGGAGATCTCATGACCGGATGTGGCGGAGATGTGGCGGCCGGCGCGCGCGTGGCCGTGGTGGACGACGAGCTCACGATCCGCGAGACGGTGGGCTTCGCCCTGCGCCGTGGGGGCTACGAGGTCGAGACCTGGCCCGGCGGCCGCGCGGCCTGGGACGCCTGGGGGACGGGACTCCCCGACGTGGTCGTGCTCGACATCGTCATGCCGGAGCTCGACGGCCTCGACCTGTGCCGGCGGCTGCGCGCCCGCGATGCCCGCGTGCCGATCCTCTTCCTGAGCTCGCGCGACGACGAGGTCGACCGGGTCCTCGGGCTGGAGATCGGCGGGGACGACTACCTCTGCAAGCCGTTCTCGATGCGCGAGCTGCTGGCGCGCGTGAAGGTCCTGCTGCGCCGCGCCGGACACGACGCCGACACGGCAGCGCTCGAGGAGCGCCGCCTGAGCGCGGAGGGCATCGATCTGGACCTGCAGCGCTACACGGCGACCTGGAAGGGCGTCGCGGTCCCGCTCACCGTCACCGAGTTCCGCGTGCTGCGCGCGCTCGTACGCTACCCCGGACACGTCAAGACGCGCCGCCAGCTGATCGAGGCCGGCTATCCCGAGGACGTCTACGTGAGCGAGCGAACCATCGACAGCCACGTGCGGCGCATGCGGCGCAAGTTCGAGCGCGTGGATCCGCGCTTCCGCGCTCTCGACACCGTGCACGGCCTGGGGTACCGGCTCTGCACCCGCGGCGATCTCGATTGAGACCGGGGATCCGGACCCGGCTGCTCGCGTTCAACGCGCTGCTCGTCTTCCTGCCTGCCGGCGGGCTGCTCTTCCTGGACGCCCACGAGCGTCGGCTGCTCGAGGACCAGGAGCGCGTGATGGCGCAGCAGGCGCGCATGCTCGCGTCGGCGCTCTCGGGAGCGGCGCTCGACTCCGGCATCGCGGAGCGCGCGCTCTCGGCCCTGGGGCAGCGCTCGGACGCGCGGATCCGGGTGGTGGATGCGGCGGGACGCGCGATCGCGGACTCGGTGCGCGGCTCGGGCGAGCGCGGCGGCGCGCCCGGATCCGCCGCGACGCGGGCGGCCTCGCCGCGCGACGGCTGGCTCTACCGCGCCGCGGCGCTGCCGTTCCGGCTCTGGCGCCGGCTGCGCGCGCCGGCGGCGCCGCACTCCGCGGCCGATCTCTACGCCGCGGGCGGTCCGCTGCTCGGGCCCGAGGTGCGTGCCGCGCTGGCGGGACGCTACGGCGCCGCGACGCGCATCTCGTCGGGCGGGCAGCGCTCCGTCACCCTCTACAGCGCGGTGCCCGTGCGCGACGACAGCGGGCGCGTGACGGGAGCGGTGCTGGTCGCGCAGTCCACGTGGCGCATCCTCCAGGCGCTCTACGAGCTGCGCCTGGGGGCGCTGCGCCTGGTGCTGCTCTCGGCGGCGCTGGCGGTCGTGCTCTCGCTGATCGTCTCGCGCACGATCGCGCGCCCGCTACGCTCGCTTCGCGACCAGGCCGCCCGCATGCTCGACGGACGCGGCACGACGGTGGGGCGCTTCGAGACCGCGGCCCGCGACGACGAGATCGCCGACCTCGCCGCGGCGCTCGAGACCCTGCGCACGCGCCTGCACGAGCGCGTGCAGTTCGCCGAGGCGTTCGCCGCCGACGTCGCGCACGAGTTCCGCAACCCGCTGGCGTCCATCCGCACCGCCGCGGAGATGGCACTCGACGCCGCCGCGGGAACCGAGCGCGAGCGCTTCGTGGGGCTGATCCAGCGCGAGGTCGCGCGCATGGACGCCATGCTCGTCAGCCTGCGCGAGCTCGGCCGGCTCGACGCCGGGGCCGACGCCGAGCCCGCCGAGCGCATCGAGCTGGGCGCGATCGCCGCGGGCGTCGCGCGCGCGCAGTCGCTGGCGACCGGCCACGACGTGCGCGTGACGCCGGGTCCAGGCGTCTGCGTGGAGGCGCCGCCGGTGCGCCTCGGTCAGGTCCTCGAGAACCTGATCGCCAACGCGATCGGCTTCAGCCCCTGCGATGCGCCCGTCGACGTGGAGGTGTGTCGCAGCGGGCCCGAGGCGCTGCTGCGCGTGCTCGACCGCGGCCCGGGCGTCTGCGAGGCGCACCGCGAGCGCGTCTTCGAGCGCTTCTTCAGCCACCGTCCGGCGGGGGTGGGGGGCGAGTCGCACACGGGCCTGGGCCTGTCGATCGCTCGCAGCATCGTCCACGATCTGGGCGGCAGCATCCGCAGCGACGCCCGGCCCGGCGGAGGTGCGCTCTTCGAGGTGCGCCTGCCGGCGTGCTGAGGTCGCCTCAGCCCGGCGCTGCCGCGGCCCGGGACGCGGGCAGCTCCACACCGATCTGCGTCAGGACCTCGGTCGCGAACGCGCCGGCCGGCAGCGCCATGCGCAGTGTGAGACCGTCGGTGGTGGTCTCGAGGACGGGCGGCTCGAGGAACGGGATCACCAGCGGACGGCGCTCTCCGGAGCTGGCGAGCGGGCCGCTGCTCAGCCACGCCCAGTCGATGCCGGCGGGCGCCGACCAGGCGCGCTCCTCACGGTCCACGTCGTCGCCCGGAGGCGACAGCTTGTGCCCGGGTAGCGGCGCGCTGGCGCGGATCTCGAGCACGCCCGGCGCCACGCGCCGCTGCAGGTCCTCGAGGTCGGAGGCCGTGCACAGGAAGGGGCCGCCGCGGGGGCCCACCGCGATGTCCCCCGCACGGAGCCGGTGCAGCAGACCGCGCTGCTCGCGCGCGTCGAGCACCGCATTGAACACGGCGGCCTGGGCCGCGCTCGCGATCAGCTTGCGGTAGCGCTTCCCGGCGGCGCGCAGCGCGCCGGCGGGGTCGTGCGGGTCGCGGCGCAGGGCGGCCAGGAGCACGCCCACAGGCCCGGGCGGGCGGGCCGCGGGCAGCGGCTCGCCCGGTCGCCAGCCCCCTGCGGGATCGATGACGTGCGCGACCGCGAAATCGAGGTCGCCGCTGGCCCAGGCGCGGGCGATCCGCAGGCTCGAGCCGTGCGTCCCGAAGCGCTGTGAACCGAAGCGGTTGCGCGCGCCCTCGTGCCCGAGCCGCGCGAGCCGCTCGCGCAGCCCGGGTGCCAGCGAGGCCGGCGCGTCGAGGTCGAGATCGAAGCGGTTCCCGCGCAGGTGACCGGGCTTGAGCTTGTTGCGGTGGCGCGAGACCTCGCGCACCTCCAGGCGCGCGCTGCGCGGCACCTCGATGCGGCCCAGATCGTCGGCGTCGCCGAAGTGCACGCTGAGCCACTGGCGCGTGATCGCGTGCCGGTCCTTGCGGCCGGCGAATCCGACATCGCGCGGGGCGCGACCGCAGGCGCGCGCCAGCGCCGCGGCGGCGGCGTCGGTGGTCAGGTTCTCCTTCTCGATCTCGATCCAGAGGTGCTCGCCCGCGCCACAGGGCGCGTACGCGGGGATCTCGACCACCCGGAAGTGCGCGGGTCCCGGGCGCAGCGACGCCACGATCAGATCTCGTAGATGAGGCGGCCGTCGGGATCGCGGTGCGCCCCGGCGCGGCCCTCGAGTCGCAGGTGTTCCAGGTGCGCGTAGGTCTCGCTCTCGGCCATGTCGCCCCAGCTTCGCTCCCGGAACAGACCCTTCATGTACGTGTTCACGTCGGCCGGGCCGACCTGACGGGCGATCTGCTCGAGCATCCCGAGGCGTTCGTGGTGGTGCGCCTTGATCGCCTCGCAGCGCCCCTGCAGGTCCTCGAACGGGTGGCCGTGCGCGGGCAAGGCCTTGCGCACGTCACGGATCTCGCCCACGCGATCGAGGGAGTAGAAGAAGGAGCGCAGCGGGTCGCGCACGTAGGAGATTCCGCCGATGTGCGGGGTGATCGTGGGCAGCACGTGGTCTCCCGAGATGAATGCACCGCTGTCGGGATCGTGCAGGCAGATGTGATCCGCGGTGTGTCCCGGGGTGTGCAGCACGAACCACTCGCGCCCCGCCAGGCGCAGCACGTCGCCGTGCTCGACGTGGTGGGTGATCTCGGGAAAGAAACGGCCCTTGCCGAAGCTGTGCATCATGGCGCGGCGGAAGCGGTGCCGCAGCGAGGGGCGGTCGGCGTCGCTCTTCCAGGGCGCGGGCGTCGAGATGCGCCTCAGGGCCGCCCAGAGCGAGGCCACCCGCCGCGGGCCGTGCGCGCGCTCGTGCTCGAGGCGCTCGATGTGCGCGGCGATGTCGTCGGCCGACGCCTCCGCGTGCGCGTGGGCCGGGTCGGCCGGGGCGTGCGAGTGAGGCTGCCGGTCGCGGCGGCGGTTGGGTGCTCCGAAGGCGAACGCGCGATGTGCGATCACGCGCGCACCCGACTCGCGCGCGATGCGCACCGCGCCCCCGAAGTGGTCGGGGTGCGAGTGGGTGACCAGGACCGTGTGGATGTGGCGCGGCGACAGGTCGGCCTGCTTCAGGCGCGCCTGGATCGCCTCCCAGGTGCCGCTCCCGGGCAGCCCCGGGTCGATCACGGCGGCGCCGTCGGCGTCGAGCAGGCAGTAGCAGTTGACGTGTCCGAGTCCGGGGATGTGCACCGGGAGCTGCATGCGCAGGATGCCGGGGGCGACCTCGGTCACCTCGTCGCTGGCCTTCTCCTGCTCCTGTCGCATGGCGCCGATGCTAGCAGGCTGCTGAGGAACCCACTCCCGTCGCCGCGGCTCCGGGGCGGGATGCGTGCCTGGACAGCGGGGCTAGACTGGGCGCGCCATGAGCCGGGCCGAGATCCTCGACCGCGTCTACGATGTGATCCTCGCGCGCAGGCGCGAGCGTCCTGCGGACAGCTACGTGGTGCGGCTCCTCGACGGCGGGCACGAGGCGATCGCGGCCAAGATCCGCGAGGAGGCCGAGGAGCTGATCGAGGCGGCCGCCGGCGACGACGCCGGGCACGTCGCGCACGAGGCGGCGGACCTGCTCTTCCACACGCTGGTGCTGCTCGGCTCGGTGGACGTGTCTCCGGCCCGCGCCTGGGCGGAGCTCGAGGGTCGCTTCGGCACCGGCGGCCTCGCCGAGAAGGCGGCCCGGGGGAAGAGCCATGCTGAGTGACCGCGAGCTGCGAATCGCCGTCCCGTCGAAGGGCCGGCTCCGCGATCGGACGCTCGAGATCCTGGAGGGCGCGGGCGTCCGGGTGCGCGTCGAGGGACGTCGGCTGCACGCCAAGTGCTCCGACACCGGGCTCAACGTGATCTTCTCGAATGCGAGCGACATCCCGGTGCTCGTCGCGGGTCGCGTGGTGGACCTGGGCATCACGGGCAGCGACAACATCGCCGAGAAGGACGTCGACGTGGTCACGCACCGGAAGCTCGGCTTCGGGCGCTGCCGGCTCTCGATCGCGGTGCACCAGGACAAGCCCTACCGGCGCGCCGCGGACCTGGCCGGCAAGCGCGTGGGCACGAAGTTCGTGCGCCTGGCACGCGCCCACTTCGAGCGGTCCGGCGCCGAGGTGGAGCTCTTCGAGATCCAGGGCGCGACCGAGGTCATGGTCATGCTCGGCCTGGTCGATGGCATCGTCGAGCTGGTCGAGACCGGCAGCAGTCTCGAGGAGAACGACCTGCGCGAGATCGAGACCATCCTCGAGGCCGAGGCGGTGCTGATCGGAAACCCGGCGCCACGCGACGTCGAGCTGCAGGAGCGGCTGCTGCGGCGCATCGACGGCGTGCTGCACGCCGCCCAGTACTCGCTGCTCGAGTACAACTGCCCGGTCGAGCAGATCGAGGACGCCAAGCGCATCACACCCGGCTTCTCCTCGCCCACCGTGCAGGAGCTCGCCGACCCGCGCTGGCGCTCGGTGAAGGTCCTGGTCGCCAAGACCGAGGTGCACCGCGTGATGGACGAGCTCGAGAAGCTCGGCTGCCAGGCGATCCTGGAGAGCGAGCTGCGCCACACGCGCCTGTAGCGGGCGCTCAGATCTGCATGCGCGTCCAGACGCCCGAGCGGAAGCGCCAGACCAGGCCGGTCGAGAGCACGCTGAGCTCGACGATGCCCGCCAGCCAGGCGCCGATCACGCCGCCCTCGAGCACCACGCCGAACAGGTAGCCCAGCGGCAGGAAGATGCACCACCCGGTCAGCGTCTGGACCACGAAGGGCCAGCGCGTGTCCCCGGCGCCGCGGAGCGCCCCGTTGGTGACGATCGTGACGGCGTCGGGGATCTGGAAGATCGAGCCCACGATCACCAGGCCCGCGCCCAGGCGGATCACCTCGGGATCGGACGAGAACAGGCCGATCAGCTCGTGACGCGTGAGCACGAAGATCGCCGCGAGCACGGCCGCCGCGCCGACCGCCAGTCGCATGGCCGAGGCGTAGCTGCGCCGTGCGGCCTCGAAGTCGCGCTCGCCGATGTAGCGGCCCACCAGCGTGGTGGCCGCCGCCGACAGGCCGACGATCTGCATGAAGCTCAGCGCGGACAGGTTGACGAAGGCCTGGTTCGCGGCCATGGCGGCGTCGCCCATGCGGGCGACCAGGCTCGCGAAGAGCGCGAACGAGAGCATGCCCAGCGCCCACTGTCCGCCCACGGGCAGCCCCACGCGCACCAGCCGCCGCAGCTCGGTCGCTGCGGGGCGCACCGGCGCGGTGTCGAAGGCCTCGTCGGTGCGACGCCGGCGGAAGGCGATCCAGACCCACGCGGCGACGACGATCTCGCCGGTCATGGTGCCGAGGCCCGCTCCCAGAACGCCCAGGGCGGGCAGCCCGGCGTGCCCGAAGACCAGCAGCCAGGTCAGCACCACGTTGACGATGTTGCCCGCGATGGTGGCGCGCAGCGGCGTCATCATGTCGCCGACCCCGCGGAAGAAGCTGGCGATCGACAGCCCCACGAACGTCGCGACACCCCCCCAGGCGCGCGGCACCGCGTAGGCGGCGGCCGCCGCCTGCAGCTCGGCCGACGGCCCGAGCAGCCGCAGCAGGGGAGCCGCGCCCACGACGATGAGCGTCGCCAGCACGACGCCGATGGGGACCAGCAGCCAGATCGAGTGCCAGGCCCAGCGCCCGCAGTCGCGCGGGCGTCCCGCGCCGTGCGCCTGCGACGCGAAGGTCTGCACGCCGCTGGCCGCGCCGTTGCCCACCTGGAACAGCACCAGCACCCAGACGCCGGCGAGGCCGACCGCGCCCAGCTCGGCGGGACCGAGGCGCCCCACGATGATCGCGTCGACCGCGCCCATCAGCGTGGTCGAGAGGTGGCTCAGGATCACGGGGTAGCCCAGCAGGAAGACCTCGCGCACACCGCCGCGGCTGCGATCGGGGGCGGCGGGCGGGGTCCCGGGACTGGCGGCGGCGCTGAGGGCCATGGCGGATGCTCCTGGCGGGAGAGCGGGTGGGTGGCTCCCGCTTCCGCGCGCCGGGGGTCCGCCGGCTCAGGTCGCGAGAGGCTCCTGCGAGTCGATCGCGAACGGGACGCCGCACATCATGCGGTCACTCCCGGGTCGCGGCGCCCGGCGGGAGAGCCGGGCGTGGCGTTGCAGGGCTGCGGGCGGAAGGGCTTCATCAGCGGCCTCGTCGGGGCAGGATGACCCAGACGCGGCCAGCGCACAACCCGTCAGCGGCGCTCGAGGGTCGCGATGCTGAAGGCGTGCGCGTGGCGCGCATCGGCCGGGTGCTCGATGCGCTCGACCTCGGTCCAGGCGTCGAGGTCGAGCGGCGGCAGGTAGACGTCGCCCTCGACGTCGGCGTGCACCTGCGTCAGGTACAGGCGCCGCGCCCGTCCCAGCGCCTCGGCGTAGAGGGCGGCCCCCCCGATCACGACCACCTCGGAGGCGTCGGCGCAGCGCGCGAGTGCGTCGTCGAGGCTCGACACCACCTCGCAGTCGCCCGCCACCCCGCGCTCGCGGCTGGTCACGACCAGGTTGCGCCGGCCGGGGAGGGCGCGGCCGATCGAGTTGTGGGTGCGGCGGCCCATCACCACGGGCTTGCCCTGCGTGACGCGCTTGAAGTGCGCGAGGTCCGCGGGCAGGTGCCAGGGCAGCTCGCCGCGGCGACCGATCACGCCGTTGCGCGCGACCGCACAGATCATCGAGAGCAAGGCTGTGACCTCAGACCGCGACCGGTGCCGGGATCTTCGGGTGGCTGCGGTAGTCGACGACCCGGATGTCGTCGAGCGTGAAGTCGAGCAGGGACTTCACGGCCGGGTTCAGCTCCAGGCGGGGCAGCGCGTGGGGCTGCCGCGTCAGCTGCAGGTCCGCCTGCTCGACATGGTTGCTGTACAGGTGCACGTCGCCCAGGCTCAGGATCAGCTCTGCGGGCTCCAGGCGCGTGACCTGCGCGATCATCTGCGTGAGCAGCGCGTACGACGCGATGTTGAACGGCAGGCCCAGGAAGATGTCGGCGCTGCGCTGGTACATCTGGCAGGAGAGCCGCCCGTCGGCGACCCAGAACTGGAAGAAGGCGTGGCAGGGGGGCAGCGCCATGCGGTCCAGCTCGCCGGGGTTCCAGGCGCTGACGACCAGGCGCCGCGAGTCGGGGTTCTGCTCGATCTCGCGCACGACGTCCGCGATCTGATCGACGCTGCGCCCGTCGGGTGCGCTCCAGGAGCGCCACTGCGCCCCGTACACGCGACCGAGCTCGCCTTCGGCGTCGGCCCACTCGTCCCAGATGCTGACGCCGTGCTCGCGCAGGTAGCGCACGTTGGTGTCGCCGCTCAGGAACCAGAGCAGCTCGACGATCACCGAGCGCAGGTGGATCTTCTTGGTGGTGACGACCGGGAAGCCCGCCGAGAGATCGAAGCGCAGCTGACGGCCGAACAGGCTCAGCGTGCCCGTGCCCGTCCGGTCACCCTTGGGCGTTCCGTGATGCCGCACGTCGGCCAGGAGCTCGAGGTACGCCTTCAGCTTCGCATCTCCGCCGGGCAAGCTATCACATCGTCTGCGGGCCTCCGATTTCTGGTACGTTCCCCCCGATGGGGATCTGGCTGGTGCGCCACGGTGAGACGGAGCTGAACGCGGCGCGCGTGCTCCAGCCTCCGGAGACCCCGCTGTCCTCGCTCGGCCTGCAGCAGGCGGAGCGCCTCGCCCGCCGGCTGCTGGCCTCGCCCGTCGTGCAGATCCTCTCGAGCGATCACAGGCGTGCGCGCATGACCGCCGAGGTGGTCGAGCGCCAGCTGCGGGTTCCGGTCGAGATCGAGCCGCTGCTCCAGGAGCGGAGCTTCGGCGATCTCCGCGGCACGCCCTACGCGGAGCTCACCGAGGACGTGTTCGGGCCGGACTACTCCCCGCCGGGCGGCGAGAGCTGGCCGATCTTCCACGGCCGCGTGGCTCGCGCCTGGGCCCGGGTGACCGAGCGCGCGTCTCGCCTGGACGGCGACCTGCTCGTGGTCAGCCATGGCCTGGTCTGCAAGGCCATCATCGATCGCCACCTGGAGCCAGGAGCGGTGACCACGACGGCCGGCCTGGCGAACACGGCCGTCACCCGGATCGAGGGGCCTCCGTGGCGGGCGAGTCTGCTCGGCTGCGTCGCCCACCTCGAGGGCGAGCTGCACCCGAGCGCTCCGGCGTAGCATCGGGCGCGATTTCGCCCGTTTCGGGTGGAATCCACCATGCACCGGAACCGGGCGATTTCGAGCGCCTGGCCGCGGTTCCGGACCCGGAACGGGGGGTTGCGGGGCCAGATCGGCGAGTTCCGCGTCAGGTGCCAGAAATCGCTTGACAGAACCGGTTCACATGCTATAATTCCGTCACACACTCCAAAAACGCGCTGGCTCCGGCCGGCATTTTTTTTGCCCGTGGAGACGAATAAAGAGCGAATCCGGGAGCGGATCCCGGGCGCTCAGCCCGCCCCGCGTCCGCGGCCCAGGTCGGCCGCGATGACCCCGGCGGCGTTGCGCCCTGGCGCGCCCATCACCCCGCCGCCGGGATGCGCTCCCGAGCCGCAGAGGTAGAGCCCGGAAACGGGGGTCGCGTGGCGGCTCCAGCCCGGTGCCGGCCGCAGCGGCATCAGGCGGTCGGGCGACATGGCACCGTGGAAGATGTTCCCGCCCGTCAGCCCGAACTCGCGCTCGAGATCGGGGGCAGCCAGCACCTCCAGGTGGGCGATGCGCGAGCGGAAGCCCGGCGAGACCGCCTCGATCGCGTCGAGCACCCGTTCGCGCATGCGGTCGCGCAGCGCCGGCCAGCCCGGATCGTCGGCGGGCAGCACGGGCGCGTACTGCGCGAAGACCGACGCCACGTGGTGGCCCGGCGGCGCCAGGCCGTCGTCGAGCATCGACGGCAGGGTCAGCTCCACCACGGGTAGCCCGGAGACCTCGCCACGGCAGGCGTCGTGGAAGGCGCGGTCGATCCCGTCGAGGTCGACGGGCCCCACGTGGATCGTGCCCCCCAGCGGCGCCACGTCGCGATCGCTGCAGGGGAACTCCGGGGCCGCGTCCAGCGCCAGGTTCAGCTTGACGACCGGGCTGCGGAAGTCGAGCGTCTCGATCGAGCGCCGCCAGGACTCCGGCCAGAGCTCCTGAGCGTCGACCGCACGCGTGGTGCGCAGCGGATCCATGCACGACACGACCGCGTCGAACGGGTGCTCGTCGCCGCCGTCCGTGACCACGCCGCTCGCCCGGCCGTCGCGCGTGGCGATCTGCTCGACGGTCCGGGCGGTCTCGATGCGCGCGCCCGCGGCGCGCGCCGCCGCGGCGAGCGCCTCCGACAGCGCGCCCATGCCGCCGCGCACGTAGGCCCAGACGCCGCGGTGGCCGGTGGCATCGCCCATCACGTGGTGGAAGAGCACGTAGCCGGTGCCCGGGGTGGACGGCCCGGCGAACGCCCCGATCACCGCGTCGGTGGCGAGCGTGGAGCGCAGCGGCTCGGAGTCGAAGAACTCCTCGAGCAGGGGCCGCGCCGCGCCCAGGAGCACCCGGGCCGCGCGCGGCAGCTGGCGGCCGATCTGCAGCGCCGCACGTGCCGCCGCCCACCAGGGGCGCAGGTCGCCCGGTCGCCGCAGCTGCAGGTCGGGCGGGGGCAGGTCGAGCAGGGGGTCGACCGCGCTCGCGATCCGCTCGAGCAGCGCCTCGTAGTGCGGGTAGACGGCGGCGTCGCGGCTGGAGAAGCGACCGATCTCCTCCGCGTTTCGCGCCGCGTCGGGCCCGAGCACCAGCGAGCCGCCACCGGGAAGCGGCGTGAACGACGACGGGTCGCGCGGCAGCAGCTGCAGCCCGAAGCGCTCGAGCCCGAGCTCGTCGATGATGCGACGCCGGAACAGCGAGAGCACGTATGCCGCGCGAGAGACCCGGTAGCCCGGCCAGAGCTCCTCGGTGACGCAGGCGCCACCGACGATCTCGCGCCGCTCGAAGACCGTCACGTCGATGCCCGCACGCGCCAGGTAGGCGGCGCAGACCAGCCCGTTGTGCCCCGCCCCGACGATCGCGATCCGCGGCATCCGGACTCCGACGGGACCGCGGGCTCAGTCCAGCCGCAGCGGCGCGGTCGTGCCCGCGGGCACGCCCGGTGCGCTGGCCAGGCAGCTCTCGTCGGGCACGCTGCCGTCGCGGAACGGCTGGAAGAGCACCTCGCGTCGCGGGCCGCAGGGCAGCAGTCCGGACTCCTTGTCGATGCGCACGAAGACCACGCCCTGGGGTGCGTCGAACTCGCGCACCGGCAGGCCGCGATGCGCACGCTGCATGAAGTCGAGGAAGATCGGGCTCGCGGTGCGTGAGCCGGTCTCGTTGCGGCCGAGCCGGCGGGCGTTGTCGTAGCCGACCCACGCGCCCGCGGCGATCTGCGGCGTGAAGCCGATGAACCAGGCGTCGTACAGGTCGTTGGTGGTCCCCGTCTTGCCCGCCACGGGCCGGCGCAGCGCGCGGACCCGGCGGCCGGTGCCGTCGTTGACGACGGCGCGAAGCAGATCGGTCATCAGGTACGCCGTGATCGGATCGAGTACCTGGTCGTCGTCGCTCTCGTCCCCGACCCCGTCGCCGTTCTTCCTCAGCTCGGCCATGACGCGCTCGACGGCGCTCTCCTTCGCGGCGTCGGCCTGGAGCAGCTCCTCGATCGGCACCGCCTCCCCGGTCTCCTCGAGGGGCTCGGCGGTCTGGCTCGCGATCAGCTTGACGTCGGACTCCAGCAGCTCGCCGCCGCGATCGCGGATCTCCCGGATGAAGATCGGATCGATCAGGCGTCCCGCCGCGGCGAAGGTGGTGTAGGCGCGCACGAGCTCGGTCAGCGTGACCTCGCTGTTGCCCAGGGCCAGCCCCAGGTTGTCCTCGAGCGGGGACGCGATGCCCAGGGCGCGCGCGGTCTGGATCGTCGGCCCGAGGCCGACGTCGCGCAGGAGCTTGACGGTGGCGATGTTGCGGGACTTGGCCAGCGCCCAGCGCAGGGTGATCGGCCCGTAGAAGTTCTTGGAGTAGTTGTTCGGCTTCCACTGGAAGCCGGTCTCCTCGTCGCGGTAGACGATCGGCGTGTCGTAGACGATCGAGGCCGGCGTGTAGCCGCGGTCGATCGCGGCGGCGTAGATCAGCGGCTTGAAGGCCGAGCCCGGCTGGCGCAGCGACTGCAGTGCGCGGTTGAACTGGCTGCGGGCGAAGCTGTAGCCGCCGACGATCGCCGAGAGCGAGGAAGTCTCGAGGTCGATCGCCACCAGCGCGCCCTCGGCCTCCGGCTCCTGGTACAGCTCGTAGCGGTACGTGGGAGGCGCCTCGCCCAGGGGATCGTCGGCCGGCGTCATCTCGACCACCTCGAGCCAGACCAGGTCGCCGGGCTCCAGGTCGATCTCCGACACGCTCTTGCGCCGCGCGGCCAGGCCGTCGAGGTCCGGGTTCGCGGGCCGCACCCACGCGACCTGCTCGAGACCGAGCTCGGTGCGCGTCCGGGGTCCGGTGGCGATGATCACCTTCTCGTTCCCGGCGTCGATCTCCTCGACGAGCCCCTGGTGGCGCCACTCGGTCGCGGGCCGCTGCTCGCGGTTGTGCGCCGCGACCTCCTCGAGCAGCTGCGGCCACTCCTCCTCGAGCGCGCGCCGGATGGGCCCGCGCCAGCCCTGACGCCGGTCGTGCTCGCGCAGGCCCTGGCGGACGGCGCGGTAGGCCGCCAGCTGACGCTCCGGGTCCAGCGTCGTGTACACCTGCAGTCCCTCGGTGAGGACGACCTCGTTGCCGAAGCGGTCCACGAGGTAGCGACGCACCTCCTCGACGAAGTAGTCCACCGAGTCGCGGCGCTCGTTCCACTCGCGCGTGGCGAACTCCATGGGCCGCGCGAGCTCCTCCTGGCGCTGCTCCTCGGCGATGAAGCCCTGCTCGACCATCCGGCGCAGCACCACGTTCTGCTTGCGCACCGCCATCTCGAGGTCGTTGAAGGGAGACCAGAGGGAGGGCGCGGGCACGACGCCCGCGATCATCGCGGCCTCGCTGATGCTCAGCTCCGAGGCCGGCTTGCCGAAGTAGGTCCGCGCCGCCGCCTCGATGCCGTACGCGCCGGAGCCCAGGTAGATCTGGTTGAGGTACAGGTAGAGGATCTCGGCCTTGTCCAGGTGCTGCTCGATGCGCCGGGCCAGCACCATGTCCTTGAGCTTGCGCACGTACTTGCGCTCGGACGAGAGCAGGAAGGTCTTGGCGACCTGCTGCGTGATGGTGCTGCCGCCCTGCTCGATGCGCCCGGCGCGCAGGTTCTTCAGGAAGGCGCGCGCGATGCCCGCATAGTCGAGCCCCTCGTGCTCGTAGAAGGCGCCGTCCTCGGCCGCGACGAAGGCGTGCGTGACGTGGCGGGGCAGGCTCTCGATCGGCACGACCACCCGGCGCTGCTCGGAGAAGCTGGCGATCTCGTCGCCGGCGGCGTCGAAGACCCGCGTGATGATCTTGGGGCGGTAGTCGCCCAGGGACTTGATCTCGGGCAGATCGCGCAGGACCAGGGCCTGGAACACAGCGATCCCCACGATGGCGCCCAGAACGCAGAGCGCCGTCAGGGCGAGCGCGATCTGGATGAGGCGTCTCACTCGCAGGTCTCCCGCGGAGGGGGGTCCGGCGCGAACCTAGCCCGCATTCCATGGCGGGGCTACTGCCGCGCCGCGCCCGTTCCCGGCCCGTTCGACGTCCGGCGGGGAGCCCGGCTTCGACCCTCTCCGGGCCCGCCGGGGGCGCGCACGGGGCGACGCTGGCGGCGCCTGCGGACACGGCGGCCGCGTGCGGAAATGCGGGCTAGGATGCGCCCGTGCAGCACCTCTTCGTCGTCGATCCACTGGCCGCGCTGCAGCCCCGCGCGGACACCAGCGTGGCGTTCATGCGCGAGGCCGCGCGTCGCGGGCACCGGGTCTGCGCCTGCGAGGTCGGCCGACTGCGCGTGGCGCCCGGCGGCGCGCCCGGCACGCCGTGGGTCGAGCTGACGGTGCGCGAGGGCGACGACTGGTACGCGGTCGCGGGCGAGGGCGACGGGCCCCTGTCGGACTTCGACGTGGTCTGGATGCGCAAGGACCCGCCCTACGATCTCGACTACTTCTTCGCGACCCACCTGCTGGGCCTGGTCCCGTCCCCCACCCTGGTCGTGAACGACCCGGCCGGTCTGCGCGACGTGACCGAGAAGCTCTGGGTCCTGCGCTTCCCGGACCTGACGCCCGAGACCCTGATCAGCCGCGACATGGACGAGCTGCTGGCCTTCCGCGAGCGGCTCGGCGGCGAGATGATCCTCAAGCCGCTCGATGGCTGCGGGGGAGAGGGCGTCTTCCACCTGACGCCCGACGATCGCAACGCGGGCGTGATCCTCGAGACGAGCACGGAGCACGGCCGCCGCTACCAGATCGCGCAGGCCTACGTGCCCGAGGTCCGCGAGGGCGACAAGCGCATCATCCTGGTCGAGGGCGAGCCCGTGGGCGCCGTGCTGCGCGTGCCCGCGCGCGGCGAGTCGCGCTCGAACTTCCACGCCGGAGGCTCGGCCGCGAAGACCGGGCTGAGCGCGCGCGACCGGGAGATCTGCGCGCGCATCGGCGGGGAGCTGCGCGCGCACGGGATCGTCTTCGCCGGCATCGACGTGATCGGCCGCTGGCTGACCGAGGTCAACGTGACGAGTCCGACCGGGGTACAGGAGATCGACCGCCTCGACGAGGTCTCGATCGAGGCGATCGTGCTCGACGCCGTCGAGCGGCGCTGGAAGGACCGTTCGGGGAGGTGAGAACCATGGGAATCGACATGAGCCTGATCCAGGCGCAGTGCAAGACCACGCTCGGCGCGACGGACCTGCCGCAGCTCGGGGAGCGGCTGTCCGGGAAGGTCCGCGAGAGCTACGTGCGCGACGGGCGGCGCACGATCGTCGTCAGCGACCGCATCAGCTGCTTCGACGTGATCGTCGGCACGGTCCCGTTCAAGGGGCAGGTGCTCAACCAGCTGGCCGCCTTCTGGTTCGAGCAGACGCGCGACCTGGCACCCAACCACCTGATCCACGTGCCCGACCCGAACGTCTCGGTGGTCCAGGAGTGCGAGGTGCTCCCCGTCGAGTTCGTGTACCGGGCCTACCTGACCGGGAGCTCCAACACGTCGATCCTGCGGGCCTACGAGTCGGGCGCCCGGGAGTACTGCGGGCACCGCCTGCCCGACGGCATGCGGCCCCACCAGCGGCTCCCCGAGCCCCTGCTCACCCCGACGACCAAGGCGGCCCAGGGCGAGCACGACGAGCCGGCGTCGCGCGAGCAGCTCATCGCCAGCGGGGCGATCACGGCGGAGCGCTTCGACGAGGCGGCCGCGATCGCGCGGCGGCTGTTCGACGCCGGGCGCGCTCACGCAGCGTCGCGGGGGCTGATCCTGGTGGACACCAAGTACGAGATGGGCGTTGCCCCCGACGGCCGCCTGGTCGTCATCGACGAGATCCACACCCCCGACTCCTCGCGCTACTGGTACGCGGACAGCTACGACAGGGCCATGGCCGACGGGCGGGCGCCCCAGGCGCTCGACAAGGAGTACGTGCGCCGCTGGCTCGTCGAGCAGGGCTACCGCGGCGAGGGAACGCCCCCGGAGCTCCCCGACGAGGTGCGCTGCGAGGCGGCCCGCCGCTACATCGAGGCCTTCGAGCAGGTGACGGGCCGGGCCTTCGTACCGTCGACCGGCGACCCCCTGGAGCGCATCCGCCAGGGCCTCGGGATCGACTGAGACCGGTCCCGACCGTCGATGAATCCCCGCTCCCGGGGGTCTTTTCCGTCGAAAAGGTTTGACAACCCGAAAACCCCTTCCATAACTTCTCCACAACGTCGTCGGTGGCGCGTGAGAGGTCGTGCCGTTTCCCGTCGACGAAACGACATCTGGGGGGTTTCCGATGGCAAAGGTCGAACGCACGGGCATCAAGAAGGAGCCCGGCTACCTGTACTTCCTCGACAAGCAGGGCGACATCTCGCGCGCCCCGCTGGCCCGTGGCGGGCGCAGCCAGGGCCGACGCGCCAAGGTCGAGAAGGTCGGCGTGGAGCGCGAGGAGGGCTGGCTCTACTTCATCGACGGGGACGGCGACGTGGCACGCGCTCGGATGAAGCGACGCGGCAGTGGGCGCAAGTCGGCCCGGCGAGCTCCGGCCCGCCGGAAGACCACCGGTCGCAAGAAGACCGCGCGGAAGAAGACCGGTCGGAAGAAGGCCACGCGCAAGAAGGCCGGGCGCAAGAAGGCCGGGCGGAAGAAGGCCACACGCAAGAAGGCCACGCGCAAGAAGGCCGCCCGCAAGAAGACGGCCCGGGGCGGGCGCAAGAAGACCGGCCGCAAGAAGGCGACGGGACGCCGCAAGACGACGGCCCGGCGCAAGACGACCGCCCGGCGGAAGACCGCGCGCCGCCGCTAGCTCTTCACGCGATCCGAGAGGTTGGACGCTTCGGGGGAGGGCCGTCACCGGTCCTCCCCCGATCCATCTCTGGCCCCGGCTGCTCCCGGGCCGGGTCGCGCCGACGATCTTCTCTGGAGACGCCTCGTCCCGACGCGGGATCGTGTTACTCTCGGCTCATGGGGTGTGAGTACGCGGCGACGGTCGTCGACTCGCCGCTCGGTCCGGTCAAGCTGGCCGCCACCGAGCACGGACTTCTGCGCATCGGCTTGCCGCGCCACGCCGGTCGGGGCTTTGCCGGCTGGATCGAGCGCACGCTGCCCCAGGCGACCCGGGTCGACTGGATGCCGGTGCTGGACAAGGCGCGCATCGAGCTCGAGGAGTACTTCCGCGGCGCGCGCCGCGCGTTCGACGTGACGCTCGACCTGCGCGGCACCGACTTCCAGCTCCGGGTCTGGCGCGCGCTGGTCGACGTGCCCTTCGGCGAGACGCGGACCTACGGCGAGCTCGCCCGAGGGATCGGCCGCGACGGGGCCCAGCGCGCCGTCGGCGCCGCGAACGGCGCCAATCCCCTGCCGATCGTCGTACCCTGTCACCGCATCGTCGCCGCCCGCGGCAAGCTGGGCGGCTACACCGGCGGTCTCGGGGTGAAGCGGCGTCTCCTCGCCCACGAGAAGGGTCTGTCGGCGACACTCATCTGAGGCGCGCGCGTCGGGCGGACTCCCCCGCGGCCGCTCCGGGACGCGGACTAGATCCGGTCGAGGGCCTGCTCGAGGTCCGCCACCAGGTCGTCGGCGTCCTCGATGCCGCAGGAGTAGCGGATCAGGTTGTCCAGGATGCCCAGCTCCGCGCGCTGCTCCGGGGTCTGATCCCAGTACGAGATCACCGTGGGCTGCTCGACCAGCGACTCGACCCCGCCCAGGCTCGGGGCGATGTAGGGCAGCCGGAGCGCGTCGACGAGCTTGGAGGCGGTCTCCAGACCGCCGTCGACCTCGAAGCTGACCACCCCGCCGTAGCCCTGCATCTGGGCGCGGGCGATCTCGTGGTCGGGGTGGCTGCTGAGGCCCGGGTAGTGCACGCGCGCGATTCGCGGGTGCTCGGAGAGGAACTCCGCCATCCGCAGGGCCGTGGCGTTCGCGCGCTCCACGCGCAGCGCCAGCGTCTTGCAGCCGCGCAGGACGAGCCAGGCGGCGTGCGGGTCGACCACGCCGCCCAGGATGCCGTGCAGGTCGCGCACCGGCCCGATCCGGGCGCTGTGCCCGACCAGGGCGCCGCAGAGCACGTCGTTGTGTCCGGCGATGTACTTCGTGGCCGAGTGCAGCACCACGTCGGCGCCCAGATCGAGGGCGCGCTGGTTGACCGGCGAGGCGAACGTGGAGTCGATCACCGAGATCGCGCCGGCGGCGCGGCAGAGCTCGGCGACGCGGGGCACGTCCACCACGCGCAGGTACGGGTTGGTCGGTGACTCGGAGAAGTACAGGGTCGCGCCCCCGGCCAGCGCCCGCTCGAGACCCTCGAGGTCCGACGGGTCGATCACCGTGGTGCGGATGCCCATCTTCGGCAGCACCGTCTGCGCGAACTGGCGCGTACGCCGGTAGCAGTCGTGGGTGGTCACGATGTGGCCGCCCTCGGGCACCAGGGCCAGCAGCAGCGTCGTGATCGAGTTCATGCCCGAGGCGGAGACCAGGCAGTCCTCGCCGCCCTCCAGGGTCGCCAGCTTCTCCTCGAGAGCGCGCACGGTCGGGTTGCCGTAGCGGCCGTACTCGAAGCTCGCGTAGCGGCCCTCCTGGTAGTCCACCAGCTCCTGCGTGTCGCGGAACCAGAACGTGGACGTCTGGACGATCGGGGTCGTCAGCGAGTCGGAGACGCGGGGCCGGCCCTCGCGCTCGCCGCCGTGGACGGCGCGGGTGGAGGAGCCGGGGGGGTCCTTGGGGCCGGGCATGGGACGGCGCAGGGTACCGCCGGCCCGAACCCCGTTCAAACCCGGGGATCTGCTGCCGAGCTGCGGGCCCGCAGGCGCTCGCGCAGCGGCTCGGCGAAGCGCGGCCCCAGGCGCAGGCCGCCGCGGCCGCGGCCGGGGCGGATCGGGCCGTCCACGGGTCCGTGGAAGTCGCTGCCACCGGTCTCCACCAGGTCCAGATCGCGGCAGAGGCGGCGAAGCCTCCGGAGCTGGCCCGGCCGGTGCGCCGGATGGTGCACCTCGAGCCCGTCGAGGCCGGCGCGTGCCACGTCCTCCACGTACGCCTCGAGCCCGCCCGGGCCGTCGACGCCGCCGGAGCGCGGGGGATGGGCCAGCACCGCGAGGCCGCCGGCCCCGTGGATCAGCGCCACGGCCCCGCGCAGGGCCATGCCCTCGCGCGCCACGTGGGCGGGCCGCCGCCGGCGCAGCCAGCGCGCGAAGGCCTCGTCCATGTCGCGGACCGCGCCGATCTCGATCAGGGCCCGCGCCACGTGGGGCCGGCCGACCACGCCGTCGCCGGCGATCTCGGCCACGCGCTCCCAGGTGACGTCGATGCCGGCCTCGCGCAGGCGCTCGACGATGCGGCGCCCGCGCCGGTCGCGCTGCTGCCGCTGCTCGTCGAGCGCGGCGACCAGCCGCGGCTCTGCGGGATCGATGCCGATACCCAGCACGTGCATCTCGCGCTCACCGTCGCGCTCGGACACGCTCAGCTCCACGCCGGGCCAGAGCTCGATGCCCAGCTCGGCGGCGCGCGCGCTGGCCTCGGGGATGCCCGAGACGTCGTCGTGGTCGGTCAGCGACATCAGGCGCACGCCGCAGCGCGCCGCCAGCTCGACCAGCGCGCCGGGCTCCAGCGCCCCGTCCGAGGCCGTGGAGTGCAGGTGGAAGTCGCACAGCGCCGTCACGCCGCATCCTCCGCGCACCAGTCGACGAGCCGTTCCAGGAACAGCCGGCGCACGCGCTCGTGGTGGACCTCGCAGGCGAACAGCGGTGCGTCGCCGTCGCCGCCGGGCAGCTCGAGCATGCGCCCGCGCTCGGGGCCGTCGCCCGCCTCGACCGCCAGCCAGCGGCGCTCCCAGCGCAGCACGTCGACGTCGAGCGCCGCGGCGATCGCCGTGGGATCGTGGAGCACGGCCGCGCGCTGGCCCGAGACGATCTCCTCGGCCGCGACCAGCGCGTCGAGCAGCGCACAGGCGAAGGCGCCGCGCGCCGTGCCGGGCCAGCGCTGCGCGCTCAGCTCCGCCTCGCGCAGGCGCACGCAGCCGGTCACGTCGAGCCCGATCACCCGGAGCGCCGCGCCCGAGTCGAGCACGGCGTCCACCGCGTGCGGGTCCACGTGGCAGTTGAACTCCGCTGCCGGGGTCACGTTGCCCCCGCACAGGCTCCCGCCCATCCAGAGCACGGGCAGCCCGTCGAGCAGGCCGGGGTCGCTGGCCGCCAGCCGGGCGACGTTCGTCAGCGGGCCCAGGGCGATCAGCAGCTCGGCGCCGCGCGCCGTCAGGCTCTCGCGCAGCACAGCCCCGGCGTCCGCCTCGGCGGCGTGCAGCGGCGCCGGCAAGGGGATGCCCCGTCGCCCGTCGGCGCCGTGGAAGTGCGTGGCGTCGATGCGGGGCAGCTCGAGGGGGGCGTCCGCTCCGCGCCCCACGGGAACGTCGAGGCCGGCCAGCGCGCACCAGCCCAGGGCGTTGTAGGTGACGGCCTCGAGCGGCGCATTGCCGGCGACCGTGGTCAGCCCGACGATATCGAGCTCGGGGGAGGCAGCGGCGAAGGCCAGCGCGAGCAGATCGTCGAGCCCGGGGTCGGTGTCGACATGCACGCGCCGCGCGCGGCGCGGCTCGCTCATGGTTCCGGGTCGCCGGCGCCGGGCAGCTCGCCCCGCTCGATCAGGCGCCGGCGCCGCCCGTACTCGCTCTCGGTGATCTCGCCCTCGCGACGCAGCGCCTCGAGCTCCTGCAGCGCGCGGCGCTGCTGGTCGCCGAGCGCGCCGGAGCCGGCGTCGCGCGAGGCCGCAGCGGCGCCGGGGGCGTCCTCTGCCGGCATCTCCATCAGCACCGTGCGCCGCTTGATCTGGCCCTCGCGGAAGCGGAGGCTGACGGGCCGCCGGTAGTAGTCGTCCCGCCAGGCCACCGCGACGCCGCGCTCGCCGTGCACGCGCTGCGCCTCGCCGGGGACGATCGAGAAGCGTGCGCGCGCCGCGGGCAGCGCCAGCGGCGCGCGGTACTCGCCCCGCCGGCCCGGGCGCTCGTCCTCGCGCGGTTCCTCGAGCGCGAAGAACTCGATCAGCAGCTCGTCGCCCTCGAGATAGGTGCGCAACGCCGTCACGCGGTCGTCGCTGAAGATGCCCAGCCGGCGGTCGCGCGCGAACGCGATCGCGATCACCTCGTCGGCGGGCGTGGCCTTCCCCAGCGCCCGGGCGATACCCTCGGCGAGGTCGTAGACGTGCGTGGAGCGGATCGTGAGCTGCCGGCCGCCGTCGCCGTCGGTGTGGGTGAGCGAGGCCAGGATGTGCGCGATGCGCACGTCGGCAATCGTCGCCGGGTGAGCGTGCTGCGCGGCGGCCTTGCCCTCGACGCGGCGCAGCAGCACCTGCACCCGCTCGTTCTCGAGCACCGTCTCGCGCACCACGTCGGATCCGCAGCTCGCGCAGACGAGCAGGCAGAGCGCGAGCTGTAGCGCTGCCCGGGTGCCGGGATGGCTCACCTGAGCGGGGCCCGGAGGGCGGCCGGATCGGCACGGCCGTCGCCCACGGCGCGGCAAACGGGGTTCGACGGCATGCGAACAGCATAGACCCGGGCGCAATTCCGGGCTAGCTTGCAGCGCGCGATCCCCCCGTGTTTGCACAGGTTTCCTGGAACGACGGGCAGGCCGGCCCCGGAGTGGCGCTTTGGGTGAGTACAGCGCGGAGTACGCGGCGTGGGCGCTCCTGGTCGCGCTGGGCACGGGCCTCGCGCTCCTGCTGCTCGTGGTGCGGCGCCGCGTGGCCCGGCGGGACGCCGCGGGACCCCCGATCCCCGCGCCGCGGAGCGTCGGCCGCCGGCTCTCGTCGCGCGCCCGCGACGCGCTGTTCCTGGTCGCGGTCCCGATCGGGGTCCTCCAGGTGGGGCTGCTGCTGCTCTACCCTTGGGCGACGGTCGTTCGCGAGCTCGGCCGGCCGGCGCTGCTGGCGGGGCTTCCCGTGCTGGCGGCGCTCGGGGTCGGTCTGATCCACGTCTGGCGCCGGGGCGGGCTCGAGTGGGACTGATGGACCGCCATCCGCTCGCCCGCTCGCCGGAGCGCCGATGATGGGCGCCGCTGCGGTCGTCACCACGCTGCTGCTGCTGGCTCTCGTGGCGGGGCTGGTGGCGCCCCTGGTCGCGTCGGTCGAGCGCCGCCTGGTCGCCCTGACGCGCCAGCCGGGTGGAGCCGGGCGGGCGGGGCTGCTCCGGCTGCGCCCGGAGTCACCGGTGCGTGCGCTGCCGGCGATGCTCCGGGCACTCGTCGAGCCGGCCACGTCGGCGTCGGCCCTACGCGCGCCGCTGCGCGGCCTGGCCGCGGTGGCCGTGGCGCTGAGTGCCTGGGCGATCATCCCGTTCGGGGGCCGCTACACCATCGACGGACGCGAGTGGTCGCTGGTCGTCGCCGACCTCGACAGCGGGCTGCTCTGGGTCCTCGCGCTCGGCGCGATCGCCTGCTGCGCGTCGCTGCTCGGCGCCTGGCGCGCCGACGGTGAGCCGGACCCCGAAGCGCTGCGCGTCTCGGCGCGCGAGCTCTCGTACCGCGTCGCGCTGGGCGTCGCCGTGCTCGGCGTGCTGGTCGCCTTCGGCACGCTGCGGCTGACCGGGATCGGGCTCGCGCAGCAGGAGACCTTCCGGGCGCTCGGCTTCCTCGAGCACCTGGGCTGGGTCGCGCCCGGAGCCGCCTGGCTCGAGTCCGTGCGGCTGCCGGCCTGGGGCGTGTTCGTGCAGCCGGCCGCGTTCGGGCTGCTCCTGATCGCCCTGCCGTCGTCGAGCCGCCGCTCGCTGCCGGGGGCGGACGCCGGGGGCGACCCGCTGGTCCACTGGCTCGAGGCCGGCGCCATGGCGGGACTGATGACCTCGATGTTCCTCGGCGGCTGGTCACTGCCCTGGCTCCCCGACGGCGAGCTCGCGCTCGCCGTCGCCGGGCTGACCGGACCGCGCTGGGCGGGCCTGGTCGCGATGCCCGTGCACGTGCTCAGCTTTCTCCTCAAGCTGGCCGCGGTCGTGGTCCTGCAGGCCGTCGTGCGCTCCCGGCTCGAGGGCCCGGGGTACGCGCGGCGGATGCGGCTGGCGTGGGCCGTGCTGCTGCCCCTGGCCCTGCTCAACGTGCTGCTGAGCTCGGCGGGCGTCGTGGCGCTGCGGGAGGTCGGCTGAGCATGGCTGCCCTGCTGTTCTGGGTCCTGGCTGCGGTCGCCGTGGCCGGAGCGCTCGGCGTGGTGCTGCCCCTGCGCCGGTCCGTGCACGCGGCGCTGTCGCTGGGGATCTTCGCGCTGGCGCTCTCGGGCCTGTTCCTGCTGCTCGGCGCGGAGCTACTCGGCGCGCTGCAGGTACTGGTCAACGTCGGTGCGGTCGTCTCGATCCTCGCCCTCGCGATCCTGCTGCTCGACCCGCGCCGCGGCCCGCCGGGAGCGCGCCAGCCGCTGCTGCGCGCCGTGGGCGCGGTCCTGGTCGCCGGCTTCGCGCTGCAGGGAATCGGTCTGCTCTCGCTGCTGCGCGGCCCCTGGGGTGAGGCCGCGGTGGGCTCCGGGTCGACACGCGCGCTCGCGCTGCTGCTCGCGAGCGAGCACGTGCTCGCCCTGCAGGTCGCGGGTCTGCTCCTGCTGGCGGCGATCCTGGCCGGCTCCGTGCTGGTCCGGCGGAGCAGCGCCTCGTGATCGATCCGGGTCACTACCAGATGCTCGCCCTGCTGATCTTCGCGATCGGAACGGCCGGCGTGCTGCTGCGGCGCGACGCGATCGTCGTGCTGATGTGCGTCGAGCTGATGCTCGGCGCGGCGACGCTCTCGCTGGTCGCGTTCAGCCGACAGCACGCCGATGCGGAGGGTCAGCTGATGGCGCTCTTCGTGATCGCGATCTCCGCGCTCCAGCTCATCGTGGGGCTCGCCCTGGTGATCGCGATCGTGCGCCAGCGCGGCAGCGCCGACCTCGAGGCGCTCGATCTGATGCGGTGGTAGGCGGGTGGACATCGAGCACGCCGCCGCGCTGATCCCCTGGATCCCCCTGCTGCCGCTGCTGGCCGCGGCCTCGAGCGGGGTCTGGCTGCTGCTCACGCGCCGAGCCTGGCCGTCGACGATCGTCTGGCTCGTGCACTGCGCGGCCCCGCTGCTCGCGTTCGCGATCAGCGTGCTCGCTACCTGGGTGCTCGCCACGGGCTTCGAGCCCGACGAGCGCTTCCTGACCGCGAACCTGTACACCTGGATCTCGGCGGGCGACTTCCACGCGGAGCTCGCGCTGCTACTCGACCCGCTGTCCGCCGTGATGGCGCTGCTGGTCTCGGGCGTCGGCTCGCTGATCCACATCCACGCCGCGGGTCGCATGCGCGTCGACGAGCGACCGGACCGCGGCTATCAGCGCTCCGGCGTCTACCTGAACCTGCTGCTCGGGGCCATGCTGGTGCTGGTGCTGGGCGACAACCTGGTACTGCTCTTCCTGGGCTGGCAGGGCGTGGGTGTCGCCTCGTATCTGCTGATCGGCTTCTGGTACCTCGACGGGCGGGCGGCGCATGCCGCGCAGCGTGCGTTCGTGGTGCACCGCATCGGGGATCTCGGACTGCTGCTCGGGATCTGTCTGCTGTTCTGGGCCTACAGCGAGATCGGACAGCCGACGCTGGCGTTCCGGACGATGCTCGAGCACGCGCCGGCGCTGGCCGGGGCGCGGGTCGACGTGCCCTGGTGGCTCGGGCTGGCCGGGCTCGACGTGCCGACGTGGAGCCTCGCCAGCCTGGCGGGTCTGCTGCTCCTGCTCGGCGCGTGCGCGAAGTCCGCGCAGCTCCCCCTGCACGTCTGGCTCCCGGACAGCGTGGCCGCGCCGGCGCCCGCGTCGGCCCTGATCCAGGCGGCCGCCACCGCGACGGCGGGCGTCTACCTGATCGCGCGCATGGCCTTCCTGTACGAGATGGCGCCGGGGGCGCAGGCGACCCTGATCTGGATCGGCATCGGTACCGCGTTCCTGGGCGCCAGCATCGCCCTGGCGCAGCGCGACATCGAGCGGGTGCTGGCCTGGTCGACGGTGAGCCAGCTCGGCTTCGTGTGGGTCGCCGTCGGCGTGACGTCGTACACCGCGGCGCTCTTCCACCTGATCAGCCACGCCTTCTTCAAGGCCCTGCTCGTGCTGGCCGCGGGATCGGTGGTCGTGGCGCTGGGGCGCGAGCGCCGCCTGGAGCGCATGGGCGGGCTGCGGGGGCCGATGCCCTGGACGCACGCGACGTTCCTGATCGGCGCCTGGGCGCTCGCGGGTCTGCCGCCGACCTCGGGGTTCTTCTCGCGCGACGAGATCCTCGGCGGGCTGTTCCGCGCGGAGCTCTACGGGGCGGAGTGGGTCTTCGCGCTCGGCGTGGTGGCGGCCGCGATGACCTCGTTCTACGCGGCGCGCCTGTACCTGCTCGTGTTCGACGGGCCGAGCCGGGCCTCGTACAGCGTGGGGCGCGGCGTGCGCGAGCAGAACGCCTCGATGGTCTTCCCGCTGGTCGTGCTCTCCGGCTTCGCGGTGCTCGGCGGGATCTTCGGTCTCCCCGACACCTGGGGCGCCTGGATCTTCGGGGTCGAGCGCTCCAACAGCCTGCACTACTTCCTGGTTCCGGTGACCGGCGAGGCCGACCCGGAGCCGGCCGACCTGGTGGCGCTCGCGGCCAGCCTGGCCGCGGCGTTCGGCGGCGTCGCGGTCGCCGTCGCGCTTTACCGGCGTCACCTGCGACTGTCCCGGCGCTGGCTCTTCCGGCTGGTCCCGCTGCAGCGGGCGCTCGTCGAGGGGCTGTGGATCGACGCGCTCTACGAGCGGAGCCTGGTGAGGCCGCTGCGCGGGCTCTCGCACGGCCTGGTGGCGCGCACGCTCGACGCCCGCTGGATCGACGCGGGGCTCTTCGGGGGCGCGGCGCGCGCCGTGCACGCCCTGGCCGATCGCTGGATCAAGCGCTCGCAGACGGGTCTGGTGCAGTCCTACGTCTTCGCCATGCTCGTCGGGGTCCTGGCGCTTCTGGCCTGGCTGATCGGGGGCGCGTGATGGAGCCGGCTCTGAGCTTCGATCTCCAGTCCCACCTGCTCTCGGCGATCATCTTCCAGCCGCTGGCGATCGGCATCGGCCTGCTGCTGCTCGAGCTCGTCGGCGGACTGCTCGCGAGCCGGACGGTCCAGTTCTCCGGCGCGATCTGGCGCGGCGTCGGCCTGGTGTCGTCGCTGCTCGGGGGCGTGGCGGCGCTGGAACTCTGGCGTCGCTTCGATCCGACCGCGGGAGGGCTGCAGCTCGTGGAGCGTGTGCCCTGGCTCGGCGACCAGGGCATTCACTACTTCGTCGGCGTCGACGGCATCTCGATCCTGATGGTCGCGCTGACCAGTGCGCTCTTTCCGGTCGTGCTGCTGGCGACGCGCGGCGAGATCGTCGAGCGCGTGCGCCACTTCGTGCTGTTCATGCTGGTGCTGCAGACGGGCCTGCTGGGGGCATTCCTGTCGCTGAACCTCTTCCTGTTCTACGTGTTCTGGGAGGCGGTCCTGGTGCCCGTGTACTTCATCGTGGGCATGGGGCGGGCGCCTGCGGGGGAGGACGCGCCCGGCGCGCGCGCCGCGCTCCGGCTCCTCGTCTACAGCACGCCGGGCAGCCTGCTGATGCTCGTGGGGATCGTGATCCTGGCCGTGCTGCACTACCAGCACTTCGGTGTGTTCACCTTCGACTGGATCGGTGTGGACGGCGCCACCGGGATCTGGGACACGCCGGTCGCGCTGGACACCGGTCCCTGGTGGATGCGCCAGCCCGCGCTGCTCGCCGCGTTCGGGCTCGCGTTCGCCATCCGGACGCCGCTGGTTCCGCTCCACGGCTGGATCGCCGATGCGCACGTCGCGGCGCCGACGGCCGCCGCGGCGATGATGGCCGCCGTGCTGCTGAAGCTCGGGGCCTACGGCCTGGTGCGCTTCGCGCTCCCGGCCTTTCCTGAGGCGGTGGTGATGGCGGCGCCCTGCTTCAGCGCGCTCGCGGTCGTCGGCATCGTGTACGGCGCGCTGCTCGCGCTGGCGCAGAGCGACGCGAAGCGCCTGCTCGCCTTCGCGTCGATCAGCCAGATGGGCTTCGTGGTGCTGGGCATCTTCGCTCTCAACCCGGCGGGGCTCGAGGGCGCCCTGCTGCAGATGGTCAACCACGGCCTGTTCATCGGGGCCCTCTTCCTGCTCGTGGGCATGCTCGACGCGCGCCGCGGGCAGCGCGACCTCGACGCGTTCGGCGGTCTCGCCAAGATCATGCCGCGCTTCGCGACGCTGTTCACGATCGCGGCCCTGGCGGGCACGGGCCTGCCCGCACTCGGCGGATTCGTCGGCGAGCTGTTGATCCTGGTCGGGGCGTTCGGCAGCCGGCCCGGCGCGGCCGGCTGGGCGTCTCTGGGCCTGCTGCTCGGCGCTGCTTACATGCTCTCGATGCTGCGTCGGATCTTCGCGGGGCCGCTGGACGACGATGGCAATCGCGGCCTCCACGATCTGGGCGTGCGCGAGCTCAGCGCGATCCTGGCGCTGGTGATCCCGCTGTTCTGGATCGGCCTGCACCCCACGTTCTTCCTGAACCGCATCGACCGCAGCGCGAACGAGCTGCTCGAGCGCATGGCCGCGCGCGGGGCGGTGCTGCCGGCGGGTGCGGGGATTCCCGGCGACGCGGCCGCTCGCGAGGCGGCCTCCGATCCGCGCGCCCTCGCGGCGCCGCGAGACGGGGGCTGAGCGTGCCGGCCGCCGTCGCGGGTCCGGAGCTGGACGTGGCCGCGATCGCGCCGCTGATCTGCGTCGGTCTCGGCGCACTGCTGATCCCCCTGCTCCAGCTGGCGCTGGAGCACCGGCAGACCCTGCTCGGACGCGCGCTCACGCCCGAGGGCCGGGGCACCTACCTCGCGGCCGCGACGCTGCTCTTCCTCGTGGCCGCGCTGATCCTGAGCCTGATCGGCTTCGGCGAGGTGCGTGCCTACCAGACGGAGAGCCCGCTGCTCTCCGTCGACGCCGTGGCCCGCTTCCTGTGGGCCGCGGTGCTGGTCGCGGCCCTGCTCACGGTGCTCTCCTCGGCGCGCTACCTCGCCAGCGTGGGCGTTCACCAGGGCGAGTACTACGCGCTGCTGCTGGCCTCGCTCGCCGGGATCCTGCTGCTCTGCGCGGCGGTCCACCTGCTGGCCATCGTGATCGCCCTCGAGCTGACGAGCCTTCCGCTCTACGCCCTCGTGGGGCTGCGCCGCGACTCGCTGCGCTCCGGCGAGTCGGCCCTGAAGTACTTCCTGACCGGCGCCTTCGCATCGGCGCTGCTCGTCTACGGCGCGGCGCTGGTCTACGGCGTGACCGGCGAGCTCGGGCTGCGCGAGATCGGCGGCGCCCTCGATCCCGAGAGCCCCGTCGCGCTGCTGGGTTGTGGCCTGCTGCTGGCGGGGCTCGCGTTCCGCGTGGCCGCGGTGCCGTTCCACCAGTGGGTGCCGGACACGTACCAGGGCGCGCCGACGTCGGTGGCGGGCTTCATGGCCACCGCGGTGACGGTGGGAGCGTTCGCGGTGCTGGTGCGCGTGGTAACCCTGGCGCTGCCGCCGCTGGCGGACCGGCTCGCCGCGGTGCTCTGGGTGCTCGCGGTCGCGTCGATGAGCGTGGGCAACCTGATGGCGCTGCTCCAGCGGAACCTCAAGCGCATGCTCGGTTGGTCGGCGATCGCGCACACCGGATACCTGCTGATGGGGGTGCTGGTCGGTGGCCCCGAGGGCCTGGCGGCGCTGCTCTTCTACCTGCTCGCGTACGTGTTCATGACGCTGGGGGCCTTCACTGCGGTCGTTGCGCTCGCACGCGACTCCGGCGAGCGCGATACGCTCCAGGATCTCGAGGGCCTGGCGCGCACGCGCCCGTTCATCGCCGTCTGCCTGTCCGTGTGTGCGTTCTCCCTGCTCGGCGTGCCGGGCACCGCGGGCTTCATCGGGCGCTTCGAGCTGCTGACCGCGGCGATCTCGCGCGGGGTCGCGACGGGGGACGGGTGGCTGGTCGGCGTGGTCGTGATCGCGGTGATCAACACGGCGATCTCCGTCGTGTACTACCTGCGCCTGCCGGGTCTCATGTTCATGCGCGAGGCCGCGGCCGGGGACGTCGCACCGACCGCGCCGGGAACGCTGGAGCGCATCGTCCTGCTGGTCTGCGCGCTCGCGTGTCTCGTGCTCGGACTCTCGCCGCACGATGCGCTGCCCGGTATGTACGACCTCGACCTGCTGCGACTGGCGGCGCTGGCTGCCGCGTCTCTGCACTGACGCCCCGGGCCCACCCCGGTCGATTCTCAGCAGCCGGCTAGCTGAGGGCGGCGCGCCCGACGACGATTCCCAGGATCCCGGCCGCGAGGCAGGCGACGACGGTCAGCGCCAGGTTCAGCAGGCCCAGCTGCCAGCCGCCCTGGCTGGCGAGCTGCAGCGTCTCGTAGTTGAACGTGGAGTACGTCGTCAGACCGCCCATCACGCCCGTGGTCAGGAAGAGGCGCGTGGCGGGCGACAGCGACGTGGCGCCGAGGCCGAGGGGCAGGATCATGCCGACCAGGAACGAGCCGAGCACGTTGACCGCGAGTGTCCCGTACGGGAACGACGGCCCCAGCAGCCGCAGGGCGCCCAGGGAGATCAGGTAGCGCGCTCCTCCGCCCAGGGCGCTTCCGAGGCAGACCCAGAGCAGCCGGTCCATGGCGGTTGCGGCCGTGGCTCAGCCGACGCCCGCGTCGGCCTTGAGCTGCTTGACCTGCTTCTTCCAGGTGCGCAGGCGCATCTGGTAAAGCTGCATCACGCAGGGGTTACAGCCGGTCCCGCAGCACTCGTTCTCGCCCGGGCGCGGCGGCTTGGGCGGCAGACGGATCCCCAGCTCGTCGTCCAGGATCCAGTCGTCTTGCGGTTCGAGGTCCACGGCGGCCGAAAAGTGACAACGCCGCGGCTTTGCGTCAAGCCGGCAGCGGTCCCGGCTGGATCAGCACGTACTGGAAGCCGACGTGTCCGTAGCTGCGCGTCATCTCGTCGCGGGCGGCTCCGTAGCGCTTCTGCAGCTCCGAGTCGGCGGCAGGAATCAGGGGATCCTCCGGCTCCAGCACGCGGGCGAAGCCGGTCGCCGTCGGGCCGGTGATCTCGCCCTCCGCGGTGCAGGGTGCCAGCTCCACCTCTGGCCAGCGGCGGATGCGCTTGATCTTGCCGGACTCCTGCAGGGTGCGGAAGAACAGGCGCTCCTCCACGATGGCGAACCAGACCGGCGTCCAGACCTGCGTGCCGTCGCGCCGGCGCGTCGCCACGCTGACGTGGTCGGCCTCCTTCAGGTTGGTGAACGCGTCCGCCATCCCGGGTTTATCTCATCCGGGGCCGGCGCCCGTCCAGCGCGCCGTGCGGGTCTCAGGTGCGCCGCAGCACGCGCACGTTGCCGTCCCGCCGGGTCAGCCGCTGCGCGTCGAAGTACTCCATCAGGGGCACGGTGTGCTTGCGGCTCTGCCCCGTGAGCTGCTTGTAGTGGATCGGGTCGATGTCGCCGTTCTCCTGGAGGTAGGCGACCAGGCGCTCGCGCAGCTCTTCGATCGCCTCGCGCGCGAAGTAGCGGCCCGAGGCCACCCGGCAGATGCTGCCCTCGCGCACCAGGTGATCCATCACCGGCTGGAGGCGCCGCGCGTCGGTGTCGAGCTGCGCCGCCAGCGCCTCCTGCGTGTCGGGCCCGAGGCCCGCGGCGCGAATCCGCTCGAGTACCGCGGTGGCCAGCGCCGGATCGGCGGCGTGCGCCTCGTGCCCCGCACGTCGGTAGCCGCTGCCCGCCGACTCCAGCACGCCCTCGCGGGCGCAGGCGTCGAGCGCCGCGCGCACGGCCTCGTCGGTCGCACGGCCCGGCACGCGTGCGCGCACCGAGGCGAATCCCACGCCCGGATCGGTCGGCACCTCGGCGTGGTGCGCGTCCACGGCCTCGCAGACCGCCGCCTTCAGCTCGGCGAACGCCTCGTGTCCCAGCCAGCGCCCTCCCCCGACGGCGACGCCGTCGAGCCCGTCGAGCGAGCGCAGCTCGCGCTCCAGCTCGTGCTCGGTCACGCCGCGGAGCCCCGCGCGCCGCAGCCTCGCCTCGAGGCGCGCGGCCGCGTCGCCGTCGCGGATCGCCTCGAGGGAGGCCACGCGCTCGGACCCGCGCCCGCGACGCGCGGGAGCCACGTCGAGGATCCGTCCCCCGCCCACGGTCCAGCCCGCGGCGGGGAGGCGCTGGAAGCCGCGCACGATCATCCGATCCCCCTCGACGGCCGCGATCGGGCGGTCGAAGCGCAGCTGCACGAAGCCGGTCTCGCCCGGCTCGATCGCGCCACCGTCGAGCACCAGGATGCGCGCGCGACGCTCCGCGGTGCCCACGTGCGCGGTCACGCTGGTGCCGTCGGTGACCGCCGGCGCCTCGGGCAGCACGCGCAGCTCGACCTCCATGCGCGGCCGGTAGTCCACGCGCCCCGGGGTCGCCAGGACGCTGCCGCGCGGTACCGCGTCCACCTCGACACCCTGCAGGTTCACCGCGCAGCGCGAGCCCGGCTCGGCGCGCCCGACCGCCTGGCCGTGCATCTCGAGTCCGCGGATCTTCGCCTCGCCGCGGCGCCGGCCGCCCTCGGGCAGCAGCTCGACCGTCTGCCCCTCCTGCAGCGGTCCGCCGCGCAGCGTTCCCGTCACCACCGTGCCGAAGCCGCGGACGCTGAAGCTGCGATCGACGCAGAGCCACGCCGGCCCGTCGCGCGCCGTCCGGGCCGCGCAGAGCCGCGCCGCCTCGCCGAGCTCCGCGCGCAGCTCGTCGAGGCCCTGTCCGGTCGTCGAGGAGACGGGGACGATGGCGGCATCCGCGAGCGAGGTACTCTCGAGCTCCTCGGCGATCTCGAGTCGCGCGAGCTCGAGCAGCTCGTCGTCCACCAGGTCGGCCTTGGTGAGCGCGACCACGCCGACCTCGAGCCCGAGCAGGTCGCAGATCGCCAGGTGCTCGCGGCTCTGCGGCATGATGCCCTCGTCGGCCGCGACCACGAACAGTGCCATGTCGATCCCGGTGGCCCCGGAGACCATGGTCCGCACCAGGCGCTCGTGCCCCGGCACGTCGATCACGCCGACGTGCACCCCGCCGGGAAGCTCCAGCGGTGCGAAGCCCAGCTCGATGGTGATGCCGCGGGCCTTCTCCTCGGGCAGGCGGTCGCAGTCCACGCCGCTGAGCGCCCGCACCAGCGTGGTCTTGCCGTGGTCGATGTGCCCGGCGGTGCCGAGGATGAGCCGGGTCGTCACGAGGCTCCGACGCGCCGGCCGGCCGCCGGACTAGCCGATGCGCTCGAAGCCCGCATACGGCACCAGCGCGGACGGGAGCGCGATCGAGCCGTCGGCGCGCTGGTGGTTCTCGAGGATCGCGATCAGCGCGCGCGAGAGCGCGATCGCGGTGCCGTTGAGCATGTGGCAGAAGCGGGTCCCGCCGCCGCCGGCCTCGCGAAAGCGCACGCCGAGGCGTCGCGCCTGGTAGTCGGTGCAGTTCGAGGCGCTGGTGATCTCGCCCCACGCGCCGCCCTCGCCGCGGCCCGGCATCCAGGCCTCCAGGTCGAACTTGCGATGGGCCGGCGCACCCAGGTCACCGGTGCACACGTCGACCACGCGGAACGGGATCTCGAGCTCGCCGAAGAGCTGCTCCTCGATCTCGACCAGCTCGTCGTGTCGCGCCGACGAGTCGTCGGGGTGCGTGATCACGAACATCTCGACCTTGGTGAACTGATGCACCCGGTACAGTCCGCGCGAGGCGCGACCCGCGGCGCCGGCCTCGGTGCGGAAGCAGTGCGACAGCCCGCAGTAGCGCAGCGGAAAGCTCGCCGGGTCGAGGATCTCGTCGCGGTGCAGCCCGCCGAGCGTGATCTCGGCCGTCCCCACCAGCACCAGGTCGGTGTTGGCCACGGAGTAGATGTTGGACTCGCTGCCGCGCGGGTTGAAGCCAAGCCCGTCGGCGACCTCGGCGCGCGCCAGGTCCGGGGTCTGGAAGAGCGTGAAGCCGCGCGCCCGCAGCCGCTCGAGCGCGAAGCGCACCAGGGCATGCTCGAGCAGTACGAGCTCGTTCTTGAGATAGTAGAACTTGTGCCCGGTGACCTTCGCGGCCGACTCGAAGTCGATCAGGTCGTGACGCTCCGCGAGCTGCACGTGATCGACGGGCGTGAAGTCGAATCGCGGTACCTCGCCGATCACCCGCAGCTCGCGATTGTCGTCCTCATCGCGTCCCACCGGCGAGTCCGGGTGCGTCGTGTTGGGGACCAGGAGGTGCAGCGCGTCGAGCTCGGAGCGCTGCTCGCGCAGCTGCTCCTCGAGCGCCGACTCGCGCTCCTGGAGCTGCTTGCCGTGCTCCCGCTCCTCGTCGGTCGGCTTTCGCCCTTTCATCTCCCGGGCGACCTCGTTGCGCTGCTCGCGCACCGCCTGCTGCTCGTTGATCAGCGCGCGCCGCGTGGCGTCGAGCTCGAGCAGCCGGTCCAGGTCGATGTCGACCCCGCGCCGGGCGCAGTTCTCGCGCACGGTGTCGACGTTCTCGCGGATGAAGCGCAGGTCCAGCATCGGCGCGCGATTGTAGGTCAGGCCGGAAACAGCCGCCGCAGAAGCGGCTTCATCGTCAGGCCCTGGACCAGGATCGAGAAGGCGACCACCGCGTAGGTCACCGCCACGATCGGCTCGCGCTCGGGGCCGGCCGGCAGCGAGAGCGCGAGCGCGATCGAGATGCCGCCGCGCAGTCCTCCCCAGGTCAGCACCTTGACCGCGTGGTCGGTGAACTCATGGCGCAGCCGCAGCACGCCGATCCCGAGGCCCACGCTGGTGAGGCGGCAGCCCAGCACCAGGGGAATCATCAGGGCCCCCGCGAGCGCCAGCGTGGCGTCGATGCGCACCAGCAGCAGCTCGAGACCGATCAGCACGAACAGGATCGCGTTGAGGAGCTCGTCGGCCAGCTCCCAGAAATCGTCCAGCCGCTGGCGCGTGCGCTCCGACATGGCGAGGCGGCGCCCCCGGTTGCCGATCAGCAGACCCGCGACCACCATCGCCAGCGGTCCCGACACGTGCAGTGCGCTGGCGAGCGCGTAGCCACCCGTGACCAGCGCCAGGGTGACCAGGATCTCGACGGCGTAGGCGTCGACGCAGCGCAGCATGCGGTAGGCCAGCCAGCCGAGCGCGAGGCCGAGCGCGAGCCCGCCTCCGACCTCGACCCCCAGGAGCTCCGCGAAGCTCGCCGCCGACGCCTCGTGGGTTCCCGCGGCGACGCCCGAGAGC
>JAJDAJ010000025.1 GCA_029261925.1 Deltaproteobacteria bacterium | reverse complement strand
CCTATCGGTCCAGTGATCACTGACTTGACCATCGGGGCCGACTTTTTCTCATGGAAACGCAAACTTCCGCAGCT
This sequence comes from Deltaproteobacteria bacterium, assembly GCA_029261925.1. Taxonomy (GTDB): domain Bacteria; phylum Myxococcota_A; class UBA9160; order SZUA-336; family SZUA-336; genus JAGWBS01. Next base: position 37,043 of record JAJDAJ010000025.1, on the reverse strand, counting down.
TGATTGCCGCAGACAGTAAGCACCGTTTTCAACCGCTGTCAACGAAAGGGCGAAAAAAAACGCACCGCCGGGGTCACCGGGCGGTGCGTTTTGAAAGCCTCTGGAGGCGCGGAAGCGGGTCGGGCTAGCGCTTGCGCTTGTGCCGGTTCCGCGCCCGCAGCTTCTTGTACTTGTGCTTGCGCATCTTCTTGCGGCGCTTCTTGATGACGCTACCCATGCGCTCTCCGGGTCCGTTGGGGCCCGGATCGTATCGGGCGGCGGCCCCCTGTCAAGCGCCCTGCGCGCGAGTTGCCACCCATGCGGCGGTGCGGCCGAGCAGCCGCGTCTGTAGCCGGCCGAGGAAACGGTTCATGAGGTGCTCCCGGGGAAGGAAGCGCAGCGCCGGTCGTCGACGAATGCCCAGCTCGCCGAGCTTCCGCTGGGCCGACTCGTTGTCCGGATCGACCATCAGCGCCCGCCTCAGGAAGCGGATCGCCTCGGGCTTGAAGTCGAACGCCAGGTAGATCTGGGCCAGGTTCAGGTAGAGCTCCGGGTTGTAGAACTCTTGCCGGACCGCCGCCCGGGCCAGCTCCACCGCACCCAGGTACTGCCCGCGGACCAGGGCCAGCGCCAGCGCGTACGAGGAGCGAAAACGGGCGTTCTGGGGATCGCTCAGGTAGGCCCGGCTCAGGTGCTCGAACGCCTCGTGGCCGTGCCCCGCATCGAGCAGCGCAAGGCCGCGCCGGTGATGCTCTTCTGGAGTGAACTGGCTCTCCGTCTCGTTCAGCTCGGCCACCGAAATCCCCCGGGCTCTCTCCCGTGGGGACTTATCGGACACGAGCCGCCGAATATGAGCAGGGACGTGCGCCGGCAACGGGCCGGCAAGTGCGCTGCGCCGGCTGCGCCGCGCCGCCCGGCATGCGGGTCGGGCTGGCCTTCCATACTGAACAGGGCAGACCCGGCCGCCCCGCCCTCCCTGCCCTCTCCCCACAGACCGCGACGTTCGGAGAGACACGGCCACCCCCGGGGCATGCACCCGGCAGGAAGTCAGGCGGTGTCGCAGCGCCGGCCCCGGACGAGATCACACCACCCGGAGAACCGGGCCTATTGCTCGATGATCTCGAGGATGTACCGCTTGTTCTCCTTGCCACTGGCAGCGGCGAGGATGGTGCGGATGGCGGAGGCGTGAGCGCCGCCCTTCCCGATGACCTTGCCCAGGTCCTCCTTGGCGACCTGCAGCTCGATCACGTGGGCGTGGTTGCCCTGGATCTCCGTGATCTCGACCTGCTCGGGGTGATCGACCAGGGCCTTGATGATCTGCTCCACGAGTTCCTTCATCCCGCACTCCCGGGTCCACCCCATCGTCACCGCGCGCGTGACCGTGCGCGGTGACCGGAGCCGGAGCCCTCGATCAGCCGCCAGCAGCAAGCCCGCCAAGCCTTCGCCAGGCGGGAGATTTCGCAGTCTGGCACCCCCGGAGCCCCCGGGTCAACGCGAGCCTGCCGCTCCGGGGGCCAGGCGCTCCAGATAGCGGCGCACGTACTTGCCGATCACGTCGGCCTCCAGGTTCACAGCGTCGCCGGCAGCGCGCCGGCCGAGCGTCGTGACCGCGAGGGTGTGCGGAATCAGCGCCACGCTGAAGGCCCCGGGATCGGCGTCGACCACCGTCAGCGAGACGCCGTCGATCGCCACCGAGCCCTTGGGAACCAGCAGGTCGGCGAGATCTGCGGGGCAGTCCACCCGCAGGATCACGTCGTCGCCACTGGGGTCGAGCGAGGCGATCCGCCCGATGCCGTCCACGTGTCCCTGCACGATGTGTCCGTCGAGGCGTCCGTCCGCCCGCAGCGCGCGCTCGACGTTGACCGGATCCCCCGCGGCCCGCGCGCCCAGCACCGTGCGGCGCAGGGTCTCGGGCACGGCCTGGAACGCGAGTCGCCCGGGCTCGACACGCGTGACTGTCAGGCAGCAGCCGTCGATGGCGACGCTGTCGCCCACCGCGATGTCCTCGCACAGGGCCGCGGACACCTCGAGCTCGAGGTCGACGCGCTCGCCCGCGCGCTCCAGCCGGGTCAGGGTCGCGACCGCCTCGACGATTCCGGTGAACAGCGGCGGCTCCTACCAGGCGCCGCGCACGTTGTGCTCGGCCTCGATCCAGCGCGTGATCGAGGTCTCCGAGCGCATCACGGCCGAGTGCGTCAGCGAGCCCTCGGTGCGGTACTGCACGCCCTGCAGGAAGTCGCCGCTGGTGACGCCGGTGGCCACGAAGACCAGCTGGCCGGTGGCGAGGTCCTCGATGCGCATCGGGCGCTCGAGGTCCTGCAGCCCCAGCTCGCGCGCGGCCTCGGCCTCCTCGCGGTTGCGCGGACGCAGACGCGCCTGCATGTCGCCACCGCAGCAGCGCAGTGCGGCGGCGGCGAGCACGCCCTCGCGGGCGCCCCCGATCCCGAGCAGCACGTCCACGCCTGGTGTCCGGCTGCACGTCGCGAGCGCCGCCGACAGGTCGCCGTGCTTGATCAGCTTGATGCGGGCGCCGACCTCGCGCACCTCCTCGATCAGCGGCTCGTGACGGGGCCGGTCGAGGATGACCACGAACAGCGCCTCGATCGGGACGTTCTTCGCGCGCGCCACGGCCAGCAGGTTCTCCGACACGCTGCGCTCGATGTCGATCACGCCGCGCGCGGCGGGGCCCACGGCGATCTTGTCCATGTACGTGTTCGGCACCTTGAGGAAGCCACCCTCCTCCGCGACCGCGATCGCCGAGATCGCGTTGGGTCCACCGGTCGCGACGAGCGTCGCTCCCTCGAGCGCGTCCACCGCCAGCTCGACCTTGGGGCCGTGGCCCGTGCCGAGGTGCTCGCCGATGTACAGCCGGCTGCTCTCGTCCCGCTCGCCCTCGCCGATCAGGACGTGGCCGTCCATGTCGATCTCGGAGAGCGCCGCGTGCATGGCGGCGACCGCGGCCGCCTCGGCCGCCGCCTCGTCGCCCGCGCCGATCTGGCGCGCGCAGGCGAGCGCGGCCTCCTCGGTCGCGCGCAGCAGGTCCAGCCCCAGGTTGCGGTGCATGCTCCGCCTCCTAGAAGCGCGCGTCGATCTCGCGGAAGATGCGGTCGCGCACCGCCGTGTAGTCCGCGGGAAGGTCGATCGGCCGGTTGGCGACCGTGGACTCGATGTCCGGCAGCCGCTTCTGGTGATAGGCCACCTTGAAGTCGGTGAACTTCAGGCCGTGCGCGGTCGAGATCACGGCCACGCGGTCCGAGGGCCGGATCTGGCCGCGGGCCCGGAGCTTTCGCAGCACCGCCAGCGCCACGCCCGTGTGCGGGCAGTTGAACAGGCCGGTGCGGTCGCCCTCGGCGGCGGCGTCGGCGATCTCCTGCTCGCTGGCCTGCTCGACGACCCCGTCGAAGCGCTTGAGCGTGTCCACCGCCTTCGAGAACGAGACGGGATTGCCGATCTGGATCGCGCTGGCGATGGTGGGGCGCGCAATGACGGGCTCGAGCTTCTCGAAGTCACCCAGGTAGCTCAGGTAGAGCGGGTTCGCGTGCTCCGCCTGCGCGCAGGCGATGCGCGGCAGCCGGTCGATCAGCCCGAGCTGCTGCATCTCGAGCAGTCCCTTGCCGAGGGCCGAGACGTTGCCCAGGTTCCCGCCCGGAACCACGATCCAGTCGGGCACCTCCCAGTCGAACTGCTGGATGATCTCCATGCCCACGGTCTTCTGGCCCTCGATGCGCAGCGAGTTCATCGAGTTGGCCAGGTAGATCCCGTCGCGCTCGGCGATCTTCTGCACGATCGCCATGCAGCCGTCGAAGTCGGTGTCGAGCGAGAGCGTGATGGCGCCGTTGGCGACCGGCTGCACCAGCTGGGCGATCGAGATCTTGTCCTTGGGCAGGAGTACGATCGCGGGGATGCCGGCGTACGCCGCGTAGGCGGCGAGCGCCGCCGACGTGTCCCCGGTCGAGGCGCAGGCCACGGCGCGAATGTCCTGGCCGCGGTGGATCATCTCGTTGACCACGGACACGAGCACGGTCATGCCCAGGTCCTTGAAGCTGCCCGTGTGGGTGTTCCCGCACAGCTTGATCCAGAGATCCTCGACGTCGAGCTGCTGCCCCAGGCGCCGTGCCCAGAACAGGTTCGTGTTGCCCTCGTACATCGAGACGATGTTGTCCTCCTGCACGACCGGGCAGACCAGCTCGCGCTTGCCCCACACGCCGCTACCGAAGGGCCACTCGTTGGTGTGCGCGCGCTCCTCGAACAGCGCCCGCCACTCCGCGCCGCTGCGCTGCCCCAGACGCTCCATGTCGTGCTGGACGGTCAGCAGCTCGCCCGTGTCGGGGTCGCGATAGATCACCTCGGTCAGCGGCCAGCGTCGGCTGCCGTCGCCGCCGAAGGGCTCGAACCAGGCGTGGGCGTCCCCGGGTCGCTCTGCCATCACGGCTCCCTCTCGATGCGCATCACCTGCGGTGCCCGGCCAGGATCACGCATCGCGGCGAGCGCCGCATCGATCTCGCCGCGCCGCGCCGGGCGCGTGGTCGCCACGATCGCTTCAGGGGTGCGCTCCAGGCTCGCCAGGGCCACGCCGCGCTGCGCGAGACCCGCGACCAGCGCCGCAGCCGGATCGCCGCTTCCTGCGGCCTCCACGCGCACGAAGTGCTCGCCCTCGTCGGCCGCCGCGTCGGCCAGTCCGGTGTCGGCCAGCTCGACGCTGCCCAGGGGCGGCACGCGCCCCACCGCCCCCAGGCGCCGGCTGCGCGCCAGCTCCATCAGGTCGGAGACCACGGCCACGGCGGTGGGCAGAGAGCCGGCGCCGGCGCCGTAGTACAGCGTCGGACCCGACATGGCGCCGTGCACCTCGACCGCGTTCATCGCGCCGCCGACGCCCGCCAGCACCCCCGACCGCGGGACCAGCGTCGGCCGCACGCTGGCGACGATGCCCGCCGCCGTGCGTCGCGCGCTCGCCAGGAGCTTCACCCGCAGGCCGAGGCGCCCCGCCACCTCGATGTCGGTCGGGCTCACGCGCTCGATGCCCTCCACCGGGAAGTCTCCCAGCCGGCAGCGAACGCCCAGCGCGAGCCCGACCAGAATGACGAGCTTGTGCGCCGAGTCCGTGCCGTCGACGTCGAACGTCGGGTCTGCCTCGGCATAGCCGAGCTCCTGCGCCCGCTTCAGGCAGGCGGCGTAGGGCTCTCCCTGCTCCTCCATCTGCGTCAGCACGTAGTTGCAGGTGCCATTGACGATGCCGTGCACCGACTCGATGCGGTCGGACGCCAGTCCCTCGCGGAGCGCCCGCAGCACCGGGATGGTGCCGCCCACTGCGGCCTCGAAGGCGACGTCGGTCCCGTGCTCGCGCGCGAGCGCGTAGAGCTCGTCGCCCCGGTGCGCCAGCAGCGCCTTGTTCGCCGTGACCACGCCCTTGCCCGCCACCAGCGCGGCGATCGCGACGTCGGCCGCGACCGTCGTGCCGCCGACCAGCTCGACGACCAGGTCGAGCTCGGGGTCCTGCACCAGGGGCTTGTAGTCCCGCGACAGCCGGTAGCCGTCGAGCGACACCCCGCGATCGGTCTCGAGGTCGATGTCGGCGACGTGGGCGAGCCGCAGCGGGAATCCGAGCCGGCGCTCGATGTCGTCGCCGTGCTCCTGGAAGATCCTCACGACCCCGGTGCCGATCGTGCCCAGCCCGACCAGACCCACGTTCAGCGCATCAGCCATCTCGCAGCAGCCTCTTGATGTTGCGCACGGCCTGGCGAATGCGGTGCGGGTTCTCCACCAGCGCGAAGCGCACGAATCCCTCGCCGGACGGCCCGAAGCCGATACCCGGCGAGACCGCCACGTCGGCGCGCTCCAGCAGCATCTTCGAGAACTCCAGCGAGCCCATCTCGGCGAAGGCCTCCGGGACCGGAGCCCAGACGAACATCGTTCCCAGCGGCTTGTCGATCTTCCAGTCGGCCTGCGCGAGCCCGTCGACCAGCGCGTCGCGGCGCTGCCGGTAGTCGTCGACGATCTCGTGCACGCATTCCTGCGGGCCGTCCAGGGCGATGATCGCGGCGATCTGGATCGGCTGGAAGACGCCGTAGTCCAGGTAGCTCTTCACGCGTGCGAGCGTGTTGATCAGCTCGGCGTTGCCCGCCGCGAAGCCGATGCGCCAGCCGGCCATGGCGTGCGACTTCGACAGCGAGGTGAACTCGATCGCCAGCTCTCGCGCCGCGGGGACCTGGAGCACGCTCGGCGGCTCGTAGCCGTCGAAGCAGATCTCGGCGTAGGCCAGGTCGTGCACCAGGAGCATCTCGTACTCGCGACACAGATCGACCAGCCGCGACATGAAGTCGAGATCGACGACCGCGGTGGTCGGGTTGTGCGGGAAGGACGCGATCAGCAGCTTGGGGCGCGGCCAGGCCCGCTTGGCCGTCTCGGCCAGGCGATCGATCAGGCTGTCGAGCGGGTCGATCGGTACGCGCTGCAGGTCACCGCCGGCGATCACGACCGAGAAGCCGTGGATCGGATACGCCGGGTCGGGACAGAGCACGGTGTCGCCGCGCGAGATCATGCCCATCACGAAGTGCGACAGACCCTCCTTCGCGCCGATGGTCGCGAGCACCTCGGAGTCGTGGTCGAGCTCGACGCCGTAGCGGCGCCGGTACCAGCGCCCCATCGCGCGGCGCAGGTTGGGCAGCCCGCGCGAGGCCGAGTAGTGGTGGTTGCGCGAGTCCTGCGCCGCCTCGACCAGCTTGGCCACGATGTGCGGTGGCGTCGCGTGATTCGGGTTGCCGAACCCGAGATCGATCACATCCTCGCCCCGGCGCCGGGCCTCGAGCTTGAGCTCGTTGACCACGCTGAGCACGTAGGGGGGAAGACGGTCGAGCTTCTCGCTGGAGCGGGGCATCCGCCGCAGGGTACGGCAGGGCAAAACCGGAGGCAAACCGCGGTCTTGCAGGGTGATCAGGGCGCCCTGCGGGGGCTCAGGCCACGGACCCGAACTCCAGCTGCCTGCCCCAGCGACGCCCCACCGCGGCGCGCAGCGCGGCGTGGCGTTCCAGCCCCGGATCGCGCTCGAGCAGGCGCGCCGCGGCGCCCCGGGCCAGGTCGAGAAGATCGCCGTGCAGCACCAGGTCCGCGAGGCGCAGCTCGGGCAGGTGGCCGGCCTGGCGCGTGCCCAGCCACTGGCCAGCACCGCGGATCCGCAGGTCCTCCTCGGCGATGTCGAAGCCGCTGTCGCTGGCCTCCAGGATCGCCAGCCGGCGCGAGGCATCCTCTCCGCGCGGCTCGCCGATCAGGATGGCGGTGCCCGGGCGCTCGCCCCGGCCCACCCGGCCGCGCAGCTGGTGGAGCTGCGCCAGGCCGAAGCGTTCGGCGTGCTGCACCACCAGCAGCGTGGCCGCGTGCACGTCGACGCCCACCTCGATCACGGTGGTCGAGACCAGCACCCGGATCGCGCCAGCCGCGAAGCGCTCCATGACCGAGTGGCGCTCGGCGGCGTCCATGCGGCCGTGCAGGAGCCCGACGGGCACGTCGGGCAGCGAGCGCTGCAGGCGCTCGAAGCCGCGCCGGGCGTCCTTGAGATCCTGGGCCTCCGACTCCTCGATCAGCGGGTAGACCACGTAGACCTGCTCGCCGCCCGCCAGCGTGCGCTTGACGGCGTCGAAGACCTCGCGGCCGGCGTCGGGGGGCACCACGCGGGTGGTCACCGGCGAGCGTCCGGGCGGGCGCTCGCGGATCACGGAGTGGTCGAGGTCGCCGAAGACCGTCAGCGCCAGCGTTCGCGGGATCGGCGTGGCCGACAGGGCCAGCACGTGCGGCTGCTCGCCCTTCTCGGCCAGGGTGCGTCGCTGCTCGACCCCGAAGCGCTGCTGCTCGTCGATGACCGCGAGCACGAGCCGCGGCAGGGCCGTGGCACCGGAGAGCAGCGCGTGGGTCCCGATCACCACCGACACCTCGCCGAGCTGCAGCAGGCGCGCGATCGAGCGCCGCTCGGCGGCCCGCGTGCTGCCGGTGAGCAGCGCGACCCGCAGGCCGACCGGCCCGGCGAGCTTCGAGAACGTGGCGTGGTGCTGCTCGGCCAGGATCTCCGTCGGCGCCAGCACCGCGGTCAGCCCGCCCGAGGCCGCGGCCGCCACGGCCGCCAGGAACGCCAGCACCGTCTTGCCGGTGCCGACGTCGCCGATCACCAGACGGTTGGCCGGGCTCGGCCGCGACAGATCCGCCGCGATCTCCTGCCAGGCCCGGCGCTGGTCGGCCGTCAGCTCGAACGGCAGCGACTCGAGGGCGTGCGCCACCCGGGGATCGTCCGTGCGCAGCGGCGGTGCCCGGCGGCGCGCCAGCTCGCGGCGGCGCTGCTCCAGGCCGACCTGGAGCAGGAAGAGCTCCTCCGCCACCAGGCGCTGGTGATACGGCGTGCGGCGCTCGCGTAGCTCGTCGGGATCCAGGTGCGGGCTCGGGCAGTGCACCTCCCGCACCGACTCCCCGACCCCGGGCAGCGACGCCTCGCGACACGCGCCCTCGGGCAGCCAGGACTCGACCAGGTCCGAGGCGTAGGCCACGGCCGCCTCGGAGATGCGCCGCACGGTTCGCGGCGGGACGCCCTCGACCACCGGATACCCCGAGACGATCCGCGGCAGGGTCTCCAGCGGCGTCTCCTCGGCCAGCAGCTCCACGTCGGGGTGGTACAGCTCCTTGGCATAGCGGTAGCGACGTACGTCGCCCGCCACGAGCAGGCGCTGCCCGGGCTTCAGGCGCTCGTTGAAGTGGGCGATGCCGCGGAACCACTTGAGGCTCACGGCGGCCGTGCCATCGGTCACCACGACTTCCAGGACGCGCCGCCCGTTGCGCAGCTCGGCGAGGTGGGTGCGCGTGACCGTGGCCGCGAAGCAGGCCCCGCGGCCGACCTGGAGCCCGGCGATCGGCACCAGGGCGCGCCGGTCCTCGTAGCTGCGCGGCAGGAAGAACAGCAGGTCCTCGACGCTGCGGATCTCGCGGCGCCGCAGCGCGGCGCGGCTCTTGGGGCCGACCCCCGGGATCACGTCGGTGCGCTGTGCCAGCACCAGCGCCGGGTACTGCGGGTCGAGCAGCGGCTCGAGCCGCGCGGCCAGGCGCTCCACGACCTCGGGGCTCAGCCCGGCCGCCACCTCCTCGGCGCTCTCGGCCAGGCGCCGCGCCGCCTCGGGCGGGATGCACAGGCCCTCGGCGCGGCGCAGTGCACGCTCCAGCGTGCCGGCGAGATCGGGAGCCCGCTCCAGGGGCCCGGCATGGCCGCGCGCGTACTCCAGCGGCCCTCGGATCCCCTGGGCGACGCGCGCGAACGCGGACATCTGCCCGGCCTAGTACAGGTCCTGGAGGGCGATCGGCTCGACGCCACCCGCGAGGGTCTCGCGAATCGCCGCCGCCGCCGCGCGCCCGCCGGCGACCGTGGTGAAGTACGGCACGCCGCGCTCCAGCGCCGCGCGCCGCGTGACCGCGGAGTCGCGGACGGCCTCGACGTCGCCGACCGTGGTCGTGACCAGGATCAGGTCGATCGCGCCCTCGCGCAGCAGCTCCTGGCCGCGCTCGGGCAGCACGTCCTCGGCCTCAAGGCCGCGGGCCTTCAGGAAGGCCGCGGTGCCGGGCGTCGCCACCAGCCGGAAGCCCCGCTCGGCGAGCGTGCGAACGGCCTCGAGGGCGGGCTCCTTGTCCTCGTCGCGCAGCGAGACCATGGCCGTGCCCTCCAGCGGCAGCGTGTTGCCGGCGGCGCTCTGGGCCTTGGCGTACGCGCGCCCGAAATCGCGGTCGATGCCCATGACCTCGCCGGTGCTCTTCATCTCGGGCCCGAGCAGCGTGTCCACGCCCGGGAACTTCACGAAGGGGAAGACGGCCTCCTTGACCGAGACGTGCGCCGGCTCGATCTCGTGCGTGAAGCCGAGCTCCGCCAGGCTCTTGCCGGCCATCACCCGCGCGGCGATCTGGGCCAGCGGCACGCCGATCGCCTTGGAGACGAACGGGACCGTGCGCGAGGCGCGCGGATTGACCTCGATCACGTACACCTCCCCCTTGCAGACGGCGTACTGCACGTTCATCAGGCCGCGCACCCCGAGCTCCAGCGCCATCTCGCGGGTGGCGCGGCGGATCTCGTCGAGCACGTAGCGCGGCAGGCTGTAGGCCGGCAGCGAGCAGGCCGAGTCGCCCGAGTGGATGCCGGCCTCCTCGATGTGCTCCATGATCCCGCCGATCACGGCGATCTCGCCGTCGCAGATCGCGTCGACGTCGACCTCGATGGCGTCGGGCAGGAAGCGGTCGATCAGAACCGGGTGCTCGGGGCTGACCTGCGTGGCAGCCTTCATGTACCCCTCGAGCTCGGTCATGTCGTGCACGATCTTCATGGCCCGCCCGCCGAGCACGTACGAGGGCCGCACCATGACCGGGAAGCCGATGTTCTGCGCGCTGCGGCGCGCCTCGTCGAAGCTCCGCGCCGTGCTGTTCTCGGGCTGCCGCAGGCCGAGCTTGCCGAGCAGGGCCGCGAAGCGCTCGCGGTCCTCCGCGCGGTCGATGGCGTCGGGCGCGGTGCCGATGATCGGCACGCCGGCGCGCTCGAGCGGCACCGCCAGGCGTAGTGGCGTCTGTCCGCCGAACTGCACGATCACGCCGTCGGGCTTCTCGACGTGCACGATCTCGAGCACGTCCTCGAGCGTGAGCGGCTCGAAGTAGAGCCGGTCCGCGGTGTCGTAGTCCGTGGAGACGGTCTCCGGGTTGCAGTTGACCATGATGGTCTCGTAGCCGTCGGCCGCGAGCCCCAGGACGCCGTGCACGCAGCAGTAGTCGAACTCGATGCCCTGCCCGATCCGGTTGGGCCCGCCGCCGAGGATCATCACCTTGGGCCGGTCGACGGGGGCCGCCTCGCACTCCTGCTCGTAGGTCGAGTACATGTACGGTGTGTGGGCCTCGAACTCGGCGCCGCAGGTGTCCACGCGCTTGAAGACCGGCCGCACGTCGGCCGCGTGGCGGCGCGCGCGGATCTCGTCCTCCGTGCTGCCCTCGAGCGCCGCGAGCCGCCGGTCGGAGAAGCCCTCGCGCTTGGCGCGACGCAGCTCGTCGGTGCCCCGCTCGCCCCGCTTCCAGGCGCTCTCGTCGGCGACGATCCGCGCCACGTGGTGCAGGAACCACGGGTCGATGCCGGTCCACTCGTGGACCTGCTCGGGTGGGCGTCCCCGGCGCAGCGCCTCGGCCACCAGGCGCAGGCGATCTCCGCGGGGCTCGCGCAGGCGGGTCTCGAGCACCGCGTCGTCCAGCTCGGGGTCGGGCTCGAAGCCGTACTGGTCGATCTCGAGCGAGCGCAGGCCCTTCTGAAGCGACTCGCGGAAGGTGCGGCCGATCGACATGGCCTCGCCCACGGACTTCATCTGCACGCCGAGCCGGTCGTCGGCCTCGGGGAACTTCTCGAAGGTGAAGCGCGGGATCTTGGTCACCACGTAGTCGATCGTCGGCTCGAAGCTGGCCGGCGTCTCGCGCGTGATGTCGTTGGGGATCTCGTCGAGCGTGTAGCCGATGGCCAGCTTGGCGGCGATCTTGGCGATCGGGAAGCCCGTGGCCTTGCTCGCCAGCGCCGAGCTGCGCGAGACCCGCGGGTTCATCTCGATCACCACGACGTCGCCGGTGCCGGGGTGCACGGCGAACTGGATGTTCGAGCCGCCGGTCTCCACGCCGATCTTGCGGATGATCGCGATCGAGTGGTCCCGCAGGCGCTGGTACTCCTTGTCCGTGAGCGTCTGCGCAGGCGCCACGGTGACCGAATCGCCGGTGTGTACGCCCATCGGATCGAAGTTCTCGATCGAGCAGATGATCACCACGTTGTCGGCGCGGTCGCGCATCACCTCGAGCTCGAACTCCTTCCAGCCCAGGACCGACTGCTCGACCAGGACCTCGCTGGCGGGCGAGCTGTGCAGGCCCCAGCGAACCTTCTCGAGGTAGTCCTCGTGCGTGTACGCGATCGCGCCACCCGAGCCGCCGAGCGTGAAGCTGGGCCGGATGATCGCCGGCAGGCCGACGTGCTCGAGTGCCACGGCGGCCTGCTCGAGGTCCCCGACGTACACCGAGCGCGGCGTGGCGATGCCGATCTCGTCCATGGCCTGGCGGAAGCGCTGTCGATCCTCGGCCATGAGGATCGCGTCCATCTTGGCGCCGATCAGCTCGATGCCCAGCCGGTCGAGCACGCCCTGCTCGTGCAGCGCGATCGCCACGTTCAGTGCCGTCTGACCGCCGAGCGTCGGCAGCACCGCGTCGGGTCGCTCCCGCTCGAGGATCCGCGCCACCGGTCCGGGCAGCAGCGGCTCGATGTAGGTGCGGGAGGCGAACTCCGGATCGGTCATGATCGTCGCGGGGTTGGAGTTGACCAGGACGACCTCGATCCCCTCCTCGCGCAGCGCCTTGCAGGCCTGCGTGCCCGAGTAGTCGAACTCGCACGCCTGCCCGATCACGATCGGGCCGGCCCCGATCAGCAGCACCTTGCTCAGGTCGTCACGTCGCGGCACGGTGCTCCTCGATCAGCTTGCGGAAGCGCTCGAAGAGGTAGGCCGTGTCGTGCGGCCCCGGCGACGCCTCGGGGTGGTACTGGACCGAGAAGAGCGGCAGCTCGCGATGGCGCAGGCCCTCGACGGTCTCGTCGTTCAGGTTCAGGTGCGTGATCTCGATGCCCGGATCGTGCGCCAGCGAGTCGCGGTCCACGGCGAAGCCGTGGTTCTCGGAGGTGATCATCACGCGCCCCGTGGCCTCGTCGCGGGCCGGCTGGTTGGCGCCGTGGTGCCCGAACGGCAGCTTGCGCGTGCGGCCGCCGAGCGCGAGGGACAGGATCTGGTGCCCGAGGCAGATGCCGAAGAGCGGCACCCGCCCCACCAGCTCGCGAACGCTCTCGATCGCGTACGTGACCGCCGCGGGATCGCCGGGGCCATTGGAGAGGAAGACGCCCTCGGGCTCGCGAGCGAGCACCTCGGAGGCCGCGGTCGTGGCCGGGACCACGGTCACGTCGAAGCCCACATTCACGAGCTGGCGCAGGATGTTGCGCTTGATCCCGAAGTCATACGCGATGATCCGGGTCCGCGGCCCCGCACGCACGGCAGGATCGGCCGCCCAGCCGTCGCCCTCGCTCCAGGTGTAGGGCTGCGCGCAGGTCACGGCATCGACCAGGTTCGTGCCCTCCATCGAGGGTACGCCGGCCGCCCGCGTGCGAAGCGCGGCGGGGTCGTGCTCACCGTGCACGAGTACGCCGTTGATCGCGCCCGCCGTGCGGATGCGCCGGACCAGGGCGCGCGTGTCGATGCCCGAGATGCCGGGAACGCCGTGGCGCACCAGGTAGTCGTGCAGGCTCTCGCGGCTGCGCCAGGACGAGGGCACATCGTCGTGGTGCCGGACCACGAGACCGCGCAGGAAGAGCCCAGCCGACTCCTCGTCCCCGGGATTCGTCCCCACGTTGCCGATGTGTGGGTAGGTCATGCACACGATCTGGCCGGCGTACGAGGGGTCGGTCAGGATCTCCTGGTAACCGGTCATCCCGGTGTGGAAGACCACCTCGCCCTCGCCATCCGCGGGCGCACCGAAGGCGTCGCCGCACCAGGTGCTGCCGTCCGCCAGGACCAGCCATGCGCGCCCGCCCATCAGCGCTCCTCCAGGCTGTGGACGGTCCGTCCCTCGACCCAGGTGCGGATCGCGCGGCCGACCAGCTCGCGCCCCAGGAAGGCGGAGTTCTGCGAGCGCGACTGCGTCTCGGCAGGACCCAGCTTCCAGACGCGCTCGGGATCGATCAGCACCAGGTCCGCCGGCGCTCCGATCTCGAGCGCTCCGCCCCGCAGGCCGAAGACGCGCGCCGGCCGAGTCGACATGCGGCGGATCAGCTCCAGCGGAGAGAGCACCTCGGAGCGGACCAGGTCCAGGCCGATCGAGAGCGCGGTCTCGAGCCCCGTGACCCCGTAGGCGGCCGCGGTGTACTCCACGTCCTTCTCGTAGATCGCGTGGGGCGCGTGGTCGGTGGCGATGCAGTCGAGGGTCCCGTCGGCCAGCCCCGCGATCAGAGCGTCGCGGTCGGCCCCGGTGCGCAGCGGGGGCGCCATCTTGGTGTTGGTGTCGTAGGAGCGGATGACCTCGTCGGTCAGGGCCAGGTGGTGCGGCGTGACCTCGGCGGTGACCCTCACCCCGCTGGCGCGAGCATCGCGGATCAGCTCGACCGAGCGCGCGGCGGAGACGTGCGCCACGTGCAGGTGGCCGCCGGTGAGCCGGGCGAGCTCGATGTCGCGCGCGACCATCACCGTCTCGGCCTCGGCCGGCGAGCCGGGCAGACCGCAGCAGGTCGAGTGCGCGCCCTCGTGCACGACGCCCTCGCCCTTGAGCTCCAGGTCCTCGCAGTGGGCCACCACGGGTCGGCCCACGCCGCGCGAGTACTCCAGCACCCGGCGCATCACGCTGGCGTCCATGATCGGCAGCCCGTCGTCGGAGAATGCGACCGCCCCGGCTCCTGCCAGGCTGACCATCTCCGACATGACCTCGCCGCGCAGACCCTGCGTCGCGGCAGCGATCACGTGCACCCGCACCACCGCCGCCTGGCGGGCGCGCCGCAGCACGTACGCGGTGACCGCGGGCGAGTCGTTGATCGGATCGGTGTTCGCCATGCAGCACACGGTCGTGAACCCGCCCGCCGCGGCCGCGCGGGTGCCGCTCTCGATGTCTTCCTTGTACTCCTCGCCCGGCTCGCGCAGGTGCGTGTGCAGGTCGACCAGCCCCGGGGCGAGCCAGTGCTCGTCCGCCTCGACGACCTCGTCGACGGCCCCCTGGAGCCCCGTGCCGACGGCGCGGATCACGCCGTCGTCGATGTCCACGTCGGCGATCTCGTCGCGCCCGGTGGCGGGATCGAGCACACGCGCGCCCCGGATCCGCGTCCTCACGTCTCGCCTCCCGTCAGCAGGTAGAGCACGGCCATGCGAACGGCCACGCCGTTGGTGACCTGGTCGAGGATCCGCGACGGCTCGTTGTCGGCGACCTCCGGCGCGATCTCGACGCCGCGGTTGATCGGGCCCGGGTGCAGCACGATCGCATTCGGGCTGGCCAGCGCCAGCGTGCGCTGGTTGAGGCCGAAGACCTGCGCGTACTCGCGCACGCTGGGGAAGAGCGCACCCTCGATCCGCTCCTGCTGGATGCGCAGCATGGCGATCACGTCGGCGCCCTCGAGCGCCTCGCCGATGCTATAGCAGGGCTTGACCCCGAGCGCCTCGACCCCGGGCGGGATCATCGTGGGCGGCCCGGCGACGCGCACCTCGGCACCGAGCTTCGAGAACGCGTAGATGTCGGAGCGGGCGACCCGGCTGTGGGCGATGTCGCCCACGATCGCCACCACGCGGCCGTCGAGCCGGCCCAGGGACTGGCGAGCCGTGAACACGTCGAGCAGCGCCTGGGTCGGGTGCTCGTGCAGACCATCGCCGGCGTTGATCACGGGCACCCGCACCCGCTGGGCGAGCATCTGGGGAACGCCCGCCGTGCGGTCCCGGACGATCAGCACGTCGGCGTTCATGGCCGCCAGGTTGCGAGCCATGTCGTTGAGCGTCTCGGACTTCGACAGGCTGGAGCCCACCGACGAGACGTTGATCGCGTCGGCCGAGAGCCGCTTGGCCGCGATCTCGAAGCTGACGCGCGTGCGGGTCGAGCTCTCGAGGAAGACGTTCATCACGGTCCGGCCCCGCAGGGTCGGGACGCGCTTCACCTCGCGCTGCGAGATCTCGAGCATGGCCTCGGAGACCTCGAGGATCTCCTCGATCTCGGAGCGGGACAGGTCCGCGATGCCCAGCAGGTGCTTCACTGGATCACCACTTCGAGCTCGCCGTCGGCGCTGGGCTGCAGCATGATCTTCTGGGATCGAGCCGTCGGGATGTTCTTGCCCACGAAGTCGACCTTGATCGGGAGCTCGCGATGGCCCCGGTCGACCAGCGTGGCGACCTGGATCGCCGAGGGCCGCCCGAAGTCCAGGATCGCGTCCATGGCGGCCCGGATCGTGCGGCCGGTGAACATGACGTCGTCGATCAGGACCACCCGGCGCCCGCTGACCCGGAAAGGCATCCGTGTGGGCCGGGGCATCGGCCGCAAGCCCCGGGCGATCACGTCGTCGCGGTACAGGGTGACGTCGAGCGAGCCCGGGGTGACCGGCTGGCCGGCGATCTCGCCCAGGTGCCCCGCGATCAGCTCGGCCACGGCAACGCCGCCCCGCTGGATCGCCACCAGCGCCAGCGCCTCCAGATCCTCGTCGTTCTCCAGGATCTCGTGGGCCATGCGCCGGGTGGCCCGGCGGATGCCGTCCATGTCGAGGACGACGGGCGCCTCGATCCGGACGTCGCGGCGGTCCGGGGCGCCGGGCGAGCGCGCATCGCGCTCGATGGAAGGGGGAACGCTCATCTCGTCACCTTTGCCCCCCTCACCGGAGGGGCTTAAAAGGAAGCCGGGCGGAGAATATGGGACGCGCGGCCCGCGGTCAATCCGGGAGCACGCCCGGGGCCTCCTCCGCGTCGCCGGCGTTCCGTGCGCCGTCCGCATGACCGTCCAGAGCGCGGCCGATCCGGTCCCAGCGGATCTCCTCGATCTGGAAGGTGACCACCTGCCAGAGCGTGTGCAGCAGATCGGCGACGAAGCCTCGATCGGGCTGGGGACCCGAGTCGATGCGCCAGGACCAGTGGATGCAAAAGGCGCGGCCCTTGATCTGGTCCTCGCGGACGAACTCGTTCTTCCAGCTGCGGCTATCCGCCGAGTTGTCGCGATTGTCCCCCATCATGAAGTAGCGGTCCTCGGGGACGATCCAGGTGCCTCCCGCGCCGGGGCGATCCCGCAGCCGCGTGCGGATCACGGTGTACTCCACGCCCTCGGGATTGCGCTCGAGGTAGCGCCGGGCATCGACGGCCTGGCCGTAGGTGTTCGTGTAGCCGAAGCCGCCATCGTCGATCCGGTCCACCAGCTCGCCGTTGACGTACAGCCGATCATCGCGGATCTGGATCCGGTCGCCCGGCATGCCGACGATGCGCTTGATGAAGTCCTGGTCGGGATCGTCGGGGTAGCGGAAGACGATCACGTCGCCGCGCCGCGGATCCGACAGGTCGAGGACCTCGCGATGAACGAAGGGGAGCCGGATGCCGTAGGTGAACTTGTTCACCAGCACGTAGTCGCCCACGAGAAGCGTCGGGATCATCGAGCCCGAGGGAATCTTGAAGGGCTCCACGACGAAGGTACGGATCCCGAGCGCGATCAGCGCCGCCCAGAAGACCGCGCGGAACGTCTCGCCCCAGCTCTCGCCCCGCTCGGCATCCAGCTCGGTGTCGCTCATGCTTCCCCCTGCGCGACGCTATCGGCCGCGCGCCGCCCGGTCAATTCCCGTCGTCGTCGCTCGAGAGCACCGCCAGGAAGGCCTCCTGCGGGATCTCGACCTGGCCGAGCCGCTTCATGCGCTTCTTGCCCTCCTTCTGCTTCTGGAGGAGCTTCTTCTTGCGCGTGATGTCGCCGCCGTAGCACTTCGCGGTCACGTTCTTGCGCAGCGCCTTCACGTTGACGCGCGCCACGACCTTGCTGCCGATCGAGGCCTGCAGGGCCACCTCGTACATCTGCCGCGGGATGTGCTCCTTCATCTTGCGGATCAGGCCGAGACCGCGGCGGTGGGCGGTGTCGCGATGGGTGATGATCGCGAGGGCGTCGATCGGGTCGCCGTTCACCAGCACGTCCACGCGCACCAGGTCGTCGGTGCGGAACCCGATGACCTCGTAGTTCATGGAGGCGTAGCCCCGGCTGCAGCTCTTCAGGCGGTCGTAGAAGTCGACCGCGACCTCGGCAAGGGGCAGCTCGTAACGCAGCACGGCGCGCTGGCTGCCGTGCACGGCCAGGTCTCGCTGCACCCCGCGCCGCTCCTGGCAGAGCTGCATCACCGGACCGATGTACTCGCTAGGCATGTGGATCTGGGCCAGGATCAAGGGCTCGGCGATCTCGTCGACGTCGCCCATCGGCGGCAGATCGCTGGGCCGGTGCAGCTCCAGCTCCTCCCCGCTCTTCATGCGCACCTTGTAGACCACGGTGGGCGCCGTGATGATCAGGTCGAGGCCGTACTCGCGCTCGAGGCGCTCCTGCGCGATCTCCATGTGGAGCAGGCCGAGGTACCCGCAGCGGAAGCCGAAGCCCAGGGCGCCCGAGGTCTCGGGCTCGGCGAAGATCGACGAGTCGTTCAGCTGCAGCTTCTCGATCGCCGAGCGCAGTGGGTCGTACTCGCCGGAATCCGAGGGGTACAGCCCGCTCCAGACCATCGGCTGCAGCGGCTGGAAGCCCGGCAGCGGCGTGGCCGCGGGAGCTGCGGCGTCGGTCAGCGTGTCCCCGATGTGCACGGCCTTCGGGTCGCGGATGCTCGCCGCGACCACGCCCACCTCGCCCGCGCTCAGCTTCTCGACGCGGGCGGCCTCCGGGACCAGTACACCGAGCAGGGTCGTGTCCCACTCGCTGCCCGTCGACATCAGCCGCAGGGTCGAGCGGCGCGCCAGGCAGCCGTCGACCACACGCACCAGCATGGTCGCGCCCAGGTACGAGTCGTACCAGGAGTCGAAGACCAGTGCGCGCAGCGGCGCGTCGGGGTCCCCGGACGGGGGCGGGACCACGCGCACGATCGCCTCGAGCAGCTCCTCGACGCCCTGCCCGGTCTTGGCCGAGACGAGCACCGCGTCGTCGGTGGGAATCCCGACGATGTCCTCGATCTCGGCCAGCACGCGCTCCGGATCGGCGTTGGGCAGGTCCACCTTGTTGACGACCGGGATCACCTCGAGGCCGGTGGCCACCGCGATCTCGGCGTTGGCCACGGTCTGCGCCTCGACGCCCTGCACCGCGTCGACCACCAGCAGTACGCCCTCGCACGCCGCAAGGGAGCGCGACACCTCGTAGTGGAAGTCGACGTGCCCCGGCGTGTCGATCAGGTTCAGCACGTAGTCCGTGCCGTCGGCGGCGCGGTACTTCATGCGCACGGTCTGCGCCTTGATGGTGATCCCGCGCTCCTGCTCGAGATCCATCTTGTCCAGGAACTGATCGTGGCTCTCGCGCTCGGTCAGGGTTCCGGTCCGCTCCAGGAGCCGGTCGGCGAGCGTGGACTTGCCGTGATCGATGTGCGCGATGATCGCGAAGCAGCGGATGTGTGCCTGGCTATCGGCCATCTTCACGCTCCGCGTCGAGGTAGTCGGACAGCGCCGTGCGCCAGTGGGGCATGCGCACGCCCAGCGCCCGCGCCCGCGCCAGGTCCAGCACGCCGAAGGCCGGCCGCGCCGCCGGCCGCGGCATCTGCGCGGTCGGGATCGGCGTGACCGGGACCTCGGGACACAGGCCGCGGCGGGCACCCTGCGCCACCGCGTCGCAGGCCAGATCGTACCAGCTGGCGATTCCCTCGCACGCCAGGTGGAGCGTTCCCCGGGCACCGGCCTCCAGCGCCGTCAGCAGGCCCTCGGCCAGCGCGACCGTCGTCGAGGGCCGGCCGATCTGGTCGTCGACGACGCGCAGTTCGCGTCCCTCGCGCGCCGCTCCGAGGATGGTGCGCACGAAGTTCGCCCCAGGGCCGATCACCCACTGGGTGCGCGCGATCAGGTGCTCGCCGCCGGCCTCACGCACGCCCTGCTCGCCCGCGAGCTTGGTGCGCCCGTAGACCGAGAGCGGGCGGGGCTCGTCTTCCTCTCGCCAGGGCACCCCGCCCTGCCCGTCGAAGACGTAGTCCGTGCTCCAGCTGACCAGCAGGCAGCGGTCGCGGCAGGCGCCGGCCAGGGCCGCGGGCGCATCGCCGTTGACCCGCTGCGCGAGCTCGGGCTCCTGCTCGCAGCCATCCACGTGTGTGAACGCCGCGCAGTGAATCACTGCATCGGGAGACGCCGTCTCGAGCTCGCGGGCCACGGCGGTCACGTCGGTCACGTCGAGGCGCGCGCGATCCGCGGCGACCACCTCGATCCCGCGGGCGGGGAGCAGCGCGCAGAGCGTACGCCCGAGCTGACCCCGTGCGCCGGTGATCAGCCAGCGCGCTCCCGCCTGCATCGGATCCCGGGTCGCCATCCGCGCTCACTCGTCGGGCGTGATCCAGGTCGCGTAACCCTGATCGCGCAGGCGGTCGGCCAGGTCGCCGGCCAGCACGCCTCCCGCCGGCCGCACGCGAACGCGATGGCGGCGGATGCCGTCGGCGGGCTGTAGCACGACGCTGAAGGCGTCGAATCCCTCCGTGCGCAGCCGGGCGACCAGGCGTCCGGCCTCGGCTGCGTCGGTGGTCGAGGCCACCTGCACCACCAGCCGCTCCGGAGCCGCCGCGGACGGCGGCGCGGCGCGGCCGGCCACCTCGCGCTCCAGATCGCCGAGGACGTCGACGGCCCGCTCCGGCCGGCCGGCCGCCTCGCGCGCATCTCGCAGCGCGTCGGGAACCCGCGCCGCCGGTGCACTCTCGGCGGGAGACCGCGTCTCGGGCGCGGCCACCCTCGCCGCCGGCGCTCGCGCCGGCGGCGGCGGGATGCGCGGCGTCCACACGCGCGGCTCCGGATCGGTCACCGGGGCGGCCGCGGGTGCACCGGCCGCGACCCCGGGCACGGGCTCGACCTCGACGCGATCCACCGGGCCGCGCGCCCACTCCATCAGCAGGCGGGGCGTCTCCAGCAGCGAGCCCGCCAGCAGACCCACGCTGAAGCCGAGTGCGACCAGCACCGCGCCGTAGAACGCTGCGCGCAGCGAGAGTCCCGCGGGCGGGGGCGGCTTGGCGGCGCGACGGGCCAACTACATGCGCTCCGGCGCCGAGATCCCGAGCAGGGCCAGGCCATTGGCGAGCGTGGTGCGCAGGGCAGCGGTCAGCGCCAGACGCGCGCGGGTGAGGTCCGCGTCGTCGGAGATCACGCGGTGGCGCCGGCCGTCGGAGACGTAGGTATGGAAGGCGCTGGCCAGATCGAGCAGGTAGCGCGCGATCTCCTGCGGCTCGCGCGCAGCGGCCGCGTGCGCCACGACCTCGGGGAAGCGCTGCAGCAGGCGCAGCAGCTCCGCCTCCTGCGGCGACTCGAGCCGCTCGAAGGGCGTGGAGTCGAGATCGTCGGCAGCGTCGGCGCCGGCCTCCCGGGCCTTGCGCGCGATGCTGCACAGCCGAGCGTGCGCGTACTGGATCTTGTAGACGGGGTTGCGGTCCGAGCGCTCGCGCGCCAGCTCCACGTCGAAGTCGAGATGCGTGTCGGCGCGGCGCTCGATCATGAAGTAGCGGAAGGCGTCGATGCCGACGTCGTCGAGGACCTCGTCGACCGTCACGAAGGAGGCCTTGCGGGTCGACATCTTCACCAGCTCGCCGCCCCGGCGCAGGTTCACCCACTGGTAGATCACCAGCTCCAGGGCCTTCGTGTCGAGGCCCAGCGCACCGATGGCCTCCTGCACGTAGGGGAACTGCTCGATGTGATCGGGGCCGAGCACGTCGATCGCGCCGTCGACCCGGCCGAGCTTGTCGCGGTGGTAGGCGATGTCAGGCAGCAGGTAGGTCGGCTCGCCGCTCGACTTGACCAGCACGCGATCGCGATTGAGGCCGAAGTCCGTCGAGCGCAGCCAGACTGCCCCGTCCTCCTCGTAGACCAGGCCGCGTTCGCGCAGGTCCCCGAGCGCGGCCTCCACGCGGCCGTCCGCATAGAGCGTGTGCTCGTTGAAGTGCACGTCGAAGTCGATACCGAGCCTCGCGAGGGTGGCCTCGATGCGGACGAAGATCGCCGCCTGGGCGCGCTCCTTGAAGCGCTCCTCGTCGGCCTCGAGCCAGGCGTCGCCGACCTCCGCGACCAGCTCCCGGGCCACCTCGACGAGGTACTCGCCCTGATAGCCCTCCTCGGGAAGCTCCGCCTCGCGCCCCAGCTCCTGCTCGTAGCGGGCGCGAAGCGACACCGCGAGCACGCGCATCTGGCGACCCGCATCGTTGAAGTAGTACTCGCGGGTGACGCGATGACCCGTGGCCAGCAGGAGACGCGCGAGCGTGTCTCCGAGGACGGCGTTGCGCCCGTGGCCGATCGTGAGCGGCCCCGTGGGATTGGCCGAGACGAACTCCACCATCAGGTGGCGCCCGGCACCCAGCTCGCTGCGCCCCCAGTCGGGACCGGCGCGCAGCACCCGCAGCAGCAGGTCGTGCCAGCGGTCGCTCGCGCAGAAGAAGTTGACGAAGCCGGGGCCGGCGATCTCGGCGCGCGCGATCAGGCCGCCTCCGTCGCCGATCTGCTCGACCAGGCGCAGCGCCAGGTCGCGCGGGGCAACACCGAGCGGCTTCGCCAGCACCATGGCCGCGTTGGTGGCGAAGTCCCCGTGCTCGGGGCTCTTGCTCGGCGTGACCTGGATGCGGCCGAGCACGGCCTCGTCGGCCCCCAGGGCGCTCGCGGCGGCGCTGACCTGCTGCAGCACCTTGTCGCGCATCAGGGCGCCTCCGGTGCGTCGAGTCGCACCACGATCTCGCCCGGCCGGACCATGCCCAGCAACGAGCGTGCCGCGGCCTCCACGGCCAGCTCGTCGCTGCGCATGGCGTCGGCGTCGCGCTGCAGCTCCGCCGCCCGGGCCTCGAGCAGCACCACGCGGGCCCGCGCGTCGCGCACCTGCGCGCGCAGCCCGAGCAGCGGCCGCAGGCCGTCCTCGGAGTCGCGCCAGAGGACGGCCAGCGCCACGAGCAGCATCAGCAGGGGCGGCAGCAGGAGCAGTCCCCGGCCGGTCGAGCGGCGGCTCACGGGGCGACCTCCGCCGCGGCGGCCAGGCGCCGTACAGCCCGCGCGTAGCGCGGGTCGTCCCAGGCCCGCGGCCCGACGAAGCGCTCGGCCACGCGGCCCGCGGGATCGATCAGGAAGGTCTCGGGAACGCCGTACACCTGGTATGCCTCGTACGCGGCCTTTTCGGGATCGAGCAGGATCGGGAAGCCCAGCGCGAACTCGTCCCGGAAGCGCTCGACCTCCGCCCGCTCCGCGCTCGTGTCGATGCTGATCGCCAGCACGGCGAAGCCCTCGGCCGCGAGTCGCTCGTGGAGCCGCTGGAGTGCCGGCGCCTCCTCCTTGCACGGCGCGCACCAGGTGGCCCAGAAGTTGACGAACACGACGCGTCCGCGGTAGCTCGCCAGGTCGATCGGGTCCCCGTCGAGGGCCGGGAGCTCGAATCCGGGCGCCGGAGCTCCGGCGCGTACGGGCACGCCACGATCGCTCCGGGCGGCCCAGAAGCCCGCCGCAACCGCGACCAGGCCGACCGCCAGCGCCAGGAAGAGGGGGGCGCGTCGCTCCGGGCTCAAGTCTCGGCCGGGGACGCATCCCCGGCCGGCGGCTCGCGATCGACGAGCTGCAGGATCGCCATCTCGGCGTTGTCCCCGTGGCGCCGGCCGAGCTTGAGGATCCGCGTGTAGCCCCCGGGGCGCTCGGCGTAGCGCGGCGCGAGCTCGTCGAAGACCTTCGCCGCCACCTGGCGGCTGCGCAGGGTGCGCAGGGCGTGGCGGCGGGCATGCAGGCTGCCCCGCTTGCCCAGCGTGATCATCCGCTCGGCCACGCGCCGCGCCTCCTTGGCCTTGGCCGTGGTGGTGCGGACCTCCTCGTGGTCGAGCAGGGACGTGACGAGGTTGCGCAGCATCGCGCGGCGATGCGCGCCGCTGCGCCCCAGCTTGCGGTGATCTCGACGGTGTCGCATGTCACGCCCCTCTGGACCGACCCCCGGGTCAGCCCTCGTTCAGCTCGCGCAGCCGGTCCAGCTCCGCCCGTGGCGGGAAGGCGTCGAGCGTCATGCCGAACTCCAGGCCCAGGCCGGTCAGGATCTCCTTGATCTCGTTGAGCGACTTTCGACCGAAGTTCTTGGTCTTGAGCATCTCGCCCTCGGTGCGCTGGACCAGCTCGCCGATGTAGCGGATGTCGGCGTTCTGCAGGCAGTTGGCCGAGCGCACGGACAGCTCCAGCTCGTCCACCGGCCGGAAAACCACCTCATTGGGCTGGGCCAGGGCCTGCGGCTGGGACACGCTCTCCTGCAGCTCTTCCTCGAAGTTCACGAAGATGGAGAGCTGGTCCTTGAGGATCTTCGCCGCGAACGCTAGCGCGTCATCGGGCTTGACCGAGCCGTCGGTCCAGATCTCGATGGTGAGCTTGTCGTAGTCCGTGGCGCGACCCACGCGGGCGTTGGTCACCGTGTAGTTGCACTTGCGCACGGGCGAGAAGATCGAGTCGATCGGGATCGTGCCGATCGGCTGCTCCTCGGCGGCATTGGCCTCGGCCAGGCGGAATCCCTTGCCGACCTCGACGATCGCGCTCAGGTTCAGCTCGCCCTCGGCACCCAGGGTCGCGATGTGGTGCTCCGGATTGAGCACCTCGACCGTCTGGTCCGCCGACTCGAAGTCGCCCGCCTTCACCTCGCAGGGCCCCTGCTTGGAGATGCGAATCTCCTTGGGGCTGAGCGAGTTGGAGCGCAGGCGGACCTCCTTGAGGTTCAGCACCACGTCGGTCACGTCCTCGAGCACGCCCGGAACGGTCGTGAATTCGTGGGCCACCCCGTCGATGCGCACGGAGCTGATCGCCGAGCCCTGCAGCGACGAGAGCAGCACGCGACGCAGCGCATTGCCCAGCGTCAGGCCGAAGCCCCGCTCGAGCGGCGCGCAGTCGAAGCGACCGTACGTCTGGCTGTAGTCTGGCTCGACCTCGATCCGCTGCGGCCGGATCAGATCCTTCCAGTTCTTGACCATGAGATCGACGTTCATGCGTCTCCTCCGGGATCCCGGGTCGGGTCCTCGGTTACCTGGAGTACAGCTCGATGATGAGCTGCTCCTGGATCTGGTGGGTGATCTCCTCGCGCGCCGGCAGCGCGAGGATCTCACCGACCTTGTTGTCCTTGTCGATGCCGAGCCAGCTGGGCACCGTGCGTGCCTCGAGACCGTCGAGCGCCTCGGAGATGCGCACGCACTTGTCGCCGCGCGAGGTCAGACCGATCTTGTCGCCGGGCCGGAGCCGGTGCGAGGGGATGTCCGAGCGGCGTCCGTTCACCGTGAAGTGCCCGTGCTTGATGAGCTGTCGGGCCTCGGCACGGGAGTGGGTGAAGCCGAGGTTGAAGGCCGCGCTGTCGAGGCGGAGCTCGAGCAGCCGCAGCAGGTTCTCGCCCTTGACGCCCTTCATGCCGTTGGCCTGCTTGACCGTGCGCCGGAACTGGCGCTCGAGCAGGCCGTAGATCCGGCGCACCTTCTGCTTCTCGCGCAGCTGGATGCCGTAGTCCGAGAACTTGGGCCGGCCCTGGCCGTGCTGGCCGGGCGGGTAGTTACGGCGCTCGATCGAGCACTTGTCGGTGTAGCAGCGCTCGCCCTTCAGGAAGAGCTTCATGCCCTCCCGGCGACACTGGCGACAGACGGAACCGCGATAGCGTGCCACGGAAACTCCTAGGCGCGGCGCCGCTTGGGCGGGCGGCAGCCGTTGTGCGGGATCGGGGTGACGTCGCGAATGTAGGTGACCTTGAAGCCGGAGCCCTGGAGCGCGCGCATGGCGGACTCGCGCCCCCCGCCCGGCCCCTTGACCAGCACGCCGATCTGGCGCATGCCGTGCTCCATCGCCTTCTTCGCGGCGTCCTCGGCCGCGAGCTGGGCCGCGAAGGGTGTCGCCTTGCGCGACCCCTTGAACCCCACGTGACCGGCCGACGACGCCGAGACGGTATTCCCGGCCACGTCGGTGATGGTGATGATCGTGTTGTTGAAGGTCGCCTGGATGTGGGCGACACCCGTCTGGATGTTCTTCCGGACGCGCTTCTTGACTCGCTTGGTCTTGGCCATTTGAAAAACCGCTTACTTCTTCGAGGGGGGCTTCTTCTTCCCGGCGACCGCCTTGCGGGGGCCCTTCCGGGTACGAGCATTGGTGTGGGTTCGCTGTCCGCGCACCGGCAGGCCGCGGCGGTGGCGCAGGCCGCGATAGCAGCCCACGTCCATGAGATCCTTGATGTTCTGTGTCGTCTCGCGCCGCAGGTCGCCCTCGACCTTCTGCTCGCTCTCGATCACGTCGCGCAGGCGCGTGACCTCGGTCTCGTCGAGATCGAAGGTCTTGGTGTCGGGAGCGACGTTCGCCTGGTCGCAGATCTTCAGGGCGCTCGAGCGGCCCACCCCGAAGATGTACGTCAGCGAGATCCTGATGGCCTTCTCCCTGGGGAGATCGACTCCGGCAATTCGCGCCATGCGCTAGCCCTGCCTCTGCTTGTGCTTGGGGTTGTCGCAGATCACGCGCAGCACGCCGCGGCGGCGAATGATCTTGCACTTGTCACACATCTTCCGAACGCTGGCTCGAACCTTCACGGCTCCGTCCTCAGTGGCTTCCCGGCACCCGGGTCAGGACCTCGGGACCGCTCTCGGTGATCGCAACGGTGTGCTCGAAGTGCGACGAGCGGGATCCGTCGGCCGTCGCGGCCGTCCACCCGTCGCTCTTCATCCGGACCTCGTGTCCCCCGGCATTCACCATCGGCTCGATCGCGAGCACCATGCCCGCCTTCAGACGCTGCCCCCGCCCCGGCTTGCCGAAGTTCGGCAGCTGGGGTGGCTCGTGCAGGGCCCGGCCGATGCCATGGCCCACGAAGTCCCGCACCACGGAGAAACCCTCCTTCTCCACCTCGCGCTGCACCGCGTGGCCCACGTCGCCCAGGCGCTGCCCGGGCTTCATGGTCGCGATGCCCGCGTCGAGGCTGCGGCGGGTGGTCTCCAGCAGGTGGCGGGACTCCTCGTCGATCTCTCCCACCGGGAGGGTGACTGCGGAATCGCCGTGGAACCCCGCGAATATAACACCGAAATCCAGCTTGAGGAGGTCCCCGTCGTGGAGCCGGCGCTTGCCCGGGATCCCGTGGACGATCTCGTCGTTGACCGAGATGCAGATCACGGCCGGATAGGGCGGCGCCCCGCCCGGCGCATAGTCGAGAAACGACGACTCCAGCTCCCGCGTCCGGATCTGGCGCCGGGCCTCGGCATCGATCTCGGCGGTGCTGATTCCCGGCTCGGCGAGCTTGCGCAGGTGCAGCAGGACCTCGCCCACGTGGCGTCCGGCCTCGCGCATCTTCTCTAGCTCCTGCAGGGACTTGAGCTGGATCATCTCAGGCTCTGCTTCAGCTCCCGAGCGCCGCGGCGACGCGATCGCGGATCTGCTCCACCGAGCCCAGGCCGTCGATCCGCACCACGGCCTGGCCGTAGTGATCGATCACCGGAGCGGTCGAGTCGCGGTACACCCCCAGGCGCTTGCGAACCGTCGCCTCGTTGTCGTCGGCCCGGCCCTCGCCCCGGCTCAGGATCCGGCGCATGAGCTCGTCCTCGGGAACCTCCAGGACGACCACGCGGACCGGCTCGCGGCCCAGCTCGCCCAGCAGCGCGTCGAGGGCCACGGCCTGCTCGCGGGTGCGCGGGAAGCCGTCCAGGATGAACCCCGGGCGGCAGTCGTCCCGGCGCAGGCGGTCGCGGACGATCTCGATCACGACCTCGTCGGGCACCAGGTCACCGCGCTTCATGATCTCGCTGGCGCGCTGACCCACGTCGGACCCCGAGGCCACGGCCTCGCGCAGCATGTCGCCGGTCGAGATCTGCGGGATCCCGACGCGCTCCACGATGAACTCGGCCTGGGTGCCCTTGCCCGCGCCTGGCGGGCCCATGAGGATCAGGTTGGTCTCGGCCATCAGCGCCCCCGTCCGCGAATCCGCGCGCCCTGCGCGAAGCTGTCGTAGTTGCGCGCGACCAGGTGGGCCTCGATCTGGCCCACGGTGTCCATGGCCACGCCCACGCAGATCAGCAGCGCGGTGCCACCGAAGTAGAACGGCACGTGCGCGTAGGTGATCAGGTAGTTCGGCAGCACGCAGACGACGGCGAGGTACAGCGCCCCGACGGCAGTGATCCGGTTGAGGACCCGCTCGATGTACTCGGCCGTGCGCTTGCCCGGGCGGATCCCCGGGATGTAGCCCCCGCCGCGCTTGATGTTGTCGGCCACGTCGTCGGGGTTGATCATGATCCCGGTGTAGAAGTAAGCGAAGAAGATCACCATCGCGGCGTAGACCAGGTTGTAGGTGTGGCTACCGAACGCGAGGTAGTCGTTGAAGAAGTCGTCGAGCACGGGCGAGCCCGAGAACTGGCTGATCTGCTGGGGCAGGAAGAGCAACGAGGAGGCGAAGATCGGCGGGATCACGCCGGCGCTGTTGAGCCGCAGCGGGAAGTAGGCCATGCCCCCGGCCACCTCGCGCCGGCCGGCGACGCGTCGCGCGTACTGGATCGGGATGCGCCGCTGCGAGCGCTCGAAGAAGACGATGATCGCCACGACCGCGACCATGAAGACCATCAGCAGCAGGCCCGCCACGGGCGCGATCTGCTCGGTGCGCACCATCCGCAGCAGGTTGCTTGCGGCCGACGGCATGGCCACCACGATGCCAGCAAAGATGATCAGCGAGATGCCGTTGCCGATCCCGCGCTCGTTGATCTGCTCGCCGAGCCACATGATGAAAGCGGTGCCCGCGGTCAGCGTGATCACCGTCATGATCCGGAAGGACCAGCCGGGCTCGAGGACGGTACTCGCACCGAAGCTGCCGTTCTCCAGCGCCGTGGCGAGCAGGAGCCCCTGGACGATCGCCAGCCCCACGGTGCCGTAGCGGGTGTAGCGCGTGATGGTCCGGCGGCCTTCCTCGCCTTCCTTCTTGAGCTCCTCGAGCTTCGGAACGACGACGGTCAGCAGCTGCAGGATGATGGAGGCGCTGATGTAGGGCATGATGCCCAGCGCGAAGATCGACAGCTGCTCGAAGGCGCCGCCGGAGAACATGTTGATCAGGCCGAAGACACCACCGCCGGCCTCCTCGAAGAACTGGCTCAGGGCGTCGGGGTCGATTCCGGGCGTGGGTACGGCGCAGCCGAGACGGTAGACCGCCAGCATCCCGAAGGTGAACAGGATTCTCCGGTTCAGCTCCGGGATCCGGGTGATGTTCCCGACCGCGCTCGGGTTCACGACGACTCCGCCTTGCCCGTCTTGCTCGCCTTGCGCTCGATGATCTCGACGCTGCCGCCCGCTGCCTCGATCTTGGCGCGGGCCGACGCGCTGACCGCGTGCACCCGCAGGGTCAGGGCCCGGTCGATCTCGCCCTGCGCGAGCAGCTTGACCGGTCGCTCGGCGCTGTGAACCAGCCCGGCCCCGGCGAGCGCGGCGGTGTCCACCGCGGAGCCGGCGTCGAAGCGGGTGAGCGCCTGCACGTTGACCACCTGGAAGGGCTCGCGGAACAGGTTGGTGAAGCCCCGCTTGGGCACGCGCCGCGAGAGCGGCATCTGCCCGCCCTCGAAGTACGGGCGCCGCTTCCAGCCCGAGCGTGCTCCGGCACCCTTGGTGCCGCGGCCGCAGGTCTTTCCGCTGCCGCTACCGATCCCGCGACCGACGCGCTTGCGCGGGCGTCGCGAGCCCGGCTTCGGACTCAGGCGGTCGAGCATCTCAATCCTCCACCACCACGAGGTGGCTGACCTTGGCGATCATCCCGCGGACCGCCGGCGTGTCCTCGAGCTCCGAGGCGCGCCCGGGACGACCCAGGCGCAGCCCGCGCAGCGTCGCGCGCTGATCGCGCGGGAAGCCGATCGCGCTGCGCACCTGCTTGACGCGGACCGTGCTCACTGTACGCGCAGCTCCGACAGCCGATCGTCGAGCGACCGGAGCTGCCGGAACCCCTCCATCGTGGCCCGGATCACGTTGTGCGGGCGATTGGTGCCCAGGCACTTGGTGAGGATGTCGTGAATGCCCGCGGCCTCGCAGAGCGCCCGCACGGCCCCGCCGGCGATCACGCCGGTCCCCTTGGAGGCGGGCTTGAGCAGCACGGCTGCGGCCCCTGCCTCGCCGACGATCTCGTGCGGGATGGTGCCGTCGTCGAGCGGCAGGCGGACCAGGTTCTTGCGCGCCTGCTCGACGCCCTTGCGGATCGCCTCGGGCACCTCGTTGGCCTTGCCGATCCCCGAGCCGACGACGCCGTTGCTGTCACCCACCACCACCAGGGCGGTGAAGCCGAAGCGGCGGCCGCCCTTGACGACCTTCGCGACGCGATTGATGTCGACCACCCGCTCCTCGAGCGTGTAGTCGTTGGGATTGAGTCGGTCCTGGAACATGCCTGACCTCAGAAGCTCAGCCCCGCCTCACGCGCGGCGTCGGCGAGTGCCTTGACGCGGCCCGTGAAGACGAAACCGTTGCGGTTGAACGTGACCTCGCGGATGTCGCGCTCCAGGGCGGCGCGGGCGATCGCCTCGCCGACCTTCTTCGCGGCCTCCACGTCCTTGGTGGATTCGAGCCCCTGCGCGATCGAGGGGCTGCGCGTGGACACGCCGGTGAGTGTCTTGCCAGAGAAGGGATCCACGATCTGTGCGTAGATGTGTCTCGAGCTGCGATACACGGTGAGGCGCGGCCGCTCGCTGGTCGCGATCTCCTTGCGCGTCTTCTTGCGACGCCGCTGCCAGAGCCGGGTCCTCGGTGAAATCTTTGCCATGTCTGCCTCGCTCAGCCCGCTGAGCTCACGCCGGCCTTGCCGACCTTCCGGCGCACGTGCTCGTCGGCGTAGCGGATACCCTTGCCCTTGTACGGCTCGGGCGGTCGGATCTCGCGGATCTCTGCGGCGAACTGCCCGACCCGCTGCTTGTCGATGCCCTTGACGATCACCTTGGTCTGCCCGTCCACGTCGACCTCGAGGCCCTCGGGGACGGGCATCTCGACCGGGTGCGAGTAGCCGACGTTCAGCGTCAGGCTCTTGCCGCCGGCCTGGGCCCGGTACCCGACGCCGACGATCTCGAGCCGGCGCTCGAAGCCCTCGCTGACGCCGTGGACCATGTTCGCGACCAGTGCGCGCATCAGACCGTGCATGGCGCGCGACTCCTTGGAGTCGCCGTCTCGCGTCACGCGGAGCTCCCCGTCGGCCACCTCGACCGAGGTGTGCGGCACGAGCCGCTGCTCGAGCTGTCCCTTCGGACCCTTCACCTTCACGCCGTCCCCGGCGATTTTCACCTCGACGCCCTTCGGGAGCGCGATCGGAGCCTTGCCGATGCGCGACATCACCAGACCCTCGCCAGGATCTCGCCACCGACCCGGGCCTCGCGCGCCTGCGCGTCGGTCAGCACGCCGCGCGGCGTGGACAGGATCGCGACGCCCAGACCGTTGCGGACGCTGGGAACCTCGCGGGCCCCCACGTACACGCGCCGGCTGGGCCGGGACACGCGCTCGAGGCCACCGATCATCGGCGCGGCCTCGTCGTCGTAGCGCAGGCTCACCGTCAGCACGGGCTTGCCGTCGCGCTCACCGTCACCGTAGTCGACGATGTAGCCGGATTCCTTCAGCACGCGCGCGATCTCGCGCTTGAGCTTGGAGGCGGGGATCTCGACCCGCGTGTGGCGGGCCATGCCCCCGTTGCGGATGCGCGTGAGCATGTCGGCGATGGGATCGGTCAGCACGATCGGGTCCTCAGGTGCGGAACGGCATGCCGAGACCGGTGAGGAGCTCGCGCGCCTCGTCGTCGGTCTTCGCCGTGGTGACGATGGTGATGTTCAGGCCCCGGACCTGCTCGACCTTGTCGTAGTCGATCTCCGGGAAGATGATCTGCTCGCGGATGCCGAGCGTGTAGTTGCCCCGCCCATCGAACGCCCGGGGCGAGACGCCCCGGAAGTCGCGGACCCGCGGGAGCGCGATGTTGATGACGCGGTCCAGGAACTCCCACATCATGGTGCGCCGCAGCGTGACCGCGCAGCCGATCGACATGCCCTCGCGAAGCTTGAAGTTGGCGATCGACTTGCGCGCCTTGGTGATCACCGCCTTCTGGCCGGTGATCGCGGTGAGCTCGGCCTGGGCAGACTCGAGAAGCTTGGCGTTCTGAGTGGCCTCTCCGAGGCCGATGTTGACGGAGACCTTCGACAGCGTCGGGAGCTCCATCACATTGCCGTAGCCGAAGCGCTCCCGGAGCGCCGGGACGACCTTGTTCCGGTACTCGAGCAGCAGTCTGGGCGTGTACTCAGCCATCGATCGCCTCGTCCTTGCGCTGGCTCCAGCGGACCTTCTCACCGCCGACCTCGCGGGATCCGACCCGGGTCCGGTCGCCGCCGTGCACGAGCATGACGTTGGAGATGTGGAGCGGGGCTTCCTTCTCCACGATGCCCCCCTGGCGGTTGGCCGCCGTGGGCTTCTGGTGTCGCTTGACGATGTTGACCTGCTCGATCGTGACGCGGCTCCTGTCCGCGTCGACGACGAGCACCGTCCCGCGGCGCCCCTTGAACTTGCCGGCGATCACCTCGACCTCGTCACCCTTGCGGATCCGGGCACCCATCAGATCACCTCCGGCGCCAGCGAGACGATCTTCATGAACTTCCGCGACCGCAGCTCGCGAGCGACCGGTCCGAAGATGCGGGTGCCGATCGGCTCCTTGTTCGCATCGAGGAGCACCACGGAGTTGTCGTCGAAGCGGATGTAGGAACCATCCGAGCGGCCGATTTCCTTGCGGGTGCGCACGATCACCGCGTTGTGAAGCTGCTTCTTCTTCACGCGGCTGTTCGGCAGCGCCTCCTTCACCGACACCTTGATGATGTCGCCCACGGTGGCGTACCGGCGCCGCGAGCCGCCCAGCACCTTGATGCACTGGACCCGGCGCGCACCGGAATTGTCCGCCACGTTGAGCATGGACTCCACCTGGATCACGCCAGCTTCTCCTGGACCCGCCAGCGCTTGCGCCGCGAGATCGGGCGGGTCTCGATGATCCGCACCTTGTCGCCGGAGCGACAGGCGTTCTCCTCGTCGTGCGCCATGAAGCGGGTGCGCTTGCGAATGTACTTCTTGTACAGCGGGTGCTGGACCGTGCGGATGACCTCGACGATCACCGACTTGTCCATGCGGTCGCTGACCACGACGCCGACCCGGCTCTTCCGAAGGCCTCGATCACTCATGCCGCGGAACTCCCCTGGCT
Source organism: Deltaproteobacteria bacterium (assembly GCA_029261925.1). Lineage (GTDB taxonomy): Bacteria > Myxococcota_A > UBA9160 > SZUA-336 > SZUA-336 > JAGWBS01. The sequence continues at coordinate 4,175 of JAJDAJ010000025.1, read as the reverse complement.
GCGAACGCCCAGGGCGCGCGCCAGATCGCGGCGCGCCGCGCGCACGGCCGCCAGGTTCTCGAGCTGTCCAGTGGCCCGCTGCACGCGCAGGTCGAACAGTGCTCGACGTGCCTCGGCGACCCGGGCGTCAAGCTCCTCGGGCGTGAGCTTCCGCAGATCCGCGGCCTTCATGCCTCGACTCCTCGCTCGATGATCCGGGTCTTCACGCTCAGCTTGTGCGCAGCGAGGCGCAGCGCCTCGTGCGCGACCGTCCGCGTGACGCCCTCCATCTCGTAGAGGACGCGCCCCGGCTTGATCACGGCGACCCAGTACTCGGGATTTCCCTTGCCCTTGCCCATACGGGTCTCGGGCGGCCGCTTGGTCATGGGCTTGTCGGGGAAGATGCGGATCCACACCTTGCCGCCGCGCTTGGCGTGGCGGGTCATCGCCACGCGCGCGGCCTCGATCTGGCGCGCGGTCACGCGCCCGGACTCGACGGACTGCAGGCCGAACTCGCCGAACGACAGCGTGTTGCCCCGCCAGGCCTTCCCGCGGTTCCGGCCCTTCTGGACCTTCCTGAACTTCATGCGCTTCGGTTGCAGCATCTCTGGCTCCTAGCGCGCCTGGGCCTCTTCGTTGCCACGACCGACCCGGTGCTGGTGCAGATCGGCGTCGGCGACCAGCCCGTTGAAGACCCAGACCTTGACGCCGATCACGCCGTAGGTGGTCTTCGCCTCGGCGAGGCCGTAGTCGATCTGGGCCCGCAGCGTGTGCAGGGGTACGCGGCCCTCCATGTACTGGGTGACGCGCGACATCTCGGCGCCGCCGAGGCGCCCGCCCAGACGGATGCGGACGCCCTCGGCGCCGAATTTCATCGTGGCCTGGATCGCCTTCTTCATGGCGCGCCGGAACGCGACGCGCCGCACGAGCTGCTGGGCGACGTTCTCGGCGATCAGCTGAGCGTCCGTCTCGGCCTTGCGGACCTCGCGGATGTTGATGAAGACCTCGCTGGTCGTCATCCCACCGAGCTCGTTCCGCAGCGCCTCGACATCCGCTCCGCGCTTGCCGATCAGGATGCCGGGTCGCGACGTATGGATGTTCACCGACATCTTGTCGGCGCGACGCTCGATCACGATCTTGCTGATGCCGGCGTGCGACGACTTGTTCTTGATGTAGCTACGGATCCGCAGGTCCTCGTGGAGCATGTCCGCGAAGCCGCGCTCGGCGTACCAGCTGGATTCCCAGCCATAGATGATGCCGAGCCGGAACCCGTAGGGGTGGATCTTCTGGCCCAAGCTGTTCTCCTAGCGCTCGTCGAGCACGAGCGTCACGTGGCTCGTCCCCTTGTTGACCCAGTACGCCCGGCCCTGGGCGCGGGGACGGATGCGCCACATGCGCGCTCCCTCGTCGACGCAGATCTGCTTTACGTAAAGGTTGTCGAGATCGATTCCGGCCGAGTGCCGCGCGTTCTGCTCCTCGGCATTCGCGAGTGCGGAGCGCAGCAGCTTCGAGATCGGCACGGCGGCGCGCTTGTCGCACTCCCCGAGGATCTCGAGCGCCTCCGACGCCGGACGGTTCCGGATGAGATCGGCCACCAGACGGCCCTTGCGGGCACCCATCCGGTAGTTCTTGAGCTTCGCGCGGACTTCCATGACTTACTTCTTCTTCAGCCTCTTGTCCCCGGCGTGACCCGCCGCCTTCCGCGTGGGCGCGAACTCACCGAGCCGGTGGCCGATCATGTTCTCCGTCACGAAGACGGGCATGAACGTCTTGCCGTTGTGCACGTGAAAGGTCAGGCCGATCATCTCCGGCGTGACCATCGAGCGCCGCGACCAGGTCTTGATGATCGTGCGCTGATCGCCATGTGCGGCGACGTTGACCTTGCGCAGCAGCGAGGCCTCGACGTACGGACCCTTCCTTACCGAGCGTGCCATTTACTTCTGCCCCCGGCGGCGGACGATGTAGCGGTCCGTCGTGTGGTTCTTGCGTGTCTTGTGGCCCTTGGTCGGCACGCCCCACGGCGTGACCGGATGCCGGCCACCCGAGGTCCGCCCCTCGCCGCCACCGTGGGGGTGGTCGACCGGGTTCATCGCGACACCGCGAACATTCGGGCGCCGCCCCAGCCAGCGGGAGCGGCCCGCCTTGCCCAGGGACACATTGGAGTGATCCGGGTTGCCGACTTGCCCGATCGTCGCCATGCACGATGAGAGCACCATCCGCATCTCGCCGGACGGCAGCTTCAGCGTCGCGTACTTGCCCTCGCGCGCCATGAGCTGCGCGCCCGTGCCGGCCGAGCGCACCATCTGCGCGCCCTTGCCCGGCTTCATCTCGACCGCGTGCACGATCGTGCCCAGGGGAATGTCGCCCAGGAGCAGGGCATTCCCGGGCTGGATCTCGGAGCCGGGCCCGCTGGAGACCGTGTCGCCCACCCGCAGGCCGATCGGCGCAGGGATGTAGCGCTTCTCGCCGTCTGCGTAGTGCAGCAGCGCGATGCGCGAGCTGCGATTCGGGTCGTACTCGATCGAGGCCACCTTCGCGGGCACCCCGGGCTTGTCGCGCTTGAAGTCGATCGAGCGATAGCGCCGCTTGTGCCCACCGCCCCGCTGGAACGACGTGATGCGACCATTGTTGTTGCGGCCGCCGGACTTCGTGAGCCCCTTGACCAGGCGCCTGGCCGGCTTGCCCCGGGAGAGCTCGGAGAAGTCCCCGACGGACATGCCTCGACGCCCGGCAGAAGTCGGCTTGTACTTGCGAATCGGCACGGGATCAGACCCCCTCGAAGAACTCGATGTTGTCGCCCTCGCGCAGCTTCACGCGCGCCTTCTTCCAGGCGGAACGGCGACCGACGAAGCGGCCGACACGCCGCTTCTTGCCCTGTACGTGCGAGGTGCGAACGCCGAGAACCTTCACGTCGAAGAGGCGCTCCACCGCCTGCCGGATCTGCACCTTGTTGGCATCGACGTGGACGGCGAAGGTGACCACGTTGTAGAGCTCGCGCTCGATCGTGCTCTTCTCCGTGATGATCGGGCGCTGGATCACGTCCTGCTCGGTCATCGCACCTTCTCCTTGATCGCCGGCATCGCGGCCTCGAGGATCACCAGGCTGCGGTGAACGAGCACGTCGTAGACGTTCAGGCCCGCGACGGCGATCACCTTCACGCCCGGGAGGTTGCGACCGGACAGCTCCAGCGTGCGGTCGCGCTCGGGCGTCACGATCAGCGCGTCGACCACGCCGAGCGCCTGGAGCTTCTCGACCAGCGCGCGGGTCTTGATCTCGGGCAGGTCGAGCGAGGGCACCACGTGCACCGCGTCCTCGCTCTTGCGCAGCGAGAGGGCCGACCGTAGGGCGGCCCGCCGGATCTTCTTGGGAACGCGCTGGGCGTACGATCGAGGCTGCGGCCCGAAGGCCACACCGCCGCCCGCGAACTGCGGGGCGCGCGTCGTGCCCTGCCGGGCCCGGCCGGTCCCCTTCTGCTTGTAGGGCTTGCGTCCACCGCCGGAGACCAGCGCGCGGTTGCGCGTCGCATGCGTGCCGGAGCGCCGCGCCGCGAGCTGCGCCGTCACCACGGTGTGCAGCAGGTCGGCCCGGACGGGCGCGTCGAAGATCTCGGGGTCGAGGCTCATGGCGGCTCCACGGTCTCCTAGAGCTTGATCTCGACGTCCACACCGGACGAGAGCTCGAGCTTCATCAGCGCGTCGACGGTCTGGGGCGTCGGATCGAGAATGTCGATCAGGCGGCGGTGAGTGCGGATCTCGAACTGCTCGCGCGACTTCTTGTCGACGTGCGGCCCGCGCAGGACGGTGAACTTCTCGATCGACGTCGGCAGCGGGATCGGCCCCGCGGTACGCGACCCCGTCCGCTGCGCGGTATCGAGGATCTCCGAGGCGCTCATGTCGAGCAGCTTGTGGTCGAACGCCTTCATGCGGATGCGGATCTTTGGAGTCTGCGACTGGGCCATCTTTCCTTACTCGATGATGCTGGCGACGACGCCAGCTCCGACGGTACGACCGCCCTCACGGATCGCGAAGCGGAGACCCTGCTCCATCGCGATCGGCGTGATCAGGTCCACCACCAGGTTCACGTTGTCCCCCGGCATCACCATCTCCGTGCCCTCGGGGAGCTCGCAGATCCCCGTCACGTCCGTCGTCCGGAAGTAGAACTGCGGACGGTAGCCCTTGAAAAAAGGCGTGTGCCGC
>JAJDAJ010000024.1 GCA_029261925.1 Deltaproteobacteria bacterium | reverse complement strand
CTCGAGGCAGGCGTCGCGCGCGCCCTGGGCCTCGAAGGGGTCGCGCGCGGGCACCAGGTCCAGGCCGGTACGCGCGACCAGGCGCTCGATCAGCCGCGGGCCGAAGCCGGGCGGTGCGTTGAGCCCCGTGCCGACGGCGGTCCCGCCCAGGGGCAGCTCGCGCAGGGCGGCGACCGCCCGCTCCAGGCGCTCGACACCGTGCAGCACCTGCGCCGCCCAGCCGCCGATCTCCTGGCCCACGCGCATGGGCGTGGCGTCCTGGAGGTGCGTGCGGCCGACCTTCAGCACCTCGCGGAAGGCCACGGCCCGCCCTGCCAGCGCCGCGTGCAGCTCGCGCGCGGCGGGCAGCAGATCCGCGGAGATCGCGCCGGCGATCGCCACGTGCAGGGCGGCCGGCATCACGTCGTTGGACGACTGTGCCCGGTTCACGTGGTCGTTGGGGTGCACCGGGCCGTCGTCACGATCCGCACCCAGAAGCTCGTTCGCCCGCGCCGCGATCACCTCGTTGGCGTTCATGTTCGTCGAGGTGCCCGAGCCGGTCTGGAACACGTCCACCACGAACTGGTCGTCCAGCAGCCCCGACGCCACCTCCTCTGCCGCGCGGGCGATCGCGTCGGCCCGCTCCGGATCCAGCTCGCCCAGGTCGGTGTTGACCCGCGCCGCCTCGGCCTTGATCGCGCCGAGGGCCCCGAGGAAGGCTCGCGGGAGGCCCCGGCCGCTGATGGGGAAGTTCTCGACCGCGCGCCCGGTCTGGGCGCCCCAGTAGACGCCCGCCGGCACCCGGACCTCGCCCAGCGAGTCCCGCAGCACGCGCTCGCCGCCCGGACGGCCCGTCGCCTCAGCGGCCATGGACCCGGCTCGCTCTGCTCATCTCGACCTCCCGCACGCCGCGAGCTTGCCCCGGCCCCGGAGCGGGCACAAGCGACCCGCCCCGCGGGTCGTTACCGTGTGCCGCGATGAATGGATCCGATTCCCACCGCATCGCCGTCTATCTCGACCTGGAGAACGTCGCCATCGGCGTGCGCGACGCCGGTCTCGACCGCTTCGATGTCCGCCTGGTCTTCGAGCGCCTGCTCGACAAGGGCGACATCCTGTTGCGCCGCGCCTACGCCCAGTGGGACAACTTCGCGGAGTACAAGCGCCCGCTGCACGAGGCGGGCGTGGAGCTGATCGAGCTGCCGGGCAGCAAGCTCACGGGCAAGAACAGCGCCGACATCAAGATGGTCGTGGACGCGCTCGACCTCGCCTACTCGAAGTCCCACGTGGACACCTTCGCGTTCGTGACCGGCGACTCGGACTTCTACCCGCTGATCGCCAAGCTGCGCGAGAACGGCAAGCATACGATCGCGGTGGGCGTGAAGCAGTCCACCAGCAAGCTGCTGATCGACGTCTGCGACGAGTTCGTCTACTACGACGATCTGGTCCGCCACAAGGTCAAGGACCGCGGCAAGGGCAAGAAGAAGCTGCCCTCGGTCTCCGACGAGGCGCGCGAGGCCTTCGACATGCTGATCGACGCGGCCAACGCGCTGGAGCGCGAGAGCCGCGTGGCGCACAGCTCGCTGGTCAAGGAGACCATCCGCCGCAAGCAGCCCCAGTTCAACGAGGAGTACCACGGCTACCGCTCGTTCAACCGGCTGCTCGAGGACGCGGAGCGCCACGGGGTGATCGAGATCCGCCGCGACGATCGCAGCGGCACGTACGTGATCGACCGTGTGCTCGAGTCGGACTGAGCGGCCGGCGGCGTCAGCCCAGCGACGGCGCCTCGCCCGCGAAGAAGGCGCGCGGGTTGTCCACCAGCAGCCGCTCGATCTGCGCCTCGCTGGCGCCCCCCTCGCGGAGCTGCGGGACGATGTGCTCGAAGAAGTGCGTCGGCGTCCAGGCCGTGGCGGCGTTGAACTTCGAGTCCGGGGGCAGCGGATCGCCGCGCCAGCACCAGACCGTGTCGTGCGACACCACCACCGCGCTGCCCGCGCCCGCCTGCAGCAGGCGCAGTAGCGACTTCACGCGCTCGGCGTCGGGGTGGAGCATGTCGAGACCGAAGCGGTCGAAGCCGACGTAGGAGCCGCCGCGCACCAGGCCCATGTGGTAGTCGTGGTCGGACGTGCCGCAGGAGTGGCCGATGACGATGCGGTGCGGCGGCACGCCGTTGCTCGTCAGGATCTGCTGCTGCACGTCGCCGAGCGTGCCCTCGTCGGTGTGCGTGGTGATCGGTGCCCCGGTGGCGACCGAGGCGCGCGCGGCGGCCGTCAGGACGTCGCGCTCGTAGTCCGTCACGCCGCCTCGCCCGGTGGCCACCTTGATGATCCCCGCGCGGATGCCCGTCTCGCCGATGCCGTCGCCGAGCTCCTTCTCGAAGAGCTCCGCCATGGCGCTGACGCTCGTCTCCCCGTGCCCGCGCATGTGCCAGTACGCGGCACCTCCCGAGGCCTGGTTGTAGAGCCCGGTGGCGCAGACGATGCGGAAGCCGGTGCGCGCGGAGATGTCGGCCATGAACTCCACGTCGCGCCCGAGGTCGTTCGGGCAGGGATCGATCATCGTGGCAACCCCGTGCTCGCGCATGCCGTCGATACGATCGCGGCACACGGCGCGCATCTCGTCGCGCGTGGCGCCAGGGCGGATCGTGTCGGCCTCCCAGCCCGGGAAGCCGATCAGCACGTGCTCGTGCATCAGGGTGCGGCCCAGCTCGTCGGGGGTCGCGGGTCCGGTCACGGTCTGGATCTGCGTCGCCATGGATCGGCCTCCGGACGTCAGTCGTCGTCGATGCTCACCCAGCGCTCCTCGCGCGCCGAGCGGCGGATGGCGTCGAGCACCCGCTGGCAGGCCAGGCCGTCGGCGAAGGTCGCCGCGGCCGGATCGTCGGGCACGGGCTCGCCCCGCATGCGCGCGCGCAGCACCTCGAACAGGCGCGTGTACGGGCCGAGGTCGATGCCCATCGAGTGCAGCATGTCGTACTGCGTGGAGAGCAGCCCCGGGTCGGGCGGGCTCGGAGGAGGCAGCTCCAGGTCCGGGGGCACATCGAGCCGGCGCTGGCCGGAGGCATCGCCGACGTGCACCGCGTCGCCCTCGAGCCAGAGCGTGCCCCCGGAGCCGACGAAGCGCAGGCAGGCCAGGGGTGCGCCCCAGGTCGCCGCCGAGCTCTGGATCACGCCGTCGGCGCCGCCGCGCGTGCGGAAGTGCACCGTGTAGCTGTCCTCGGCGGTCCAGTCGCGCTCCGCCACCTGGCCGAGCGAGGCGCTCACGCCGGCGATCTCGCCCACGGTGGCGCGGATCTGGTCGACCACGTGCGAGCCATAGGCCCCCAGCCAGCCGCCGCCCTCGGACGCCCGGGTCCACCAGCCGGGGACCTCGGAGCGGGGATCGGCCAGACCCGGCATCTGCAGGATCAGCGTGATCAGGCGCGGCTCACCGATCAGCCCCTGACGCACCGCCCGCGTGGCCAGCGCCTGGCCCGTGGCGAAGCGGAACTCGGTGCCGAGCAGGTGCACGACGCCCGCGGACTCCGCGGCGTCGAGCATGCGGCGCGCCTCGGCGGCGTCGCGGGCGAAGGGCTTCTCGCAGACCAGGTGCTTGCCCGCCGCGGCGGCGGCCTCCACGATCGCCGCATGCGTGTGCGGCGGCGTCGCGACGGCCACCGCCTCGACCCCGGGCAGAGCGAGCGCCTGCTCGAGCGAGGTCAGACCGTGCGGCACGCCCGAGCGCTTGGCGCGCTCCTCGGTCTTCGCGGGATCGCGCCCGACCAGTGCGTGCACGTCGAAGCCCGCCGCGCGCAGGGCGCGCAGGTGGGTCAGCACGCCGAAGCCGGTGCCGACGACGATCGCCCCGGGCCTGTCGAACGCCATGCGTGCGGCCTAGGGGTTGATGATCTTGCGGTGCGCCAGCTTCCAGCCCTGCGGCGTGCGCCGGCACTCGTCCTCGTACACGCCGACCACCTGCACCTTCGGCTCGGCGTCGATGCCGACGTAGAACATGAACACCGACTTGCTGCGCGCCGTATCGCCGTTGACCTGGACCTCCGTCGTGGTCAGGACGTGACGCGTGTGCGCGCCCGGTCCGGACGTGCCGCTGGCGCGACGCTCGCGCGCGCCCTCCAGGATGGCCTCCTGTCCCTGGCGGCGCCCGAAGACCGGTCCGCCGTCCCAGACCGCGTCCTCGGTGAACTGGTCCATGTACTCGTCGAGTTCCCCGTCGTCCGCCAGGTGTCCCATGCGCGCCAGCAGGTTGCGCACCTGCTGCTCGTCGGCGATCCGGCGGATGTCTTCGTCCAGGCCCATGGGTGCTCCTCGCCCGCGTGCTGCGGGCGCCCATCATACCGCGGTCGCGACCGGGACGGCGCCCGACACACGCGCCTCGGGGTAGAATCGGGCCATGAAGATCCACGGCACCCCCTGGGGCGGAAATCCGCGTCGCGTCGCCATCTTCCTGGCCGAGAAGGGAATGGACATCCCCTTCGTGGACGTCGACCTGATGGGCGGCGAGCACCGCGGCGAGGCCTTCCGCGCGCTCAACCCCTGGGAGCTGGTGCCGGTGCTCGAGCTCGACGACGGCACCTGCATCTCGGAGACCATCGCCATCTGCCGCTACATCGAGGAGCTGCACCCGGAGCCGGCCCTGTTCGGGCGCGACCCGCTGGAGCGTGCGCTCGTCGAGATGTGGCAGCGTCGCATCGAGCTCGTGCTCTACGCCGCGGTGCGCGAGGTGGTGCGCCACAGCGTGCCCGCGATCCGCGTGCTCGAGCCCGTGCAGCTTCCCGAGTGGGCCGAGGTCAACCGCGGTCGCGCCGCGCGCGCGATCGAGCGGCTCGACGGCCAGCTCGCCGCGAGCGAGTTCGTCGCGGGGTCGCGCTACAGCGTCGCCGACATCACGGCGCTCTTCGCGCTCGAGGGCAGCGCGCGCGCCGGTATCGAGATCCCGGGCTCGTGCAAGCACGTGGAGCGCTGGCTGGCACAGGTGCGAGCGCGCCCGAGCTCCACGTCGACGCTCCCGCCGGCGCGCGGCTGAGCCGGGGCTCAGCGCCCGGAGAGCGCGTCGAGCAGCGGCCGCAAGGGCCGGCTCACGATCCCGGCCGCGGGTCCGCGCGCCGGTTGATCGCGGCCCCGACGTAGGCGGGACCCTCGCCGCCGCCGTCGACGTGGACCGGCCCCCCGGTCATGAAACGCGCCAGCGACGAGGCCAGGAACACGCAGACGTCCCCGATGTCCTCGGGCTGGCCCATGCGGCGCATCGCCAGGGTCTGACCGACCGAGGCCAGGCCGGCCTCGTCGCCGTAGTACAGGTGCGCCTGCTCGGTCGCGATGAGGCCCGCGATCAGCGGGATCACGCGCACCTTCGGCCCCCACTCGTGCGCCAGGCAGAGGCTCATGTGCGTGAGCCCGGCCTTGGCGGCGCCGTAGGCCGCCGTACCCGGGGACGGCCGGATCCCGCTGACGCTGCCGATGTTGACGATCACGCCGCCGTCGGGCTGCTCCTGCATCACCGCGTTCGCCTGCTGCGAGAAGTGCAGAGGCGCCAGCAGGTTGAGGCGGATGACCGACTCGTGGAAGCGAGGCGAGGCCTCGGCGGCGAGCACGTCAGGGGCGCCCCCCGCGTTGTTGACCAGGCAGTCGATGCGACCGTGGGCGTCGAGCGTGGCGCGCACCACGCGCTCGATCTGCTCGGGGTCGCGCACGTCCGCCGCCACGAACATGGGCTCGCGCCCGTCCACTGCGGGCAGCTTGTCGGGCGCGCTGCGCCCGCAGACCACCACGTCGGCGCCAGCGGCCAGGAAGCGGCGCGTGATGCCGATGCCGACGCCCTTGGCGCCGCCGGTCACGATGGCCGTGCGGCCGGTCATGTCGAGCGCTTCACGGCTCATGGATCAGCCCGATGTGATGCGCCACGCGCTCGCGATGCCAGGCCGGCGTGCCGAGCAGGCCCTCGCTGGCGCGCGCGCGCTTCAGGTACAGGTGCGGATCGTACTCCCAGGTGAACCCCACGCCACCGTGGATCTGGATCGACTCGGCGGCGCAGGCGAAGAACGCCTCGGAGCAGTAGGCGCGCGCCAGCGACGCGTGCTCGGGGATCGCGCGCGGCTGCTCCGCCGCGACCCAGCCCGCGTAGTACGCGGCCGAGCGCGCCGACTCGACCTGCAGCAGCATGTTGGCGCACTTGTGCTTGATCGCCTGGAACGAGCCGATCGGGCGCCCGAACTGCTGCCGCTGCTTCGCGTACTCGACCGAGAGGTCGAGGCAGCGCTGCGCGCCGCCGACCTGCTCGGCGGCCAGTGCGATCGCGGCCAGGTCCAGGGTCTCCTGCAGCGCGGACCAGGCCAGCCCCGGCTCGCCCAGACAGGCGTCGGCGCTCACGTGCACGTCGCGCAGCTCGATCTCGGCCTGCCGGCGCGTCTGGTCCATGGTCACCCGCGGCCGCCGCTCCAGGCCCTCCGCGTCGCCGGGCACGGCGAACAGGCTCACGCCGTCCTGGCCGCGCGAGCCGTCGGCCCGCGCCGCCACCACGATCAGATCGGCCCGCGCGCCGTCGATCACGTAGCGCTTGCTGCCCGAGAGCACGTAGCCACCGGGACCCGGGCGCCACGTGGCGTGCATGCCGGCCGGGCCGGGCTCGCCACCGCGCTCGGCGAACGCCAGCGTGGCGATCAGCTCGCCCTCGGCGATCCGCGGCAGCCAGGTCTGCTTCTGCGCCTCGTCGCCGGCCAGCAGCAGCGCGTTGGCGGCCAGGCAGACGCTCGAGAAGAACGGCGCGCAGAGCAGCGCGTAGCCCATCTCCTCCATCAGACCGACCAGCTCCACGTGGCCCAGGCCGACGCCGCCGTACGCCTCCGGCACGATCACCGAGGGCCAGCCGAGCTCGGCACCGATCCGCTCCCAGACGGCCGCGTCGAAGCCGTGCTCCGAGGCCATGGCCTTGCGCACCTGGTCGCCGCTGGAGTGGTCGGCCAGGAAGGCCCGGGCCGCCGAGCGCAGCTCCTCCTGCGCCTCGTCGAAGGCGAAGCGCATCAGCTGCCGTGCACCCGCTGCGGCGGCGGCGCCTTGGCGAGCAGGTCCCGCACGGCCTCGCCCACGAGCTCGGGATCCCAGCGGCAGTCCTGCTCGACCTTCGGCCCGGCCTGCCAGCCATCGGCCACGCTGATCATGCCGCCCTCCAGCTCGAAGACGCGGCCGGTCACACCTTCCGACTCCGCGCTGCCCAGCCAGGCGACCAGCGGCGCGATGTTCGCGGGGTCCGCCACGTCGAAGCCCTGGTCGGGCACCGCCATGCGGTCGGCGAAGAGCTCCTCGGTCATGCGCGTGCGCGCCGACGGCGCGATGGCGTTGGCGGTGACCCCGTAGCGGCCGAGCTCCGCGGCCTGCACCAGCGTCAGCGAGGCGATCGCGCCCTTCGCCGCGGAGTACGCCGACTGCCCGATGCTGCCGGCGAGGCCCGCGCCCGAGCTGGTGTTGATGATGCGCGCCGCGCGCTGGCGTCCGTCCTTGGACTCGCCGCGCCAGTACGCGGCCGCGTGCCGCGCCACCGCGAAGTGTCCCTTGAGGTGGACGCGAACGACCGCGTCGTACTCGCTCTCCTCTACGTTGGCGAACATGCGGTCGCGCACGATCCCGGCGTTGTTCACGATCACGTCGAGCCCGCCGAAGGCCTCGATCGCCGCCCGGACCAGGCCCTCGGCCTGCGCCCAGTCGGCCACGTCGGCGCCGTTGACAATGCCCTCGCTGCCGATCTCGCGGATCTGCTCGACGACCTCCTCGGCCGGGCTGCCCGAGCCACCGCTGCCGTCGAGCGCGACCCCGATGTCGTTGACGACCACGCGCGCGCCCTGGCGCGCGAACTCCAGCGCGTGCTCGCGCCCGATGCCGCGCCCCGCCCCCGTGACGATGGCGACGCGCCCCTCGCAAAGGCCTCCCATGACTCCTCCCCAGCGCGGCCGTGGCCGCTACAGGCGCTCGATGATGGTGCAGTTGGCCTGGCCGCCGCCCTCGCACATGAGCTGCATGCCGTAGCGCCCGCCCGTGCGCTCCAGCTCGTGGAGCAGCGTGGTCATCAGGCGCGCGCCCGTCGCCCCCAGCGGATGCCCGAGCGCGATCGCGCCGCCGTTGGGGTTGACGCGCTCGTGATCGGCGCCGCTCTCCTTTTCCCAGGCGAGCACGACCGAGGCGAAGGCCTCGTTGATCTCGATGGTGTCGATGTCGCCGATCGACATGCCCGTCTTCTCGAAGGCGTATCGCGTGGCCGGGATCGGAGCGGTCAGGTGCCAGATCGGGTCGTCGCCGCGCACGCTGATGTGGTGGATGCGCGCCCGCGGCTTCAGACCGTGCGCCTTGAGGGCCGCCTCGGAGACCACGAGCAGCGCGGCGGCGCCGTCGCTGATCTGGCTGGAGACGGCGGCCGTCAGCCGACCGCCCTCGGTCAGCACGTCGAGCTGCGCCATCTTCTCCATCGAGGTCCCGCGGCGCGGGCACTCGTCGACCGTGCAGTCGCCGAGCGGGATCGTCTCGCGCTCGAAGCGCTTCTCGTCGATCGCGCGCACGGCGCGCTGGTGGCTGTCGAGTGCGAAGCGCTCCATGTCCTCGCGCGAGCAGTCCCACTTCTCCGCGATCATCTCGGCCGCGGTGAACTGCGAGATCTCCTGCGTGCCGTAGCGCTTGACCCAGCCCTCGCTGCCGTGGAAGGGGTTGTCGTGGCCGTAGGCCTGGCCGGCGAGCATCGCGGCCGAGATCGGGATCATGCTCATGTTCTGGACGCCGCCCGCGACGATGACGTCGCTGGTCCCGCTCATCACCGCCTGCGCCGCGAAGTGCACCGCCTGCTGCGACGACCCGCACTGCCGGTCCACGGTGGTGCCCGGCACCGCATCGGGGAGGCCGGCCGCAAGCCAGCTGGTGCGGGCGATGTCGCCCGCCTGGGGACCGATCGCGTCGACGCAGCCGAAGACCACGTCCTCGACCGCGAGCGGATCGATGGCGCAGCGCTCGACGAGCGCGCGGATCACGTGCGCCCCCATGTCGGCGGGATGAACCTGGCTGAGCCCACCGTTGCGCTTGCCGGTGGGCAGGCGCAGGGCATCGACGATGTAGGCCTCGGGCATCTTGAACTCCTGTCGCAAAGCTCCGGGGACGGGACTGGCCGGGCGCAGAGCATACCGCCTGCCCTGTGCGGAGGTCCCTGCGCTGTGCGGAGGGTCCCTGCGCTGTCCGGCGGTCCGGAGCCGGGGCGCCGCGCCCTGAACAGCGTTCAGGATTGCCCAGCGCGGCCACCGGGGTCAAGCGAGCCCGCCTCCGCGGCCCGGGCGCGCCCGGCGAGGTCGTGAACGCGTGCGTCCGGACGCGACCGGAATCGCGGGGCGGCCCCGGCCGGCGCGGCTCAGCGCACAGGGGCCGGCGCCGCGTGCGCCCCGGACAGGCGGCGCGCGCACCACGGGCAGTGTCGCCAGCTCGCGTGAACCGACCAGCGACAGCGCGGGCAGCGCGTGTCGAGGTCGGCGTGGATCCAGGGCCGGCGCGCCTTGGTCCCGCAGCGCGGGCAGTACTTCATGAACGGACGCAGCTCCCCGTCGCAGCCAGCGCGGCTGCAGCGGCGCTCCGCACGCGCGTCGGGACGGGGCGCGCGCCCGTTCCCCTCGAGCCGCCCCGCGTAGCACCACGGACAGTGCTCCCACTCCGCGCGCACGCCGTGCTCGCACTCGGGACAGACCAGCGGGTAGCGGCTCGTCTCGCGCAGGGAGTTCTCGCCCGTGCCGCACCACGGACACGTGGTCATGGCCTCGGAGATCGGTCCCTCGCAGCGGTGGCACGTGTAGCGCAGCTCGAGGGCGCGACCGTGGGTGCGCTTGAACAGCCGGGCCTCGAGCTCGAACGGCGTCGCCTCCGGCCGGCGCGGCCGCCGCCGGCGCGCGGGGCGCGGCTTCTCGATGCGGGCGAAGGCGCGCTCCAGGGCCGCGTGGAGCTCGCCCCCGCTCGCCCAGCGCTGCTCGAGATCGACCGCGAGCGCGCGGCGCAGCACGGGACGCACCGGCTCGGGCACCCGCTGCTCGAAGCGGCGGTGCGCCTCGAGCGGCCAGTCGAACGGCCACGTCGGCAGCTGCCCGGTCAGCAGCTCGTAGGCGATCAGCCCGACCGCGAAGACATCGGACGCGTAGCGCGGCTTGCCGTAGGCCTGCTCGGGGGCCATGTAGCCCAGCGTGCCCGCCTCGGTCAGGTAGTTGAAGCTGGCGCGCGGCGCGTGACGCGCGGTCCCGAAGTCCGCCAGCGCGGCGCGCCGATCGGACATGATCATCACGTTCTCCGGCTTCAGGTCGCGGTGCAGCACGCGTCGCTCGTGCGCGTGGGCGAGACCCGCGACCACATCGCGCACCACGCGCAGCGCCACGTCGCCCGAGCGCCGCGCACCCCGCGACTGCGCCAGGCTCGCGCGGCCGAGCTCCGTGGCCATCGCGAAGTGACCCTCGATCCAGTCCGCGTTGAACAGGCGCACCACGTTGGGATGATCGAGGCGCGCGGCGACCGCCGCCTCGTGCTCGATCGCCTCGCGGCCCCACTCCTCCGCCAGCGAGGGCGGGCTCACCTTCAGCGCCACGTTGCGCCGCTCGACCAGGTCGCGCGCGCGCCAGACCTGGGCGAACGCGCCCCTGCCCACGTGCCGGTCGAGCCGGTACTTGCCCAGGCGGGCCCCGCGCCGCAGCGTCGCCATCTACGCGGTCGGTCCGCCCGGCCGTCCGGACCTGAACAGCACGAAGCTCGTGTCGTCCGGCTTCGACGGCGCGTCCTCTCGCGGCCGCTCCATCCGCTCGCGCACGTCGCCGATCAGGCGACCCGCGCCGAGCTCGAGCGGGCCGCGGCGAATCCGTGCCACGATCTCGGGCACCGTCAGGTTGTCGAAGAGCCCGTCGGACGCCAGCAGCAGCGTGTCGCGGGCGGCGAGCCGGCGCGGTGCCCCGATCTCGATGTGCATGTCGCTCGCGCCCACGTGGTTCGACAGGAAGTGGCGATCCTCGTGGTGCATGGCCTCGTCCGCGTCGAGCACCCCGGCCGCCACGGCGTAGCCGACGGGCGAGTGCGCGACCGTCATCAGCTTGAGCTTGCCGCGCTGGCCCACCAGCAGCACCGCGGAGTCGCCCACGTGATAGGTGCGCAGCAGACCGTCGCGGATCTGGGCCACGGCGAGCGTGGTACCCGCGCCCCCACCGAGCTCGAGCACCGCCTCGTTGGCGCGCTCGAAGCCGTCGAGCACCGAGGCGCGCAGCCGGGAGTCGTCGACCTCGCCGTCCGGCAGCTGCTCTGCCAGGCTCTCCAGCGCGAGCCGCGCCGCCAGGTCGCCGGCCCGCTGGCCACCGAGGCCGTCGGCGATCGCGAGCACACAGGCCTGTCCGGGCAGCGGCCAGACCGCCGCGGCGTCCTCGTTGGGGCCCTCACGGCCCGGGCAGGACGCCGCGAACACGAGCGCCGTGCCATTGGGCAGCGCCACGCGCAGCGGCCCGGGCATGTCCTGGGCGACGAGGACCGCGGATTCCACCGCGGGCAGTGTCACGCGCGCGCTCGCCTCGCGCCAGCCTTGACGCCCAGCGCCGCGGCGAGACGGGCCCTTCGCGCCCGGGCCGTCGCGCTCAGCGGCGCGGCTGGACCGGCTTGATCAGCTCCAGCAGCTCCGCCTGCGAGGCCACACCCAGCTTGGCGAAGATGCGCTTGAGGTGGTTGCGCACCGTGTGGCGGCTGATGTCGAGCTGGGCCGAGATCGTCGGCACGCGATAGCCGCGCGCGATGAACTGCAGCACCTCGCGCTCGCGCGGGCTGAGCTGGTCGAGGGGGACGCCCGGGGCGACCAGGTCCTCGCCGTCCGCGGCGGGCGGCTCGCCGCCCAGCTGCTCGCGCAGGTCCTCGAGGTCGACCAGGCCCGACAGGAGCTCGCGCGCGGTGGTGCGGCGCAGCGAGCCGACCAGCTCGCGGTCGGTTGCGCCGCCGGCCCCGCCCTCGAGCAGATCGCGCATGTGCTCGGTCGCCTCGCCTGCGGCCTGCAGCCGGGCCTCGAGATCCGCCACGGCGCGCCGCGCCCGGGAGCGATCCGTCGCGCGCTCGATGTGCGGCAGCAGCTCGCCTGCGGTCACCGGCTTCTCGATGTACGACGAGACGTGCAGGTTGGCCGAGCGCATGGCGGAGTCGAGGCTCGGGTAGGCCGTCAGCACGATCAGCGGCGGGGCGCCCGGCGTGCTGCAGAGCTGCTCGACGAACTCGCCCTTGGCGTTGCCGGGCATGCGCAGGTCGGAGATCACCGCGCCGTACGCGACCTGGCGGAGCTTCTGCTCCGCGGACTCCGCATCGGACGCGGTGTCGCAGCAGTAGCCATGACCGTGGAGCAGCTTCGCGAGCGAGTCGCGATAGCCGTCGTCGTCATCCACCAGCAGCACGCGCTCGTGCACGCCCGTCCTGGAATCCACGCCAATCGTCATCTCGCCCGTCCTCGCGTCGCCCGTCTCTTGCCTGCCATCCGGCCCGCCAGCACCGGCATCCGTCGGTCTTTCCTGGCGGCCCGCGGCCGGCCCGACATCCGGGCGCGGCCCTTCCCGGCTCGTTTCGGGCAGGCCGGGGGCGCAGCGCGCCTGCCCCTGTCCGGGAGTCGAGGCAGTCAACGTCAACTGGCAGTGAATGTCAAGCGATCTGGCCGGGAAAGGCCCCAGATGCGAGCGGGAGGCGCACCAGGAAGCTCGACCCCGGCTCCGCACCCGCCGGCTCCAGGAGCACCTGCCCGCCGTGGGCACCCGCGATCGACCGCGCCAGGCTGAGCCCGAGGCCCGTCCCGCGCCCCGGCCGCGTGGTGTAGAGCGTCTCGAAGATCCGCTGCCGCAGCTCCTCGGGAACGCCGCGGCCGTCGTCGGTCACGCGCAGGCAGGCCGCGCCGCCATCGCGCCGCGTCTGCACGCGCACCCGGCGCGCGCCGACCTCGGGGTCGCTCGCGTTGACGAGCAGGTTGAGCACCAGCAGCTCGATCTGACCCGGGCTGAGCCCCACGAGCAGGGGCTCGCCGGCGGGATCCAGCTCGAGCTCGACCTCGCCCGGAGCCAGCCGCCGCGCCCGCTCCACCGCCCCGGCCACCACGGGATCGAGCTCGGTCGCACGCCGCTGCGCGGGCTCTGCGCGCACCAGCTCGAGCAGGTCGCGCGTGATGCGGCCGGCGCGGCGCGCGTCGTCCAGGTGCCGCTGCAGGGTCTCGCGCAGCTCCGCGCGCTGCGGGTCGGGCAGCGCGTCGAGCTGCATCAGGGCCAGCTCGCTGCTGACGACGATCGATCCCAGCGGACCGTTGATCTCGTGCGCGATGCCCGCGGCCAGACTGCCGAGCAGCGCCAGACGTCCGGTTCGCTCGATCACCTCGTCGGCCGAGGCGCCGTAGACCTCCACGAGCCGCGCGTCGCGACGCGCCAGCTCGCGCTCCAGCGCCTCCACGCGCGCGCGCAGCTCGCTCACGGGGTCGGCCGGGTCGCCGGAGTGCGGCATCTGCGCTCAGTCCCGATCGCGTCGCCGGGGCGTGGGCATCGGCATCCTCCAGCTCCACCGGCGCCCTTCGCCGGCGGCTCCCGGCGTAGAATAGTGCAGGGCCCGGAGCCCGGGAGATCGGCAGATGGGCAGGTGGAGTCGCGAGGAGCTCGAGGCCGCGTTCGAGAACTACCAGCGAGCGGCGCTCGACGCCGGTACCACGGGCAAGTGGGACGAGTGGGCCGATCTGTTCACCGAGGACGCGACCTACGTCGAGCACCACTACGGCACGCTGGGCGGCCGCGAGGCGATCCGCCGCTGGATCTCGCGGACCATGGGCGAGAGCCCGAACCACGAGATGAAGTACTTCCCCGTCGAGTGGTACGTGATCGACGAGGAGCGCGGCTGGGTGCTCTGCCAGGTCTGGAATCGCTTCGAGGATCCGGGCGACGGCAGCCTGCACCAGGCCTACTGCTTCACGCTGCTGAAATACGCCGGCAACGGTCTGTGGTCCTACGAGGAGGACATCTACAACCCGGCCCGCTTCGGCGAGATGGTCCAGGGCTATCTGGCGCGCAAGAAGGAGCTCGGCGCGAGCTGAGGCGATGCCGCCGGAGCCCCTCCGCACGCCGCCGCGCGTGATCGCACACCGCGGCGGCGCGGGCCTGCGGCCCGAGAACACGCTCGCCGCGGTGGCGCACGCGATCGAGCTCGGCGCGCACGGGATCGAGATCGACGTGCAGCGCACGGCCGACGGCGAGATCGTGGTCTATCACGACTACCGCCTCGCGCCGGCGCTCACCCGGGGCCCCGGCGGCTCCTGGCTCGACGCTCCCGGGCCGCCGCTGCGCGAGCTGACGCTCGACGAGCTGGGCCACTACGACGTCGGCCGGCTCGATCCCGCCAGCCCCGAGGCGCGACGCCACCCCGACCAGGCTCCGGTCGACGGCGAGCGCATCCCCACGCTGGAGCAGGTGATCGACCTGACGGGCGAGCGAGCGCCCGAGCTCGAGCTCTGGATCGAGCTGAAGACGGAGCGCGCGCGAGCCGAGGCGACACCGCCGGACGCGCTCGCGCGGGGGGTCGTGGAGCTGCTGCGAGCGCGCGGTGTGGAGTCGCGCTCGCTCCTGCTGAGCTTCGAGTGGGCCGCCCTGGAGTGCGCTCGCGGGCTCGCACCGCAGCTGCGCCGGGTGCACACCGTGCACCGGGGAGCGCACCGCGGCGGCGGCGAGACGGTGCTCGACGAGATCGTCGCGCGCGGCGGCCACGTCTGGTTCCCCGAACACCGCGACGTGACGCCGCGGCGCGTGGGCGCCGCGCGCGCGCGGGGGCTCCGGATCGCCACCTGGACCGCGAACGAGCCCGCCGAGCTGCGGCGCCTGACCGACCTCGGCGTCGACGCGATCTGCACCGACCACCCCGAGCGCCTGCTGGCGCCGCGCCCGACCTGATCGGGCGCTGCCGGCATCGCGCCGGCGGCGTTCGTGTAGGCTGCAGCCACGGTCCGGGTCGCGCCATCCGGCACCGGCGGAGGAGCCTCGATGCGAGCAGCCGTCTTCCAGGGCAAGGGAAAGCCGCTGGCGATCGAGGACGTGCCCGAGCCCACGCCGGGTCCGGGCGAGCTGGTCCTGAAGGTCGGCGGCTGCGGCATCTGCGGATCCGATCTGCACATGTCCGAGCAGCCGCTGCCCGCGGGCATGGTCATGGGCCACGAGTTCGCCGGCGAGATCGTCGAGACCGGGCGCGACGTCGGGGACTGGAAGAGCGGCGAGCGGGTCTGCGCGCTGCCGCTGCTCGGCTGCGGAAGCTGCCACTGGTGCAGCGCCGGCGCGGTCCACCTCTGCCCGACCCTGCGCGGGGCGGGCCTCGGGCCGGTCGGGGGCGCCTACGCCGAGTACGTGCTGGTGAGCGCGCGCGAGACCTTCCGGCTGCCGGAGAACCTGCCCACGCACGAGGGCGCGCTGGTCGAGCCGCTCGCGGTGGGGCTGCACGCGGTTCACGGCGGGCGGATCCGCCCGGGCGACGACGTGCTGATCATCGGCGCCGGTCCCGTCGGCCTCGCCACCACCCTGTGGGCACGCCACGCCGGGGCCCGCGAGGTCGTCGTCAGCGACTTCGTGGAGCACCGCCGCGAGATGGCGGGGCGCATGGGAGCGACGCAGGTGATCGATCCCGGCGCCGGAGAGGTCGGGCCCGCCTTCGAGCGCATCGCGGGCCGGAAGCCCGACGTGATCCTGGAGTGCGTCGGCGTACCGGGCGTGCTGCAGCAGGTCTTCGAGCTCGCCGCGCCCCGCTCCCGCGTGGTCGTCGTCGGCGTGTGCATGGTGCCCGACACGATCGTGCCGGTGATCGCGCTGACCAAGGAGCTCCAGGTGCAGTTCGTCGCCTTCTACGAGCGGCGCGACTTCGGCCACACGCTGCACATGCTGCGCGACGAGCGCATCGACCCGCGCGGCATGATCACGGACCTGATCGAGCTGGAGCAGCTGCCGGCCGCCTTCGAGGCGCTGCGCCGGCCCAGCACCCAGTGCAAGGTGATCGTGCGGCCCTGATCGCGACCGGACGATCCCGCGTCAGTCCCGCGGGATCGCGTCCTGGAGGCCGAGCTTGCGGATGCGGTAGCGCAGGGTGCCGCGCGCCATGCCCAGGCGTCGCGCCGCACGCGCCACGTTGCCCCCGGTCTCGTCCAGCACCCGACGGATCCGCGCCGGCTCGTCGCGTTCCTCCGCGCCGGGCGGCGGCGGCGCGGCGGCAGGCGGGGCCGGGGGCACGGCCGCGTCGATCAGCTCCGGCAGGTCGCCGGGCTCGAGCACGTCGGCGCGCGTGCAGACCAGCATGCGCTCCAGTGCGTTCATCAGCTCCCGCACGTTGCCGGGCCAGCGGTGCGCCATCAGGGCATCGTAGAGCGCGGGAGACACGGAGGGCCGGGGCAGCTCGAGCCGCGCGCAGAGACGCGAGAGGCCGGCCTCGACCAGCAGCGGCAGGTCGTCGAGCCGCTCCCGCAGCGGCGGGATCGACAGCGGAATCACGTTGAGCCTGAAGTACAGGTCCTGCCGGAAGTATCCGCCGCGTACGCGCTCGAGCAGCTGGCGGCTGGTCGCCGCGATCACGCGCGCCTGCATCACCTGAGTGCGGCTGCCCCCGACGCGCTCGTAGCGGCGGTCCTCGAGCACGCGCAGCAGCTTGGTCTGCAGGTGCTCGTCGAGGTCGCCGATCTCGTCGAGAAAGATCGTCCCCGCGCTCGCGAGCTCGAAGCGCCCACGCCGTAGCGCCGTCGCCCCGGTGAACGCGCCGCGCTCGTGACCGAAGAGCTCGCTCTCGATCAGCGCGGGCGAGAGCGCCGCGCAGTCGACGTGCACGAACGCGCCGGAGGCGCGCCGCGAGCGCTCGTGGACGAGCCGCGCGACGAGCCCCTTGCCCGTGCCGGTCTCGCCCTGGAGCAGCACCGTGGAGTCGACACGCGCCGCGGCCGCGATCGCGCCGCGCAGCTCGACGATGGCGCGATTGCGCCCGACCAGGGGATCGCCGACGGCATCGTCGTCCGGACGGGCGAGCGCGAGTGCCCGCGCCGCCGCATCGTCGGCGGCCGACCCGCCGCCGGGCATCGCGACCAGGTCGTCCGCACCCAGCCTCATGCAGGCGACAGCGGCGTCGACGTCGACATCGCGCGCGAGAACGAACACCGGCGTGGTGCGGAGCGACTTGCGCAGCACGCGCAGTCGCTGGCGTTCCGCCGGATCCGAAGCATCCAGCTCGATCACGCAGAGAGCATGCTCGCCGCCGACGACGGCGCCGCCCCCGACCTGCAGCAGCGAGAGCCCCAGCCGCTCGCTCTCGCGGCGCAACGATCCGCAGAGCGGCGTGCCCACGTCGACGAGCAGAACGGATCGCGCTCCCACCCCGATCTCCCTCAAGCGGCCGGGGCCGCCGTTGCATGACACCGGAACGCCGGGCCGCGTGTCAAATCGCGGGCTGCCGGGTGCTCGACCCTTTCGCCGATTCCGGCGGAAGCGGTGCGGGACGCGGATCCCCACCGCGCGACGGGCACGGGTAGCTTCGGGGTCGAGGAGGGAGGCCGATGCAAGCGAGCGCCCCCGAGCCCGGCCGCGGCGTGCAGGTGTCCGCCCTGCGCCTGATCTATGGCCACGGCAGCGCGGCCGTGCACGCGATCGACAAGCTCGATCTCGAGGTCGCGCCCGGACGCTTCGTCTGCGTCCTCGGCCCGAGCGGCAGCGGCAAGAGCTCGCTGCTGCACGTGCTCGGCGGCCTGCTGCGCCCGAGCGCCGGGCGGGTGGAGATCTGCGGCGCGCGCATCGACGCCATGTCGCTCGACGCCGCGGCACGCTGGCGCCGCAGGCACCTGGGGATGGTGCACCAGTTCTTCAACCTGATCCCGACGCTGACGGTGATCCAGAACGTGGCGCTGCCGCTGCTGCTGGAGGGCCAGCGCCTGCGCGCGGTGCGGCCGCGCGTCGACGCGCTGCTCGAGCGCCTGGGCATCGAGCACCGTTGCGCTCACGCGATCGACGAGCTCTCCGGGGGCGAGATGCAGAGGGTGGCGGTCGCGCGCGCGCTGGTCGCGGAGCCCGACCTGCTGCTCGCCGACGAGCCCACCGGCAACCTCGACACGCGCACGGGCGACGAGATCCTCGGCATCTTCCGCGAGCTCACGCACGAGCGCGGCACGACCCTGATCCTGGTCACGCACGACCTGCACGCCACGTCCTACGCCGACCGCGTCGTCACGCTGCGCGACGGCCGGATCGTCGAGGACACCGGCGCGGTCGCCTGATGCTCGGCGACCGCTCGCCACTGGGCTTCGCGCTGCTCTTCGCGCTGCGCTCGCATCTGGGGCGCGGGCGCGGGCTGACGTTTTTCACTGCGCTGGCGATCGCCGCGAGCGTCGCGCTCGCCTCGGGTCTCGAGATGAGCACGCGCAGCGTGCAGTCCGGGCTCGAGCGCACCGCCGACGCACTCGCCGGTCGTGCGCGCCTGGAGGTGACGGCGGGGGGGCTGGGCGTGCCCGAGGCGCTGCTCGAGACCATCGCCGCCCTTCCGGGCGTGCAGGTCGCGTCGCCCATCCTCACGACCACGCTGAGACTCCCCGCGGCCGGCGGCGGCAGCCGGGCCCTGCGCGTGCTGGGCGTGGACCTGCTCGCGGACCGCGGCGTGCGTGGCTACCGCCTCGAGCCCGACGACGTGCGGGTCGACGACCCGCTCCGGCTGATCAGCCAGCTCGACTCGATCGTCATCACGCGCACGCTCGCCGACGCGCTGGACCTGCGGCTCGGCGAGCCCCTGCGCGCGCTCTCGGGCTCGGGCGAGCTCGAGCTGGTCGTGCGCGGCATCCTCCGCCCCGGCGGGGTGGCCGACGCGTACGCGGGGCAGATCGCCGCCATGGACGTGTACGCGCTCCAGCAGCATCTCGAGCGCGCGGGCTGGCTCGATCGCATCGACGTGGTCCCCCGGCCCGGCAGCGACGTCGCCCGCCTGCAGCACCGCCTGGAGCGGGCGGTCGCCGGGGTGGCCAGCGTGCGCCGTCCCGCCTCGCGCAGCGAGTTCGCCGAGCAGGTCTTCGGCACGATCCGGCTCGGCGTCTGGGCCATGGCCGCGATCGGCGTCGGCGTCGCCGTGCTGCTCGGCCACGGCACCACGTCGCTCTGGGTCGACGCGCGCACGCGCGAGTTCGCGCTCCTGCAGGCCGCGGGGCTGGAGGCTCGACGCGTGCGCCGGCTGGTCCGGATCGACGTCGCGATCGTCTCGGGTCTCGGGACGGCGGCCGGCATCGGCCTGGGCGTGCTGCTGGCGGGGCCGCTGTTCGAGCTCTTCTCGAGTCTGTCCTCGCATCTCGACGCGGGCCCGGAGGCGCACATCCGGCTCACGGCCTCGACCGTGGGGACGGGGCTGCTGGTGGGTCTCGTGGTCAGCCTGACCTCCAGCCTGGAGCCCTCGGCGCGGGCCACCTCGCGGCCGCCGCTCGAGGTCCTCGGCAACCTGAGGCGCGCGGGGCCGGAGCCGCCGCGGGGACGGCGCGCACGCACCCGGGCGCTCCTGCTCGCCGCGGCGGCGATCGCGGCCGCCGCCCTGCCGCTCCCCGCGCTCGCGCGCGCGCTGCTGCTCTTCGGCGGCTGCCTGGGCTTGCTCGTCGGGACGGTGCGACCCCTGGGCCTGCCGCTGCTGCAGCGGGCGGCCACGGCGCTGCAGCCCCTGGCGCCGGCGGTCGCCGCGTTCCTCGGGGCGTCGCTGCGCGCCCGACCGCTGCACCTGGCGCTGACCCTCGGCTCGATCGCGGGGATCGTCGGCGGGCTCTCGAGCATCCTGATCCTGCTGACCAGCGTGGAGCGCAGCTTCGGCGCCTGGGTCGGGGGGCGCTACGACGGCGGGATCATCGTGACGGCGGGCGATCCCTTCGACCGCGCGCGCCGGGAGCTGCTGTCGCCCGCGACGGTCCGGGAGGTGCGCGCCGCCGCGACGCCGGGCGACGTTCTCGAGAGCATCCATGCGACCCTGCTGTACCGGGGCCGCGAGGTGACACTCTTCGGGCGCACGATGGGCGTGCTGCGCGAGCGCGGCCGGCTCGCCAGCATCGACGCGCCGTGGCCCCGTGTCGCCGACGCCCTGCTCGAGGGGCGCATCGCCGTCTCCGACGCCTTCGAGCGCCGCTTCGGCCTCGGCGCCGGCGATCGGCTCACCCTCGACACGCCCCGCGGCGCGGCCCGCTTCGAGATCGCGGGGGTCGTGCGCGACTACTACGGCAGCGCGGGCGCCCTGCACCTCGACCTCGACAGCTTCGATCGGTTCTGGCCGCGCGGCGGCGCCGCGTCGATGGTGATCTGGCCCGATGGCGACCCCGACGCCGCGATCGAGCGCGCGCGGCGCTCGGTCGGCGCGCGCCAGGCGCTGTTCTTCACGCCGTCGAGCGAGTACGCGCGCTGGATGCAGCGCTTCTTCGAGCGCTTCGTGAGCCTGCTCTGGATCGTGGCGGCATTCAGCGCGCTGCTCGGCGGCCTGGCCATGATCACCCTGCTCGCCGGCTCGGTCATGCAGCGCGAGCACGAGCTCACGCGGCTGCGCGTCGCGGGGGCGACCCGGGGGCTCCTGGTCGGCCTGGTGCTGGCCGACGGCATGCTGGTCGCGGCCGCCGGCAGCGCCGCCGGCCTGGCCATCGGCTGGCTCTGCTCGTTCCCGCTGATCGACGTGCTCGTCGAGCAAATGGGCTGGCAGGTCGAGCGTGCGGTGCCCTGGGACGGCCTGCTGGCGCTCGTCGGCGCGGCGCTGCTCGCGGCAGCGCTCGCGTGCGTCCATCCCGCCTGGCTGGCGCGGCGGATCCGCCCGGCGCTGGTGGGCCTGGCCGACTGACGGGCCGGACGGGAGGCGAGCGGCTCAGTCGAAGGCGCAGGCGAAGCTGGCGGCGGCCAGCCACCAGGAGATCCCGCGCGCCAGCAGGCGCGTCCAGGCCAGCTCCGCACTCGGGCTCGGTCGCAGCACGCCGGCCAGCATAGGGGCTCCGCGGGCCGGGCGCGGCCCCGGCCGGCGCACCGCTTCGCCGTTTCCGGTCAGCCGGGGCGGCCGCCGGCGCCGGCGCCCGGCAGCAGGCTTCTTTGCGGTATAAGCGCCCATGCCCACTTACCGGGCACCAGGAGGTCCCATGCCGCGCCCCGGTTCGCTCCCCGGTATCCAGGGAACTGCCCCGCTCGGGGCCCTGCTGCTGGCCGCCGCCTGGCCGGACACGGCCCGCGCGTCCGAGGGGATCGACACCGGCGACACCGCCTGGATCCTGATCTCGACCGCGCTGGTCCTGTTCATGACGATCCCGGGCCTGGCGCTGTTCTACGGCGGCCTGGTGCGCACCAAGAACGTGCTCTCGGTACTGATGCAGTGCCTGGCGCTGACCTCGATGGTCACGATCCTCTGGCTGCTGTTCGGCTACAGCCTGGCCTTCGGGGAGGGCGGCCTGATCATCGGGCCGATCGGGCAGAAGGCCATTCTCGCCGGGATCACGGGCGCGACGGCGTTCGGGAGCATTCCCGAGGTGCTCTTCTTCGCCTTCCAGCTCACCTTCGCGATCATCACGCCCGCGCTGATCATCGGCGCCTACGCCGAGCGCACGAAGTTCTCCGCAGTGCTGCTCTTCAGCGGCCTGTGGCTGGTCGTCGTCTATGCGCCGATCTGCCACATGGTCTGGGGCGGCGGGCTGTTCTCCCAGTGGGGAACGCTCGACTTCGCCGGCGGCATCGTCGTGCACATCACGGCGGGGATCGCCGCGCTCGTCGCGTGCATCGTCATCGGCCCGCGCGACGGCTACCCGCGCCGCGCCATGCCGCCGCACAACCTGACCATGACCTTCACGGGCACCGCCATGCTCTGGGTCGGCTGGTTCGGCTTCAATGCCGGCAGCGCGCTGGGCGCCAACGGCGACGCGGCCATGGCGCTCATCGTCACCCACATCTCCGCCTCGACCGCCACGCTGACCTGGCTGACGATCGAGTGGCTCAAGCACGGCAAGCCCAGCCTGCTGGGCGCCGCGACCGGCTCGATCGCCGGCCTCGCCGCCGTCACGCCGGCCTCCGGCTACATCGGACCCGTGGGCGGACTGGTCATCGGCCTCGCGTCGGGCGCCGTCTGCTGGTACTTCGCCACCGCGATCAAGACTCGCTTCGGCTACGACGACTCGCTGGACGTCTTCGGGGTGCACGGGGTGGGCGGCATCATCGGAACCGTGCTCGTGGCCGTGTTCGCGGCTCCGGCGCTCGGCGGCAACCAGGAAGGCCTGGCGGTCGGCCACCAGCTCGGCGTGCAGCTCGGCGCCGCGGGAATCACGATCGTCTACACGGCGATCGCGTCGTTCGTGCTGCTCAAGCTGGTCGGCGCCACCGTCGGCCTGCGGGTGGACGAGAACGGCGAGGCCCTCGGCCTCGATCTTTCCGAGCACGACGAGGCCGGATACACCATGGCCGACTTCCTCCGCGGCGTGCGCGTCCCGGAGGAGTAGAGCCCGCGTACCTCCCAGCCCCCGCCCTGCCCGACGGGCGGGGTTGGGGCCGTGTGTCCCTCACCGTCACCCGTTCCGGAGTGGCCCCGGACGGCGCTCCGGACCGGTGTGGCTGAAATGCGCCGCGGTCCATTGCCCTGTGCGGCGTGATGCCTCATCCTGTGCCGCTCGGATCGAGATTGTGGGGGGCGCTCTTGAGTCGGATTGCAGCAGTGGATGACCACCCCGTGGTCATGGAGGGACTGGCCCGACTGGTGGGGTCCGAGCCCGATCTCGAGCTGACCGCCAGCCATACGGCAGGCGAGGAGGCGCTGAGGGCGCTGAAGTCCGAGGTTCCCGACCTGCTCGTCGTGGACATCTCGCTCGATGACATCGACGGACTCGAGCTGATCCGGCGCGCCCGCGAGCAGCATCCCGAGCTGCGGATCCTGGTGCTCTCGATGCACGAGGAGTCCCTGTATGCCGAGCGCGTGCTGGCAATGGGGGCCCGGGGCTACCTGATGAAGAAGGCCCCCGTCGAGGAGCTGCTGGAGGCGCTGCGCCGCGTGCTCCGCGATGAGATCTACCTGAGCGAGCCGATGACCCGCCGCCTGCTCAAGGGCTATGCGGGCGGCTCGATCTCGTCGGGACACGACGCGCTGTCGCGCCTCACCGACCGGGAGCTCGAGGTGCTGCGCGGGATCGGACATGGGCGCAGCACGCGCGAGCTGGCCGAGAGCCTGGGTCTGAGCATCAAGACGATCGAGTCGTACCGCGCCAACCTCAAGCTCAAGCTCAACCTCGAAGACGGCACCGAGCTGGTGCGCTACGCCGTCCACTGGATCGCCCGCGGGGGCCGTGTCTGAGCTCCCCGCCGGGGACGGCCCGGGCCTGCGCATCCTGGAGCAGCGGGCCCGGGCGATCGGCGCCCCGCTCGAGATCGTGTTCCGCGAGGTCGCGGGCACGGACGTCCGCTGAACCCCTGCCACCGCGGGCCTGGCCGGGCGCGACTTTCGTCTTCTGATCGCCTATGCTGACTCGATGGCCGAGCGTCCCCCCCACCCCGGCCGCGGCGTGTCCATCAACCCGGCCTCGCGCTTCCAGCGCCTGGCGCTCGAGCCCGAGCCCGACGGCGACCCCGACACCTGGGGGCCGACGCATCCGCGAACGCGCTACCTGATCGACGCCTCGCGCTCGATCGTCGCGCGGAACACGAGCCCCGACATCGGATTCGACGCCAGCATCAACCCCTACCGCGGCTGCGAGCACGGCTGCGCCTACTGCTACGCCCGCCCCACCCACGAGTACCTGGACCTCTCGGCGGGCCTGGACTTCGAGACCCGGATCCTGGTCAAGCGCGACGCACCCGCGCTGCTGCGGCGTGCCCTCTCGAGCCGCCGCTGGCGACCGCAGGTGGTGGCGATCTCGGGCGTGACCGACGGCTACCAGCCGGTGGAGCGGCGCCTGCGCATCACGCGCGGCTGCCTGGAGGTGCTCGCGGAGTTCCGCAACCCCGTCTCCATCATCACCAAGAGCGCGGGCGTCACGCGCGACCTCGACGTGCTGCGGGACCTCGCCGGCCACGACGCGGCCTCGGTCGCGGTCTCGGTGACCACGCTCGATCCGGAGCTGGCGCGGCGGCTGGAGCCGCGTGCGGCGCAGCCGCGGGCGCGGCTGGCGGCGATCCGCGCGCTGGCCGGAGCCGGCATCCCGGCCGGGGTGATGGTCGCGCCGATCATCCCCGGGCTGACGGACGACGAGATGCCGCGCATCCTCGACGCCGCCGCCGCGGCCGGCGCGAGCTGGGCGGGCCGCGTGCTGCTGCGCCTGCCGCACGGCGTCGGAGAGATCTTCGACGACTGGCTGCGCACCCACCGGCCGGAGCGTCGCGATCGCGTGATGAGACGCGTGCTCGAGGTCGGCGGCGGCCGCACCTACGATGCGCGCTTCGGCGTGCGCCAGCGCGGCAGCGGCGTCCATGCGCGGCAGATCGGGGAGCTCTTCGAGCTGGCGCGCACCCGCGCGGGCCTCGCCCCCCGGGGCCCGGAGCTCTCGACCGCGAGCTTTCGCCGCCCCGAAGCGCCCGGCTCGCGCCAGCTCGCCCTGTTCGAGTGATGCCGGGGCGCGACTTGTTCCCCCTCCGGTGCATGGATAAGATCCCGCGCGTGAGAGGTTTCCCCCCGCCTCACCTGCGTCCCACGACGAGACCGGACCCGGGCCCTGCGCCCGCGGCGGGATCCCGCGGACCGCGGGCGGCGGGAACCGAGTCCGGGACCTCGCGCCCCGCCGTCGCGGCGGGAACCGGTCCGACCCGCAGCGGCGGGATCACACAGAGGAGACGGCCATGGCCAAGCTGAAGGGCACGAAGACGCACCAGAATCTCAAGGACGCATTCGCCGGCGAGTCGCAGGCGAACCGGCGCTACCTGTACTTCGCCAAGGCGGCGGACATCGAGGGCTACCCCGACGTCGCGGGGCTGTTCAAGAACACGGCCGACGCCGAGACGGGACACGCCCACGGCCACCTCGACTTCCTGAAGCAGGTGGGCGACCCCGCGACGGACAAGCCGATCGGGCCGACCTCGCACAACCTGGCCGCAGCGGTCGCCGGCGAGACCTACGAGTACACCGAGATGTACCCGGGAATGGCCAAGACCGCGCGCGACGAGGGCTTCGCCGAGGTCGCGGAGTGGATGGAGACGCTGGCCAAGGCCGAGAAGTCCCACGCCGGCCGCTTCCAGCAGGCGCTCGACGGGCTCGAGGAGCTCTGACCGCGGCGCCCGTCCCCGGAGCCCGCCGCTCCGGGGACCGCAGCGGGACCTTCCGATGAAGAATGCCGGATTCCGCGACGCGGAGTTCCTGGAACGCGAGGCGCTCGACGCGGAGCTGACCCGCGTCTTCGATCACTGCCACGATTGCCGGCGCTGCCTGCCGCTGTGCCCGTCGTTCCCGGCGCTGTTCGCGTCGATCGACCGGCACGAGCAGGATGCCTCCAAGCTCACGGCGAACGAGCGGCGCGAGGTGATCGACCTCTGCTTCCAGTGCCAGCTCTGCTACAACCACTGCCCGTATCACCCGCCGCACGAGTGGGAGCTCGACTTCCCGAAGCTGATGACGCGGGCCAAGCAGGTGCAGGCGAAGGAGGAAGGCCTGCCGCTGGCCGAGCGCGTCGGCATGCGGCAGGACGCCATGGGCAGGGTCTCCTGCCTGACGTCGGCCATGACCAACGCGGCGTTCCGCAACCGCGCGGTGCGCAGCGTGATGGAGAAGGTGACGGGCATCGACCGGCGCTGGAAGATGCCGACCTACGCGACGCGCCCGTTCAGCCGCACGCTCGAGGGACACGACTCCCCGGTCGCTCGCAACGGACGCGTGATCCTCTTCACGACCTGCTTCGTCGAGTACGCGGAGCACGAGACCGCGCGCGCCGCGGTGCAGGTCCTCGAGCACAACGGGGTCGCGGTCGAGGCGGGCTACGACGCCTGCTGCGGGGCGCCGTTCCTGCACGGCGGCGACATCGACAGCGCGCGCCGCAACGCGGAGAAGGTCGTCGAGGGCCTCGTCCCGCGCGTGCGCCAGGGCCTGCCGGTCGTGGTCCCGGGGCCCACCTGCTCGCTCCTGCTCAAGCGCGACTACCCGGACCTGCTCGACACCGACGACGCGCGCCTGGTCTCGGAGAACACCTTCGACATCGGCGAGTACCTCTTCGGCCTCGGCAAGGAGAAGAAGCTGGAGCGCGAGTTCCCCGTCCGGCTCGGCCGGGTCGCCTACCACCTGCCCTGCCACCTCAAGGCTCAGAACATCGGCTTCCGCTCGCGCGCGCTGCTCAAGTTCGCGGGCGCCGACGACATCGAGATGCTCGACCGCTGCTCGGGCGTCGACGGGACCTGGGGCATGAAGGCGCAGCACTACGACGAGAGCCTGAAGATCGCCGAGCCGCTGATCTCGGGCATCCGGGACCTGGCGCCCGATCGCGTGGCGACCGACTGTCCGCTGTCCGCGCTCCGCATCGAGGAGGCCACGGGGATGCGCGCCTCTCACCCGGTCGTGCTGATGCGCGACGCCTACGGCCTGGAGGACGAGGCATGAGGCCCGTCGATCCCTCGGAGATCCTCGACCTGGCCGCCTACGAGCGCGTGCGACCCGATTTCATGCAGCGCATGATCGAGCTCAAGCGGCCGCGCCGGGTGTCCGTGGGCGACCGGCTCAGCTTCATCTTCGAGAACCGGGACACGGTGATCTTCCAGGTGCAGGAGCTCACGCGCGCCGAACGGACCGTGGACCCCGACGAGATCGCCACCGAGTGCCGTGTGTTCAACGACCTGGTGCCCGGTGCGGACGAGCTCTCGGCCACGCTGATGATCGAGATCACCGAGGCGAGCGAGATCCGCGCCGAGCTGGACCGGCTCGTCGGAATCGACGAGCACGTGTACCTGGACGTGGGCGGCACGCGCGTCCGGGCGAGCTTCGACCCCAACCAGCTCGAGGAGGAGCGGATCTCGGCGGTGCACTACGTGCGCTTCGAGCTGGGTCGAGAGCTCGCGGACCGCTTCGCGGACCCGGGGGTGCGCGTGGTGCTCCGGGTCGACCACCCGGCCTACCGGCACAGCACGGTGATCGAGGGCGATACGCGCTCCTCGCTCGTTGCCGATCTGCGCGCCGGATGAATCCGGGCAGCCGCAGGGCGGTGCTGGCCGCCCTGGCCGCGAACGCATCGATCTCGGTCTTCAAGTTCCTGGGCTTCGCCTTCACGGGCGCCGCCTCGATGCTCGCCGAGGCGATCCACTCGGTGGCGGATACCGGCAACCAGATGCTCCTGCTGCTCGGGGGCGCGCGCGCCGCCCGGGTGGCGACGCTCGAGCACCCGTTCGGTCACGGGCGCGAGCGCTACTTCTGGGCGTTCGTCGTGGCGCTGGTGCTGTTCATGCTGGGCTCGGTGTTCGCGATCTACCACGGACTGCACAAGCTCCAGCACCCGGAGCCGCTCGAGAACGTCGGCTGGGCGATCGCGATCCTGTCCGGCTCGATGCTGCTGGAGGGCTATGCCTTCCTCACCGCCTTCCGCGAGGCCCAGCGCATCCGCGGGCAGACATCGTGGCTCTCGTTCGTGCGGCGCGCAAAGAGCGCCGAGCTGCCCGTGATCCTGCTGGAGGACTTCGGCGCGATCACCGGTCTGCTGATCGCGCTGGTCTGCGTGGGTCTGGTGATGATCACGGGCAATCCGGTCTGGGACGCCGTGGGCAGCCTGGGCATCGGCGCGCTGCTCGGCGTGATCGCCGTCGTGCTCGCGATCGAGATGCAGAGCCTGCTGATCGGCGAGTCGGCCTCTCCGCGGCAGCTGGAGCGGATCCGGGCGCTGATCGACGGGCACGACCAGGTGAACCGCGTGATCCACATGCGCACCCAGCACCTCGGACCCGAGGAGCTCCTGGTCGGCGCCAAGGTGGAGTTCGGGGCCTCGATGAGCGCGCCGCAGATCGCCTCGGCGATCGACGAGATCGAGTCCCGGCTGCGTGCGGACGTACCTGCGGCACGCGTCATCTACATCGAGCCGGACTTCTGGTACCCGGGACCGAGCGCCCCGGGCTAGGCGCCGCCCGGGGACACGGGGGGCCGACCCGGACTGGACCCCGAAACTGCAACGTGTTCCAATGCGCCGCCCATGGCGCGCTCCTCCCCACAGGCGGCGGCCCCGGAGACGGCCGCGGCCCCGCGGCGCCCGGGTCTCGCACGCTCCCAGCTCCGCCGCATGCGGCGCATCGTCGACGCGGCCATCGACCTCGCCGAGCGCGGCGGCTTCGAGGGTGTGCGCCTGCGCGACGTGGCCGAGCGCTCCGGCGTCGCCCTGGGAACGCTTTACCGGTACTTCCCGAGCAAGGAGGAGCTGCTGCTGTTCGCCTTCGCCGAGATGATCGACGGCCTCGAGGCGGCGATGGACGAGCGTCCCGCCGCGGGCGCGAGCGCGCTGGAGCGGGTGCGCGAGTTCTTCGAGCGCACGACCCGCGGCCTCGTGCAGCGGCCACAGCTCGGGCGCGCCGTCATGCGCGCCTCGGCCACCGGCCTCGGCGACGCTGCGGTGCGCAGCGAGACCGCACGCGCCCGCGTCCAGGGCATGCTGGTCGACGCGCTGCGCGGGCGCCACGACCCCGCCGGGCCGGACGAGCACGAGCGCGCGGTGGCCGAGACCCTGCTCGCGGTCTGGTACGCGGCCGCGCTGTCCTGGTCGGCGGGCGTCGGCGGACGCGACGAGATCTCCGGCAAGACGCTGAGGGCGGCGGGGCTCCTGCTCGCGAGCGACGGAGGGCTGCATGGCTGACACGGAGCTGCGCGCGAAGCACGTGCTGGAGTTCCCCTTCACGCGCTCGGTCGGACCGGTGCTCGGGCGCTTCTTCACCGCCCTGCGCGACGAGGCGCGGATCCTGGGCGCCCGCACCGCCGACGGCCAGGTGATCGTGCCGCCCCAGGAGTACGACGCGAGGGGCGCGCCGATCGAGGACCTGGTCGAGGTCGGACCCGGCGGCGAGATCGTCTCGTGGAGCTGGGTGCCGGTGCCGCGCCCGAAGGCCCCGCTCGAGCGGCCGTTCGCCTGGGCGCTGATCCGCCTCGACGGTGCCGACGTTCCGATGATCCACGCGGTGGATGCCGGCGAGGAGTCGCGCCTGGCCTCCGGGACGCGCGTGCGGCCGCGCTGGGCCGATCCGCGCCGCGGCACCATCCACGACATCCGCTGCTTCGAGCTGGAGGACGCCTGATGGCAGACGAGGTCGAGCCCGTCGCGACGATCGGCACGCCGATCCGGCTGGAGTACGACTACCGGCCCGGCACCGCGGAGTCCGTCTTCCTGAACGGACTGCGTCAGGGCAAGCTGATCGGCGCGCGCGCCGGGCACGACGGACCGGTGTACCTGCCCCCGCGCGGCGCCGACCCGAAGTCGGCCCGCATCACCGACGACTACGTCGAGGTCAAGGACACGGGCACGGTGGTCACGTTCTCGATCACGCGGGTGCCCTCGCCCAACATCCGGATCGATCCGCCCTACGCCGCCATCAGCGTGCTGCTCGACGGAGCCGACATCAGCTTCTTCCACGTGCTCCGGGGCTGCGAGCTCGAGGACGTGCGCATCGGCATGCGCGTGAAGGCCCGCTGGGTTCCGCCCGAGCAGCGGGGCCCGACGGTCTGGAACATCGAGTACTTCGAGCCGCTGGACGAGCCGGACGTTCCGTACGACGAGATCAAGGAATACTGCTGATGCAGGACGTGGCGATCGTCTCGACCGCGCAGTTCAACACGCGTGCGGCACCGGACCGCAACGAGATCGAGATCCTGCTGCCCGTGGCACAGGAGGCCGTGCGCCGCTCCGGGCTCGCGCGGGGCGACATCGACTTCACCTGCTCGGGGAGCAGCGACTGGCTCCAGGGCCAGCCCTTCGCCTTCGTGTCGGCACTCGACGCGGTCGGCGCCTGGCCGCCGGTCAAGGAGTCCCACGTCGAGATGGACGGCGCCTGGGCGATGTACGAGGCGTGGGTCAAGATCCAGACCGGAGAGGTGGACTCCGCGCTGGTCTACTCGTTCGGCAAGACCTCGCCGGGAGACCTGGCGCAGGTCCAGTCCATCGCGCTCGACCCGTACTGCGTGGCACCGCTCTGGCCCGACATGGACAGCATCAACGCGCTGCAGGCGCGGCTCTACCTGCAGGCCTCGGGCCGTGACGAGCGGGACCTGGCCGCGATCGTGGCCCGCTGTCGAAGCGACGCGCTGAACAATCAGCACGCCGTCGAGAAGGGCGAGCACGACGTCGACAAGCTGCTGACCGAGCCCTACGTGGCCTCACCGCTGCGGGCGCACGACTGCCCGACCCACTCCGACGGTGCCACCGCGCTGGTCCTGGTGGCCGGAGATCGCGCCCGCGAGCTCTGCGCCCGGCCGGTGTGGATCCGCGGCATCGACCACCGCGTCGAGCCCATGCACCTGGGGCTGCGCGACCTGACGCGCTGCGTCTCCGCGCAGCAGGCGGGACTCAACGCCGGGGTGGACCAGCGCAGGCCGCAGTTCGCCGAGCTCTCGGCGCCCTACAGCTTCCAGGAGCTGATCCTGCGCGACGCGCTCGGACTCGGTGACGACGTGCGCATCAATCCGTCGGGCGGATCGCTGGTGACCCACACGATGTTCTCCTGCGGTCAGAACCGCATCATCGACGCGGTGGAGCGCATCACGACCGGCAACGCCGACCTCGGCATCGCGCACGCGTCCCAGGGGCCGTGCCTGCAGCAGAACCTCGTCTGCGTGCTGGAGGGAGATTGATGGCCGAGCTCTGCGGCGTCGTCGGCATCGGCCAGACCAAGTACGCGGCGAAGCGAACCGACGTGACCATGCCGGGTCTGCTGCGCGAGGCCGCGCTGCGCGCGCTCGACGACGCCGATCTGGGCTTCGAGGACATCGACGCGGTGGTGATCGGCAAGGCGCCCGACATGTTCGAGGGCTGCATGCTCCCCGAGCTCTACCTCGCCGACGCCATCGGAGCGGCGGGGAAGCCGCTGCTGCGCGTGCACACCGCCGGCAGCGTGGGCGGGTCGACCGCCAACGTCGCGTTCAGCCTCGTGCAGGCGGGGATTCACGGCCGCGTGCTGGCGATCGCCTACGAGAAGCAGTCCGAGAGCAACGCCATGTGGGGGCTGTCGATCAGCGGCCCGTTCTCGGCCTCGGTCGTCGCCGGTGCGGGCGGCTACTTCACACCGCTGATCCGCAAGTACGTCCAGCGCACCGGCGCGCCCGAGGACACCGGGATCCGCGTCGCGCTCAAGGATCGCCTCAACGCGCTGCGCAACCCGTACGCGCACCTGCGGATGGACGACATCAGCTTCGAGCAGATCATGCAGTCGCCCATGCTCTGGGATCCCGTGCGCTACCTCGAGACCTGCCCGTCGTCGGACGGCGCGTGCGCCATGGTGGTGGCCAGCGAGGCGCTCGCGCGGAGCGCGCCGACCCCGCCGGCCTGGGTGCTCGGCAGCGCCATGCGCAGCGAGCCGACGATGTTCGCCGGGCGCGAGAACGTGAATCCCATGGCGCAGCGCCTGGCCGCACAGGACCTGTACGGCCACGCGGGGATCACGGATCCGCGCGCCCAGATCGACTGCGCGGAGCTCTACGTGCCGTTCTCGTGGATCGAGCCCATGTGGCTGGAGAGCCTGGGCTTCTGCGAGGAGGGCCAGGGCTGGCGGATGGTCTACGAGGGCGCGACCGCGCTCGACGGCGACATTCCGGTGAACATGTCGGGCGGCGTGCTGTCGTCCAATCCGATCGGCGCCTCGGGAATGTGCCGCTACGCGGAGGCCGCCCTGCAGGTGCGCGGCCAGGCCGGCGAGCACCAGGTCGACGGCGCACGGGTGGCGCTGGGCCACGCCTACGGCGGCGGCTCGCAGTACTTCTCGATGGCGCTGTTCGGCGCGGAGCGGCCCTGAGGGCCGCGGGAGGAACGGCATGTCCAAGGGGCTGTGGGTCTGGGCCGCAGAGGCGCCCGGGAAGCTGGCGCTGGTCGATCCGGAGGGGCGCGAGTGGTCGCGCGGCGAGCTCGTCGCGGAGATCAATCGCGTCAGCCACGGCCTGCGGGCGCTTGGCCTCGAGCGTGGCGACACGGTCGCGATCGCCAGCGTCAACTGCGCCCAGTACTACCACGTGCACTTCGCCTGCCAGCAGCTGGGGCTGTACCTCACGCCGATCAACTGGCACCTGGCACCCGCCGAGATCGCGTACATCGTCAACGACTGCGAGGCGAAGCTGCTGATCGGGCACGGTCGCGTCGACGCGGTCGCGAATGCCCTGCCCGAGATCGACCTGCCCGCGTCGCATCGCCTCGCCGTGGGAAGCCTGGACGGCTTCCGGCCCTTCGCGCAGCTGGTCGCCGGGCAGCCCGACAGCCGGCCGGAGCAGCTCAGCGCCGGCGTGGTCATGAACTACACCTCGGGCACCACGGGCAATCCCAAGGGCGTCAAGCGGCCGCTCGCGGACATCGATCCGGACCTGGTCGGCGCGCTCACGACCGGCCTGCTGAGCCTGTTCGGCATCGAGGCCGAGAAGGACGGCGTTCACCTCTGCGGCTCGCCGCTGTACCACACGGCGGTCCTGATCTGGTCACAGGCATCCCTGCACCACGGTCACGCGGTCGTGCTGATGGACAAGTGGGAGCCCGAGGAGTGCCTGCGACTGATCGACCGCCACCGGGTGACGACCACTCACATGGTGCCGACCCAGTTCCACCGCATGCTCGCCCTGCCCGACGAGGTACGCGCGCGCTACGACTGCTCCTCCACGCGGCACATGGTGCACGCCGCCGCGCCCTGCCCACCCGACGTCAAGCGGCGCATGATCGAGTGGTGGGGCAACTCGATCTGGGAGTACTACGCGGCCACCGAGGGCGGCGGGACCATGGTCTCTCCGCAGGAGTGGATGCAGTATCCCGGGACCGTGGGCCGCGTCTGGGCCGGCGCCGACGTGCGCATCTTCGACGACGACGGCAAGGAGGTGCCGCAGGGCGAGAAGGGCACGATCTACTTCAAGGTCGGAGACGTCGACTTCGAGTACAAGGGCGACGTCGCCAAGACGCGCAAGGACCGGCTCCGCTGCGAGCACGGCGAGTTCTTCACCGTCGGCGACATCGGCTACTTCAACGAGGACGGCTACCTGTTCCTCTCGGACCGCAAGATCGACATGATCATCTCGGGCGGCGCCAACATCTACCCCGCGGAGATCGAGAACGTCTTCCTCTCTCACCCGAAGGTCGGCGACGTCGCCGTCTTCGGCATCCCCAACGACGACTGGGGCGAGGAGATCAAGGCGGTGGTCGAGCCGGCCGAGGGCGTGGAGCCGGGTGACTCGCTGACCGGGGAGCTGATGGAGTTCATTCGCGAGAAGCTCGCGAAGATGAAGTGGCCGCGGTCGATCGACTACACCGACGCCATGCCCCGCGACCCCAACGGGAAGCTGTACAAGCGCAGGCTCCGCGACCCCTACTGGGAGGGCCGGGAGCGCTCGATCTAGCAGACGGCTGGCGACGCGCTCAGCCGCCGACGTCGTCCACCACGTCGGCCGCGGTGTCGATCGAGTCGTGCGTGACGTTGCCAACGAAGGGAATCGCCGAGCTCACGGCTCCGACGACCCGCATCGGGACCGACACGATCTTGGTGGCGTAGCAGCCGCTGCACAGGGCGGCGAAGGCGAGCAGCAGGGCGAGGCGCGTCACGGGATTCCCTCCTGGCCCGTCCGGCACTCGGGCGCGCCCGCGGGGGCCAGGCCGCGCCGCGCGCTCCCGCCTCATCGGCGCGACGCGGAAACGCGTGAGCCGCGCGGCGGCGATCGTGCGCGGACCCGCGCCATCCGGTACCACCTGGCGATGCTGAGCACCGTGTCGGCCAGGCTTCGCGCCGCCCCGGTCCCGCGGCCCCGAGCGGGTGCCCGGACGGCCCGCGGCCGGGGGAGCCGGTGACCGTGGACCTGCTGCAGGGCGCCATCTCGGTGCTGCTTCTGTTCGCGGGCGGCGAGCTCCTCGTGCGCGGGGCCACCTCCCTCGCGGCGGGCGTCGGCGTCTCGCGCCTGGCGATCGGACTGACGGTGGTGGCCTTCGGCACCAGTGCGCCCGAGCTGGTCGTGTCGCTGGACGCCGCCCTCGCGGGCCGCAGCGGCATCGCGCTGGGCAACGTGGTCGGCTCGAACATCGCGAACATCGCGCTGATCCTGGGCCTGGCGACGCTGCTGCACCCGGCCCGCGTCGAGGCCAGGATCCTGCGCGTGGACGCACCGATCATGCTGCTGGCCTCGCTGGGCCTGGTGGCGGTCCTCGGAGACGGCGTGGTCTCACGCCTGGAAGGCGGCCTGCTGCTCGTCGCGCTCCTGGTCTACGTGGTGTTCACCTTTCGCGAGGCGCCCGACGAGCCGGAGCCCGTCCGCGACGAGCTCGCGGCGGCAGCCGCCCGGCCGCCCCGGGGCGCGGCCGCGAGCATCGCCCTGGTGCTGACCGGCCTCGGCCTGCTCGTCGGCGGCGGTCACCTGCTGGTGGGGATCGCGGTCGACCTGGCGCGGGCGCTCGGCGTGACCGAGGCCGCGATCGGGCTGACCATCGTCGCCGTCGGGACCAGCCTCCCGGAGCTGGCCACTTCCGTGGTGGCCTCGCTGCGCGGACAGGGCGAGATCGCGATCGGCAACGTCATCGGCAGCAACATCTTCAACATCCTCGGCATCCTCGGCGCCACCGCCGTGGTCGAGCCGCTGCGGTCGGGCGGGATCGGCGGCGCCGACCTCGCAGCCATGGTCGGCCTCGCCGCGCTGCTCGCGCCGCTGCTCTGGACGGGCAGACGCGTGGGTCGCTTCGAGGGGGCGGCCCTGCTCGGCCTCTACGCCGCCTACCTGGTCTGGCTGCTGGCGAGGCAGCCGGCCGCGGGCTAGCCGTCGGCCAGCACCGCGTCGAGGATGCGCGCGGGATCGTCCCAGCCGGTCTCGTCCTGCAGCTCGCGGCAGCGGTCCAGGATCTCGCCGAAGCGGCGGCCGGGCTCGAGCCCGCGCTCGATCAGGTGGCGCCCCTGCACCACGTCGGGCAGCCCGCGATCGGTCACCTCCAGGGCGGCCGCGCGCTCCAGGAAGGTGTCGCCATCGGGGAATTCGCGTGCCAGCGCGGCCGGAGTCGTGCGCCCCAGCTGATCGGCACGCGCCAGCCGCTCGAGCTCGCGCAGGCTCGACCCGGCAACCGCCAGGCGGCGCGCCAGCCGACGGTACGCGCGCGGGCCCGCGGCGTCGCGCGGGTAGAGCGCGGGTGCCAGGTGATCGCGCACCAGGGCCGCGACCCGATCGACGAGCGCGTTCGAGAAGCGCAGCCCGCGCAGCAGCGCGCGCGTGAGCTCGACGCCGGCGACGTCGTGCCCCGGCGAGACCACGCGACCGTCCTGCTCGACGGTGGTCGCGGGCTTGCCAGTGTCGTGACAGAGCGCCGCCAGCATCAGCGCCAGGGGGGCGTCGGCATCCCCGGCCGCGCCGTCCCGCAGCGCCGCCGCCTCGTCCACGACCCGCAGCGTGTGCACCCAGACGTCGCCCTCGGGGTGCCAGCGCGGATCCTGCGGCACCCCGCGCAGCGCGTCGAGCTCCGGCAGGTAGCGCAGCAGGCGCGTCTGCTCGAGAAAGCGCAGCCCGATCGAGGGGCGGCGCGCGCGCAGCAGCAGCTTGCGCAGCTCCTCCGCGATGCGCTCGCCGGGCAGCTCCGACAGGTCGAGCCGGGCACAGAGCTCGCGTAGCTCCGCGTCGGGCTCCATCTCGAAGCGGGCGGCGAACTGCGCCACGCGGACGCCGCGCAGCGGGTCGTCCGCGAACTGCGACGCGTCTGCCGCACGCAGCACGCCGCGCTCCAGATCGGCGCGTCCGCCGAGCGGATCGAGGATCTCGCCGGTCAGCGGGTCCTTCGAGATCGCGTTGATCGTCAGGTCGCGGCGGAGCGCGGCGTCGGCGGGATCCATCCCGGGATCGCACGTGACGTCGAAGCCGCGGTGCCCGGCGCCGACCTTGCTGTCGCGACGCGGCAGAGAGAAGTCGGCGTCGAGGCCCTTCAGGCGCAGCACGCCGAAGGCCCGACCGACCTCGATCACGCTGCCGGAGCGCGCGAGGAGCTCCTGGAGCGCTTCGAGCGCGAGCCCGAAGACCTCCACGTCGACGTCCTTGGGCTCGGGATCCCCGAGCAGCTCGTCACGGACCCGCCCCCCCACGACCAGCGCGCGGCCGCCGGCCTCGCGCACCGCGGCGCAGATCTCGAGGATGCGCGGATCGAGCGCGGGGCCGGCGCTCAAGACGCCGCGACGCGCACCGGCAGCTCCTCGAAGCCCACCACGAAGTTCGCCGGGCGCAGTGGTGGCGGCGCGTCGGAGGCGAGCTCGAGCCCGGGAGCGCGCGCGAGCAGCTCCTCGAACAGGATCCGAAGCTCCAGACGCGCGAGATTCGCTCCCATGCAGTGATGGGTGCCGTAGCCGCCGAAGGCGACGTGGTGGTTCGGGTCGCGCGCGGCGTCGAAGCTATGCGGCTGGTCGAAGGCTCGCGCATCGCGGTTGGCAGCGGCGTACATCAGCAGCAGCTTGTCGCCAGCGCGCAGCTTCTGGCCGCGCAGCTCCACATCGCGCGTGACCGTGCGCGCCATGTTCATGATCGGCGAGACCCAGCGCAGCATCTCCTCGAGGGCGACCGGCAGTCGCTCGGGCGCGGCAGCGAGCGCCGCGCGCTGTCCGGGATTCAGCAGCAGCTGGTGCATGCCGCCGGAGATCACGTGGCGCGTCGTCTCATCACCCCCGATCAGGATCAGCAGCGACTCCTGGAGCAGGGCCTCGTCGTCGAGGCGCTCGCCCTCGATCTCGGCGTGCACCAGCGCGCTGATCATGTCGTCGCGCGGGCTCGCGCGGCGGTCGGCGACGACGCGCGCGTTGTACTCCCTGTACTCCATGAACGCGGTTCCGGCCCGCGCGGCGATCTCCGGCGTGGCGGTCGACGAGAGCGCATACATCAGGTCGTCGGACCAGCGCAGCAGCATGTCGCGGTCCTCCGGCTCCACGCCGAGCATGTCCCCGATCATGATCATCGGCAGCGGTGCGGCGACCTCGCGCACGAAGTCGAACTCGCCCTTCTCCAGCGCGCGATCGATCAGGCCGCGACAGATCTCGCGGGTCTTCGGCTCGAGCGCCTCGACCTTCCGCATGGTCAGACCGGTATTGACCAGGTTGCGGCGCCGCTTGTGCAGGGGGTCGTCCATGTTGATCATCGACGGGATCGGCGGCGAGTCCGGCCGCATGCCCCCGCCGTTGATGAAGGTCCTCGCGTCACGCGACACGGCCATCACGTCCTCGTGCAGCGTGACGGCCCAGACCGG
Source organism: Deltaproteobacteria bacterium (assembly GCA_029261925.1). Classification (GTDB taxonomy): domain Bacteria; phylum Myxococcota_A; class UBA9160; order SZUA-336; family SZUA-336; genus JAGWBS01. The sequence continues at coordinate 56,303 of JAJDAJ010000024.1, read as the reverse complement.
CGTGTCCGAGGTCTCGTCCAGGTACACGGGCGCCTTCTCGCGCATCCAGTCGAACCAGCGGTGCGGGTCGTCCGCGTAGAAGCGGCCGTCGAGCAGGCGGATCTCGGGCTGGGTCGGGTGTGCGGGCACGGCGCCTCCGTCGGGACGCCGCGGAGGATACCGCGGGCTCCCGCGGGCGCGACCCGGCCGGCGCGACCCCGCGGTCGACCGCGCCACGGCACCCGGGTAAGATCGCGCCGCCGCCTCCCGGCGGAAAAGGACGCAGAGCATGAGCCATCCGAGCCCGATGTCGACGAGTCCGGTCCCGGCAGCTGCCGTCGCCGCGCGCCTGATCCTGATCTGTGCCGTCGTGACCCTGGGGCCGATCGCGTGCGGCGACGCGTCCGACTCCGGGCCCGCGGCAACGCCGGGGTCCGAGGCGCCCGCGACCCCGCAGTCGGCGCCGCCGTCCGCGAAGGCGCCGACGCCGGCGCGTCCCGGGCTACCCGAGGTCGACCCCGGGGTGCCCTCGTCGCTGCCCGACGACGTGCCCGTACCCGAGGGGGCGACCGCGTATCACCCTCCCATGGAGGACATGGGGGCGATCCGCGCCGCGTTCCGCATCGACGACGACACGGCCAGCGTACGCGGCTGGTACCAGCAGGCGCTCTCGGAGGGCAGCTGGACCCTCGCCCAGGAGCGCGAGATCGGGGCGGACGTGCTGATGGCGGCCCAGAAGGAGCACCGGCAGCTCACGATCGCGATCACCGACGGCGGCGACTTCACCAACCTGATGCTCGTGCACGCCGACGGCTCGTGAGCGAGACGCCCGGGCTCCAGTCCAGCTCGCGGATGCACGGGGGCCGGGTCGAGACCCTGCGCCACGCGTCCGCCTGCTCTGCGTGCGACATGCAGCTCTCGGTCTTCGTCCCGCCGCAGGCCGAGCAGGGTCCGGTTCCGGTGCTGTACTGGCTGTCGGGACTGACCTGCACCGACGAGAACTTCACGACCAAGGCGGGCGCGCAGCGCTGGGCCGCGGAGTGCGGCCTGATGCTGGTCGCCCCCGACACCAGCCCGCGCGGCGAGCACGTGCCCGACGACCCCGAGGGCGCGTGGGATCTCGGTCACGGTGCCGGCTTCTACGTCAACGCCACGCAGGAGCCCTGGTCGGCGAACTACCGCATGTACGACTACGTGGTCGACGAGCTGCCGGCCCTGATCGAGGCACACTACCCCGTCGATCCGGCGCGTCGCGCGATCTCGGGCCACTCGATGGGCGGCCACGGTGCGCTGGTCGCGGCGCTACGCAATCCGGGGCGCTACCGCTCGGTGTCGGCGTTCGCGCCGATCTGCTCGCCGACCCGCTGTGGCTGGGGCCACAAGGCGTTCGGGAGCTATCTCGGTGACGACCGCGCCGCGTGGGAAGAGCACGACGCCTGCCTGCTGATCGAACGCCGCGGCTGCGAGCTGCCCCTGCTCGTGGACCAGGGCGATGCCGACGGCTTCCTCGACGCGCAGCTCCGGCCCGAGCTGCTGCACGAGGCGTGCGCGACGGCCGGCGTCGAGCTCGAGCTGCGGATGCAGCCCGGCTACGATCACTCGTACTTCTTCATCGCGAGCTTCATCGAGGATCACGTGCGCTTCCACGCGCGCCACCTCGGCGCCTAGGAGGCGGCTCGATCCGTGCCGCTGGCGATCGCGGCCTCGAGACGCGCCCGCCAGCTCGGCGGCGCGTCGGCGTCGGGATCGAGCGCGGCCGCCTTGTCCATCCGCTCGCGCGCCTGCGCCGCGGCCCCCGGAGCCCCGGGGCCGGCCAGGTACGCGCACCAGGCGTGGATGCAGATCAGCTCGGTGTCATCGGGCGCCAGCGCGAGCGCGCGGCGCAGCACCGGCTCTGCCCGCGCGGGATCGCCGCCGTCGAGCAGCGCGCGGCCGCGCTGCAGCTCGGCCTCGGCACAGACCTCCTCGGTGATCGATGCGGACCCGCCCGGATCCAGCGCGCGCGCACGCGCGCGCCGCGCGTAGGCGCTGGCCGCGGCGGGATCGCACAGCACGGTGCGGGCCAGGTCGATGCGGGCGCGCAGCGCTCCCGCCAGGGCGCGAACGCGGGGGGGCTGGTCGCGGACGGTGGAGGGGGCCCAGGCCGCCGACAGGCGCGCGTGGGCCTCGCGAACCTGGTCCGGCGTCGCGTCGAGCTCGAGCTGCAGCACCTCGAAGAGATCCTGCTCGCGCTGGCGCGCCAGGAGACCGGCGAGCTTGCGCGCCAGGTCGGCCGACTCGCCGCGCGGTGCGGGGGCGCTCGCCCGCGGCACGTCCAGGCGCAGGCGCCCGACACGCCAGGCCGCGTACAGTGAGGGGCGCTGGCCCGGCTCCACCTCGGACACGCGCACGCCGCCGCAGAGCTTCTGACGCAGCAGCGTGTCGACGGCGGTGAGCGTCTCGTCGTCGTCGGGGATCGCGATGAACTCCTCGTAGGGCTCGAGCACGCGCGCGACGCTCTCGGCGTGCATCAGCTTCACGCCGCGGGTCAGCAGGCGCTCGGAGGTCCAGCCCTCGAGCGGCGTGGCCATGGCCAGCCCACGCACGCCGGGCTGCTCGCAGGTGAGGCCCTCGCTCCAGGTGAACAGCTCCATGAGCTTGTGGGCCGCCTGGAGGTCGATCTCGCGCTCGAGCTCACGCGGCTCGATCAGGCCCATCTCGACCAGGACCTGGCCCTGCAGCTCGCCGCGCTCGCAGGCGCGTCGCGACGAGGCCAGCGCCGCCTCGCGGTCGATGCGCCCCGCCGTCTGCAGGCGCGCGCCCAGCGTCTCCGAGCGCACGTTCGAGCGCACCGCACGCGGCTGCCCTCGCTCGAGCAGGAGCGACTTGCGGACCCGGGCGCGCGCGAAATGCAGCGCCCCGGTCAGCTCGCGCTCGACGGCGCCCCAGATCACCTCGGGAACCGGCACGTGCGCGAGGTCGATCGTGCTCACGCCGGCCGCGCGTGATCCGGTGGGGCCGAGCGAGGTGCCCAGCTCGTCGAGCAGCGCATCGCCGTCGAACGGCTTGCGCAGGAACGCGCGCGCTCCCGCCTCGACCAGGCGCTCGGCGGTCTCGGCTCCACGGAACAGCGCGCTGACCGCGATCACCGGCAGGCCTGCGTGCACGGGGTCCGCCTGCAGGGCCGCCAGCACGGCCTCACCGCTCATGCCGGGCAGCAGCAGGTCGAGCACGACCGCCGCGGGCGGGGCCTCGCGGATCGCGCGCAGCGCGTGCGTACCGTCGTGGACCACGCGCGAGGCGTAGCCGCCGCGCTCGACCAGGCGCGCCATCAGGCGGGCCTGGGCGCGGTCGTCCTCGACGATCAGGATCTCCTGCACGGCGCACCTCGGGCTCGGGGGGGCGGATCGGCGCCGGGCGGGGGTGGCCTGAGCGGCGCGCCGGGATCGGGCTCAGCCGGCCGGCCGCGCCAGCAGCCCGGCGGCATCGACGGCCCCGAGCAATCCGTGCACGAGCGCCCCGCGCCCGCCAGCGCCGAGCAGCGCGCCGCGGGCAGCCTGCGCCAGCCGCTCCGGGTCCTCCGGCGCGCGGCTGCGGGCGAGCTCGTCGAGCTTCTGCTCGAGGCGCCGGCGCGTCAGCTGGAGGCGCTCGATGACGGCCTCGACACTGTCACGCACCTCGTCCACCCGCTCGCGCGCGGCGCGAAGCGCCTCTGCGGTGTGGGGATCGTCGACCTGCAGCCCCTCGAGCCCGAGCGCGGACGCGCCCAGGTCGGGCAGCGCCAGGCGCACGCCGGCCGCGTCCACGCGCAGTGCGCCGGCGCCGCCCCGCTCGCCGTCGATCAGGCCACGGCCCGCGGAGCGCGCCGTCGCCACGTGGCGATCGAGCGCCTCCACGCCGCCGTCCAGCAGGGCCTGCAGGTCCGCGAGCTGCTCGGCGTCGGGCTCCTCCTCCAGCGCTCCCAGGGCCTCGACGACCCCGTCGAGGCCGGCCAGGCGGTCCGCGACCCCGGCGACCGCTGCGCCGGCGTCGCGCGCCTGCCCCAGGCCCGCGGCCGTCTCGCGCAGCTCTCGCAGCAGCGCGGAGCGCCCGTCCTGGCCGCGCTGCAGACGCAGCTCGACCGCGTCGCCCGCCAGTGCGGCGACCTGCGACGGCGCGGCGCCGCCGGCGCGCTGCAGACGCGCGCCGGGCGCGAGCACCGGCTGCGGCTCGAACCGGATGTCCAAGAGCGTCTCCCGGGGCCAGAGGGTGCCCCGCGGTTCTGCTTCGGACTCCGGGGTCAGGAGTTGAGCCGCGGGTCCGGACTGCGACCGGTGGGCGCAGGCGCGACGCAGCCCGCGCGCAGCCGCTGGGCAGGATCTGCCGGGGCGGATACTGCCGGCTTTCGACGCGCCGCGGCTGCGCCACCCTGAGTGCGGATCTCCCGGGAGGCAGCATCATGTACACCACGGCTCGAGCCACGCTGGGCGTCTGGCTACTGCTGGCGCCCGGCCTCGCGGGCGCCGGGGACGGCGCCATCGAGATCAACCAGGCCGCCGCGCTCGCCGGCACGGTGACACCGACCGACGCGCCCGGCTTCCCGGTCACGCTCGACGCGCCGGGGCAGTACCGGCTCACCGGGAACCTGCTGCTCGGCCCGCTCGACCTGGGCGCGGCGATCGAGATCGACGCCGACGACGTGCTCCTGGACCTCGGCGGCTTCGGCATCCAGGGGACCGCGGAGTGCTCGGGCACGCCACCGTTCCTGACCTGCCCGATCCCGGCCAGCGCCGGTGGCGTCGAGTCCAGCGCACAGAGCGAGCGCGTGGTCGTGCGCAACGGCTCCCTGCGTGGCGTGGGTCTGGGCGTCTTCCTGCGCGGCGACGGCTCGCGGGTGGAGCAGCTCTCGGTGCGGCGCGGCTCGTCGAGCGCGGTGGTCCTCACCGGCGCCGGAGCTGCGGTGCGCGACGTCGACGCGGTGCTGAACGCCGGCCTCGGCATCTCGGTGGGCCTCGACGCGCGCGTCGAGTCCTGCTCGCTGATCGCGAACCAGGGCGGGGGCATCCAGACCGGCTTCAACGCGCTGGTCGCCGAGAACATCGTCACCGCCAACGGGGACCCCGCGGCGATCAGCGTCGCCCAGGGCTCGCGCGTCTCGGGCAACACCGTGGCCGACAACGGCGGCCTCGGGCTCGACCTGCAGTCCGGCGTCGGTTACGGCGGGAACGTCTTCGACTCGAACAACGGCGGCAACGGCGCCACGCAGGTCGAGTCGGGCGGGATCCAGCTCGGCGCCAACGTCTGCGCGGGAGCGCTCTGTCCCTGAGCGGCGACCGCGCGGGACGCGGTCAGACGCGCCGCGTGGTCTTGCCGCCCGGCTCGTCGGAGGTCGGATCCGCGGCGCCCTTGGCCTCGAGACCGACCCGGTGCCGCTGCGCCGCCCGCGCCAGCTCGGTGGTACCGAAGGCGTCGTGCAGGTAGGCGATCTTGGCGCCCGGGCGCTGCGACGCGCCCTGCAGCGTCGCCGCGTTCAGGTTGCCGGATCCGCCGCGGATCGACGGCCCGCGCGTGTCGTCCTCGTCGGCGAACTTCTTCAGCTGGCGGCGCATCTCGGCCGGCGAGACACCGCCGTCGCGATCGACGTCGATCCGCTGGAAGCCGAGCACGGGGTCGATCAGCTCGGCCGGACTCAGGCTGCCGTCACCGTCGAGGTCGCGGTGCGCGAAGATCTGCTGGACCATCGCGCTCTGCGTGCTCAGGCGCGACTCGACCGAGAACATGCGCTCGATCTCGCCGGCATCGACCCGGCCGTCGCCGCTGAAGTCCAGCGTGCGGAAGCTCGAGTCCGACACGGTCAGCTCCCCGGGGGCCAGCGTACCGTCCCCGTCGGCGTCGTACTCCTGGACCAGGGCCGAGGCCGCACTGCGCGCACTGGGTCCGTTGACGACGACGCGCTCGTACGCGAGTGCCAGCGCGTTTCCCTGGTTGACGAGCCCGACGATGACCGGCATGGGTCTCCTCTCCGGCGGTGTGAGCGCGGCGCGCAGCCCACCGGCAGGTGATGTGCATCGGCTCCGGGGCGCCGCGCCTGAAGGCCCGCCGCGGGACTCAGGACGAAGGGGACCAGCTGCCCCAGCGGCGCAGCGCCGGCTCGAGCAGGTCCAGGTAGTCCTCGCGCGGTACCTCGATGCAGCCCAGGCGCTCGAGATGGGGCGTGAGGAACTGCACGTCGAGCAGCTGGAAGGCGCCCTCGCGCAGGCGCTCGACGAGGTGCACCAGGCAGACCTTGGAGGCGTCGGTACCGCCCAGCTCCGGACGCGAGAACATGCTCTCGCCGCAGAACGCCGCGCCGACGTGCACCCCGTACAGGCCCCCGACCAGCTCGCCGTCGCGCCAGGCCTCGACGCTGTGCGCCAGACCGAGCTCGTGCAGCTGCACGTAGGCGCGGACCAGTCGCTCGTCGATCCAGGTCTCCTCGCGCCCGCTGCGCGGGGCCGCGCACTCGCGCATGACGCGCTCGAAGGCCGTATCGCGGCGCAGCTCGAAGCGCTCCGAGCGGATCACGCGCGCCAGGCTCCGCGACACCCGCAGACCGTCGAGCGGCAGGACCGCGCGCGGATCGGGGCTGAGCCACATCAGCTCGCCCGTGCGCGAGTCGGCCATGGGGAACACGCCCTGCTGGTAGGCCGCCATCAGCAGGTCCGGTGTCGGGTTCTGCAGGTCCATCCGCCGGTCAGGCGACGGGCTCGCGCATGGTCACGAACTCCTCGGCCGCCGTGGGATGGATGCCGACGGTGGCGTCGAACTGCGCCTTGGTCGCGCGCATCTTGACCGCGATCGCGATCCCCTGGATGATCTCGCCGGCGTCGGGGCCGACCATGTGCGCGCCCACCACGCGATCGCTGGCGCGATCCACCACGAGCTTCATCAGCGTCTGCTCGTCGCGTCCGCTCAGGGTGTGCTTGAGCGGGCGAAAGCGGCTGCGGTACACGTCCACGTCGCCCAGACGCGCGCGGGCCTCGGCCTCGGTCAGACCCACGGTCCCGATGGGCGGCAGGCTGAAGACGGCCGACGCCACGTCGGCGTGATCCGGTACGGTCGGATCGTCGTGAAAGAGGGTGCGCACCAGACACATGGCCTCGTGGATCGCGACGGGGGTGAGCTGGATCCGGTCGGTCACGTCGCCGATCGCCCAGATGTTCTCGACCGAGGTGCGCGAGTAGGCATCGACCGTGATCGCGCCGTACACGTCGGTCGCGACGCCCGCCTCCTCGAGGCCCAGGTCGGCGGTGAGCGGGCGCCGGCCCGTTGCGTACATCACGCAGTCGGCCTCGAGCACGCCCCCGTCGTCGAGCTCGACGCGCAGCGCGTCGCCGGCGCGCTCGATCCGCGACGGCCGCGCCTCGAAGCGCAGGTCGATGCCCTTCTTGCGCATCTCCGAGGCCAGCGCCTCGCGGACGTCGTCGTCGAAGCCGCGCAGGAAGAGCGGACCCCGGTAGAGCTGGACCACGTCGGCACCCATGCCGTGAAAGATGCCGGCGAACTCCACGGCGATGTAGCCACCGCCCACGATGATCACGCGCCGCGGCAGCCCGGCGAGGTGGAACGCCTCGTTCGAGCTGATCGCCAGCTCGATGCCCGGGATGTCCGGGAGGTGAGGCCAGCCGCCCGGAGCGAGCAGGATGTTCGTGGCCGTGATCCGACTTCCGCCGACCTCGACCGTGTGGGCGTCGACCAGCCGGGCGCGGCCCTCGATCCGCGTGACCCCGGCGCCGTCGAGCAGGCCCGCGTACACGCCGTTGAGGCGCGCGATCTCCCGGTCCTTGTTCGCGATCAGTGCCGGCCAGTCGAACACGGGCTCCGCGACGCTCCAGCCGAAGCCGGCCGCGTCCTCGACCTCCTCGCGGAAGTGCGCGGCGTGGACGAGCAGCTTCTTGGGGATGCAGCCCACGTTGACGCACGTGCCGCCGAGGTAGCGCTCCTCGGCGACGGCGACGCGAGCCCCGGCCCCCGCCGCCATGCGGCTGGCGCGCACGCCGCCGGAGCCGGCACCGATCGTGAACAGGTCGTAGTCATGGCTGGCCATCTCAGATCCCCGGATGCGGCAGTCGCCGGCAGGTCGCGTTCACCACTGTCCCGCGGCGATCCGCGGATCGTGCAGCACCGCCCAGACGAAGGCGGGACCGCGCACGTGCTTGTTCAGCTTCGCGGCCGGGACGGGCAGCATCGGGAACGCGATCTCGAGGTCGGAGCGGGGGATGCGCACGTCGGAGTGGCTGGGCCGCAGCGCGTCGCCGTCCACGCGATAGGTGAACCAGCGCCCCCCCTCGGTCTTGAAGAACGCGCCCTCGTGCTCGCAGATGCGCTTCCACGCCGGCTCGAAGAGCTCCGAGACGCTCACGCGGCGACCTTATCACAGCCGCCGGCGGCCCCGGGAGCCCGCCCCTCAGTCGAAGGCACGCGGCATGCGCATGTTCAGGCTGGTCAGCCCGCCGTTGACCCCGTAGATCTCGCCCGTGACGTAGCTCGCGGCGGGCGACGCCAGGTACAGCGCACAGGCGGCGACGTCCTCGACGCTGCCCAGGCGGCCCATGGGCGTGAGCTCGACCATGGTCTTCTCGATCTCGGGCGTCAGCACGCTCGCGAGCGCCTCGGTCACGGTCGAGCCGACGGCGATCGCGTTCACCCGCACGCGGGGCGCGAAGTCCTGGGCCAGCTCGCGGGTCAGGAACGAGAGCGCGGCCTTGGCCGTGCCGTAGGCCGCGAAGCCGGGCGAGATCTCGCGCCCCGCCACCGAGGAGATGTTGATCACGCTGCCCTCCCCCGCGGTCTCGACCATCCGCGGCACGGCGATGCGGGTGAGCGCGAAGGCCGTGCTGACGTTGAAGCGGAAGGCCGCCTCGAGCTCCCGGGTGCTGGTCTCCAGCGCGGCCTTCGGCGGCGAGCCCCCGGCGTTGTTCACCAGCACGTCGATCCGGCCGAGCTCGTCGAGCGCCGTGCGAACCAGCCGCTCGAGCTGCGCCTCGTCGAGCACGTCCGTCGGCACGGCCAGGGCGCGCCGACCCAGGGCGCGTACCCGCGCCGCGGTATCCTCGATCTGCTCCACGGTCCGCGCCGCGCAGACCACGTCGGCACCGGCCTCGGCGTAGGCCAGGGCGATGGCCTGACCGATGCCGCGGCCAGCGCCGGTGACGACCGCCACGCGGTCGGTGAGCTTGAAGCGATCCAGGATCATGCGGGCCTCCCGTCGAGGCGGGCGATTCTAGTGTCCGGCGGGCGCGGAGTCCTGCGGTAGACTGCGCCGGATCGGAGGAGGCCGCTTGAAGCTCTACACCTCGCCCATCGCGCCCAACCCGCGCCGCGTGCACGTCTTCCTGGCCGAGAAGAGCCTCGAGGTCGAGCGGATCGAGATCGACATCAACGCTGCCGCGAACCGCGAGCCCGCGTTCCGCGCCATCAACCCCATGGGCCAGCTTCCCGTGCTCGAGCTCGACGACGGGAGCTACCTGGCCGAGACCATGGCGATCTGTCGCTACCTCGAGGGCCTCCAGCCCGACCCGGACCTGCTGGGTCGGGACTTCCGGGAGGCCGCGACGATCGAGATGTGGAACCGGCGCATGGAGCACGAGATCGCGCTGGCGGTCTTCGCCAGCTTCCAGATGACCCACGAGTTCTTCGCGGGTCGCGTCGAGCAGGTGCCCGAGTTCGGAGAGGTCTCGCGTCGCAAGGCGCTGTCGCGCCTCGAGTGGCTCGACGAGGAGCTCTGCGGTCGCGAGTTCGTCGCCGGGGACCGCTTCACCGTGGCCGACATCACGGCCGTTTGCGCGATCGACTTCGGGCGCGTGGTGAAGATCCGCATCGACGACGGCCAGAAGAACCTGGCGCGCTGGCACGCGACCGTCTCCGCGCGCCCATCGGTGAGCGCCGGCTGAGGCGCCCGGGCGGGGGTCAGTCCCCGCCGGGTGCAACGCGCAGGCTGCGCAGCCGGTCGAGCGCCGCGGCGATCTCGAAGCGGCGCGGCCGTGCGCGATCGCCGTGCCCCCCCCGGCAGATCGTGTCGAGGCCCTCGTGGTCGATCAGCGCGTCGATCGCGTCGAGGAGCTGCGGCAGCGCGAGGCGACCGTCGCAGAGCCCGCGCGAGAGCTCGAGCAGCGCATCGCCCACGGCGCGCACCTGGGCCGGGTCGGCCAGCTGGTACAGCGCCGAGACGTCGATCTCCTCGCGGCCGAACTCGATGCTGCGTGTGCTCTGGCCGCGGACGCGCTCGGGGCGGCGCCCGTGGCTCGGGTCGAGCCCACCGGGCAGCGGCACCCGCGGGGGCGCCGCCGGCCACGGGTCCGCCGGGCGCGGCGCGGCCTCGCCCAGCGGGAGCTCCGCCGCGACCTCCCGCGCGCGCGCCGTCACGTCGAGCGGCTGGTAGTCGCGCATGCGCAGCACCACGTCGGCCACGTCGAGGTAGTCGCCCGCACCCCCGACGACGAGCACCGACGAGACGCCGCGCCGCTCCCAGAGCTCGCGCGCACGGTCGATGAAGGGCGTGATCGGCTCCTCGGCGCCGGGCACCAGCCGCCGCATGCGCGCGTCGCGGATCATGAAGTTGGTGGCCGCCGTGTCCTCGTCGATCAGCAGCCCGGTGGCGCCGACCTCGAGCGCCTCGATGATCGAGGCCGCCTGCGAGGTGCTTCCCGAGGCATCGTCGCTGTCGAAGGCGCGTGTGCTGCGGCCCAGCGGCAGCGCACCGATGAACGGACGCAGGTCGACGCCGCGCACGCTGCGCCCGTCCTCGGCGCGCACGCCGACGAGCGCGGGATCCGCCACGCAGCGCTCGCGGCCGTCGCCGGGCACGTGGTCGTACACGCCCAGGGCCAGGGCCTGGAGCAGCGTGGACTTGCCGTGGTAGCCGCCGCCGACGATCAGCGTCACCCCGCGCGGGATCCCCAGGCCGCGCAGCACGCCGGCGTGCGGCGCCTCCAGCTCCACCGCCTCGACGCCGCCGAGCTCCAGCGGCAGCGCGCCGGCCAGCGGCCGATCGTCGGCGCCGCTGCGGCGCGGCAGGTGGCTGCCGGCAGCGACGAAGGCCACCAGTCCCGCGGGCCCGAGCGCGGCCCGCAGGGCGATCTGGTCCTCGACACAGGCGACGTGCGCGGCCAGCGCCGCGGGATCCAGGGACCGCAGCGCGGAGAGCAGCGTCTCGCGCAGCCGATCGCAGAGCAGATCGGCCGCGGCCCGGCCCAGGATGCGGCGGCCGGCGGCGGGCAGGCCCACGCTCAGCCGCAGTCGCAGCGCGCCGTCGGCGTCGAGGCGGGCGCCCGTGCGTTCCAGGACCTCCTGCCCCGGGCGCGCGATCTCGAGCAGGCCGCTCTTGCCGCTGCCCGCGCCCGGCCGCACCCCCTCCAGCGCGGCACGGACCTGCCGCTGCACCAGGTCCGCGGCCGCGCGCCGCGCGTCGGCGGTCGCACGCAGCGGGGCGGGAAGGGCGGCGACCCCGGGCGGCGCGTCGACGCGAACGCGGCTGGGGGCTGCGAACGGATCGCCCTGCACGTGATCGAAGCGCAGGCACAGCGGGCCGAGCTCGAAGTCCCGGCCGCGGAGGTCGCGGTAGTGGCCGTAGGGCCGGCCATCGATGCGCTCGAGCGCGTCGCGCAGGACGTCGCCGCTCACGCTGGCTCCGGGGCACCGGGCAGGTCCCGGCTTGACCTTCGCCAGATTTTCGCCATCGTATCGGCCCCATCAGGAGATCCCGTGGACACCAACCCGACCCCCTCCGCGAGCCCCGTTCCCGCGCCCTCCGCGCCCGCCTCCGGCCCGCCCGCCGGGAGCCTCCCACGCCCGCCAGCGCGGCGCGGCATGCGACGCGCCTTCAGCATGCCGTGACCTCGAGGTCGAGGTCGGAGCGCCGCCTCTAGATCCGCTCGAGCAGATCGGCGGTGGCATCGGCCACGCCGTCGAACTCGGTCGACATCTCCAGGTTCCGCAGCCGCTTGCGCAGCAGGGACTTCTCGTCGGTCGAGAGCGACTCCAGGGTCGCCTCGATTCCGTCGAGCACCTGGACCACCTCGCGCTCCTGCTCGAGATCGAGCAGCATCATCAGCAGGGTCAGGTCCGCGGGTACGCCGTGCGCCTTGACGTACTCACGGAAGGTCCGGCCGAAGCCCGGCGTACCATGTGCGGCGCGCAGCCGCTCGGCGAGGCGCAGCCGGGCGCGATCGCTCTTCTTCCCGAAGAGCTTCTCTTCCATCTTGCGGCGGTACATGGCCGTGGCGTTCCGGCGCCGCTGCTGCGAGCCGCCACCGCCATTGCTGCCGTTGCCGCCGCCACTGGCGCCGTTGCTGCCGTTGCCACCGCCGCGCCTGCGCCGGCGTCGACGACCGGCGCCACCCGACGGGCTGTTCCCGGATTCGCTCACTGATCGCTCCCTCCGGGCCCGCACGCCCGCGCGCGGCCCAGGGGCGACGCGCCGGTTACGGACCCCGGCTACCGCGAGTCGAACCCCGCGGACCGGACGCCGACCGCAGCCGGCCTGCCGACGCGGCCGCTGGCAGCGGCGCGCGATCGGTGTGGGAGCGAGCTTCGCTCCCGGGGACCTAGCATGCACTATCCGGGGCGCGCTGTCTCCCACCCCCTTCGGGCGTTGTTCCGGGGGCGCCGCTGTGACACGCTCTGTCACATGGCCGACGATCGCCTTCTCCGGGTGGTGGCAGCTCTGTGGGTCTCGACGCTTGGCGCCGCCTGGCTCGGGGCCGCGCCCGACATCCAGCGGATGATCGAGGGGATTCGCGAGCCGCTCTCCGCGAAGCCGGGCCTGCTGCTCACAGGGGCGCTGCTGCTGGCGAGCCTGATCGTGACGGTCGTCTGGGCGCTGCGACGGGTCCCCGATGCGGAAGCCGCCGACGACGTGGCACCGGCGAGCAGCGGCCGGCGGCACTTCCTGGCCGGCGGCGCGATCGCGGTCGGCGGCGTCGCCGCCACCGGCCTCGCGATCGCGCAGCGCAGCTCCGGCTGGCTCCGCGTGATCGACGAGATCGTGCGACCGAAGGTCCCCCTGACCGACCCCAGCCCGCGCGCCGCGTGGCGTGGGGCGCGCGTCCAGTCGTACCGGCGCCTCGGCCGCACGGGCTTCGAGGTCTCGGACATCTCGCTGGGCTCGGGCCGCATCAGCCTCGAGGGCGGCGGCGAGGACATCGCGCGCGAGGCGATCGACCGCGGGGTGAACTACTTCGACACAGCGCCGGACTACTCGGGATCCGAGTCCGAGCAGGCGCTCGGCCGAGCCCTGCGCGGCCGCCGCGAGCAGATGTTCCTGGCGACCAAGTTCTGCACGCCCGACGGCCACCTGCCGGCCGGGTCGCCGAGCGACGCCTACGTGCGCGCCGTCGAGGACAGCCTGCGACGCCTGCAGACCGACTACGTGGACCTGGTCCACGTGCACGCCTGCGACAGCGTGGAGCGGCTGCTCGATCCGCGCATGCACGACGCCTTCGAGAAGCTGCGCGAGCAGGGCAAGGCGCGCTTCCTGGGCTTCTCCTCGCACACGCCGAACCTCGAGCAGGTGGCGGCGGCGGCGATCGAGGACGGGCGCATCGACGTGATGATGCTCGCGTATCACCACGGCACCTGGCCGCTGCAACCGGAGCTGATCGATCGCGCGCACGCCGCGGACGTCGGCGTGGTGGCCATGAAGACGCTCAAGGGCGCGCGCCACCACGGTCTGCAGGGCTTCCGCGAGGAGGCCGACGCGTACACCCAGGCGGCCTTCAAGTGGGTGCTCTCGAACCCGTCGGTTGCCTGCCTGGTGGTCTCGTTCTTCGAGCAGCAGCACCTCGACGAGTACCTGTACGCCTCGGGCAAGGCACCGATGCCCCGGGAACTCGCCCTGCTCGAGAAGTACGACCAGCTCATCGCCGGCAAGCACTGCTTCGCCCACTGCGGCGCCTGCCTCGAGGCCTGCCCGCACGACGTGCCGATCGCCGACGTGCTCCGCCATCGCATGTACTTCGAGGACTACGGCACGCAGAAGCTCGCCATGCAGGAGTACGCCCGGCTCGAGCAGCAGGCCGACGTGTGCATCGGCTGCAGCGCGCCGTGCACCGGCGCCTGTCCCTACCGCGTCCCGATCCAGGAGCGCACCAGCGGAGCCCACCGCCTGCTGACCCTGGGCTGACCGCACCGGCTCCGCGATCGCCGCAAACCGGCGGCCGGAGCGTGCCAGGCACCCGCGTCAAGTCCTGCGTCAAAGTGCCTGCGTCAAAGTGCCTGGCACCGCGTCATCGAGGTTTGACGCGGATGATACGGACTTGACGCGCGTGCCTGGCACCCTTCCCGGCACCCCTGGCGCGCGTCAGGTGCCCGCGTCAAGTGCCTGGCACCCGGTCCGGCAATCAACCTGGCTAGCAATGCTGCGAGCAGATACTCTGATAGTCACGCCCATGGAGTATCGCGTCGAGGAGATCGCCCGGGCTGCGGGCGTCGGAGTGGACACGGTCCGCTTCTACCAGTCACGCGGCCTGCTGCCGGCGCCCCGGAGGCGCGGCCGCGTGGCCATCTACGGCGAGGCGCATCTCGAGCGGCTGCGCCGGATTCGCGAGCTGAGCCAGCGCGGGCTGACGCTGGCCGGAGTGCGGCGGGTGATCGAGGGCAGCGGCCAGGACGGGGCAGCCGCCGACCTGCTGGGGGCGCTGGCCGAGGCGGAGGGGGAGCGCACCTACCCGCCGGCGGAGCTCGCGGCGACGGCGGGGGTATCGGAGACCTTCCTCGAGGTGATGCGTGGCACGGCGCTGCTCGAGCCCGTCGAGGTCGAGGGCGAGCCGCGCTACACCGAGACCGATCTGCAGAGCGTGCGCGCGGCACGGGAGCTGCTCGACGCGGGGGTGCCCCTCGACGCGCTGGTGGCGCTCGCACGCGACCACGCCGCCCACGTGCGCGAGATCACGGGGCGCGCGATCGAGGTCTTCGACCGTCACGTGCGCCGCGCGGGCATGCCCGGGGCGCTGTCGCAGTCGCAGGTGAGCGACGCCTTCCGGCGGCTGCTGCCGGCGACCACGCAGCTGGTCGCACTGCACTTCCAGCGCAGCCTGATCGAGGGCGTGCGCGCGCGCCTGGCACCCGAGGGCGGACCCCTGGCCGAGGCGCTCGACGCCACGGAGCGGGCGCGGTTGAGGGTGACGTGGAGCTGAACGCGATCCCCGCGCTCGAGGCCGCCCTGGCCGCCAGCACCGGCGCGGCCGGAACGGCCACGCGCATCGTCGCGCGCGCTGGACCCGTGCCGCAGGGCGATCCCCTGGAGCTCTTCGCCACGGCCGAGGCGCTGGGTCTGCCGCGCTACGCAGCGCTCTGCCCGGCCGGGGGCAGCGTGCGCGTCGCGATCGGCGCGGCCGACGCGGTCGTCGCCGCCGATACGGGCGCGACGCTGGCGGACGCGCTGCGCGCCTGGACTCCGCGACTCGATGCGGACGGCACCGGCGACGCCCTGGCCCTGGTGGGCGGCGTGGCGTTCGAGCCGCGTCCGGCACAGACGCGGGATCGGGCGTGGCGCCGCTTCGGCTCGGGGCGGCTGACGCTGCCGGCCATCGCGCTGCTCCGCGACGCCACGGGCATGCGGCGGGTCGATGCCGTGCGCGTCGACGCCGCGACCTCACCCGCTGCGGCCGCCCGCGCGCACGCCGCACTGCTGGCGCGAGTCTCCGTTCAGGCATGCCCCGGCGCGCCTCCGGCGCTGCGCGCACCCGATGCGCGCGGCCTGGGCGAGCGCTACGCCCGGGTCGCCCGCGAGGTGATCGACGCGATCCGCGGCGGCGCGGCGCGCAAGGTCGTCATCGCCGACGTCGAGACGCTGGAGATCGACGGGCAGCTGCCCGCACGCGGGCTGCTGGAGCGGCTGGCGCTGCGACACCCGGGCTGCCTGAGCTTCGCGATCGGGATCGGCGACACGACGTTCGTGGGCGCGACGCCCGAGCGCATGGTCTCGCTGTGCGGGGGGCGCGTGCGCGCCGACGCGCTCGCGGGCACCGCATCGCGCGACAGCGACGACCTGGAGCGCTCGGACAAGGAGCAGGCCGAGCACGCCTTCGTGGTCGAGGCCATCGCCGAGGCGCTGCGCGCACGCTGTCGCGACGTGGAGGTTCCCGCGCGCCCGCAGCGACTCGAGACGGGCGACGTCGCTCACCTGCACACACCGATCACGGCCACGGCGGTCCCCGGCACCCGGGTCCTCGACCTGGTCGAGGCGCTGCACCCCACGCCCGCGGTCGCGGGCACGCCGCGGCCCGCCGCCCTGGAGCTGATCCGCAAGCACGAGGCCTTCGATCGCGGCTGGTACGCCGGCGCGGTCGGGCACGTGGACCTGCGCGGCGAGGGCGAGTTCCACGTGGCGCTGCGCTGCGGCCTGCTGCGCCCGGGCGAGCTGCGCCTGTACGCGGGCGCGGGTCTGGTCGCGGCCTCGGACCCGGTCCGGGAGGCGGCCGAGACGCGGCTCAAGCTCGGAGCACTGCGCCAGGCCGTGGAGGGCGCTTGCGCGGGCTGAACCGCAACCTGGCCTGGTCTGGCGCGCTGCTCGAGGAGCTTGCCCTCTGCGGCGTTCGCTCGGCGGTGGTCTCCCCGGGCTCGCGCTCCGCACCGCTGGCGATCGCCGCGGCCAGCGAGCCGCGCATCGAGGACCACGCCGTGCTCGACGAGCGCGCCGCCGGCTTCCTCGCGCTCGGGCTCGCGCGCGCCTCGCGCGCACCGGTGGCGCTGATCTGCACCTCGGGCTCGGCCGCTGCGAACTACCTTCCGGCGCTGGTCGAGGCCCACCATGCGCGCGTGCCGCTGATCGTGCTCAGCGCCGACCGGCCGCCCGAGCTGCGCGACTGCGCCGCCGGGCAGGTGATCGAGCAGCGCGGCCTGTACCGGGCCTTCGTGCGCTGGGAGCACGAGCTACCCGTACCAGAGGTCGACGCCGCGCTCTTCCGCCACCTGCGCTCCGTCGCCGCGCGAGCCACGGCGGTGGCTGGCGGCGAGCCGCCCGGTCCGGTCCACCTGAACGTACCGCTGCGCGAGCCGCTCGACGCCGCGCTCGTGGAGGCCGACGCGACGGCGCTCGACGCGCTCGGTCTCGCGGCACCGGCAACCGCGGCCAGCACCACGACGACTGCGCCGGCGCCCGCCCTGCCCGGCGAGACGGCGCTGGCCGAGCTGGCCTCGGAGCTCGCCGCCGTGCGGCGCGGGCTGCTCGTGGTCGGGCCGTGCGACGCAGCCGGCATCGCGGCGGCGACCGCCGCGCTCGCCGATGCCCTGGGCTGGCCGCTGCTCGGCGAGCCCCTCTCGCAGCTGCGCTGCGACCCCGCCTGCGCACCGCAGCTCGTGGACGCGCACGATGCACTGCTGCGCAGCGCGCGCTTCGTGGACGCACACGCGCCCGACTGCGTGCTGCGCCTGGGCGATCCCCCGACCTCGAAGGCGCTGCGCCTCGCGCTCGAGGCGCGCCCGGGCGTGCGCCAGATCGTCGTGGACGCGGCGGGCTGGAGCGACCCCTCGGCGCTGGCCGCGCGCATGGTTCGCGCGGAGCCCGTCGTGCTGGCGCGGGCGCTGACCGCGGAGCTCCGCGCGGGGACGCGGGCCGTGCCCGCCTTCCGCGAGGCCTGGATCGGCGCTGGCCGCCGCGCACGCGCCGTGCTCGACGCCGGGCTCGATCGCGCCGTCGCCGATGCCGAGCCGCCGGGCGACGCGCTGCTGGTGCGCGCACTGGCCGAGGCCGCGCCTCCGGGCACGCTGGTCCACCTCGCGAGCAGCTCGCCCGTGCGCCTCGCCGATCTGTACTGGCCCGCAGGCGCGCGCGCGCAGCGCTTCGTGGCGAACCGGGGCGCGAGTGGCATCGACGGCACCGTCTCGAGCGCGCTGGGAGCGGCGCTCGCCGGCGCGCCCGCGATCCTGCTCACGGGCGATCTCGCCCTCCTCCACGACGCCAGCGGCTGGATCGCGGCGGCCCGCAGCGACGCCGACCTGACGGTCGTGGCGATCGACAACGACGGCGGCGGCATCTTCGAGTGGCTGCCCGCCGCGACCAGCCTGCCGCGAGCGCTCTTCGAGCGACACCTGGCCGCGGGCCAGGGGCTCGACCTGGTGGCCGCCCTGTGCGGCTTCGGGCTGCGCGCGCGCCGGGTCGACGGTCCCAAGGAGCTGATCGACGCCCTGGCCGCGAGCTGCGGCCGGCCCGGGACCGACGTGCTGGTCGCGCCGAGCGACCGGCGGCGCGAGGCCGCGCGCCTGGGCGCGCAGATGCAGGCGGTCGACGATGCCCTCGCGAACCGCGGCTGATCCGCCCGATCGCGCTCCGCACCCCCGCTCCGCGCCGGGGGGCGCCGGTCCGCGCATCGGGTTCCACGAGCGCGGCTCGGGTCCGCCCGCACTTCTGGTCCACGGCTTCACCGGGAGCGCGGCGGCCTGGTCCCCGGCGATCATCGACGGCCTGGCGGCGGCGCACCGCGTGATCGCGGTGGAGCTGCCGGGGCACGGCTCTGCGGCCCCATGCCCGACGCCCGCGAGCTGGGCGCTCGAGCGCGTGGTCGACGCGCTCTGCGCGCTGCTCGACGGGCTCGCCATCGAGCAGGCGCTCTGGGTCGGCTACTCCATGGGCGGTCGCGTCTGCCTGGGCGCCGCCGCGCTGCGGCCGGAGCGGGTGCAGGCACTGGTGCTGGAGAGCGCCTCGCCGGGCCTCGAGGCCCCGGAGCAGCGCGCGGCGCGGCGCGTGGCGGACGAGGCGCTGGCGCGCGCGCTCGAGCGGGACGGCATCGCGGCGTTCGTGGAGCACTGGATGGCGCAGCCGCTGTTCGCGAGCCAGCGCACGCTCGGTCCGGCCCGCCTCGCCGCGGAGCGGCGCCGCCGCCTGGCCTGCGACGCGCCGTCACTGGCGGCGTGCCTGCGCGGCCTGGGTACCGGCAGCCAGCCGTCGTTCTGGGGCGCCCTCGGGAAGCTCCGCGCGCGCAGCCTGCTGCTGGCGGGCGAGCGCGACGCGAAGTTCAGCGGGATCGCCGCGCGCATGGGCGCGGCGATCCCGGACGCGACCGTCCGGATCGTGCCCGGGGCCGGGCACGCCACACACCTGGAGCGTCCCGATGCGTGGCTGGCGGCGGTCCGCCGCTTCGCCCGGGGCGTCGAAACACGAGGAGCAGGACGATGACCACCCGCTGGAAGCCGGCAGGCGAGTTCGAGGACATCCGCTACGAGAAGTCGGGCGACGGGATCGCGAAGCTCACGATCAACCGCCCGCAGGTCCGCAACGCCTTCCGGCCCGAGACCATCATCGAGCTGCGGCGAGCCTTCCAGGACGTGCGCGAGGATCCGGGCGTGGGCGTGGCCATCCTCACCGGCGAGGGCCCCGACGCGTTCTGCTCCGGCGGCGACCAGGGCGTGCGCGGTCACGGCGGCTACGTCGACGAGCACGGCACCGCGCGGCTGAACGTTCTGGACCTGCAGCGCGAGATGCGCACCCTGCCCAAGCCGATCATCGCCATGGTCGCCGGCTACGCGATCGGCGGCGGCCACGTGCTGCACATGATCTGCGACCTGACGGTCGCGGCCGACAACGCGCGCTTCGGCCAGACCGGGCCGAAGGTCGGCAGCTTCGACGGCGGCTGGGGCGCGTCGTACATGGCGCGCATCGTCGGTCAGAAGAAGGCACGCGAGATCTGGTTCCTGTGCCGGCAGTACGACGCGCAGCAGGCACTCGACATGGGGCTGGTCAACGCGGTCGTGCCGCTCGAGCGGCTCGAGGAGGAGACCGTGCAGTGGTGCCGCGAGATCCTCGAGAAGAGCCCGCTCGCGATCCGCATGCTCAAGGCGGCACTCAACGCGGACTGTGACGGCCAGGCGGGACTGCAGGTCCTCGCCGGCGACGCGACCCTGCTCTACTACCTGACCGACGAGTCCAAGGAGGGCCGCAACGCGTTCGTCGAGAAGCGCCAGCCCGACTTCTCGAAGTTCCCGCGGCTGCCGTGAATCCCGGGCCGGTCCCGTCGCCGGCGCGCGCGCTGGCCCTGGCGGCCCGACCGCGCACGCTGGGCGCCTCGCTGGTCCCGGTGCTCGTCGGCAGCGCGCTCGCGGCGAGCCTCGGTCGCCATGCGTGGAGCGTGACGGCGGTGTGCGCGCTCGCCGCGCTGCTGCTCCAGGTGGGCGCGAACCTGGCCAACGACGCTCTGGACCACCGCGCGGGCGTGGACGACGGCGATCGCCTGGGACCGCCGCGCGCCACGCAGCAGGGCTGGCTGAGCTACGCACAGGTCGCGGCCGCAGCGGCGGTGACGCTCGCGCTCGCGCTGCTGTCCGGGATCTGGCTGGTGCGGATCGGCGGGCTGCCGATCCTGGTCACCGGTCTGGTGTCGATCGCCGCTGCGGTGGCCTACTCCGCCGGCCCCTGGCCGCTCTCGCGCCACGGGCTGGGCGAGCTCGCGGCCTTCGTCTTCTTCGGGCTGGTCGCGGTGGGGGGCAGTGCCTACCTGCAGCTCGACTCGCTGCCCGCGGGCGTGCTGATCGCGGCGGTCCCGATCGGAGCGCTGGTCAGCTGCATCATGCTGGTGAACAACCTGCGCGACATCGCGTCGGACGCGCGCGCGGGCAAGCGAACGCTGGCGGTGCGGCTCGGGCCGGAGCGCACGCGGGCGCTGTTCGCGCTGGCGCTCGGGGTCGCCGCGGTCTGGCCCGGCGTCACGGCGCTGCTGCTGCCGCAGGCGCGGCTCGCCGTGCTCGCCTGGATCGCCCTGCCCCTGATGCCGGCGCTGGCGCGGCGCCTCGGGCGTGCCCGGAGCGGCCCGGAGTTCAACCGCTGCCTGGTCGACACCGCGCGACTCCACGCCGTGTACGGCGCGCTGTACGGGCTCGGGATCGCGCTTTGAGCACGCCGGCTCTCTCCATCGAGGCGCTGCGGATCGAGCCCGTGGTCTGGCGCCTGCGCGAGCCGCTGCGCAGCGCCCGGGGCGCCCTGACGGAGCGCAGCGGGCTGCAGGTCGTGCTCGACGATGCGTCGGGGGCGCGCGGCAGCGGCGAGGCGCTTCCGCTGGCGGCCTGGGGCACCGAATCGCCCGGGCAGATGCGCGTCGCACTCGAGGCGGCCGCGCCGCGGCTGCTTGGTGCGAGCGGCGACCTCGACGCGCTGCTCGACCGCGTGGACCGCGCCTGCACCGACGCGCCCGCCGCGCGCTGCGCGCTCGACGTGGCGCTTCACGACCTGGCCGCCCGGCGCGCCGGCTGCAGCGTGGCCGCGCTGCTGGCCGACGCGCCGCGCACCCGCGTGCCGCTCAACGCGGTGCTCGGCGCGGACGACGCGGCCGGGACGATCGACGCGGCGCTGGCGGCGTGCGCCGCGGGCTTCCGCACGCTGAAGCTCAAGTGCGGCGCCGATCCCCCCGCCGTCGATCTGGCGCGTGTGCGCGCGCTGCGCGAGGCACTGGGCCCGGAGCCGCGCCTGCGCCTCGACGCGAACGGCGCCTGGGACGAGCGCGCGGCGATCGCGCTGCTGGAGCGCCTGGCGGCGCTCGACATCGAGCTCGTGGAGCAGCCGGTCGCCGCGGGCGAGCTCGACGCACTGGCCCGCGTCGCGGCGCGCTCGCCGGTGACGGTGGCGGCCGACGAGGCGCTGGCGCTGCCCGCCGGGCGCGACGCACTGGCGCGCGGCGAGCTGACGCGCGTCGCGGTGCTCAAGCCGCTGCTGCTCGGCGGGCTGCGCGCCGCCGCCCGGCTGGCGCGCGACGCGCGCGCCGCCGGCGTGCGCTGCCTGGTCACGACGACCTTCGACGGCCCGCTGGGCACGGCAGCCGCGCTGCAGCTGGCGGCGGCGATCGCCGATCCGGAGCTGGCCTGCGGCCTGGCGACGCTCGACGCCCTCGACGTGGCCGTACCCGACGTCCTGCGGCCGCGGGACGGATGGCTCGACCTGCCCGGCGGGCCCGGCCTGGGTCTGGAAGCTCCGTGAGCACACCGCGCTGGCTCGCGCGCGCCGCCCGGGCGTGCCCCGGTCACGCCGCGCTGCGGACACCGGACGGTGTCACGTCGTACGCCGAGCTCGAACGCGAGGCGCTCGCGCTCGCGGCGCGCCTGGTCGCGCGCGGCGTCGAGCCGGGCAGCCGCGTGGCCGTGGTGCCCGACGACGCCCGCGCGCTGGTGGTGCTGCTGCACGCGGCCATGGCGGCGCGCGCCACGCTCGTGCCCCTGGCTCCGCGTCTCGGTGCTGCAGAGCTGGCGCCGCTGCTCGCAGACACGCGGCCGGCGCTGATCGTCGCGGCGGACTCGCGACACCGCGCGCTCGCGAGCGCCGGCGCCGCCGCGGAGTGCGTCGATCCTGCAGCGCTCGCGCACGGTCGGCCGTCCGCCGGCTTCGAGCCCGCCGGGAAGCTCGAGGCCGCGGCGGACCACGCGATCCTGTTCACGTCGGGGACCAGCGGCCGCCCGCGCGGCGTTCGCCTGAGTCATGCCAACCAGCTCGCCAGCGCGCGCGCATCGGCGCGTCGCCTGGGCCACCCGCCACACGAGCGCTGGCTGCTGTGCATGCCCGCCCACCACATCGGCGGCCTGGCGATCCCGCTGCGCTGTGCCATCGCCGGCACGACCGTGGTGCTGCACGACGGCTTCGACGCCGGGCGCGTGGGCCGGGCGCTCGAGCGCGGGGAGGCATCCCTGGTGTCGCTGGTCCCGACCATGCTCCAGCGCGTGCTCGAGAGCGGCGCCCTGCGCGCGCGCCCACCCCGCCTGAGGGCGATCCTGCTCGGCGGAGGTCCGCTGCCCGAGACGCTGCGCGAGACCTGCGTGGAGCGCGGGCTGCCGCTCGCCCCGACGTACGGGCTGACCGAGGCCGCGTCGCAGCTGGCCACCCTGCTCCCCGACGAGCTGCGCCGCGCGCCCGGCAGCGCGGGGCGTGCACTTCCCGGCACCGAGCTGCGCGTGGTCCGACCCGACGGCGTCGAGGCCGGGCCGGGGGAGGCCGGCGAGATCCTCGCACGCGGCCCCCAGGTCATGCGTGGCTACCTGGATCCGGCGGCCAGCGCGCGTGCCCTCGCCGGCGGCTGGCTGCACACCGGCGACATCGGCACGCTCGACGCCGAGGGCTACCTGCGCGTGCTCGAGCGGCGCGAGGATCTGATCGTCTCCGGCGGCGAGAACGTGTACCCGGCCGAGGTCGAGGCCGCGCTCGCCGCGCATCCCGACGTGCGCGAGGCCGCGGTGATCGGGCTCCCCGACGAGCTCTGGGGCCAGCGCGTGCACGCGGTCGTGGCGGCGGATCCGGCGGTGCACCTCGACCTCGAGCGGCTCGATGCCTGGCTGCGCGAGCGGCTCGCCGGCTTCAAGCGACCGCGCGGCTACACGCGGCTCGACGTCCTTCCACGCACGGCGTCCGGCAAGCTGCAGCGCGCGCAGCTGCGCGAGCAGCTCACGAGTCGCCCGCCAGCGGGGCCCACGTCTCGGGCGTCGGAACGCGACCGGTAGCGGCGGAGATGATGCGCTCGAGAAGCTGCTCGCGGGCGGGCGCATCCAGCCGCTTCTCGAGCTGCTCGCCCGCGCGCAGCATCCCCGCGGTCGCGTCGAGGCGCCAGCCGTCCCGCTCGCGCCGGAACGTGAGCGGGGTCGGCACCGTTCCGGTCGAGAGCAGGTGCTGCGCAGTGGCGACGTCGCCGTCCAGCTCGATCGGGCCGAGGCGCGAGTCCGCCAGCTCCGGGTTGTCGACCCAGCCCTGGTCGACGCCGTGGGCCACCAGGTCGACGCCGCTCATCGGCTCGATCTCCTCGCGCGTGATGCGCATGCGCATGGTCAGCACCTGGACCTGCGTGAGCAGCGGCTCGGCCAGGAGCGCGTCGCGGTCCGCGTGCAGCACCATGTCGCGCAGGGCGTCGTGGTAGGCGAGCGTCTCCGCGGAGAGCAGCCCCGCCAGGGCCTCGCCGTCCCGCTCCAGGACCGCGCTGCGGTAGCGATCGAACAGCCCGGTGATCGCGGCACGGTCCTCCTCGGGAGTGGGGGGTGCCCCGCCGCAGGCCAGGGCGAGCAGCAGCGGGGCAACGATCCACGGGTGTGTGCGGGGCGACATGGCGGCAGGATGGCGCGCCTCCGACACGGCGTCCAGGGGCGGCGAGCCGGCCGCGCGCTCAGGCCGCGGCGGCGCGCTCGAAGATCGCCTCGATCGCCGCGGGAGGCGCGGGCTCCAGGCGCGCGACGTCGAGCGCGTGGTCCACGTGCTCGAGCTGGCGCAGGCCGACCAGCGCGCTGGTCACGCCCGGAGTACTGCGCGCGAACTGGATGCAGTGCTGCACCCCGCTGCGCAGACCCGGGAGCAGCTCGGCGACGAACGCCGGCAGGCGGTGGGCCGCCCGCCCCCGCCCCAGCGTCGCGGCCGTGAACACCGCCGTGCCCGTGTCGCGCACCACGTCGAGCACGGCGTCGAGGCCGTCGGGGCCGAACTGGGCGGCGATGGCGTGCGCGTCGGCGAGCGCGACCCCGTAGGGCAGCATCAGGCCGCGCAGGTGGTGATCGCCGCCGCCGACCTCGAGCGCCAGCTCGAAGAGCTCGACGACCGAGAGGTGGCCCTTGTCGGTGTGGGGCGTGAGCAGGCCACCCCAGCTCGACACGCCGTAGGCGGCGATCTCGCCCGCGCGGACCGCGGACTCGAGCGCCCCGAAGACGCCGCGCAGGCGCTCGCGGAAGGCGTCGGGACCCAGCGCGAGCAGGTGGAGCTCGGGCTCGTCGATGCAGTACAGGTCGAGCGTCTCCAGCCCGAGATTGGCGCGGCTGCGGCGGATCTGGTCGCGCACGAAGGCGGGCTCGAGCACGTGCAGGCCGTTGACGATCCCGGAGGGATCGACCAGACCGCTGTCCACGTAGGTCTCGATCAGGTAGCGGCGACCGCTGCGCGCGGCGAGCGGCGACTGCGGGTCGATCGTCAGGGGCCCGCACTTCGAGCTCACGAAGACCTCGTCGCGCGACGCGATGCCGCGCGCGAATGCGCGCGACAGGCCGGCGCCCAGCGCGCGCTCGCTGCTCATCATGCGGTAGGCGATCGAGGTGTCCAGCACGTTGCAGCCGCGTTCGAGCGCGCGCGAGACCGCGGAGCGGTACGCCAGGTCGTCGCCACCGCCCGGCTCGCCCCCGCGCGTGCCCAGACCGATCGAGCTCAGCGCCAGACCGTCGGGCACGCGGAAGTGACCGGGCAGATCCGCGAAGCGCGCCGCGAAGCGCCGCGTGCCCTCCGCGGTCGCGCGGCCCTCGATCCCGCGCGACGTCACCGTCGTGCACCTGCGGGCCACCCGCCCGGCCCGGCCGCGCACCGCCGCGACGGGCGCACGCTCAGGCGTCCAGGCGCGCGCGCCAGGCGCGCGAGGCCGGCGAGTCGAGTCCGCGCAGCTCGAGGTCCTCGGCGATCAGCTCGAGCGCCCGCCGCAGCCGCCCGGCGTCGGCGGCATCGGGCAGCGCGAGCGCCGCGACGGAGTCGCGCTCGGCCCAGATCGCGGGCGCCGCCAGGTCCTCCCAGAAGCCGTCGATCCGGAGCTCCTCGCGCGCGGCCAGCGAGCGCACCAGCTTCAGGCGCGCCGGATCACCGGCGCGCGCGACCAGCTCGGCGACGGTCTCCAGCGGCGTCACGGTGCGAAGCCCGGCCAGTCCAGTCCGCTCGCCTCGAGCACGCGCCAGCCGCCGTCCGGCCCCGGGCCGACGACCAGCACTAGCGCCGCCGTCGCCGCGTCGCTGGCGATCGCGCGCGTGGCCTCGATGCGCACGTGTCCATCGGCGAGCGTCTCGAAGCGCGGATCGCGCCAGGCCACGAAGTCGCCCGAGCCGCGCAGGCGCGCCAGGCCGCGGAGCAGGTGCTTCTTGAACGCGGCGCCGTCGATCACGCGTCCGTCCAGCTCCACGCGCGCGTCCACCGCGATGCAGTCGGCCAGCGCGTCGCGCATGGCCTCGAGCCGCTGACGGCAGGCCTCGAACAGGCGCCGCGCCGCGGCCGCGGGCAGCTCGCCGGGCACGCTGGCGACCAGCGCCGGCCGATCGACGTCGGTGCGCGTGCGCTCGGCGAGAGCGGCGCGTCGCTCCCGCTCGCGCGGGATCGTGACCGGGAGCACGAGCGTGTCGCCGACCACGGACAGGGGCAGGTCGATCAGGTAGAACATGAACATCGGGCTGAACGACAGGAGCGCGGGCCCGACGTTGCGCAGGTCGTAGCGCACGCCGCTGTAGGTGCGCGGGCCGTCGTAGGCGGGATTGCGGAGCGTGTCCACGGTCATGCAGCCCGTCGACGCGCCGGCGAGCGCGAGCGCGGCGAGCGCGCACCGGGCGACTCCGGCGATCCCGCCGCCGCTGGGCGCCGCGTTCGACGTCGCCACGTCAGTCCCGGTAGAAGCCGTCTGCAAGGGCCGGGCGAAGATAGTGGAAGGCGACCTCGTTGCCACGCGCGCTCCACCACGGCGCGCCGCACGTCGCGTGGAAGAGCGCCTGCGGGTCGCGCGCCGTCGCCATGGGCGCGAGCAGGTCCACGATGCGGACGCCGTCCGCGGGCAGGCGCTCGCGCAGCCGGCTCGCCAGCGGGCTGCTACCCGACTCCTGGTGGCGCAGCAGATCCACGAGAACCGGCATCAGCACGACCGCGACCGGGCGCTCGCCGGCCGCCTCCACGAGCTCGGCGAGTGCGCGCTCCAGCAGCGCGACCCGCGCGGGTACGGCGTCGTAGAACGCCGAGTGCTCGCGCCCGCCCGCATCGGCATCGGGCCGGCCCTGCGCGGGCGGGCCCCGGTCGGCCAGGTGCTCGAGCAGGTTGAACGACCAGCTGCGGGCGCGCAGCGCGTCGCGGAGCGCGCCCGGGTCGACGTCGCGGCGGACCAGGCTCCCGCCGTCGAGCTCCGGGTACACGCCGCGCACACCGCGACGCCGGGCCTCGCGCGCATCGAGACGCGGCAGGTCGAGGCCCGGAGCGACGCCGATGAGGACCGCGTCGTGGGCGTGGAGGCGCGCCGCCTCGCGATAGCGCACGAGCTGCGAGTACGGGCTCGCGCCCGCCAGCGCGAACACCAGGTGCTCGCGGCCGGTGGCGCGCTCGAGCTGCGCGGCCAGTCGCGCGTCGCGCTCGACCCCGACGCCCTCGACCAGGTCGCTGCCCAGCACGACCACGCGCGGGCCGTCCGCGTGGCGTGTGCGCTCGGCATCGCGCACGCCCGCCGCGCTGGCGGCGTAGGTCACGTCGTGGCACGGCGTGCGGTGGCGCACCTCGGTGTGCGGCCGTCGCGCGCCGTCGGGCCCGATCCCGGGAACGGCGAGCGCGGGCAGCGCACCCGGCGGCGGCGCGGCGCTCTGGCCGCTCGAGATCAGGGCCCAGGCCGCGATCTCGACGCCGAGCGCCGCGATCGCGAGAGCCGCGAGCGCGACCAGCGCCATCCCCCCTCCACCGCATCCCGGCAAAGTAGCCGCACCGGGCCCTTGATCGAGGGCGAATAAAAGGCGAATATCCCCCTCGTGAGCTCAGGGTACGCAGCGGAACCATCGGCGAAGAGGCCCGGCGCCGCCACCTCGGGTGGCGACGCCACCTCCACGAGGTCCGAGCACCTCGTGGAGGTCCTCCAGCGGGCCGGACTCGCCGACCGGGTCCGTCTCGGCGCTCCCCTCCCCCGGATTGCGGGAGCGCCGGCGTCCCCGGGCTCGACACGGAACGACACCACCACGAACAGGGCGGAGGAGGCGTTATTTCCCCCGGACGACCTCCTCCGCCCTCTCGCGCGCCCGACCGAGGGACGCCTGGTCGAGATCGCGGGAGCGATCTCGTCCGGTCGGACCGCGCTGGCGCAGCGCCTGGCGGCCGGCACGACCGCGCGCGGCGAGCTCGTGGGCTGGGTCGACGTCTCCCACGCCCTCGATCCGCGCTCGCTGCTGCGCGCGGGAGTCGACCTGGGATCCGTGCTCTGGGTCCGGCCGCCGGGGGTCCGCGCCGCCCTGCACTCGACCGAGCTGCTGGTCAAGACGGGCTTCGGGCTGGTCACCCTCGACCTCGCCGACGCGTCGCCGCGCGAGCTCGGAAGCCTCGGCCCGTCCGTCTGGAACCGGCTGCTGCGGAGCGTGCGCAGCGCGCGCTCGACGGTGCTGGTGCTGGCCCCGCAGCGGCTCACGGGCGCCTCCGCCACGCTCGGTCTCGAGCTCGAGCGCGGTCGCGCGAGCTTCGAGGGCGGCCTGCTCGAGGGCCTCGACGCGCGGCTGCACGTCACGCGCCGGCGCGACGCGCCCCCCGGAGCCGACACCGCCTTCCAGCTGCACCACCGGCCCGCGTAGACGATCCACCGCGGCGCAATGCCGCCTGCGCGATCAGACGACCGACCCTCGCGCCGGATCCACCGGATCCACGCCCGCCACGCCGAGCTTCTCCTGCAGCGCGCCGAAGCCGCTGGCGCGCACGAAGGCCGCCTCGTCGGCGGTGATCGGCAGCAGCCAGACGAAGCGCACGGTGCGCTCGGTCGTGGACAGCCACTCGAAGTCGTCGCCGAACGGGCCCGGGAGCATCACCAGCAGGTGGTCACAGCTGGCGCCGGGCAGCCACGGGTGGCCGATCTCGAGGACCTGGCCCAGCGAGAGCGGGTAGCGCGGATCCGCGTGCAGGTGCGCGACCATCGCCAGCAGACGCTGGGCGTCGGGCGAGTCGTCGCGGGCGAGCAGGAAGAACTCCACGCCGAAGCCCTCCTCCATGGGCTCGGCCGCCGCCCCCGCGCTCACGTAGACGAAGGGCGAGCGCTCGCGTCCGCGCACGCGCACGAGCTCCAGCTCGGCGATGTTCTCGACCATGCCCCCGTCCGGCGGGCGCAGCCGCTCGATCTCGCGCCCGCTGAAGTGCGCGGACACGTGCGCGTGCACGGCATCGCCGAGCGAGCTGCCGCTCACGCCGCCACCCCGCGCGCGGCGAGCCGCCCCGGCAGCTCGGCCAGGCGCTCGATGCTCTCGTCGCCCTCGATCCCGAGTCCGACGAAGTACACGCCCGCGGCGGCGGCCGCGTCGCGGTCGTAGGCCGAGTCGCCCACGACCAGCGCGCGCGCCGGCGCGACGCCCAGCGCCTCGCAGGCCGCCCGCACCATGTCGGGCGCCGGCTTCGCGGCGGGCACGTCGGTGCCCCCGACGACGGCGTCGAGCGCCAGACCCGTGCGCGCGAGGATCTCGCGCGCCAGCGCCGACGGCGTGTTGGTCACCAGCGCCGTACCCACGCCCGCAGCGCGCAGCCGCTCGAGCAGCCCCGCCGCCGCCGGATCCACGCGCAGCGCCCCGGCGTGGTCCATGAAGTGCGCGTCGAAGAACGCCTCGACCTCGGCGACCTCGCGGCCCCACATACGCGCGTCGGCCTGCACGCCCTGCCCCCAGATGCGCGCGAAGTCGGCGCGCGTCAGCGCGGGCTGTCCGAACGCCGACGCGGCGTGGTTGACCAGGCGGAACCAGACGTCGCGCGAGTCCACCAGCACGCCATCGAGGTCGAAGAGGATCCCGTCGATCACCGCAGGTCACGCGCGAGACGCACGCCGCTGAACTGCCAGCGATCCGGCGGGTAGAAGAAGTTGCGGTAGCCCGGGCGCAGGTGCGAGCCGGGCGTCGCGCACGATCCGCCGCGCAGCACGTTCTGGCTCGACATGAACTTGCCGTTGTACTCACCCAGGCCGCCCTCGAGCGGCCGGAAGCCCGGGTAGGGTCCGTAGGCGCTGGCCGTCCACTCCCAGACGTCTCCGAACAGCTGTGCGGGGCGCGCACCGGACCCGGACCCGGCGAGCTCCGGGTGCAGGCGTCCGCTCTCTGCCAGGTTGCCCTCGACCGCGGCACCCGCCGCCGACGACTCCCACTCGGCCTCGACCGGCAGCCGGGCCCCCGCCCAGCGCGCGAACGCATCGGCCTCGTACAGGCTCACGTGACACACCGGCTCGCCCGGCTCGACCGCTCGCATGCCCGCCAGGCTGAACTGCTGCCAGCCGTCCTCTCCGCGCTCCCAGTACAGCGGCGCCTGCCAGCCCTCCTCCCGGACCCGCGCCCAGCCCCCGGAGAGCCAGAGCTCCGGCCGCGCGTAGCCGGCGTCGTCGATGAACTCGAGATACTCGCCGCAGCTGACCGGACGCGACGCCAGCTCCCAGCCCTCGAGGAAGACCCGGTGACGCGGACGCTCGTTGTCGAAGGCGAAGCCGTCCCCGGCGTGCCCGATCTCGAGCAGGCCCCCGGGGTACGCGTGCCACGAGAGCGGCGGCGCGACGCGGCCCGACGTGCCCAGCGGCGCGCGGTACGCGGGTCGCAGCGGGTTGCACCAGAGCAGGTGCTTGACGTCGGTCGCGATCAGCTCCTGGTGCTGCTGCTCGTGGTGGATCCCGAGCTCGATCACCGACATCACCTGCTCGTCGGCGTCGCCGCGCTCGAGCGCGCGCGTCACGCCAGCGTCGACGTGCTCGCGATAGCGGCGCACCTCGTCGAGCGACGGGCGCGTCAGCAGACCGCGTCGGTCGCGCGGGTACTGCGCCCCGACGCTCTCGTAGTAACTGTTGAACAGGTAGAGGAAGCGGGGATGGAACGGAGCGTGCGGCTGCTCGACGCGCGCCAGCACGAACGTCTCGAAGAACCACGTCGTGTGTGCCAGGTGCCACTTCACCGGGCTCGCGTCGGGCATGGACTGCGCGGAACAGTCCTCCGCGCTCAGGGGCGCCGCGAGATCCACGCTCCGCCGGCGCACCCCGCCATAGCGCTCGAGAAGATCGGCCATCCCGGCTCAGCCTATCCCAGCCCGGGCCCGCCCACCGGCCGTGGAGGCCTCGGGCCCGGCGCGGGCCCCACGCCGTCCCGGGCCGGTCACGGCTCGACCCAGTAGATGTCGACCTCGCGCTCGCCCCAGCGCTCCACGGCCGCAGCATCGGTGCCCATGAAGATCTCGATGCGCCCGCTTCCCTCGACCTGGTCCGCGACGACGTACTTGGCCGGCAGCCCCTCGATGTGTGCGCGCGCGCCGGGCCCCATGCCGCGCTCGACCAGGTCCGCGGAGACCGCGATCAGCTTCCGCCCCGGGCGCAGCTCCTCGCCCCAGGCACCGACCACGGGCGGATCCTCGGGCCCGCGCGGCTCGATCGCGAAGGCTCCGGCCGTCACCCGGACGCGCTCGCCTCCGGGC
This sequence comes from Deltaproteobacteria bacterium, assembly GCA_029261925.1. Taxonomy (GTDB): domain Bacteria; phylum Myxococcota_A; class UBA9160; order SZUA-336; family SZUA-336; genus JAGWBS01. The sequence goes on along the minus strand of JAJDAJ010000024.1, from coordinate 25,261 downwards.
TCGCAGCCCGCGGCCAGCGGCGCCAGCGCGAGGAGCAGCGCGAGCGCGCGCAGCGGCCGGCACCGCTCAGGCACGCCGCACCTCCGCCTCGGCGCCCGCCGTCAGCAGCTCCTGGCAGATGCGTGTGAGCTCGGCGCGCGGGCCCTCCATGACGACGGCCGGCAGGCGCCGGTTGAGCTCGGCGACGTCGCCGGCGCGCAGGTCGAGGCGGGCGTGCAGGACCTCGCGGATCGCGGTCGAACCGGGATCGATGTCGCCCAACACCAGCAGCCAGCCCTCCTGGTTGCGCTGGTACTCGGTCTCGTAACGCGTCACGTAGTACTCGCCCGGGTGGCGCGTGCCGGTCGCGTGCACGCTGCCGTCGTGGCGGTTCACGATCAGCGGCCCTTCCCCCCGGCTCTGGTACGCGGGGTCGCCCGTCTCGCGCCAGCGTCGCGAGCCGAAGAAGAACACCCAGCCCCACTCCCGCTCGAGCGTGTCGTCCTCGAGCAGCACCAGCTCGTCGCCGGGCGGCAGGTCGCGGGGATGCGAGCGCATCTGCGCGAGAGCGCGCTCCCTGGCCTCGTCCAAGCTGAGCATGCGCCGGAATGTAGCAGGCCCGTTTCCGGCGCCACGGCGCGCGGGCGACGCGCCGCCCCGCGGCTAGAGGCGCCGCTTGGCCAGGTAGTGCTGGTGGTACTCCTCGGCCAGGTGGAACGTCGTGGCCGGCTCGATCGTCGTCAGCACCGGGCGGCGGTGGAGGCCCGACCGGGACAGATGCTCGACCGCGCTCTTGGCGACCAGCTCCTGCTCGGCGTCGTGCACGAAGATCACGGAGCGGTACTGGGATCCGACCGCGGGCGCGGGCTTGGTCTTGCGCGTGGGGTCGTGGCTGGCGAGGAAGGTCTCGACCAGGTCCTCGTAGCGGACCCGCGACGGATCGTACTGCACGCGCACGGACTCGACGTGGCCGGTCGCACCGCTGGCCACGTCGCGATAGCTCGGCGCGTCGACCCCGCCGCCGCAGTAGCCCACCGCCGTGTTGAGCACCCCGGTCAGCTGGCGCATGGCGTCCTCGATGGCCCAGAAGCCCCCGCCTCCGAAGGTCGCGATCCGCGCCTCGACGCTCACGTACCGCTCCGCTGCTGCATGCACAGGAGCGCGAAGCCCGGGCACCCGTCGGCGGGCTCGCAGGCCGCGGGCACGACCGCGATCGAGACCAGGAAGAGGGAGCCGGAGTTCACGCGCGAGAGAGCTGCTGCTCGGTCAGATCGCCCGCGATGGGCAGCTTGTAACGCTCACCGCGAAACGCGCGGAGCATCGCCAGGACCCAGACGACGAGCGACACGATCGGCAGCGCGAAGGCCGCGAGGATGTTGACCAGGGGCACGAGGCCGAGCGCGAAGCTGAGCACGAACAGGCCGACGAAGGTGATCGTGGACTGCATGGCGTGGAAGCGCACGAACTCGCTGTCCTTCTCGATGACCAGGAAGAGGATCCCCGTCAGGAACCCGAGCAGGTAGCAGAGCGCCCCGGCCACGTTGTCGTCGAGACCCGTGCTCGATTTTCCCGACGCGGCAGCGCCTCCGGGCGCATCCGCTCCGGGCGGCGAGCCGTCGGCGGGCGCACCCGGTCCGCTGCTGCCGTCGCCGGTCCCGCCAGGCCCGGGCTGGTCGTTCGGATCCACGCGCCCCCCTCCCGTCGTCGTGCTGGCGAGTTTGTAGTGCATCGCCGCCAGGCTGAAAATCCCCGGGCGCCGAAAAGGCCCGGAAAGGCGTGGAAATGGCGCCCGGCAGCGACCCGGGCGCCGGCTCCGGGCCGGTTGACGCTGAGGCGAATAGAATACGAAAATACATCGATGCGCGGCCACGCCTGCCTGCACGAGCCCGATCTCGCCCTGGCGGCGGCGCTGCGTGCCGAGCCCGAGCTGCGCGGTCGGCCGCTGGCGATCGTCGACCCCGCGGGATCCGGCTCGCCCGCGATCATCGCGGGCTGGCTGCGCGGGCTCACGGTCGCGCAGGCGCGGACGGTCGAGCCGGGGCTGGTGATCCGCGCGCTGGGCGCCGAGGGCGTGCGCGTGACGCGCGAGGTGCTGATCGACGTGGCGCTCTCGGCCGGCCCGCGCGTGATGGAGGAGCGGCCGGGCGCGGTCTTCCTCGAGCTCGCCGGGCTCGAGGCGCTCTTCCCCACCCCGCGAGGCCTGCTGACGGCGCTCGGAGCGCGGCTGGACGGCGCGGGCCTGCCCGCGGTGCGCCTGGGCATCGGGCCGACGCGCACGGTCGCCGCGCTGGCCGCGCGCGCCGGCGACGGCGGGCACGTCGTCGGCGACGATGCGCGCGCGTTCCTCGCTCCGCTGCCGCTCGACCTGCTCGATCCCCCCGACGACCTGGCCGACCGGCTCTGGCGCTGGGGCGTGCGCACGCTGGGCGAGCTCGCGGACCTGCCGCGCGACGCACTGGGCGCGCGCCTGGGCAAGACGGGCGCGGACCTGGCGCGGCGCGCGCGCGGCGAGGATCTGACGCCGTTCCGGCCCGTGGCGCCGCGGCTCGAGTTCGACGAGTCGATCGATCTCGAGCACGCCGTCGAGAACCTCGAGTCGCTGGCCTTCGTGCTGCGCGGCCTGCTCGACCGGCTCACGCAGCGGCTGCGGCTGCGCGGGCTCGCCGTGCGCCGCATCTGGGCCGAGCTGGGATCGCCGGGCGGCGAGCGCCACGCGCGCGACGTCGAGCTGGCCGCGCCCACGCTCGAGGTGCCGGTGCTCACCTCGCTGCTGCGGCTCGCGCTCGAGGCGTCGCCGCCGCGCGACGCGGTCGAGCGCGTGCGCGTCGTGGCGACGCCCGGGGGGCTCGAGACCGCGCAGCTCGATCTCTTCCTGCCGCCGCTGCCCGCGCCCGCGGAGCTGGCGATGACCGTGGCCCGGATCGAGTCGATCGCCGGCACCGGCCGCGTGGCCGCACCCGAGGTCCGCGACACGCACCTGCCCGATGCGCCGGGCACGCGCGCGTTCCGCTTCACCGACGCGCAGCACACCCGCGCGACGAGCCGCGGCGAGCCGGTGCTCCCGCCGCGCGCCTGCATGGCGCAGCGCGCGCTGCGCCCGCCGCGGGCGGCGCGCGTGCATGCGCGCGCGCGGCCGGAGCACGTGGGCGCCTTCGACGGCGCCCGCGGCGGGCGCGTGCTGCAGTGCGCGGGGCCCTGGCGCTTCTTCGGCGAGTGGTGGGGCGACGCGCCCTTCGCGCGGGACTACTGGGACGTCGAGCTCGACGACGGCGGCGTCTACCGCATCTACCACACCCTGGAAGACGACTCCTGGTACGTCGACGGGATCTACGATTGAGCCCGGACGCGGGCGACTACGTCGAGCTGTTCGCGCGCAGCGCCTTCAGCTTTCTGGAGGCGAGCTCCACGCCCGAGGCACTGGTCGAGCGCGCCGCGGAGCTCGACCACGCGGTGCTGGGGATCGCCGACGTGCACGGCGTGTATGGCGCGCCGCGTGCGTACCGGGCCGCGCGGCGCGCGGGCCTGCGCGCGATCGTCGGCGCCCGCGTCACCCTGCTCGGCGCGGGCCGCGCGCGGCGCAGGAGCGATCCGCCGCCCGACGGCGGCCGGATCACCCTGCTGGTGCGCGACCGCGCCGGCTACCGCAACCTGTGCCGCCTGCTCACGCGCGGCCATGCCGACCACCCCAAGCCGCACTGCCGCGTGACCCCGGAGCTGCTGCGCGAGCACGGCGGGGGACTGATCGCGAGCGTGCGCCGCCCGGAGCTCGCCGTGACGGCGCGCGAGATCTTCGGCGACGACGCCTACGTCGAGATCCAGCGCCACCGCGACCCCGACCAGGAGCGGCTCAACCGCCGTCTGCTCACCACGGGCCTGCCGCCGGTGGCCTCGGGCGACGTGCGCCACGCGCGCGCCGACGGCAAGCGCCTGCTCGACGCGCTGACCTGCCTGCGGCACCACACCACGCTCGACCGCGCGGGCCGCCTGCTGCTACCCAGCGCCGAGCGCCACGTGCGCCCCGCGCGCGAGACCGCCGCACGCTTCGCCGACCTGCCCGGGGCCGTGCGCAACACGCGCCGCATCGCGGAGGCCTGCGGCTTCGAGCTCGACGACCTCGGCTATCGCTTCCCGGACTCCCCGCTGCCGCCCGGCCGCAGCGCACACGCCGAGCTGCGCGCGCGGGTCGAGGCCGGGGCGCGCGAGCGCTACGGACCGCGTCCCGGTCCGCGCGTGGGCCGCCAGATCGAGCACGAGCTGCGCATCATCCACAAGCTCGACCTCGAGGGCTACTTCCTGATCGTGCACGACGTGACGCGCGAGTGCCGTGCGCGCGGCATCCTGGCGCAGGGACGCGGCTCGGCCGCCAACAGCATCGTCTGCTACGCGCTGGGCATCACGGCGATCGACCCGATCCGCTACGAGCTGCTCTTCGAGCGCTTCCTGTCGGAGGAGCGCGGCGAGTGGCCCGACATCGACATCGACCTGCCGTCGGGCGACCACCGCGAGGAGATCCTGCAGTACGTCTACGAGCGTTACGGACCCCACGGCGCGGGCATGACGGCCAACGTGATCAGCTACCGCCCGCGCAGTGCGGTGCGCGAGATGGGCAAGGTGCTGGGCCTGGAGGCCGGCCAGGTCGACCGCATCTCGAAGGTGCTCTCGCGCCACGAGTTCAGCGACGACCACGACGAGCTCGAGCGCCAGGTGCACGCGGCCGGCGTGCACCCCGGCGCGCCGCGCGTGCGCTGGCTGCTGCAGCTGGTCTCCGAGGTGCAGGGCCTGCCGCGTCACCTGGGACAGCACTCCGGCGGCATGGTGATCGCGCGTGGGCGGCTCGACGAGATCGTTCCTCTCGAGCCCGCGCGCATGCCCGGGCGCACCGTCATCCAGTGGGACAAGGACGACTGCGCCGACCTGGGGATCATCAAGATCGACCTGCTCGGCCTGGGCATGATGGCGGTGCTCGAGAAGGTGATCCCGCTGGTGCGCCTGCACGACGGCGCCGACGTGCGCCTGGAGAAGATCCCGCCGGACGACCCGGAGACCTGGGACATGCTCTGCCGCGCCGACACCGTCGGCGTGTTCCAGGTCGAGAGCCGCGCGCAAATGGCGACGCTGCCGCGCCTGAAGCCGCGCTGCTTCTACGACCTGGTCGTCGAGGTCGCGATCATCCGCCCCGGCCCGATCGTCGGCGCCATGGTGCAGCCCTACCTCGAGCGCCGCGCGGGGCGCGAGCCCGTGCGCTACGCGCATCCCGACCTCGAGCCGATCCTGGAGCGCACGCTCGGCGTGCCGCTGTTCCAGGAGCAGCTGCTGCGCATCGCCATGGAGATCGCGGGCTTCTCGGGCGGCGAGGCCGAGGAGCTGCGCCGCGCCATGGGCTTCAAGCGCTCGGTCGAGCGCATGGACGCGATCATGGAGCGCCTGCGCGCGGGCATGACCGCGCGCGGACTGACGCCAGCGGTGCAGGAGGAGATCGTGCGGCAGATCCGCTCGTTCGCGCTGTACGGGTTCCCCGAGAGCCACGCCGCCAGCTTCGCGCTGCTGGCATACGCCTCGGCCTACGTGCGCGCACACCACCACGCATGCTTCCTCGCCGCCATGCTCGACGGCTACCCGCTGGGCTTCTACAGCCCCGCCACCCTGGTCCAGGACGCGCAGCGCCACGGCGTGCGCGTGCTCCCGGTCGACGTGCAGGCCAGCCAGTGGGGCTGTCAGGTCGTGTACGACGACGACGGGCACCAGGCCGTGCGCGTGGGCCTGCGCTACGTGGACGGCCTGCGCCAGGAGGCGGGCGTGCGCGTCGCCGCCGAGCAGCCGTTCACCAGCGTCGGCGATCTGGCGCGGCGCGCGCGGCTGCACCGCGACGAGCTCGAGCGCCTGTCGGAGATCGGCGCCTGCGCGGGACTCGGGCTCGAGCGGCGCGAGGCCATGTGGCAGGTCGCGGCGCTGCAGGGCGGCCTGCTGGCCGGAGCCAGCGCGGTGCGCGACCGGCGCTCGCCGCTCGACGAGATGAGCGAGTACGAGCGCACCGTCGCCGACTACCGGGGCACGGGGCTGACCACGGGCGCACACCTGATGGCTCACTTTCGCGAGCCGCTGCGCGCGCGCGGCGTGCTGTCGGCGGCCGAGCTGCGCCGGGCGCCCGACGGCGACGCGGTGCGCGTGGCCGGGGCGGTGATCGTGCGCCAGCGCCCCGGCACCGCCAAGGGTTTCCTCTTCCTCACGCTCGAGGACGAGACCGGCACCAGCAATGCCATCGTCACGCCCGACCTGTTCCAGGCCCACCGCACGCTGCTGCACACCTCGAGCCTGCTGATCGTCGAGGGGCGCGTGCAGAACGCCGAGGGTGTGATCCACGTGCGCGCGCGCCGCTTCGAGGCGCTCGACCGCCCGGAGCTGGCGCTGCCGCAGCCGCACAGCTTTCGCTGAGCGTGCGCCGGTACGACGGCGCGGGAGGGGAGAGGTGCGGGCGTCCGGTGGCCTGCATCCGACGGGACCGTCGGGAACGGAAGCTGCTCTCGCTGTGCCTGCCTGCGCCCGACCGCGACACTTGCGCGTCGCGCGGCGAGGCACGAGACCATGACCCACGAACCCTGGCGCGTGTCGCCTCGATCGGCGCCGATGGGCGACGCATCGCGCGTCCGCCGAGCTACGCCAGTCCGTCCGTCAGCCCTTCCGGCCTTGTTTGCCGTCCCCGGTTCAGGTCACCGGATTCGCCCGCAACACCCGTCCGCCGGCCTTCGCGAAGATCGTCCGGGCGCGCCGAGCTGTTCCGCCGGCCGACGAGCGCCTCTTTCCTCCCTCGGCGCCGGTCGATCTTCATCCATACATCTACGCCTGCCGACAGCGGAAATCAATCCCTGTTTTTCCCCGCACAGGGCCCTCGCCGTGGCACCCGCGGGTCCGTGCGAGACGCCGCGCTAGACTGGGCCGGATGAGCCTCGACGACCTCCAGATCGACCGCCTGCGCCGCCGGCGCGGCGAGAAGTGGCGCACCTATCCCGACGACGTGCTGCCCGCCTGGGTCGCCGACATGGACTTCCCGCTGGCGCCGCCGCTGCAGGACTACCTGCGGGAGCTGACGCAGACCACCGACCTCGGCTACCCGATCAACCCGCGGCCCGACGCGCTGCCCCGCGTCTTCGCCGACCGCATGCACGAGCGCTTCGGCTGGGCGATCGATCCGCGCGACGTCCTCGTGCTGACCGACGTGGTGCAGGGCATGTACCTGGCGCTGTGGACGCTGACCGAGCAGGGCGATGGCGTCGTGGTGCAGACGCCCGTGTACCCGCCGTTCCTCGCGTGCGTCGCGGACGTGGGCCGGCGCCGTGTCGACAACCCGCTGCCGCGCGGCCCCGAGCGCCACGAGATCGACCTCGACGCGCTGCGCGAAGCGGCCGACGTGCACACGCGCGCCCTGCTGCTGTGCAACCCGCAGAACCCGACCGGGCGCGCGCTCGAGCGCGACGAGCTCGAGGCGCTCGCGCAGCTCGCGATCGAGCGCGACTGGATCGTGGTCTCCGACGAGATCCACTGCGACCTGGTCTACCCGGGCCACCGCCACGTGCCCCTGGCCACCCTGGGGCCGGAGATCGCCGAGCGCACGATCACCCTGATGTCCGCCTCCAAGGCGTTCAACATCGCGGGCACGCGCTGCGCGCTGGCCCACTTCGGGAGCGACCGGCTGCGCAAGCGCTTCGAGGCGCTGCCCCGCCACCTGCGCGGGGGCCTGGGAACCGTGGGCCTTGCGGCGACCGAGATCGCCTGGACCCGCTGCCAGCCCTGGCTGGACGAGGTCGTCACCTACCTGGACGGCAGCCGGCGCCACCTGGCGCAGCGCGTCGCCCGGGACCTGCCGGGGATCTCGATGCAGCTCCCCGAGGCGACCTACCTGGCCTGGCTCGACTGCCGGGAGCTGGGGCTCGACGACCCGTGGCGCCTGTTCTACCAGCAGGGCCGGGTGGCGCTGAGCGCGGGGCCCGCGTTCGGACCGGGAGGCGAGGGCTTCGTGCGCCTGAACTTCGCGACCTCGCGCGGGCTGCTCGACGAGGTGGTCGATCGCATGGCCGGGGCGCTGGCCCGGCGCTGATGCCGGGGGCCTGCGCGCAATCTGCCGGCGACGTGATACGCTACGCGCCCGCCGCAGCATGGCGGCAGGCCTGGACGAGCGGGAGAGAACGATGAAGGTAGTTGCCGACTATGACCTGTGTGAGGCCAACGCGGTCTGCATGGAGCAGGCGCCGGAGGTCTTCAAGGTCGACGACGAGGACAACCTCCACATCCTCATCGAGAAGCCCGGTGAGGAGCTGCGGCAGAAGGTCGAGGCGGCCGTGCGGCTCTGCCCCCGGCAAGCGCTGAGCATCGCCGAGGACTGAGCGCCCCCCGGCGCTGGAGCTTCGCCGTCAACGGGCGCCTGCAGGCGCCCGTTGCGCTATCTGCGCCCCTGCTGCACCCCGGACGACAGCCGGCGACAGCGGCTCAAGCTGGCCGACAGCCCCGCCGATGTTCCCCGAATGTTTCCCCGGAGCCTCGCGCCGACCGCTCTCGTGGCGGTGCTCCTGCTCCTGAGCGGCGTGCCCGCGGCCGCGGACCCCGCCACCCCGCCGCCCGGACTGGCCGACCTCGCGCTGCCGCAGCCGGTGCCGGTCGCGGCCGCGGCGGTGCCGCCGCCAGCGGCACCCGCGGAGCTCGATGAGGCGCCGGTCCGCGAGCTATGGGTCTCCGTACCCGAGCCGCTCGTGTCGCAGCGGCACCACGACCGCATCTTCGGCTCCGGTGCCGTGCGCCGCGCGTCGGACGCCATGCTCGGCGCGGGCCTCAGCGTGGGCACAGCGCTGACCGACGGCGTGAACGCCGACCTGAGCTGGCGCATGCTGCGCAACGTCTCGGACCTGGACCGCTACGAGTACGAGCGGCACGTCTTCGGGCTCTACTTCGAGCTCGAGCTCCCGGAGATCCCCGGGCTCAGGTGATGATCTTGGGTCCGGGCGCGTCGCGCCCGGGCACGACGATGCGGCCTGCCTGCTCGCGACGGGCCCGGTTGACCTCGTCGACGAGCTGCTCGATCGCCTTCTGCATCGCCTGCGGGAACTTGCGCAGCGCGTCGTCGAGATCCGCGGCCTCGATCCGCGCGCTCACCGGGACCGGCCCGGCCTGCGACATCAGCTGCGTCTGCCCCACGAAGATCATCTCGCGAGCCTCGTCCCGCTTGCCGTCGGGCTTCACCGGCACGAGCCGCTGGATCGAGCCGACGCGAAGATCCGTGTAGGTCTCCTCGCGGTACAGGTTCTTGCGGTCGAGCTTGATGTCGTCGATCTGCTGCGGCGCGGGCTCGTCGCTCACGGCGTCCTCCTGGGTCTCGGGCGCGAGTGTAGCCGACGCTCCCCGGGGCGTCGTCTTGCGCCCCTCCCTCGGGCGCCGTCTTGCGCCGGCGCGCCCCGGGGAGCAAGCTGCGCGGCCGTGAAGCTCGCCTCGTGGAACGTCAACGGCATCCGCGCCGCCGCGCGCGGAGGCCTGCTCGACTGGCTGGACGCCGAGCGGCCCGACGTGCTCTGCATCCAGGAGGTCAAGGCGCATCCGGACCAGCTCGAGCCCGAGCTGCTCGAACCGGCGGGCTACCGCTCGCTCTGGCACAGCGCCGAGCGGCGCGGCTACAGCGGCGTCACCACCTACCTGCGCCGCGAGCCGGTCTCCGTGCAGCACGGCCTGGGCCGGCGCGACGTCGACCGCGAGGGGCGCGTGCTGCTGACCGAGCTCGACGACTTCGTGCTCGTGAACGCCTACTTCCCGAACACCCAGCGCGACCACGCGCGCCTGGACTACAAGCTGAGCTTCTGCCGCAGCATCACGCGGCGCCTCAACGCGCTGGTGCGCGAGGGCAAGCACGTGGTGATGTGCGGCGACTACAACATCGCGCACCAGGAGATCGACCTGCGCAACCCGAAGCAGAACCGCAAGAACGCGGGCTTCCTGCCCGAGGAGCGCGACTGGATGACGCGCTTCCTGGGCAACGGGTACGTCGACTGCTTCCGGCATCTCTGTGACGAGCCCGGGCACTACACCTGGTGGAGCTACCGGCCCGGCGTGCGCGAGCGGAACATCGGGTGGCGGATCGACTACTTCTGCATCGACCAGGGGCTACTGCCAGCCCTGAAGCGAGCCTGGCACCTCCCGGACGTGAAGGGGTCGGATCACTGCCCGGTGATGCTGGAGCTCGACGTTCCCTAGCCGGCCGGGGCCGGGCGTGGCCGCCCGAGGGCGCGGTGGCACCGAGCTCTCAGCGCGGTGTCGAGTCAGGGCTGGGCTGGCGGGAGGGCGGGGTCGAGGGCGGGCTCGAGGCCGACGAGGCCGCGGCGCTCGAGGGTGACGTCGCTCATGTCGAGGATGCCGTCGCCGTTGAAGTCGCCGTTCTGGCACAGGTCTCCGACGCCGTCGGGGAGCGCACTGCCGAGCCCGCCGCGGTCGCGCTGCAGCGGGTTGTAGGCGCTGGGGCAGTTGTCGAGGTCATCGTCGACGCCGTCGCCGTCGGTATCGCTGCTCACGGGGCTCCTGCCCCGGGCGATCTCGTCGGCGTCGCTGACCCCGTCGCCGTCGCTGTCGCCGTCCACGAGCGGGTCGGTGCCGTAGATGGCGACCTCGTCACCGTCGATGAGACCGTCGCCGTCGGTGTCGGGCAGCAGCGGGCTCGTGCCGTGGACGTTGACCTCGTCGCCGTCCGAGAGGCCGTCGCCGTCCGTGTCGGTCACGTTGGGGTCGCTGCCGTGGAGGTTCACCTCGTCGCCGTCGATCAGACCGTCGCCGTCGCTGTCCGCGACGAGCGGGTCGGTGCCGTGGATGCCGACCTCGGCCCCGTCGGAGAGCCCGTCGTGGTCCGAGTCGGCGATCAGCGGGTCGGTGCCGTGCACGTCGACCTCGGCGGCGTTCGCCAGGCCGTCGAGGTCGTCGTCCCCGGCCGGATCCAGCCACAGGATGGCCCGGGGCTGGGTGCCGCTGCCCGGGGCCTGGGAGAGCGCGATCTGCGTCCCCTCGTGATGGAGGCCCGCCCGGCTGCCGCGATGCTGCACCAGGAACTCCCGCGCGGGGCCCGGCAGCGGGGACAGCTGCGCGGCGACGAAGAAGCGTGCGCTCCCGGCGGCCTCGACGCGGGCGTCCGGGCCAGTGAGGGTCACCGTCTGCACCCCACCGGTCAGGGTCAGCGTGCCCAGGGTGGCGACCAGGGCGTCGGTGCCGGTCTCGAGGACGCCGGAGCCGTCGTCGCGGTAGACGAAGAGGTCGTCGACGAGCGCGCTGGCCTCCGCGCTCGTCAGGGGCTCGACCGGCCGGGGCGCCAGGGGCGTGCGCGCGGCGCGATCGAAGAGCAGCTCCAGGCTCCCGACGTCGAGCGCCGCGTCGCCGGGCCGGCCGAGGTGGTCGACGTCGATGCTCAGCAGCTCCACCAGCGCGCCCGCGAAGTGGATGCCCGAGTCCAGCGAGGTCGAGTGCAGGGCAGCCTGTCCGGAGCGGTTTTTCTTCCACAGGATCCGATCCTGGTCGAAGCTGGCCATCACGACGTCCACCCGACCGTCGCGATCGACGTCGAGGGCCTCCGTAGCAGAGCCGGACGGGGAAACGAAGGACTGCGCGGCGCCGAAGGTTCCCAGGCCGTCGACGTTCTCGTGCCACGTCCCCTGGGAGGACACAGCATCGAGGTCCCCGTCCCCGTCCACGTCGGACGTCGCCAGCTGGCCGGCGGCGCCGGGAAGGGCCTGCCCCGCACCGAACGTGCCCAGACCGTCCGTGTTCTCGTACCACGCGCCCGAGGACAGGACGTCGACGTCGCCGTCCGCGTCCAGGTCTGCCGGACGGGGATCCGTGCCGCTCGCGCCGATCGACTGCGGGGGCCCGAAGCTGCCGAGCCCGTCGGTGTTCTCATGCCACGTGGGGCCCCCGGAGAGCACATCCAGGTCCCCGTCCCCGTCCACGTCGGCCGACTCCAGCCATCCCCCGGACACGGCGAGGCTCTGAGCCGCGGCAAATGCCCCCTGCGCATCCGTGTTCTCGTACCACGCGATATCCGAGGTGGCGGACGAGGCGAGCACGTCGCTGTCGCCATCCCCGTCGAGGTCGGCCGCCGCGAGCGAGCCGAAGAGAATCACCGACGAGTCGATCGTCTGCAGCGTGTCGGGTTCGAGGTACGGGAACGCGCCGGAGTTCTCGTGCCACCCCACGCCAGCGCCCGGCGACGTGGAGACGAGATCGGCGTCCCCGTCCCGATCGATGTCGGCCGGGACGAGATCGAAGGCGCCGACCGCCACGAATCGGTCGATCCAGTGCCCCCCCGGCCGTCGACGTTCTCATGCCAGTAGGTGGCCGAGCCCGAGGAGAAGACGTCGAGATCTCCGTCGCGGTCCACGTCCGCCGCCGCGAGCGTCGAGGGGTCAATTTGGGCGTGCGCCGAGATCGTGTCCCTGACGAAGCCGCCGCGACCGTCCGCGTTCTCGAACCAGGCGATCTCGTCAGCTCCACTCGACGTGTCGGCGATATCGTACGCGGCCAGCACGTCGCCATCGCCATCCACATCCGCCACGAAGACCGCGCCAAAGCTGAAATCCCGGAAGGTCTGAGCCAGCGAGAAGGTCCCCAGCCCGTCCGTGTTCTCGTACCACGCGCTTCCCGTGATCACGTCGATGTCGGAGTCTCCGTCCACATCGGACAGAAAGCAGCTCTGGCAGGACCCGAAGACCTGCGGAGCACCGAACGTCCCCGACCCGTCGATGTTCTCGACCCATCTGCCGCGGTAGACGACATCCAGGTCCCGGTCCCCGTCCAGGTCCGCGGCAAAGACCGACTCCCCGGATGCCGGAGCGGCATCGATGATCTGTGGAGATCCGAAGGTCGCGAGGCCATCGGTGTTCGCGTACCAGGCGAGCGCGCCATTCTGCTCCTGCGAGAGCACGTCGAGGTCTCCGTCGCCGTCCAGGTCGCCCGCGAAGACGCCCGAGGCGCTGGCTGCGTCGATGAGCCGCAGTGGACCGAAGCTCCCCGCACCGTCGAGATTCTCGTACCAGCCGACGCTCGGTGATCCCGTCAGCACGTCGTTGTCGCCGTCCCCGTCCAGGTCGACCGCCAGGAGGACGGAGCCTGCCGAGGCGTCGATGAGCTGCTGCGCCCCGAAGCTCCCCAGGCCGTCGGTGTTCTCGTGCCAGGCGATGGCGGGCTGGCTCACGAGCACGTCGGCGTCCCCGTCGCCGTCCAGGTCCGCGGCGAATGCAGAGCCGCCCACCACCGGCGTCGCGTCGATGGTCTGCGTCGCTCCGAAGTCCCCGCGGCCGTCCGTGTTCGGGTACCAGGTGGTGCCATCGAGGGACTGCGCCAGGGCATCGAGGTCGCCGTCGCCATCGAGGTCGGCCGCGAACACCGAGCTCGGATCCAGCGGGTCGAAACTGATCTGGGAATACGGCCGCAGCGCGAACGTCTCCGCGCGGCTCCACGCCCCCGTGGAGTGGATCGTCTGGTTCTCGAACCAGGCCACGGTGTCATCGACGAACGAGGCGCCGATGACCTCGACATCACCGTCGTCGTCGAGATCGGCGCCCGTCGCCCAGAAGGCTCCGTCGGCGGCCGCGGACACGGTCAGGATGGGGCCGAAGTTCCCCGCACCGTCGAGATTCTCGAACCAGGCGATGGTGTCGTCGATCGTGGAGGTGACCACGGCGTCGAGATCACCGTCTCGATCCATGTCGACGGCCTCGGCGGACTGCGTCCCCGCCATCGAGGCCGCGGAGATCGAGTGCGCGGTCCAGGATCCGCCCACGCCGTCGGTGTTCTCGTACCAGAAGGCGTCGTCGAAGAAGGCCGCCGCGACCAGGTCGATGTCGCCGTCGCGGTCGACGTCCGCACCGTACACGTCGGCCGGACCGTTGATCGTGCTGGAGATCGGTTGAAGCGTTCCGAAGCTGCCGGAGCCATCGGTGTTCTCGTACCAGCCGACCGTGTCGTCATCGAGCGCGGCGGCGAAGACATCCAGATCTCCGTCCCCATCGACATCGGCCGGGAATGCCGCGCTCGCGCCACCCGCGGTCGTGGAGATCGTCAGCTTGGTCCAGGTCGCCCCATCGCCGTTCACGTTCTGGTGCCAGGCGATGGTGTCGTCATCCTGCGAGGCGGACAGGATGTCCGGATCCCCGTCCCCGTCGATGTCGGCCACCAGCACGTGCCGTGCGTTCAGCGAGGCGAGGTCCACGGGGAGCACTCCCCAGGAGCCGCCGGCACCGTCGATGTTCGTGAACACCAGGATCCGGTTGTCGATCGAGGCCGCGGCGACCAGGTCGAGGTCGCCGTCCCGATCCATGTCGGCCGCGTGCACGTCGAACGCGCCGTCGATCGTGGTCGAGAGGGTGAGCCCCAGCGCGTAGGTGCCCTGCCCGTCGGTGTTCTCCCACCAGGCAATCGTGTCGTCGTTCATCGAGGCCGTGCCAGGTCCAGATCGCCGTCGCCGTCGATGTCGGCCGGCTCGGCCTTGCGCACGGAGTTCGCGGTCGAGCTGACGACCTGCTCGGTGCCGAAGACGATCTCCGTCCCCCGGGCGCCGCGACGCTCAGGAGGAGTGCGACCGCGGGTCCCAGAAGCCCCCCGCGTCGCGTGCTCCGGCCCGGAGAGTCGCCGCCCTGCCGCATCTTCGCCCTGCCTGCGCCCCCCGGTGGCCCAGCCTATCACGGAGGGGCTCAGGGACCGACGTGAATGCTGAGCTGGCGCTCGCTCGCCCGGTCGCGGTGCTCCCAGAGGTAGATGCCCTGCCAGGTTCCGAGGGCGAGGCGACCGTCCGCGATCGGGATGGACACGGAGGTCGCGGTGAGGGCAGCCCGGATGTGCGCGGGCATGTCGTCGGGGCCCTCGGTGGTGTGCGTGTACAGCGGGTCGTCCCGGGGGACCAGGCGCGCGAGCCAGCGCTCGAGGTCCCGGCGCGCGGCGGGGTCCGCGTTCTCCTGGATCGTCAGGCTGGCAGAGGTGTGCTGCACGAAGACGGTGCACAGGCCCTCGCGCAGTCCCGCGTCCGCCACGACGCGCGCCACCTGCGCGGTGATCTCGTGGAGCCCGGGGCCGGGCGGGGAGACACTCAGACGCCGGACCATGCCGCTACCCTAGCCGAGCCGATGTCCCCGAACGACCTGACCGCACGCATCGACGCGCTCGACTGGGACGCGATCCGCGCCCGCACCGACGCCGAGGGCCGCGCGATCGGCGGCGCACTGCTGGACCGCGCGGAGTGCGCGGAGCTCGCCGCGCTGTTCGACGACGACGCGCGCTTCCGCAGCACGGTGGACATGGGGCCGCGCGCGTACGGCGAGGGCACCTACCGCTACCTGACGCGGCCGCTCCCGCCGCTGGTCGAGACGCTGCGCCGCGAGCTCTACGCGCGCCTGACGCCGCTCGCGAGCGACTGGTGGCGGCGCCTGGGACGCGAGCCGGCGTTCCCGCGCGACCTCGACGCCTTCCTGGCGCGCTGCGCGGAGGCGGGCCAGACGCGCCCCACCCCGCTGCTGCTGCGCTACGGACCCGGCGGCCACAACCGCCTGCACCAGGACCGCTACGGCGAGGTGAGCTTCCCGCTCCAGGCCGCGATCTGCCTGAATCGCCCGGGCCCCGACTTCACCGGCGGCGAGTTCCTGCTGGCGGAGCAGCGGGCCCGGCAGCAGACGCGGGTCGAGGCCATCGCGCTGGAGCGCGGCGAGCTGCTGGTCTTCGCGGGCGGCGACCGGCCCGTACCGGGCCGGCGCGGCGAGGTGCGCTGCCAGACCCGCCACGGCGTCAGCCGCGTGCGCAGCGGCGGGCGCGTATGCCTCGGGATCATCTTCCACGACGCCGCCTGAAGCGGACTCCCGGCGTCTGCGCCGCGCGGGCCGCCGCTAGATGTCGTACGTGCGCGTCTGCGCGTCCTCGCGGGTGCTGACCTGCAGCGCCGGGGCCTCGGTCTGCACGCGGCTGAAGGCCGGGACCGAGTGGGTGAGCCAGGTGTTGCCGCCGATCACCGAGCCCTCGCCGACCACGGTCTCACCGCCGAGGATGGTCGCGTTCGGGTAGATCGTGACGTCGTCCTCGATGGTCGGGTGGCGCTTGCGGCCCTCGTCGGCGCGGCCGCGCTTGTTCGAGAACGCGCCCAGGGTCACCCCGTGGTACATCTTCACGCGGTTGCCGATCACCGTGGTCTCGCCCACCACCACGCCCGTGCCATGGTCGATGAAGAAGTGGCAGCCGATGGTCGCGCCCGGGTGGATGTCGATGCCCGTCTTGCTGTGGGCGTGCTCCGACATGATGCGCGCCACGACGGGCCTGCCCAGGCGGTAGAACTGGTGGGCGATGCGGTAGGTGGCGACGGCGTACACCGACGGGTAGGCGGCGATGACCTCGGCATAGGTCTTGGCGGCGGGATCGCCCTTGAAGGCCGCCTCGACGTCCATGCCCACGCAGTGGCGTACGTCGGGCAGGGTCTCGATCAGGCGGCCGGCCTTGTCGTGCCCGATCAGGCCGGAGATCAGACCGTGCGCCACCTCGAGATCCGAGGGCAGGCGCTCGCCGGGGGTCTGCTCGAGCACGATCGCGCGCAGCTTGTCCAGCACGTCCACCACCCAGACGCCGTCGGGTGCTCGCTCGGTGCGGGCCTGGCTGACGGGGTCGCCGCGCTCGCGGAGCGCGCTCAGGCGCGCGGCGATCGATTCGGTGGGGCTGGACATGGGCTCTCCGTTCCGGCGGGCGCGTCAGCGTAAGCCGAAGACGCGGCCATTTCAAAGCCTTCGGGCACTCCACCCACAGCCGGCCCACAGCTCCTCGACAGCTGCGATGCGCCCGCGCGGGCGGCGGTTTCGCCCGCCGCGTTGACGCCGGCCACCCGGGGTCCGCATACTCGCACGACCCCCGCCTCCTCCGAGATCCAGCCGTTGCCCCGTGCAGGAGCGCAGTGACGCAGTACAGCCACTCGCGCCTCTCGACGTTCGAGAACTGTCCGCGGAAGTTCGCCTTCCGCTACGTCGAGAAGGTGGAGGTCGATTCCGAGGGCGTCGAGGCCTTCATGGGCAAGCGGGTGCACGAGGTGCTCGAGCGCCTGCACCACCACGTGAGCCGCTACGGCCGGCCGCCGAGCCTGGCCCAGGTTCTGGAGCGCATGCGCGCGGACTGGGCCGCGCGCTGGCACGACCAGGTGCGCATCGTGCGCACCGAGAACGCACCGGAGTACTACCTCGAGCGCGGGCTGCGCTGTCTCGAGAACTACTACCGCTCCTGGTACCCGTTCACCGACGGCGAGACCGTGGGGATCGAGGAGCGGCTGCAGCTCCAGCTCGACGACGCCGGACGCTACCGCATGGTGGGCATCGTGGACCGCATCGTCCGCACCGGCGAGGGCCGCTACGAGATCCACGACTACAAGACCGCCGCACGCCTGCCGCGCCAGCGCGACGTGGACCAGGAGCGCCAGCTGGCGCTCTACCAGATCGGCCTCGAGCAGACCTACCAGGACGTCGCCGAGGTCGAGCTGGTCTGGCACTACCTGATCCACAACCGGACGCTGCGCTCCCGGCGCACGACCGACGACCTGAAGCTGCTGCGCGACACGACCATCGAGCGGATCGACGAGATCGAGGCGGCGCACGACTACCCCGCTCGCACCGGGCCGCTGTGCCGCTGGTGCGAGTACAGCGCCCTGTGCCCCGCCGCAGGCGGGGCCGCGGAGGTCCGCGAGGGTCCCGACATTGTCGCCTACGAGGCCGATCCGGGGGGAATCGCGGCGGAGACCCCGGGGGCTGCCGAGACCGGGCCAGGGGCGGTGGCCGCCGACGACGAGGGCGGGCAGCAGCTGTCGCTGCTGGCCTGACGCAGCCCGGCCGGACAGGCGACGCCGCCGGGGTCGGATCCGGGCCGGGGCTGAACTTCCGGGCCACCCCGGCCGATGGGCTCCAGATGTCCTCGACTTGCCCCGGCGCGGGACGACCGCGCCTCGTCTGCCGCTGCATGGGCGTCGCGAGCCCGCGGATCGTCGAGGCCGTCCGCTGCGGGGCCGCCCGCAGCGTGGAGGACGTCATCGACGCCACGGGTGCCGGCGGCGGCTGCACCAGCTGCCACCCGGAGATCCAGGAGATCCTGGCCGACCTGGGCGGGCGCGCCGTGGGCGAGGAGGCCCGCCGGGCCAATCGCGTGACCTGCCACGATTCGACCGTGCTGCGCATCGAGGGCGCGCTGTACCAGGGCGTCCAGCCTGGTCTGGCCAATACCGAGGTCGAGCTGGTCTCGGTGGAGGGCCTGCGGGTCGATCTGCACCTGCACGGCGACGACGACGAGTCGATCCGCGCCCGGGTGGCCGGGCGGCTGCGCAAGCTGATCTGCAGCGAGCTCGACGTCGTCTTCGGCTGAGCCGGTCAGCTGCTAGGATCCCCGGGGCTGAACCCCACCGGGCCGGCCGGCGTCGGAGGAGCATGCGCAGCAGGCGGACGATGGGGCCGGGGCTCGCCCTGGCCCTCGCCCTGGCAGCGGGGGGGACCGCGGCCGGGGACGAGCAGGTCCGGCCCGAGGACGTGGTCAGCGTGATCGCCCTCGAGCAGCGCCTGCTGGCGATCAGCCCGGCGACGGGCCCGGCCGCCGAGCTCGACCTGGAGCTCGGGGAGGAAGTGCTCGAGGTGCGCAGCCGCGGCCTGCTCGGCATCGCGGCCACGGACCGGCGCGTGGTCGGGATCTCGAGCGGCTCGGGGAGCTGGATCGAGCTGCGCTACCGGGTGCATGAGCGCGCCTCGGAGCCCGGCGGCGCGCCCGGCCGGCTCCACCTGGCCGACCGGATCGCGCTGGTCGTGCTCCCGCAGCGCCTGGTCGCCCTGGGCAGCGGCCAGGGCTCGTGGCAGACCGTCTCGATCGGTCCCGGTGAGCAGATCGTGGAGGTGCGCACATCGGCGAACGTCGCCAGCGTGGTGACCAGCCGGCGCGCGATCGGGTTCTCGCGCCACTCGGGCTTCGTGGAGGTGGCGCTGAGCCCGCGCGAGCGCGTCCGGCGCACGACCCTCGACGACCGCTCGGCCGCGCTGGTGACCACGCACCGCGTGCTCGTCTTCCAGGACGGCGGCCGCTGGACCTGGCTGCACGACTGAGAACGACCGCTGACGTCCGGAGACCGACGCTCAGCGTCACCTCGTTGACGCAGCGCGCGCCTCCGCGGCGGCTGCCGGCAGCGCGCCGTCGCGATTCCGGGCGCTTACGACGCTCCCAGCCATCTGGCGGTGCTGGCACGATTGATGCTTGTTCCCTGCGCGTCGACAACGCTCCCAGGAGGCGACATGCAGATGGCCCGGGTCGACCTCGGACCGCTCCTTCCCGGCGCCCGACCGGCGCACGTCCTGCTCGCGAACACCGGCGATGCCCCCGTGCCCCGGCTCACCCTGCTCGAGCTGGTGGCCGCGGTCGCGGAGGTGGCCGACAGCGACGACGAGGTCGTCGCCACCGTCGAGCACCTGCTGGCCAGCGGCCGGGTGCGCCTGGTGGGCCAGTTCCGCAACCGGGACCTCGACCCCGACGAGAGCTAGCCGGCACCTAGCCGCCGCTCCCGATCGCGGAGCTCAGGGCCAGCGTCACGTGGTAGACGCTGGTGGCGTTCATGGCCCCGGAGAGCGGCCGCCTCTCGCGGTCCAGGTGCTCGATCCAGCCGCCGGTGGCGGGGTCCAGGTAGGCCGCGCGCATGCGCTCCAGGAAGTCTGCCGCCGCCGTGAGATCCGCGCGCGCGATGCACGCCTTCAGGTGCTCGGTCTGGGGCCATAGCCGCTTGGTCGTCCGCCGTGGCGCGCCCTGCGGATCGACGGCGTCGAGCACGAGGCCGTCGGAGTCCAGGCCGTGCTGCACGCCGAAGCTCCAGAGCCGCTCCGCCAGCGGCCCGGCGGCGGGGGCCGCGCGCGCCCGGCGGTGCTCCTCGAGCAGCCAGACCCACTCGAAGTGGTGGCCTGGCTCGATCGCCTCGCCGTCCGCGCCCCGCAGCGGCGCCCAGCTGGCGTCGAAGTGCTCGCGCAGCGCCCCGCTGGCGACGTCGACGAAGCGGCGCCCGAGCAGCTCCACCAGGGCGTCGGCGTCGCGCCGGACCGCGGGATCCGGGCGCGCCGCGTCCAGCGCCAGCAGCGCCTCGAGCAGGTGCATGTGCGGGTTCTGGCGCCGCGGGGCCGGGGCGATGCGGCCGTCGGCAGCGACGCGCTCGAAGAACCCGCCGGCGCGCGGATCGGAGAGGCGGGCGCCGATCCAGGTGTGCGTGCGGACCGCCGCGTCCACGGAGCCCGGGTCGGCGCAGACCGCGCCGTGGTGGGCCAGGGCCAGGACCACGAACGCGTGCGCGTACAGGTCCCGCGTCCGGTCCAGCGGGGCGCCGTCGGGGGCCCGCGTGAGCCAGTAGCTTCCGTCGTCCGAGGGATCGGCGAAGCCCGTCAGGCCCTCGCGCGCGCGCACGGCCGCGTCGGCCAGTGCCCCGTCCCCGCCGAGGCGGACGCCCTCGCTGAACGCCCAGAGCAGCCGCGCCTGCACCAGCAGCCGTCGCGGCTCGTGCCGCAGCGGCTCGAGCGCGTGGGTCAGGCGCCCGAACCAGGCCCCGCTCGCCGGATCGGCTGCATGCCGGGCCCACAGGGGCAGCAGCTCCCCGATCAGGTGCTGCCGCAGGGACTCGGCATGGAGCGCTCGCATGGCCGCGGGGCAGCTTAGCCCGGGATCGGCAGGGGATCCGGAAGCGCGGCCCGGAGCGATCTCAGGAGGCCGGGTTCAGGCCGGGCTGGGGCGTGGCCAGGCCGGTGCGGGCGTGGGCACGGCCGTGGATCTCGTCGAGGATCTCGCGGACGGCCATCGAGCAGCCGCCGCAGCCGGACGCGGCCCGGCAGTCCCGGGCCACCTCGCGCACGCTGCCGGCCCCCTCGCGTGCGGCGCGGCGGATCTCCCGGTCGGAGACGGCGTGGCAGTGGCAGACGATCACGGGGCAGGAATCTACGCGAATTGAGAATGAGAATCAATACCTTTATCGCCCCTCCGAGCGGTCCCCGGGAGGCTCTCCCCGGCCCCCCCCCCCCCGCGGCCCGGCCCGGCGGCCCCGGCAGGCCGGGCTCCTCCCGGAGGGCTCAGTTGCGGCGCGGGCAATCCGCGCGCACGCAGCGCCCGTAGAGGATGTGCCGGTGCCGCTGCAGCTCGAAGCCGTGGCGACCCGCGACCTCGACCTGCTCGCGCTCGATCACGTCGGACTCGAACTCGATGATGGTGCCGCAGTCGGTGCAGATCAGGTGGTCGTGGTGCTCCCCCGTCCGCTCGTAGAGGGTGACCCCGTCGCGAAAGTGATGCGCGTTGGCCAGGCCAGCATCGCAGAAGAGCTTGAGCGTGCGGTACACGGTGGCGGCCCCGATCTCCGGGTACTCGCCGCGCACCCGCTCGTGCAGCTCCTCGCTGGTGTGGTGCCCCGCGGTCGCCATGAAGGCGTCGAGAATCGCCTCGCGCTGCCGCGTCTGCTTCAGCCCGTGCCGACCGAGGTGGTCGGCCAGCTTCCTCTGGGCGCGCTCGAGCGCGGATTCGGAGACGGCCATCATCTGCCCTGGGCGCGGGGTGGGAGCGGATCGACGCTATCTGCCAACCCCTGCGAAGTCAACGCGTTCCGAGGCCGAGCACGGCGCGCAGGACCAGCGAGAGATCGGGGTCCTCGAGCAGGCCCAGGGAGCGATACGCATCGGCGAGCAGGGCACGCACGTCGTCGGGTCGACCCACCGCGAGCGCCTCGCCCGCCAGCCGCTCGCACTCGGTGCCCGGGACGGCGCGCACCATCTGGCGCGCCGCCGAGACCGACTGCGGCGCCATCGAGAGCTCGCGCACGCCCATGCCCACCAGTAGCGGTGCCGCCGCGGGGTTGGCCGCGAGCTCGCCGCAGAGCGAGCAGGGGATGCCCGCGTCACGTGCCGCGGCGGCCGTGCGTGCGATCTGCTCGAGGACGGCCGGGTGCAGCGCGTCGTACAGGCCGGCGACGCGCTCGTTCTCGCGGTCGGCACCGAGCGTGTACTGCACCAGGTCATTGGTCCCGATCGAGAAGAAGTCCGCGCTGCGCGCCAGGTGGGCCGCCAGCCCGACCGCAGCCGGCGTCTCGACCATGATCCCCAGCGGCAGCCCGGGCGGGTCGTCGAGCCCGGCGCGCACCTCGTCGAGCAGCGCCCGCGAGGCCTCCAGCTCGTCGAGCGACGAGACCATCGGGATCATCGCGCGCAGGTTCCCACCCCGGTTGGCGCAGACCAGTGCCCGGAGCTGGGCGCGGAACAGGTCGGGGCGATCGAGCAGCACGCGCACGGCCCGCCAGCCCAGCTGCGGGTTCTCCTCGTGGGCGGCGCCTCCCGGCAGGACCTTGTCGCCGCCGAGATCGAAGCAGCGCACCGTCACCGGCTCGGGAGCGAGCCGCTCGGCGACGCGCCGGTACAGGCTCTCCTGCTCCTCCTGGTCGGGCACGGCGCGCGCGGAGAGCACGAGCACCTCCGTGCGGAACAGGCCGACGCCGCGCACGCCGTGCTGCTCCAGGTGGTCCAGGTCGTACAGGCCACCGATGTTCCCCGACAGGCGCACCTCGATCCCGTCGGGCGTGACCGTCGGCAGATCGCGCAGCTCGTCGAGGCGCGCCATCATCTGCCGGTAGGTCCCGGCGTACGCGTGGTAGCTCTCGCGCTGCTCGTCGGTCGGGGCGACGATGATCAGCCCGGCGACGCCGTCGATGATCACCTCGTCGATGGGCCGCACACGCGTGGTCAGCTCCGCCACGCCCGAGACGCTGGGGATCTCGAGCGAGCGCGCGAAGATTGCCGCGTGGCTCGCCGGGCCCCCGTGCTCGGTGACGAGTCCGGCGATCTTCTCGGTCTCGAGCAGCGCGAAGTCCGCAGGGGCAATGCGCTCGCCGAGCACGATCACGCCGTCACCCAGCGGCGGATAGTGCTGGCGCAAGCCGATCAGCTCGCCGATCAGGCGCTGCGCCACGTCGCCGAGGTCCTCGCTGCGCTCGCGGAGCGTCTGGTCGCGAAGCGATCCGAACACCTCGCGGTACTCGTCGACGACCTCGCGCACGGCGCGCAGGCCGTCGCCGTGCGCCTCGACGCGCTCGTGGAGCTTGGAGCGGAACGCCTGGTCCTCGAGGATCATGATGTGCGTGGTGAACACGCCCGCGAAGTCCTCGCCGAAGCGCTCGCCGACCGCGCCGCGCAGGTCGGAGAGCTGGCGGATGGTCTCGGCGAGCGCGCGCCGCACGGCACGCCACTCGCCCGCGGGCGTCGCGGCGGGCTCGTAGCTCACGCGCGCCGGGTCGGGAGCCGGCGCGTGCACGTGCACCCGCCCGATCGCGATGCCCGGCGAGACCGCCAGGCCGCGCACCACCGTGCCCGGCGCGAAGGGCTCCGGGGGCTCGACGGGCGCCATGACCACCTCGGGCACGTCGCCGACCGACGCCAGGTGCAGCAGCCGCGCGTTGAGCACGATCGAGCCGACCTGGACCGCGATCATGCCGAGCAGCTCGATCTCCTCGGCCTTGAAGTCGCGCGGGCGTGCGGTCTGCACGGTGAGGACGCCGACCGGCAGCGCGCCGACGATCAGCGGCACCGCGAGCATCGAGCGATAGCGCTCCTCGCCGGACTCCGGGAAGAGCACACTGCGCTCGTCGCGCGTCACATCGGGCACGGCGATCGACTGGCGCGCCGCCAGGCACGCACCGGTGATGCCCTGGCCCACGCGCAGCCGGATGCTGCCGACCGACTCCGGGCGCAGGCCGCGAGTCGCGCGCAGCACCAGCCAGTCCGCGTCCCGCTCCACCAGGTAGATCGAGCAGACCGACGCGCTCATCCAGCGCGCCACCAGGCGCACCACGTTGTCCAGCGTCTCGCGCAGGTCGTGGCTGCGCGTGAGCAGCCGGCCGAAGTCGCGCAGGAGCTTCTCGGGGGTGCGTTCCACGCCAGCAGGATGCCGGGTCCGGCGGCGCGGCGCGACGCATGCTGGCGCGGGCCCGCTGCCGCTGGAGGCGGGCCCAACGAGACACGGCACGCCTCAAGGCGTGCCGTGCCGGAGTCAGACAGGTCCGGTGGAGCCGGAGCCCGGATCGCAGATCCGGGTCAGTCCAGCCAGACCTGGTCCTTGTCCTCGAACCGCAGGCCGAGCGCGAGCAGGATCTTGCGCTTGGTGTCCATGCGGCAGTTCATCCCCTTCTCCACGGAGTGGATCGTCCGCAGGGCGACGCGCGCCTTCTTGGCGAGCTGCGCCTGGGTCATCAGGCGATCCTCGCGGAGCTCGCGGACGCGGTTCCGCCTCAGCTGGGGCTCCTCGTTCGATGCCGTGTAATGCTCGCTCGTGTGCTCCATGCGTGGAGCTCCTTCCCCCTGGAGAGCCCCCCTTCCAGGCACTCCGCGTTTCAGATTCAGGGGATCCTTCGGGACCGCTCTCCTGTTTCTTTAGTGCCGGTCCGGGCTTAGAAGGTGTGACCGCGCCGGGACTTCCGTCGGGCCACGGCGGGGGAGCGTCCGATTTGCGAAGGTCTTGCACCGAGACGTGCGTGCGAGCTTCCTGCATCTGACGTGCGTGCCCCCCGGCGGCTTCGCGCCGGAGCGGGCATGAGCGAGCGCGGCGCGAGACGGCGCTGGCGGCGCCTCGCGATCGCCGCCGGCGTGCTCGCCGGCGTGGTGCTGGCGCTGCGGCTGGGGATGGCGCTGCTGCCGGCCGAGCGCTGGGTCGCGGGCGCACTCTCGCGCTGGGCCGGGCGCCCGGTCGAGATCGAGGCCGTGGGGGCCTTCCTCGAGCGCGGCCTGAGGCTCGAGCTCCGGGGCCTGCGCGTGCTCGACGAGCGCGACCCCGGGGCGCCTCCGCTGCTCGAGATCGCCAGCGCCCGGGGCACGCAGCCGTGGCCGCGCCTGCTGGCGGGGCAGCTCGTGCCGCTGCGCTGGGAGCTCGAGGCGCCGGTGCTGCGCCTGAAGAGCCGGGGGGAAGACACCCCGGGAGGAGAGGCTCCCGACGTGCCCGAGCTCGACCTGCGGGCCAGCGGCGGCCGCATCGAGTGGCAGCGCCCCGACGCACCACCGCTGAGCGTGCGCGAGCTGAGCATCGAGGCGACGCGCGGCGGCCTGGCGCGCAGCGCGTCGGGTCACGTCTCCGGCGTGCTGCACGTCGGCGACACCCGCGTCTGCGACATCGACGCCAGCTTCGAGGGCTGGCTCGATGCCGGCGTGATCCGCGGCGAGATCGCGGACCTGGACCTGGCGCAGATCAGCAGCGCCGCGCTGGCGGCGCGCGGCCGGGTCAG
>JAJDAJ010000023.1 GCA_029261925.1 Deltaproteobacteria bacterium | reverse complement strand
GGCGCTCGCGCAGGCGCGCGGGCAGGGCGCGGCGCGCGGCGCGCAGGCCGCGCGCGATGCGCCCGGTCCCCAGCCAGCGAACGGCCAGGTCCGCCAGGTCCAGGGGCAGGCGGACCAGCGGCTCGGTCTCGACCCAGCCGCTCTCGACCTGCACCCAGAGCAGGTTCTCGCGCGTGGCGAAGCGCGGCACGATCTGCGCGAGCCACTCGCCCGCGCACTCCAGGTAGGCTGGCGAGCGGCGGTAGCCGCGCTCGTCGCGACAGCGCAGCACCACGCCGGGCTCGCGCAGCAGCCAGGCGGGGAGGCCGCCGAGATCGAGGTCCAGGCCCAGGTACGGTCCGGGGCGCGCGATCAGCCAGAGCCCCGCCGCGGCGATCAGGTCGTGCAGCTGGTCCACGTCGCGCGCGCCGGAGAAGTCGTGCTCGCCGCGGCGCGGCGAGTGCAGCGACCAGGGGTACGAGACGCTGACCGCGTCGAGGCCGGCGTCGCGCATGCGGCGGACGCGGTCGGCCCAGAGCCCGGGGTCCGGCAGCAGGTAGTAGGGCAGCTCTCCCGCGCGGATCAGGCGGCGGCTCCCGTCGACCGTGATCCCCAGGCGGTCGATCGAGACCCGCAAGGCGCTACTCGTGCTCGGCCAGCCAGCGCTCCGCGTCCAGCGCCGCCATGCAGCCGGTTCCCGCCGCGGTGACGGCCTGGCGGTAGGTCGCGTCCATCACGTCGCCGCAGGCGAACACGCCCTCGACGTTGGTGCGCGCGGAGCCCGGCTCCACGCGCAGGTAGCCGTTGGGCTGCAGCTCGAGCACGTCCTCGAAGAGCTGCGTGTTGGGCATGTGGCCGATCGCGATGAAGCAGGCCTGCACGTCGAGGGTGCGCGTCTGGTCGCTGTTCACGTCGCGGATGCGCACGCCCTGTACGCTCTTGCCGTCGCCGAGGATCTCGTCGACGACCGAGTTCCAGACGAACTCGATCTTGGGGTTTCGCTCTGCGCGCTCCACCATGATCTTGCTGGCGCGCAGCTCGTCGCGGCGGTGCACCACGTGGACCTTCGTGGCGAAGCGCGTCAGGAAGAGCGACTCCTCCATCGCCGTGTCGCCGCCGCCGACCACGACCATGGCGCGGTCGCGGTACAGCGCACCGTCGCAGGTGGCGCAGGCCGACACCCCGCGGTTCATGTACTCCTGCTCCGAGGGCAGCCCGAGCCAGCGCGCCGACGCGCCGGTGGCGACGATCAGCGCGTCGCAGGTGAACGCCTTCGAGTCGGTCTTCACGCGGAACGGCCGCTGCGAGAGGTCCACCTCGGTGGCGTCCTCGAGCAGCACGTGGCTACCGAAGCGCTCCGCCTGCTTCTGGAACATCTCCATCATCTCGGGACCGGTCACGCCGTCGGGGAAGCCGGGGTAGTTCTCGACGTCGGTCGTGAGCATCAGCTGGCCGCCGAACGCGGTCCCGGCGACGACCACGGGCTCGAGCTCCGCGCGCGCCGCGTAGATGGCGGCGGTGTAGCCCGCGGGGCCGCTGCCCACGATCAGCAAGCGGGTGTGCGTGTCGGTCATGCTCTCCTCAGGGCTCCAGCGAGATCTCCAGGATCCCGAACTCCCGCCTCCCGGCGGGCACCTGGACCGTGGCCGTCTCCTCGACCGCCTTGCCGATCAGCGCGCGCGCCACGGGGCTCGTGACCGAGAGCAGGCCATTGCCCGCGTCGGCCTCGTACTCGCCCACGATCGTGTAGGTGATTTCCTCGCCCGACTCCAGATCCTCGAGCCGGACGGTCGTGCCGAAGCGCACGCGATCGGGCTCTCCCTCGACCGGGTCCACGACCTCGGCGCGCGCGATCTGATCCTCGAGCTGCCGGATGCGGGCCTCGATCATGCCCTGCTTCTCCTTGGCAGCGTCGTACTCGGCGTTCTCGGACAGGTCGCCGTGCTCGCGTGCGCGGGCGATCTCCTCGACGACGGCGGGCCGCTCCACGCTCTTGAGCTGCCGGAGCTCCTCGAGCATGCGGTTGTAGCCGCGACGGGTGATGTGCGCCTTCTGCGTCACCCGGACTAGACTACCCGACTGGATGGCCGCCGGCCCGGTCAGGAGACCGCGGCCATGGCGTCGATCTCGATCCGCGCGCCGAGCGGCAGCGCCGCCACCTGGAAGGTCGAGCGCGCCGGGCGCGCCTCGCCCAGTACCCCGGCGTAGACCTCGTTGAAGGCGGCGAAGTCCCCGATGTCGGCCAGGTACACCGTCACGCGCAGCACGTCGGGCCAGCCGGCGCCTGCGGCCTCGAGGACCGCGGCCAGGTTGTCGAGCACGCGCCGCGTCTGCGCCTCGATCCCCCCGGGCACCAGCTTCCCCGTCGCGGGGTCCAGCGGCACCTGGCCGGAGAGGTAGGCCACGCCCCCGTGCACCACGGCCTGCGCGTAGGCGCCGACCGGTGCGGGGGCCTGCGCGCTGAGGACCTGCTTCATGGGGTCACCTCCGTCTCGAGTGCCCGCACGCGCCGCGCGGCGGGCCGGCGAGCGTAGCCGCGACACCGCGACTCTGCCGCAGCGGCGCCGGGGTGCCTACACTCTGCCGCCATCGTGATGGTCGTGACCCGGGGATCCATGCGACGCGCGGTCGCGCCGCTGCTCGCGCTGGCGCTTCTCGCGCCCGGCGGCTGCGAGCCGCCGCCGCGAGGCGCGGCCGCGCGGCCGGCCCCCGAGCTGCGCCTGGCGGGCGCCGACCTGCTCTACGCGCTGCGCCGGGTCGCCTCGGGTGCGGATCTGGTGCTCTGCGTCGACGAGATCATGGGCGCGGACCTCTCGCCGGAGCTCTCGCTTCTGCCGGTCGATCTCGACCTCGCCGCGGGCGCGGTCCGCGGGCAGCTGCGCGCGCTCCAGCGCCACACGGCCGCGTTCGACTTCCGCTTCCGGGAAGACGTGCTGTACGTGCGCAGTCGCGGCGTGGACGACGCCACGGCGAGCCTGGACGCCGCCCTGCTCGAGGCGGGCGTCTTCGAGGGCACGCTCGAGCAGCTCGCGGCCGAGCTGATGGAGCGCCACCCGCGTGCGCTGCTGTCGATCGCACGCATCCCGGGAGAGCCGCTGTTCCGCAGCGTCCGCCTCGACATCCCCGCCGGGGCCAGCGTCATCGATGTGCTGATCGACTACGCAGACGCGGCCCGCCACGGCTGGGTGATGCGCCGCGCCGGCTATCGCGCGCCCGAGCACGACGCCGCGGACGGCTCCGAGGCCTACATGCTCTCGAGCCTGGAGCTGCGCGGCCCGCTGCACGAGCCCGTGCGGCTGCGGAGTCTGTGGCGCAGGGACCGCACGCTGCTGCACTCGCTGGCGCACGCCTCGCGGCGGCTCGACGTGCCGCTGCTGATCGTGGACGAGGTCGCGCGGGGCGACATCCGCGGACGGCTCTACGGTCGCTGGCTCCCGGATCCGCGCCTCGAGCAGATCGGCCCCACGCTCGACGCGATGGCGCGCGTGCGCGGGCAGCCGCTCTTCGAGCACCGCGTGGTCGACGGCGTGGCCGTGCTGCGCGCGGCCTCGCCCGGCCCCGAGCACCCGGGCGTGCGCCTGCTCGGGCGCACGCTGGAGGGAGGCAGCTTCGAGGGCTCGCTGGGCGAGCTGGCGCGCTGGATCCACGCGCGATTGCCGGACGACGAGCCGGCGCGGCTGATGGCCGGGGAGATCCGCGCCGCCGCGCCCCGGGCCCGCCTGGAGATCCCAGACGGCAGCAGCGTCGAGGAGGTACTGCGGCGCTTCGCGGCCGCCTCGCGCGTCGGCGTCAACGTGGTGCTGTACCGCGGTGCGCCGCACCCCCGGACGTGGCGCGGCGCCTACCTGCAGTCGCTCGACGAGTTCGTCGAGACGCCGGGCGCCGCTACTCCTGCAGCCGTTCCTCGAGAACCCGGATGATGTACCCGATGATCATCAGGTTCGGCAGCCGGCGCTCGAGCTCGTGCCCGACCGGGTCGTCGGAGAGAAGCTCGCCGAACGATTCCGACGCGTAGCTCGAGAAGAACTCGAGCAGATCCATGCTGACGTTCTTCGCTAGGAGACTGTTGATCTCCTCGACGTCGAAGCTGTCCCACATCTCGGTGAACTCGATCGCGATCTCGCGGTCGGTCATGTCCTGCTTTCTCCCGCCGCGCGCGCGGTTCCCCGGGGGTATGGAGTCGTGCGCGAGACTCCCTGATCGCGCACCGCGGGCGATCATGCAGGGTGTCGAACGCGTCGTCAACGAGAGTTGAGCGCGCGCGACTGCGCGCGACGACGCGGATGGGTAGCGAGTCGCTCGCACTTCACAGGCAAGTGGAGGCCTAGGCATCCACCGCCCCATACGAAACGGTTTCGTCTTCGCGTTCCGTTTCCCGAAGCAGATCCTGCGGCAGTTGCTCGAGGCGAACGTCGAGCGATTCTCCGTCCTCGATGCCGGGCCGTCGCTCGCTGAGCACGCTCTCGGTCACCAGGATCGGAACGCCCGCGCGCACGGCGATCGCGATCGCGTCGCTGGGGCGCGCGTCGATGCGCAGGGGTTGCGCACCTTCGAGCTCGATCACGGCGTAGTACGTCGCGTCCCGCAGCTCCGTCACCACCACCCGCGTGACGGCGCGCTCTGCGCCGCCCAGCAGACGCAGCACCAGGTCGTGCGTGTTGGGCCGCAGCTGCTCGATCTCCTCGAGGCCGATGAAGATCGAGCGCGCCTGCTCCGGGCCGATCCAGATCGGCAGCCGGCGCAGCTCCCCGCCGGTCTCCTGCAGCAGGACCATCGCGGTCCCCCGGGCGTCGAGGACCACGTCCTCGACGTGCACGCGCCGCAGCTCGTCGCTCGCCCCGCCCGCGCCGGTCTCGGGCCCGGCCCCGCAGCCGAGCAGAAGCGCGATCAGGCAGGCTGTCCAGGTCAGCTCGCGTCCCGTGTTCACGACCGCACCTCCGTGCCCGTCCCCCGAGGAGCCCGCCCATCATACGGCGCGGCCGATCCCACGAGAAGAAGCTTCGAAAGCCCGGGCCACGGCGCCGCAGCGGAGCGGCAGCCGGGCACGCGCGCGCCAGTCCTGCACGCTCCCGCCGGCCCGGGCTGCCGGCGGCTTGCGCCCGGCGCCAGCGGCGCGAAGATCGAGCGCGGGGTTCCGGCGCCGGCCGGGCTGGAGGATCGATGAGAGTCGCTCGCGCCACCGCCGCGCTGCTGCTGCCCGCCCTGCTCGCCTGCATCCAGGTCGTGCAGCGCCCCGAGCCCGAGCGCGAGAAGGTGCCGGCTCGGATCCAGGCCGAGACCGACCCGGAGCTGATCGCCACGCAGGTCCCCGGCGTGATGGCGACCAGCCTCGACGTGCCCGACGTCTACTACATCGAGGAACGCGAGCGCTGGTACCGCTACGCCTGGGGGCAGTGGTTCGTCGCCTACTCCTGGGGCGGGCACTGGTTCCCCTTCCCTCCCGAGCAGACGCCGCCCGAGCTGGCCCGCTTCGAGCCGACGCCCGAGCTCAAGCAGGAGCGAAAGCTCACGCGCGAGGAGAAGCTCGCCGAGCTGGAGCGCCAGCTGCGCGAGATCGAGGCCCAGGAGGCCCGCGACCGCGGCGAGCTGCCGGCCGCGGGAGCGGGTGAGCGGGACGACGCGCTGGAGCGGCTCGACCGCGAGCTCGAGGAGCTCGAGGAGCCGTGAGCTCGCGCGGCTCTAGTCGGCCGCGGACTCGGTGATCGCGATCATGCGCTCCAGCGAGCGGCGGGCGTCGGCGGCGACGCGCCGCTGACCCGCGAGGTCGAGGCGCTCGCGCGCGCCCGTCACCTCGTCGACCACGTCTCCGGGCAGCACGCGGTTGAGGTCGGGGGGCGTGCCGCGGCGCAGCAGGTCGAGCATGGCGACCAGGTGCGGTGGGTCGTTGCGCGACATGGTCGCGCAGCCGCAGCCCCCGTCGGCCTCGTCGGGGACCTCGGCGAGGTGTACGACCTCGATGCCGCGCTGCCCGGCCTGCTCGCGCAGGTTGCGCACGAAGTGCCCCTCGGTGCCCACGGCGAAGCGCGCGCCCGGGCGTGCGTCCATCACGTGGTTCCACAGGAAGCTCGTGGAACCCGAGCCGTCCGCGATCTCGACCACGTCGCGCGGGGACTCCGGGTGCACCACCACGCTGTAGCCGCGCTCGCGCCAGTGGTCGACGTGGCGCGGCTTGAAGATCGTGTGCACACCGCAGAACGAGCCCCAGAGGATCAGCTGCGCGCGGTCGAGGGCCTTCCAGCGGTCGTCCTCGATCTCGGCGCCGGCGTGGCCGGCGCCGAGCAGGGCGATCCGTTCCGGGTCGATGCCGACCTGCGCGGCCACGTTGTAGCCCAGGTGCTGGTCGGGCACGAAGAAGATGCGTCGGCCCTGCGCGATCGCCCAGCGCATGATCGCCGCCGCGTTGGAGCTGGTGCAGACCGAGCCGCCCGTGCGTCCCGCCAGCGCCTTGACCCGGCCAGAGGTGTTCATGTACGCGACGACCATCAGGTCGTCTCCGTAGCGTTCCTGGAGCCGGTCGAACGCCGGCGCGATCATGAACTCCTTGGCCATCATCTCCATGGTGCAGCCCGACTTCGGATTGGTGATCCACACCTCCTGGTCGGGCGCGGCCAGCAGCGCGATGGCCTCGGCCATGAAGTGGACCGCCGACTCCACGAAGACCTTCTTCTCCGGGTGCAGCTGCGTCTGCAGCGCCAGCTGGTAGGAGTCGGCCACGTGACCGCCGTAGCGCTCCACGAGCTTCACGATCTCGCCACCCATGTAGTAGTGCGCGAGCAGCATGATGCGGTCGCCGAAGTGGTCCAGGGCCGGCTCGATGTAGCGATCCATCCAGGGCAGCACCGTGGCGGGCTTGCGGTCGGGGAGCGCCATGTACTCCTCGGCGTACGGCTTGAACTGCTCCTGGTACCAGTCGAGCGGGAGATCGGTCTGGCAGATCGGGATGTCGGGCGCCAGGGCGATGCCGCTGGAGCGCAGCGAGCGATCGATCTCGACGTGCTGGGGAGTGGCCATGGCTGGAGGCTAGCAGGTTGCCGGAGAACCCCGGACCTCAGAAGCGCGGCGGACGGCCCTCGCGCACGGCCGCGACGCCCTCGCTCATGTCGTCGCTCTCGTAGCCCAGCGCCTGCTCGGTGGCCTCGCGCGTGAGCTGCTCGTCGAACGACGCCGACTCGCTCGCGAGCAGCGAGCGCTTGGTGCCCCGGACCGCGAGCGGACCGGCCGAGGCGATCTCCGCCGCCAGCTCGCGCGCGGCCGGCAGCACCTCGTCGCCCGGCAGCACCCGGCTGGCCAGGCCCATCGAGACCGCGGTCTCGCCGTCGATGATCCGGCCCGTGTACAGCAGCTCGGCGGCCGGGCCCGGTCCGATCAGCCGTGGCAGCGTCCAGGTGCTCGCCATGCCGGGGTGCAGCCCCAGGCGCACGAAGTTCAGGCCCACCTTCGCCTCGCGCGCGACCAGGCGGATGTCGCAGCCGAGGGCGACGGAGAACCCGGCACCGATCGCGTGTCCGTGGATCGCGGCGATGGTGGGCACCGGGAGCCGGCGCACGGCCAGGAACATGCTGTAGAAGGCGCGCATGAAGTCGCGGATCTCGGGTCGCGCCGCCACCGGCTCGGCATGGGCGCGCCGGGTCAGCTCCTCGAGCATGTCGAGATCGCCGCCGCCCGAGAACGCCCGCCCCGCGGCGGCCAGGATCACCGCGCGAAGCGAGTCGTCGCCCTCCAGCCTCGCCACGCGGCGGGAGAATGCGCGCCCCATGGCCTCGCTCATGGCGTTGCGACGCTCCGGGTCGTTCAGGGTCAGAGTGACGACGTCGCCGTCGCGCTCCTCGAGGACCAGCTCTCCCGCGTCCTGGCTGCTCACGATCGCTGGATCTCCCGGACCACCAGGTCGGCGGCGCGGCGCAGGTCCTCGGCGGCGTCGCGCGGCGTGCTGCTGCCGTTGACGATGCCGAGCAGCGCGGCCAGGCAGCTCAGCTCGAGCACGCGCTCGGCCGCCTCGCGGTCGGCGATCCCGGCACCCGCCAGGGCCGCGTCCAGCCATTCCTTCAGCAGGAGGCTGATGCGGCGCCGG
The DNA here is from genome assembly GCA_029261925.1 of Deltaproteobacteria bacterium. Lineage (GTDB taxonomy): Bacteria > Myxococcota_A > UBA9160 > SZUA-336 > SZUA-336 > JAGWBS01. Next base: position 26,637 of record JAJDAJ010000023.1, on the reverse strand, counting down.
CTCTCGTTGGCGCTCGGCTCGCGCGAGGTGATCGCCGAGGTGACCGCCACGCCGAGCTGCGGCTGCTGCTCGAGGCCGACGGTCATGCGGCGGAACATCTCGGCGACCCGCTCGGCGGCCCGCTCGCCCTGCGGCGGGTGCTGGCGCAGGCTGTCGCCGAGCTCCGCGCCCCAGGCGACCAGCGCCTCGGCGAGCAGGTGGTCCTTGGAGCCGAAGTAGCGGTAGAGGGTGCCCAGCGCGACACCCGAGCGCGCCGCGACCTCCTTCATCATCACCGCCTCGTAGCCGCCCTCGCGCGCCAGCTCCATGGCGGCGCGGATCATCCCGGCCCGGCGCTCACGCTGGGCCGCGTTCAGCGATCGCTGCACGGTCAGCAGCTCGGGCTCGTCCATCTGGCGGCTCACGATCCCCGTCACCCATTCTACTCGATCCGGCCCGCGGAGCGGGGCGCCCATGGCCAGGTGCCTACACCAGGCCGTGGAGCCGCGCGAACGGATCCCACGACGGATCGTCGTGCCACTCGTACTCGACGCCCTGCGCGACCGCGCGCGCGGCCGGCTCGCCGAGCAGGCGTGCGACGAGCGCCAGTGCCATGTCCATGCCCGCGGCCACGCCCGAGGAGGTGAGGACGTTGCCGTCCTCCACCCAGCGGGCCTCGGGCACCCACTCGACCCCGGGTCCGGTCGAGCGCACCCACTCGAAGGCGCGCTTGTTCGAGGTCGCGCGGCGTCCGTCCAGCACGCCGGCGCGCGCCAGCAGCGCCGAGCCGGTGCACACCGACGTCACGTACTCCGCGGCCGCCGCGCGCTCGCGCAGCCAGTCGATCAGCACCGGGTTGTCGATCTGCGCACGCGTGCCGAAGCCTCCGGGCACGAGCAGCACGTCGAGCGGGGGAGCATCGGCCAGGGCCACGTCCGCGTGGCCGCGCGGGCCCCAGAAGCAGGGCACGGGACCCGCCTGCTCGGCCACGCAGACGATCCGCAGCTGCTCGCGCAGTCCCGCCCACATCTGGAGCGGTCCGTACAGGTCGAGCAGCTCGAAGCCGTCGTACAGGACCGCGCCCACGGTGCGGATGCGCTGCGCCTCGCTCATGCTCCGGGTCTAGCCCGTGCGCCGGGCGGCGCAAGGCCGGACACGTCGGAGCAGCTACGGCACGAAGAAGCGGCCGTACCCGACCGATGCGCAGGTTTGACAGCTCACGCCCCCGGGCCTTGAATGCCGCGGTGCACTTCGACGCCGAAGAGCTGATCGCCACCGCGCGGGCCGACACGGGTCTCGAGGACTTCGGGGGCGAGAGCTTCCGGGAGGGCCTCGAGGTGCTCTGCCGCTCGCTGAGCGGCGAGGCCAGGCTCACGCCCGCGGGTGGGCCCAGGGCGCGCGAGTACCTGCTGCGCCTGCTGGGCAACCGGCTGCAGATCGAGCAGTGGTGGCGCACGCATCCCGAGCTCGAGGCCGAGGAGGTGCGCGCGCCGATCTTCGTGCTCGGCCTGCCGCGCACCGGCACGACCGCGCTCAGTGCGCTGCTGGCGCGCGACCCCGACACGCGCTCGCTGCGCACCTGGGAGTCGGGCGCGCCGGTCCCGCCGCCCGAGACGGCCACCGAGCACAGCGATCCGCGCATCGCCGCCACGCAGGCGGGCATGGACGCCATGCACGCCGAGTTCCCGCTGATGCGGATCATGTACGACGCCGAGGCGACCAGCCCGTCGGAGTGCCAGGACCTGCTGGGCATGGAGTTCCGGGCACAGCACTTCGCGGGCTCGTACCGCGTGCCGGGCTTCGCGGCCTGGCAGCTGGACTGCGACATGGTGCCCGCGTACCGCTACCACCGGCGCACGCTGCAGATGCTCCAGTCGCGCTGCCCGCCGCGCCGCTGGCACCTCAAGACGCCCGTGCACATGCTCTCGCTCGACGCCCTGGTCGAGATCTACCCCGACGCGCGCTTCGTCATGACGCATCGTGACCCGGCGAAGGTGCTCGGCTCGGTCTGCTCGCTGATTCGCCTGGTGTCGAGCATGGCGTGCGAGGGCATCGATCCCGTGGAGCTGGGTCGCGAGCAGGTCGAGCTCTGGGCCGAGGCACTGCGCCGCGCGATCGACTTCCGCGAGCGCGCCGGCGAGGCGCGCTTTGCCGACCTGCCGTTCCGCGAGCAGCTCGCCGATCCGATCGCCGCCGTGCAGCGCGCGTATTCCCGGCTGGGCATCCCGTTCACCGACGCGGCGCGCGAGCAGATGCAGGCCTGGGCCTCGGAGCACCGCCGCGGACGCCTGGGCGAGCATCGCTACGACCTCGCCGAGTTCGGTCTCGACCCGGACCGGATCCGCGAGCGCTACGCCTTCTACATGCAGCGCTTCGACGTCGAGCCCGGGGTCTGACGCCGGGCGCCGGGCGCGGCCGAGCGCGCGCGCGCCGGATGCGGGTTATTCTGCGCGCGGATGGGGCAGGAGGCCAAGGACTGGCTGGGTACGCTCGCGGCCCTGGCCGAGGGCGACCGGCGAGCGCTGGACGAGATCACCAACGTGATCACGGGCTACCTGGCGCGCTTCCGCGCCTACCAGATCCGCGACTCCTGGGACGACGTGATCCAGGAGGTGCTGGTGGCGCTGATCCGCAGCCATCGCTCGGGAGCGATCCGCGACGCGCGCGCGTTCGTCAGCTACACGGGTATGGTCACGCGCAGCAAGCTGGCCGATCACGGCCGCCGCGCCTCGCGGCCCGGCGCGGCCGATCCCGTGGGAGACCCCGAGCTCGCCGAGGCGGGGCGCGATCCCTCCACCACGCCGCCGCCGCCGCAGACCGACGAGCTGGTCGACCTGGAGCAGGCGCTCGACCGGCTGCCCGAGCGCCAGCGCGCGGTCGTGTACCACATCTACATCGAGGGACGCGCCTACCAGGAGGCGGCGGACCTGCTCGGCATGCCGCTGGGCACGCTCAAGCGCATGCAGAGCCAGGGGCTCAAGGCGCTGCGGGAGCTCCTGCTCTGAGCGCCTGAACGCTCCAGCAGCCAGCTAGGGCTGCGGGAGCTGCGTGGCGTACTGGGTGAGACCCGCGCCGGCGAGCAGGCGCCGGTACGCCTCGCGCCCGGCCGCGAGGTCGGGGCGCAGGGCGATCGCGTCGGCGACCGCGCCCAGCGCGTCGTACCACAGGCCCGCGTCGGCGTAGACCAGCCCGTTGCTCAGCGGCCGGTCGCCGAGCTGCTCGCGCGTGGCGCGCGCCAGCTCCACGCGCCTGATCCAGCCCTGGGCCGACACGTCGCGCGTCGGGTCGCTCGGGTCGGGCTGCACGGTGATCGTCCAGACGTACTCGACGCCGGGCTCGAGCACGACGTCGAGGTCGGCGAGGCGCACGCGCTGCACGCCGGGGGCACCGGGCGCGGGCAGCTCGGCCTCGCCCGCCTGATCCGGCCGCTCGCTGGGCGCGAGCTCGAGCAGGAAGCGCCAGCCGGGGCGAGGCGGCTCGGACAGGGACCAGAACAGCGAGGGCGAGGCGCTCACCGTGAAGGCGACGTGCTCGGGTACGAGCGCGCGCAGCTGCGGGCCGTCGCCGGTCGAACCGGCGCCCGGCGGCGCCAGGCTGCGATAGGTGCGCGCCCAGGGGCGCTCGATCAGCTCCGAGGGCGTGGCGTAGTCGATCGCGCTGGCCACCAGCATCGGCGCACCCTCGATCTCGCCGTCGAAGAGCTCGTCGAGGGACTCGGCCTGCTCGCCGGCCCCGGTCTCGGGGGCGAAGCGGGCCTCCGCGGTGAAGATCGGCGCCGGCCCCGCATCGGGCGCGGGCTCGCCGGCGGCGTCGGCGCGTGCGGTGAACACGGGACCGGGCTCCGGGACGGGTCGCCGCGGTGGGTCGGCCGGCGGCTCCGGCTCCGTGTGTTTCTGTGGGGCGGTCATCTCGGCCAGGCGCGACGGGTCGATGCCGGGCCGGGCCGGGCGCTGCTGCACCCGCGGCGCCGCCTGTCGCGCCCGCTCCTCGCGCGCCGACGCGCTGGCCTGCGGCTCCGGGGACGGGCGCGGCGCGCGCGCCACGGCGGGGCCCTTGAGTACGGGAGGACCCGAGCCGTCGGGGAGCACGATCGCGATCGCCAGCGCGGCCGCGGCGGCGCCGGCCAGCGCGAGCGGTCCGAGCGCGAGCCAGCTGCGCCAGCCGCCCGGGCGGGCGCTCGCCCGGGCGCGCCGCGGCTCGAGCACGGGGCGCACCAGGGGAGGCTCCTGCTCGGCGGCCGCCAGGGCCGCGTCGAAGCCCTCGAGTACCCGCAGCCGGTCGGCGACGCGCGGCTCGTCGCGGCGTGCCTCGATGTCGGCGCGCTCCCGGGCGCTCAGCGACTCCGGATCCTCGACGAAGCGCGCGAGCAGCTCGCTGTCGGGCTGGTCCGCCTCGAGCACGTCCAGCCAGAGGCGCGCAAAACGCTCGCGTCGGTCGTCGCTCTCAGGCATGGATCCGTCCTTCTCGCCCCCCGGGGAAAGGACGCATCCGGATCGCGGATCGGATCACCCCGACCGCCACCGGCAGCTCGCCCCCCAGGTCCCCGGGCCTACCGGGATCCGGCCGAGTAGTACCGGTAGTCCTGGACCACACCGTTGGTGTCGAACTCCACCTCCAGGGTGGTTTCGGACTCGGACGTCTGGTCCGTGGGGACGAGGTCCCCGCCCGGGACCACGCTGGAGGCCGCGTCGAGCAGACCGCCCGCGACGTGGCGACCGGTGTACTTGCCCCGGTTCTCGCCGGCGTAGTAGGTCCAGACCTCGCCGTACTGCGGGCTGATCTCGCGGTCGGTGGGCGTGCCGAACCAGGACTGGATCTGCGCCCTGGTGGTCTGCCCCACCCGGATCTGCGTCAGCTTCTCGTGGTTCAGATCCGCCTGGGGTTTGGTCGCCTGGCAGGCTGCCGCCAGCAGACCGACACCGATCAGTGCCATCACTCGGTTCATCGCGCGTCCCTCCTGGTTCTGGCGACCCGCCGGGCCGCGTCGCGTGTGCAGAAGGGACGCGGGGATGGGGCCGGACGGATCACGATGATTCTAGCCCGGATCCGCGCGGCACCGGCGCGCGATCCGATCCCGGCGAGTGTTGCGTCCCTCCTGCCAGACAGCCGCCAGCGCGGCGCGACAGCGGGTCGTGCAGGGCGCCGGGCGGCGAATGGGAAGAACCATGCGTGGTACGATCTACTTTCGCCGGTACCGGGAGCAGCACGGGCGGTCTGCGCCCCACGCACCTCGCCCGGCGGGGAGCGGGAGAGAGGTCCATGTCGGACGTGACGGCGTACATTCTGATCCTGGGGCTGATCGTCCTGCCCGCCTCGGCGCTGATCCTGCTGGCCGAGAGCCTGGTGCTCAACGTGTTCTCGATCCAGTCGCTGCTCATCACGGTGCCGTTCCCCTGAGCTGCGAGACGGCGCGATGAGCAACCTGGTCCCCATCTACGAGAAGACGCTCGGGCATTTTCTCGAGCCGATCGCCGAGTTCCTGGGCGACGCCTCGGTCTCCGAGGTGATGATCAACGGCTGGGACGAGATCTACGTCGAGCGGGGCGGGCGGCTCGAACGCACGGACGCAAGCTTCCACGACGCGCTGGCCCTCGAGGCGGCCATGCGCAACGTGGCCCAGTACGTGGGCAAGCGCCTGACGCCGCTCGATCCCAGCATCGAGGCGCGCCTGCCCGATGGCTCGCGGGTGCACATCGTGCAGCCCCCGGCCGCCCGCAAGGGGATGTGCGTCACGATCCGCAAGTTCTCGAAGAACAAGCTCGATCTCGAGGGGCTCGTCGAGGTGGGCGCGCTGACGCCCATGGCCGCCGAGTTCGCGGCGATCTGCGTGGCGCTGGCCAAGAACGTGATCGTCTCGGGCGGCACGGGCTCGGGCAAGACCACCCTGCTCAACTGCCTGTCGAGCAAGATCTCCTCGCACGAGCGCATCATCGTGCTCGAGGACTCCTCCGAGCTGCAGCTCCAGCAGGAGCACGTGGTGCCCTTCGAGGTGCAGCCGCCCGATCGCCAGGGCCGCGGGGGCATGAGCATCCGCGAGCTCTTCCGCGCCTCGCTGCGGATGCGCCCCGACCGCGTGATCGTCGGGGAGTGCCGCGGTGGCGAGGCGCTCGACATGATCCAGGCCATGACCTCGGGCCACAGCGGCTCGCTGTCCACCTGTCACGCGAACACGCCGCACGACGCGCTCAACCGCCTCGAGACCATGTGCCTGATGGCGGGCGTGGACCTGCCGCTGCACGCGCTGCGGGGCCAGGTCTCCTCGGCGATCGACGTGATCGTGCAGATCTCGCGCTTCGCCAGCGGGCGGCGTGCGCTGACGCAGATCTCCGAGGTGCTCGGGCTCGACGACGAGGGCCGCTACTCCGTGCGCGACCTCTTCGTGCTCGACCCCGACGCCGGCGACCTCGGCGGCGAGCTGGTCTGGACCGGCGCGCGCCCCACGTTTGCCTCGCAGCCCCGCGTCAAGGGACTGGAGGACATGATCCACACCACCGGTCCGCTCTGGGCCGAAAGCAGCGAGGAACCGAGATGACGACTCTCCAGGCAGTCCGCAAGCGCGCCATGGCCCTGCATGACGACGACCGGGGCGAGATCCCCGTCGGCCCGATCCTGGTGATCGGCCTGATCGTCGTGCCGCTCGTGCTGATCCTCTGGACCTTCCGCGAGGACCTCACGCAGTGGTTCGAGGGCAAGTACAAGGACGTGCTGAACAAGAAGTAGCGATCGGATCCGGAGCTGGAAGAAACGCCATGTTGTGGCTCGCCCTCGCCCTTGCCAGCGTTGCAGCGCTCATCGATGTGCGCAGTGGACGCATTCCCAACGCGATCACGTATCCCGCGATCGCGCTGGGGCTGGCGCTCGGCCTCGCGCCGGGTGCCGATCCCGGTCTGGGCGCGCGGGGGCTCGGCCTGGCCGTGGGCTTCGGGCCGAGCTTCGCGCTCTTCCTCGCCGGCGTGCTCGGCGGGGGCGACGTGAAGCTGCTGGCCGCGCTCGGCGCGCTCGTGGGCTTCCCCGCGATCGTCGAGGTGCTGCTCTACAGCGGCCTCGCGGGAGCGGTGATCGGGCTGGGCGTGCTCGTGTGGAACGGGAGGCTGGCCGCGACCCTGCACGGCATGGCGGCGATTGCCGGCATGGCCTCGCTGGGACAGCGGCCGCCGCCGGTCCCGGCGCGTGACCTGCGCATCCCGCTGGGCGCGGCGATCTGCACCGGCGTGGCCTGGACGCTCGCGGCCCCGGTCTGGGGCGTCGGGCTGGTGAGCTGAGATGAGCGGCCCGGTACACGAGCTGGCGAGCGCGCTCTGGCACTCGCCCACCTTCGTCCCGGAGATGGTACGGCTGGGCCTGCCCCTGCTCGCGTGCCTGGCGATCGGCGGCGTCATCCTGTGGCGCTGGATGCGGCGCGCGCGGCGCCGGTCCCTGCACGCCGACGAGCGCGGCATGGCGGTCGCCGCCGAGTTCGTCCTGGTCATGCCGATCTTCCTGGCGGTCATGATGATGACGCTGCAGTTCGCGGTGCTGCTCAACGGCGCCATGGTCACGCACTACGCGGCCTACTGTGCGGCGCGCAGCGCGCGCGTGCACGCCTGGGACGTGCCCTACCAGAACCTCGGGACCTTCTCGGCTCTCAACCCGTTTCACAGCATCGGTGCTCCTCGCATCACGCCCGACGTCCGGAGACGCGCTCTGAACGCGGCCAGGGTCGCGCTGATCGCGGCTTCCCCCTCGAGCGAGAGCGCGGGGCCGCCCCGGCGTCTGCGCTGGCTCGATGCTCTGGCGGCGTCCTCCGATCTGGGCCAGAACGCGTACCGGGAGACGCTGGCGCGAAAGGCAGGGTGGGCGTTCAATCCGCAGAACACGCGGCTGCGGCTCGTCCGGCGCAGCCAGGACATCGGCCTCCCGCCCTTCTTCGGCGAGCGGGTGTACGAGATCGAGGCCACGCTCGACTTCGAGCAGTACATCGCCCTGGTTCCGGGCCGGATCTTCGGCCGGGAGCGCGGCGGGGTCTGGGTCTCGCGCACCACCGCCACCGTGAGGCTGCTGTGATGATCCGACGCATTCCCGATCCGCGCCGCGAGGACGGACAGATCGTCGTGCTGATGATGCTGGGCATGGTCTCCATGGTGGTGCTCGTCGTCTGGCTGATGAACACGGGCAATCTACTGGCCCGGAAGATCGAGGTGCAGAACGCGGCCGACGCACACGCGATCACGCAGGCGAGCTGGACCGCGCGTTCGCTCAACGTCATGTCCATGAACCAGACCGGCATGACGCAGGCGCTCTCCGTCAACGTGGTGGGCCTGGCGCTCACGCAGACGCTCACCGAGGCGACCGCGATCCTTCTCGATCTGATCTACGACGCCTGCGTCACCGTGCCCTACCCCGCGAACCTCATCACGTGCCCTGCGGCCAACCTCGCATACCTGCCGGCGTACATCTCGCTGATCAACATCTCGGCGCGCGACCCGCTCGGCGCCGGCGGCAGGTACCGACGCGTGGCGCGTGCGCTCAGCGCGATGAACGACCACATCGTGGACGAGTTCCCGCGCTTCTCGGGCCGTGTCTCCAGCGCGCTCGCGGTGGAGAACGCCGTCGATGGGCCGGTGTTCTACCCGGCGGAGCGGAGCACGGCGCGCGTGGGGCGCGGCTCGGTGCTGCCCGTGGAGATGGTCGGGGACATCAACCTGGCGATCTTCGGCCGGGTCGGCGACACCCGGCCGTACGGAGGTGTGATCCAGGGCGTCCTGCCGATCGACCTGCCCCGGCACCGCCTGTGCGAGCTGGCGGAGGACCCGAGCGGCTCGCGTCGCTACGAGAACCTGGAGCACTACGGTAGCGAGGGTCCCTACACGCGCGTTCGCGATGCGATCGGAGGCCGGACCGACCTGCTGATCGCGCTCAATACCGCCTGGGTGACGGTGATCTCCCGCATGCCCGCCAGCCTCAGGCGCGAGTACGTCCTGCCGGACCGCGCCGACCCCCATCAGTCCGACGACAGCGCCTTCATCTCCCGGCTCGAGGAGAACCGCACCTGGCCCATCCGCCAGAGCTGGAAGGGCCGCTTCCTCGGGCTCGAGCCCGGCTACTGCAATACGCGATCGACGGCGCAGTGGATCATCTGGCCCTTCACGCGCGGTGCGACGTTTCACCCCTACATCATCCGTCATGCCATGGCCGGCTTCGGCGGACTCGTACCGGCGCAGCTCAGCCTGTACCGCGTGAAGCAGCGGCCCAAGCACGCCGGAACCCTGCCCCAGGACTCGCGCGACGCGATGAGTCTGCTCGCGTTCACCAAGCGGACGGGCGGCCCCGCCCTGTCGCTCGACCGGTTCGAGACCCCGCATCCCGAGATCTATGCCTACGCCCAGGCCGAGGTCTACAACATCTCGACGCGGACCTCGCGTCTGTTCACCAAGCTCGCCGGGTATGACCTGTTCACCCAGGGCTGGCGTGCCCGGCTGGTGCCGGCGAGCCTCGTGGAGCGAGAGGCTCGCGGGGTCCAGCGGGCCGTGCGGACGTACGGCCGCATGAACCAGATCCTGACCCGGCTCCGCCGCGACGTGGCCCGGATCAATGACCACTAGGCCGAGCGAGCGCGGAAACGCCGCCGTCGAGATGATTCTGGTCATCCCGGTGCTGCTGACGTTCCTGGTCGGGATCCGCCACGGCTCGGCGATGTTCCTCCACGACATTCACGCGAGCACGGCGGTCCGGAACGCCGCGTGGAAGTCCTCGCTGTACAGCCACGCCCGATCGTCCCCGATCCCCGTTCCCGGCGTGGGTGGATCTTCGCGAACGCTCTGCCAGCGCACCCGTCTCCAGCAGGATTTCGGCGGCACCTACCGCATGAGGTGTCGGGATGATGCAGGCGTGCGCGGCCGCGGGTTCCACACGACTTATCTCCGGGACCTGCAGCGTGCCGGGCGCGGCGAGTGGCGCGATTCCCGGACGCTCACGCGCGAGATCGGACGTCCCCGTCAGCGTGCGCAGTTCCGCGAGGCCTCGGTTGAGTCCCGGTACCGGTCGCTCGACTTCGACTGGGCCACGGCCCGCTGGAGCAACGGCCACGCGGTCGATGCCAATCGCGTCTGGCAGCGCCGGGACATGCACAACGGCTACGACCGCGTGCTGCGCCGGCAGGGCTCCCGCAACCTCTTCCGCCGCGCGTTTCCGGCGGCGACGAGATGATCATGCGCGGCTGGCCGGCTCGCATCCTCGCTGTCCTCCTGCTGGGTATGGGCTTCGCGGCCGCTGTTCCCGAGGCCAGCGCCGACATCTCGCGCGATCTCGGGGAGTCGACGGGATTCCTGCTCGACTACCTCGAGGGCCGCGTGCCGATGGGAGGGGAGCGCACCATCGTGGTGAACGGGCAGGTGCTGCGCGCGCGCCTGGGCGAGACGAGCCTGCGGCCCGACGCGCTCTTCGATCGACTCGAACGCCGCGCGCTGGCGTTGCTCGAGGCGAGGCCGCTGCCGGCCGGCGACGACGCCGAGGTCGCGCAGGCCCGCGTGGAGCGGGCGCTGCGCCGCCCGCAGCGCTTCTCGGCAGAGGGCTGGGGTGCCTTCGTGCAGCTGTTCGGCGGGCACCCGGGTGACCTGGGAGGCCTGCTCCCGGCGTTCGCGGAGAGCGGCGAGGTCGGGACGCCCGGCGGATTCATCGCGGTGGCCTTGCGTCCGGACCGCGCCCGCACGACGGATGTGTGGCTGATGGAGCTCGATGCGGACTTCTCGCCCGAGGAGTACATCGGGACCGGCGAGGGCGACGTGGGGCCCGGAGACTTCCCCGGCGTGGCGCGATTCCCGGGCTCGCAGCGGACCATGACCCTGTCGGAGCTGGGTGGCTCCAGCGAGGTACATCTGGTGGCGTACGAGGGGGGCGGGACCGTCGAGGCCCACCTCGCGCACTACCAGAAGATCTTCCGCAGCATGGGGATGAGCGAGGCGCCCGTGACCCGGAGGGGTCGCCACGAGGCGATGGCGCGCTTCGCGGACGATTCCCGCGAGGTGACCGTCTTCGTGCAGCGAACCGATTCGCCCGATCGCAGCGTCATTGATCTGATCCAGGTCAGCATGAAAGGTCCAGTCAAATGAGCTCCCAGCGACTCCTGATCATCGGCGTGATCCTCGGGATCGTGACCGTCGTGCTGCTGAACCTGTACGTGGGGCAGATCCAGTCGAGCCAGGAGTCGGTCCAGGTGCTCTCGCTGAGCCCCGAGGTCACGCTGCCGAAGGGGCAGCCGGTCACCGCGGAGATGCTCACCACGGTCGGTCTGCCGGCCGAGTTCGGCTCGATCGTCGAGCGCGCCGTCGGCGCCGAGGCGAGTAGCTGGATCATAGGGCGCAGCGTCACCACCGACGTGCCTGCAGGCTCGATCCTGCTCTACGAGCACTTCGAGGAGGAGCCCGAGGAGCGCTTCGCGGCGCGCATCTCCGAGGGCATGCGCGCCCTGACCATTCCCGTCGACGCGACGTCGGCGGTGGCGTACTTCGTCGAGCCCGGGAGCCGCGTCGACATCATCGGTACGCTCGAGGAGCAGAGGGAGGTCGTCGACCAGGTCTCTGGCCAGGGCGGCGACTACCAGGTGCCGCTGGTGACCGAGAAGGTCAGCACCAAGACCCTGCTGCAGAACGTGCGCGTGCTGGCCGTGGGCCGCGCGACCACGCGGGGCTCGTACCTCGGCACGGTCGGCGCGGTGGATGACGGCTACGGAGACGACTCGTTCGCGACCGTGACCATCGAGGTCACGCCGCTGCAGGCCGAGAAGATCATCTTCGCGCTGGAGCACGCCCAGCCCGACCGCGCGCTGACGCTGGTGCTTCGCAATCCCGCCGACGAGCGAGAGAACAACCTGCCCCAGGTGGACTGGACGCAGTTCGACACCATCCGCTGAGGCAGCGGGAACGGCCGGAGCCATGGAAGTTCGCATCGACAACACGCTGTCCGGGGACTCGCGGACGGTCGACCTGAGCGCCGACGAGGCGATCATCGGCCGGCCGGATCCGACCCTGCCCGATCCCGAGATCGCGATCCGCAGCCCGCTGGTCTCGCGCCAGCAGGCGCGACTGCGCCAGGAGAACGGCGCCTGGACCGTCGAGCACCTGGGCTCCAACGACACGCACCTGGGAAGTCTGGTGCTCGAGCTGGCCAAGACCTACCGCGTGAAGCCCGGCGACGAGATCCGCATCGCCGAGTTCGTGATCTCGCTGGTCGACGAGTCGGTGCGGCGCGTCACCTCCGAGGATCTGCTGCGGCAGGCCGAGCTGATGGCGTTCGAGAACGACATCCACGAGGCACTGCTCGACCGCATGGACCTGCGCCGCGCCGAGGCGCAGGCCGACCTGCATTCCCCCGAGACGCGCAAGCGCATCGAGACGGCGCTCGACGAGCTGGTCGACAACGCGCTCTCGGGCGCCCGCCCCGAGCTGCTCGAGCACATCCTTCACACCTACGTGCACCGGCGCATGACCTGGCGCATCACCGCGGCGGGTACCGAGCGCGGCGCGCGTCGGCGCAGCTCGGTCGCCAAGACGCTGGTGGCGTTCGAGGAGAACCTCAGCGGCGTGCTCGACCGCCTCGGCCGACAGTGCGGGCTGAGCTTCGATCCCAAGCGCATGGCGGAGGACATCGAGCTGCTCGAGGCGGGCTTCGAGGAGGCCTTCGAGGCGCACCGGCTGGAGTTCTCCGAGGGCCTGGCTCGCTACGTGGTCAACGGCGCGATCAAGCAGGAGATCCTCGACATCATCTTCGGACTGGGGCCGCTCCAGGACCTGATGGAGATGGACAGCATCGGCGAGATCATGGTGATCGCACGCGACCAGATCTTCATCGAGAAGTTCGGCGTGATCGAGGACTCGCGGCGCTCGTTCTTCTCCGACGAGCTGCTGATGAGCACGATCGAGCGCATCGTGGCGCCGATCGGTCGCCGCATCGACAAGAGCTCGCCGCTGGTCGACGCGCACCTGCCCGACGGCTCTCGCGTGAACGCGGTGATCCCGCCGCTGGCGATCAAGGGCCCGTGCGTCACGATCCGCAAGTTCTCTGCCACGCCCCTGACCATCGACGACCTGGTGCGCTACGAGGCGGTCTCGGCGCAGATGGTCAAGTTCATCCGCGCCTGCGTGGAGTGCGAGCTGAACGTGGTGGTCTCGGGAGGCACGGGCTCGGGCAAGACGACGTTCCTGAACTGCCTGTCGGACTTCATCTCGCCGCGCCACCGCATCATCACGATCGAGGATACCGCCGAGCTCCAGCTCAAGCAGCGGCACGTGGTCACGCTCGAGTCCCGCCCCGCCAACATGGAGGGCAAGGGCGCGATCACGATCCGCGACCTCGTGAAGAACGCGCTGCGCATGCGGCCCGATCGCATCGTGGTCGGCGAGTGCCGCGGCGCCGAGACCCTGGACATGCTCCAGGCCATGAACACCGGCCACGACGGCTCCATGACCACCGCCCACGCCAACTCGCCGCTCGACATGATGCTCCGGCTCGAGACCATGGTGCTCCAGGGCACCTCGATGCCCGTGAGCGCGATCCGCGAGCAGATCATCGCCGCCGTGGACCTGGTCGTGCAGCTGATCCGCTTCCCGGACGGCAAGCGCTGCGTGACGCACGTCTCCGAGGTCGTCGGCATCGACGACGAGACCGGGAGCATCATCGTCGAGGACATCTTCCGCTACCTGCCGCCGGGCCGCGGCGAGTACGCGGGCGGGCGCTTCGTGCACACGGGATACATCCCCACGTTCATCGAGAAGCTTCTGCTCAAGGGTGCCGTCGATCTGGAGGACTTCTTCTAGTGCTCTGGATCGTGCTGATGTCGATCACCGGCTTCGCGGCGGTGGTCGCCGCCACGGTGGGCATCGCCCGGGTCACGGCGGAGGGCGGGTCACAGGTCGTCGCCGCGCGCGAGGCGCAGAACCAGGCGGCGCTCGAGGACCTGTTCATCCGCGACATCACGCCGCGCCAGATCACGGCCTACACGGCGGTCGCGGCCGTGGTGGTGGCGCTGGTCGCCCAGGTCCTGCTGGGCAGCCTGTGGCTGGCCCTGATCCTCGGCGCGCTGATCCTGCTCGCCCCGCAGCTGATCTTCTCGTACCTGCGCGGCAAGCGTCTGGACCGCTTCAACGACCAGCTCCCCGACGCGCTCACCGTCCTGGCGAACTCCACGCGCGCGGGCTTCAGCCTGACCCAGGCCATCGAGCAGGTCTCCGAGCAGATGGACGGTCCAGTCGCGCAGGAGATGGGCCTGATCGCGCAGGAGATCAGCCTGGGCAACGATCTGGGTCGGAGTATCGAGAACGCGCGCCAGCGCATCGGCAGCCGCAACTTCGGCCTGGTCGCGACCGCCCTCCAGATCAACCGTGAGCGGGGCGGCAACCTGCCGCAGGCGCTCGAGAGCATGGCCAACGCGCTCCAGGAGATCTGGCGCATGGACCAGAAGCTGCTCACGGCTTCGGCCGAGGGCCGCAAGGCGGTCACCTGGATCAGCGCCATGCCCGTGCTGATCTTCCTGCTGGTCTCTGCCATGCAGCCTTCCCTGCCCGGCATGTTCGTCAGCAGCATCTTCGGCCTGGCCCTGCTCTTCCTGGCCCTGATCCTCTACGGCGGCGGTCTGTTCTGGCTGCTTCGCGTGCTGAGGAGGGACGCCTGATGCTGCTCTCGATCTCGGTGCTGGCATTCCTGACGGTCGTGCTGCTGTTCTGGGGCCTGGCCGGCCCGCTGCGCAGCATGGAGGCCCTGGCCGCGGGGCCGGCGCGCGGCAACGCGCTGGTCGAGTCCCCCCTGGGCCCGCTGGTGCGGCTGCTCGCGGGCATGAACCGGCGCCCCGCGCTCGATGCCTGGTGCCGCAGTCTCGAGAAGCGACACGTCGAGGCCGGCCAGCCGGGCGGGCGCATGACCGGCGAGGAGTTCCTGGCGGGCGCCGAGCTCGCGGGGCTGGCGGTCTTCGTGATCATCTTCGGCATGACGGTGCTGGCGGGCGGCGTGACGTTCTTCGGGACGCTCTTCGCGCTGGCACTCGGCGCCGCCTGCGTCTGGCTGGTGACCGCCTGGCTCGACGGCGAGGTGGATGCGCGCCGCCGCTCGATCTCGCGCCAGCTGCCGTTCTTCATCGACCTTGCGACCATGTGCATGGACGCCGGGGCGACCTTCCAGGAGACCATCGAGATCTACGAGCGCGACAATCCCGACGACGAGCTCGCGCTCGAGTTTCGCATCGCCATGGGGGAGGTGCGCATGGGCAAGACCATCGCCGAGGGCCTGGAGGGCGTCAGCGGGCGCGTCCACATCGACGTGCTGCGGAACTTCATCAACGCCATCGTCCAGGGCCAGAAGATGGGCACGCCCATGGTCAGCATCCTGCGCGACCAGGCGGAGGTGATGCGCTTCAAGCGCAGCCAGGACGCCGAGCGCGCCGCAGAGGAGCTCAAGATCCGCATCCAGGGTCCGGTCATCCTGATGATGATCTCGGTCTTCGTGCTGATCCTGGCGCCCGCCTTCCTCGAGACCCTGAGCACGGGAGTCCTGTAGGTGTCCGACGTCGAGATCACCGCGACGCTGCTGGTGCGCAGCGGTCCACGCAAGGGCAAGCGCTTCAGCCTCGACGGCGAGGAGGCATTCCGCATCGGCAAGCTCGAGGACTGCGAGCTGGTGCTCCGCGACGAGTTCGTCTCGCCGCTGCACACGGTGGTCGAGCGGCGCGACGACGTCTGGGTCGCGGTCAACCGCGGCGTCAACGGCACGCTGGTCAACCAGCAGTCGATCGAGGGCGTGCGCGTGCTCGAGGCCGGCGACCTGATCCAGGTCGGCGGCGAGACCCTGATCGAGTTCGGAACGAAGGAGCGTCGCCGCAAGCGCAAGCAGGAGGTCACGACCCTCGACGACGGCAAGCCGAAGCCGCTCTGGCAGCGGCCGGTCGTCCTGGTCGGCCTGGGCGCGTACCTGCTGGCGCTGATCGTGGTCGCCATCGTGCTCTCCTCGGGCTCCGTCGGCGGTGGCTGGGGCCTGACGCGCGACTACGCCGATCAGCTCGTCGAGGCCTCGCGCAGCTTCCTCGAGTCCGACGCCCCCGCTACCAGCGAGCTCGTGCGCGGGGCGGTGCGTCCCGACGATCCCGGCGACCCCAGCGCACGCTACTGGGCGCTGGTCGCCGCGCGCCGCTCCGACGCGTCCGGGGACGAGACCGCCCGGCTCGTCGACGGGCTGGTCGAGGACATCGACGCGCGTCTCTTCGATGCCTGGCGCATGGAGCAGCGGCGCAACTGGTCGGGCGCGGTCACGGCCTATCGCGCCATCGAGCGCCTGGTTCCGACGCTGCGCTGTCCCGCGACCGCGTACGCGGTCTCGCGTCTGTCCGAGCTGGTGGAAACTGAGTCATGAGCCAGGCCGAGCTGTCGGAGCGCTACCGCCTCGAGGACCGGATCGAGGGCGGACAGTCGCTGGTCTTCAAGGCCGTGGATCTGGAGAGCGATCGCCTCGTCGCGGTGCGCACCGCCAACGAGATCACGGCGCGCGACGAGCGGCGCCTCGAGAGCTTCACGGCCTCGCTGCGCACGCTGTCGGGCCTCGATCACCCCAACATCGTCAAGACCGTGCGCTTCCACGAGCCGGGCGAGCTCGGCCCGCTGCCGTACCTGGTCACGGAGTGGATCGACACCACGCTCGAGGACCTGCTGCGCGAGCAGCGCATGGAGCCCAACGCCGCGCTCGAGATCGTGTACCGGATCCTCGACGGTCTCAAGGCCATCCACGGCGCGGGCATCGTGCACCGCGACCTGAAGCCCGACAACGTCCTGGTCTCGGCCGACGGCCGTCAGGTGCGCATCGCCGATCTCGGCGGGGCCGAGGGCACGCTGCGCAACAGCTCGAAGTACACCGCCCCGGAGTGCTACGTGGAGGGGCAGCGCGTGGGCGCGCCGGCCGACGTGTACGCCGTGGGCATGATGGCCTACGAGCTGCTGCTGGGGCGCGAGAAGTTCGAGGACCAGTTTCCCGAGATCTACGGCTCGACGGACGAGCGCATCCAGCTCGCGCGCTGGGTCAACTGGCACCGCGACCCGCTGCGCGAGGCGCGCTCGCTGGCCGACGTGGACCCCGGGATCCCGCGCGCCATCTCGACCACGATCGCGCAGATGATGGCCAAGGATCCGGCGCAGCGGGTCCACGACGCCGACGCGGCGATCGGCTCGCTCCGCGGCGCCGGGGATTCCTCGAGCGCCCAGGACGTTCCGGTGCTCTCGCTCGAGGACGAGCGGGCCCGCGGCGGCCGGCCGCTCTGGCTGATGGGCTGGCGACTGTACGCGCTGGCCGGGCTGGTCTTCGTGCTGGTGCTGGGCTCCGGGCTCGCGTTCAAAATCAGCGGCGACCAGGCGCGCACGGACGACGCCCTGGCGGCGTACGAGCAGCTGGAGGCCGCGCGTGCGCGCGCCGTCGAGGCGGGCGCCGAGGATCCCCTGCTCGAGCCCTTCGCGCAGGGCGACGAGCGCAAGGAGGCGGGCAACGCGCTCTGGAACGCCGACGAGATGCTCGACGCGCGCGACGCCTACCTGGAGGGCGCGGCGCTCTTCGATCAGGCCGCCGCCGACGCCCTGGCCCTCTACGGTCCCGAGGGGCCCGGGGGCCCCGGGGGGCCCGGTGGCCCCGGAGGGCGAGACGGTCCGGGAGGCCCGGGTGGCCCCCTGCCCGAGCGCGTGATGCTCGGCAGCACGGCCGCGGAGATCGACGCCGCCCTGGCGCTCTGCCTGCGCCACGTGGAGGGCTGCTCCCGGGACTGGTACGCGGACGAGACCGAGCGCGAGTACCGGCCCACGGCCTTCCAGATGGACGTGCTCGAGGTGACCAACGCCCAGTTCGCGGCCTTCGTGCAGGAGACGGGCTGGGTGACCGACGCCGAGAAGGCGGGGCTGGCGAACAAGTGGACCGGCATCGGCTCGGTGATGGTCGAGGGCGTGAGCTGGCGCGCGCCCGATGGCGCCAGCAGCAGCTTCGCCGATCGCCTCCAGCACCCGGTGCGCGTGATCAGCTGGAACGATGCCGATGCCTACTGCCGCTGGAGCGGCGGGCGGCTGCCCACGGAGGACGAGTGGGAGTTCGCGGCCCGCGGCGCCGGGCGCCGCGTGTTCCCCTGGGGCGACACCTTCGAGCCCGGCCGCGCACTCTGGTTCGGAGAGCGTCAGGGCGCCCCCGCCACGCGGGAGGCGGGGTCGTTCCCGGACGGGGCCACGCCGGAGGGCATCCGCGACCTGGCCGGAAGCGTCTGGGAGTGGACGGCCACCCGGGGTCCGGATGGCTACGTGCTGAAGGGAGGGTCCTACGCGGACGAGAATCCGGCCAGTCTGCGGGCGGCAGCCCGGCGGCAGAGCGCGCCCGGCGAGGCCCACGTGGACGACGGCTTCCGCTGCGTGAGCGATCCGGGATGATCCGATCGGGAGGGGGCCTGCGTCCCTTCCGCAGAGCCGACGCGGAGAGACGCCCGGCGAGGAGGATGAGGCGATGAGAGAGCGAATCACGACATTCCTGGCGGTTCTCGCGCTGGCGGCGACGTCCCAGGCGGGTGATCCCGCGGCGACCTTCGACGGCATCCTGGGCGATCTGCCCTCCGGCTGGGAGGCGGCCGGCCTCGAGGCCCGCGCCAACGTGGGCGGCGCGAGCGCCTTCCGCATCGGCGAGCGCATGTCCTACCACTTTCGCACCGCGCAGGACGCGCATCTGGTCGTGGTGCACCGCGACAGCTTCGGCGTCGCCAACGTCATCGTCCCCGGGCCGCTGGCGCCCGACGCCGCACTCCGGGCCGGAGACGAGCTCAGCATCGAGGGCCTGAGCGCGGTGGCGCCCGTGGGTCACGACATCCTCTACGTGATCGCCACGCGGGAGCCGCTCGACGCTCAGGGCCTGGGTCTGAGCGGCGAGCCCGACGAGCTGCGGACCTACGACGCCGAATCCTCCGGCGACCTCGCGCAGCGTCTTGCCGACGCGGTCGCGGGCCTGCCCGCGGGTGACGTGGCGGTGACGCGCATCGAGTACGACGTGCTCGGCCGCGGCGACATCGAGTACACGGTCGACGACGTGGTGGCGCAGCTCACCCCGACGCGCAGCGTGCAGCGCCCGAAGATGTCCTTCCACAAGGTCGGCTTCGGCTTCAACTCGACCGATCTGTCCGAGAAGGCGCAGCGCAACCTCGACGTGATCGGCCAGGCGCTCAAGAGCTCGCACCTGACCCGCGAGCGCTTCGTGCTCGGAGGTCACACCGACGACATCGGCCCGGCCGGCTACAACAAGCAGCTCTCCGAGCGCCGCGCCGCCGCGGCCAAGCAGTACCTGATCCAGAAGTGGGGCGTCGATCCGGAGCGGATCGTCACCCGCGGCTACGGCGAGGACAAGCCCGCCGTGGAGGGGATGAGCGACACCGCCCGCGAGCGCAACCGCCGCGTGGAGCTCGAGGTCATCCGCTAGAGCGCCAGCGGTCCTGCCCCGAGCCCGGCATACTGAGCCCCCGGGCGCTCGCGTCCGGGGGCTCATTGCATCCGGCCGGCGCCGACACACGGAGTACGAGATGTTCCAGCGACGATCGATCCATGCCCTGCTCGGACTCGCGGTGCTCCTGCTGGGCAGCGCCTGTGTCAGCGCCGATCCGAGTGCCTGGCGCGAGGTGCCCGCGCGCGCCTCGAGCGACCCGGTCACGCCCCACGCCCTGGGCAAGATCACGGTGACCTCCTCGGACATGGGCTTCGGCTCCGGCGATTCGCAGGCGCTGCGCGGCACGCTGGAGCGCACGCTGCGCGGCTCGGGCATGTTCCAGGGCACCAGTGGCGAGACGGTGGACGTGCACGCCGAGGTGGTGCGCTTCTCTCGGCCGCTGATGAGCCTCGGTGGCTTCCGGTCCACGATCGAGGTCCACGTGGTGGGCCGCACGTCGGGCGGCGAGGTGGTCTACGAGGATCAGCTCACGGGCGGCGGTCTCGATGACACCGGCTCCGGGCTCGGCCCGGTACGCGCCTCGCGCGCGAAGACGCTGGCGGTGGCCGACGCCGCCTACGCGCTGCGCAACGCGCTCGAGCCGGCGCTGCGGGCGAAGGCGCCGCTGCCGGCGCCGGAGCCGCCGCGCCCCGTGGTCGTCGCCTCGCGCGAGCCCTCGGATCCCTTCGACGGCGAGGTCCTGGTGCCGATCGAGCCGCTGGCGGCGGGCTCGATCGAGCCGGGCGCGTACCACGCGCTCGTGATCGGCAACAACCGCTACGCCAACCTGCCGGCGCTGCGGACCGCGACCAGCGACGCGACCGCGCTCTCGGCGCTGCTGCGCGACGAGTACGGCTACACCGTCCACACCCTGCTCGACGCCACCCGCAGCGACATCCTGCGGCAGATGGCCAGCCTGCGCGGCAGTCTGGGCCGGGGCGACAGCCTGCTGGTCTACTACGCGGGGCACGGCTGGTTCGACGAGGGTACGCGGCGCGGCTACTGGCTACCCGTGGATGCCCAGCAGGACGATCCGTCGAACTGGGTCTCGGCGGCCGACGTGACCGACCTGCTGCGCGCCATGGATGCGCGGCACGTGATGGTCATCGCCGACAGCTGCTACTCTGGCGCACTCACCCGGGGCCTGAAGATGGCCAGCCGCGACCGCAACGCCGACTACGTGCGGCGCCTGGCCTCGAAGCGGGCGCGCGTGGTGCTGACCTCGGGCGGACTGGAGCCGGTCGAGGACGGCGCGGGAGAGCACTCGGTCTTTGCCCGGGCCGTGCTCGACGCGCTCGAGGAGAACGACGGCGTGCTCGAGGGTGCGGCGCTGTTCACGCGCATCCGCCGGCCGGTGATCCTGAACGCCGCGCAGACGCCCGAGTACGGTGACATCCGCTTCGCGGACCACCAGGGCGGCGACTTCCTGTTCATCCGGCCGCGCTGACGGGTAGGCCGGAACGGAAGAGGACCGCGGTCCCGGTCGGACCGCGGTCCTCCGATCGCCGTGGGGCCGCGCTCAGAACGCCAGGCGCAGACCGCCCGTGATGATCTGGTTGTCGATGTCGTCGTGACCCAGCAGGATCGAGTACTCGACGAAGAGCTGGGTGCCCCCCTTGAGCACGGCCGACAGGCCGCCGCCGACCACGAAGTAGTTCTCGTCGGGGTCGTTGGTCTCGGCGCGGAAGGTCGTGTTGGTCGGGTCGCCGACGAAGCGGGCCTTGATGGTGTGGCCGTCGTCCTCGAACTCGTGCTCCCACTCGCCGTACAGTGTGGGCACCAGCACGCCCCAGTCGCGGCTGACCGCCATGGAGCCGCGCACGCCCAGCGCGCCGGTGAATGACTCGAAGTCCTGGTCGTCCACGTTCAGGCGCACGCCCACGGCGCCGCGCTCGGTGAAGTCGTCGATCTCCACGTCGAGGTAGTCCAGGCGCAGGTAGGGCGAGAAGCTGAGCGCGTCCTGCGACATGTCGTAGCCGATCTGCACGGTGCCGCCGTACGAGTTGGCCTCGGGGCTCGCGCGGAAGCGCGCCACGCCGCCCGCCGTGTTCGACAGGCGCTCGGTGTCGTAGTCGATCCAGGTGTAGGTCCCGATCACGTCCACGTACAGGTCGCCCGAGTACCAGGTCCCGTACAGGGACGAGGCCACGGAGTCCCCCTCGATCTCGCCGCCGATCACCAGCGAGGTCACGTCGAAGTCGACCTCGTGCTCGCCGTAGCCCAGCGCCACGCCGACGACGAGGTTCTCATCGAGCCGCCGGTCGATGCCGGCCGTGATGTTCCAGGCGTCGAAGTCGAAGCCGTCCTCGCGCGAGCTGCTGTCGTGGTCGCCGCGGGCGTACTGGCCGTTGACGAACAGGCCGGCGGCCGCGTCCCCGGCGCCGGCTGCGCCGCCGCGGTCGTGGAGCTGCTCCGCCAGCGCGTCCTCGACGCGCGTCGGCGTCAGCTGGACCACGCCCGCGGCGCTGGCGCCGCCGCGCAGCGCGGCCAGGCGCGAGGCGATGTTCGCGAACTGGCCCTCCTGGCCGTCTCGCAGCAGGGCCTCCTGCGCGGCGAGCTCCTCGGTCGAGAGCTGCTGCAGCAGCGGGTTGAGCGCCGGGTCGTTGGCGCCCGCCAGGGCCTGGAGCCCGGCGCACTCGTTCTGGAGTGCCGCGGTCTCGGGATTGGCCGCGCCGGTGGCGCAGACGGCGTCCATGCTGCGCGCGATGGAGCGCTGCAGGGCGGTCTGGGCCGTCGAGCCCTCGATCGTCTGCGCCCCTGCGCTCCCGGCCCAGCCCAGGGCCACGGCGAGGGTTGCGAGGAGAAGATGCTGTCGTCGCATGAAGGAAACTCCCGGTTGGTTGTCGTTCCGGGGGCGCGTCCCGGCCATCGCGTGGCTCGCACCGCCCACGTACGGGCAGCGACAGGGAACTCGCGTTCGTCTGCCGCCGAAGCGCGCGCAGTCTGCCACACGACCCATCAATGGCCAAGCTGACCCAGGACCGCGGCCCAGACCCGGTCCCAGCAGCAGCGGTGATCCGCACCGGGGACGCGCTGCACGCGCGCCCAGGGTGTGTGCTCGAGGGCCCGCTCGATCAGCTCCGGCGGGACGTTGTGATCGCGCTCGCCCGCGAGGTGCAGCTGGGCGATCGACGGATCGAGCGGCGGCAGGCGCGCGGGGTTGAGCGAGCCGCTGAGCGGCGCGTGGCCGTGCAGTGCACACCAGGCGTCCGGATCCAGGCTGGCCGCGATCGTTACGACGTGCGTGACCGCGGACAGGCGCGGCGCCACCAGCATCGCCAGTGTTCCGCCCCCGCTGAAGCCGATCAGGCGCAGTCGGGTCGCGCCGCGCTCGCGTGCCAGCCGATCGATGGCCGCCGCGACCGCCGCGACCGCCTCGGGCCCGTAGCGATCCCGCGTCCACAGGCGCGGTGCGCAGCCCGGTGCGTCGTGCAGGCCGTGGTAGCAGGGCCGGCCCACGTGAACTGCGGGCGTGGCATCCGCTGCCATCAGCTCCAGGGCCACGGAGCGCGACGGCGTGGGGTCCCGGGCGATCCGGTCTGCGCGCGGGCCCAGGCTGCTGGAGATCCAGGGCCGGCCGTCGCCGCCCAGGTACAGGTGGAGCAGGCCATCCGCCGCCTTCTCGCCTGGCCGCTCGTGCACCACCAGGGGCAGCACGGGCGTGTGCAGCACGCGCCGCACCAGGCCCTGGGCCCGCGCCGCGCGCTCCAGGCGCGCGCCGGGGCTGACGCATGCGGCGAGCACCGCAACCGTTGCGGTCAGCAGCATTCCAGCGGCGATCCGTCTGCCCATCGAGGCACGTCATACTATGCGAGGGTGGCAACCAGCGGCGTCGAGCGAGACGCGGAGGCGATGATGCACGCAGCGGCAACGTGCCGGGTCTGGAATCGAGCAGGGCGGGCGGCCCGTGCCCTGGTGGTGCTGGGCCTGGCGGCCTGCACCGCGTTCCAGCCCAACGTGCCGCTGCCGGCACACGCCGCACGCAGCGGCGACGAGCTGCTGATCGTGGACTGCCTGCTGCCCGGCCAGATCCGGCGCCTGGGCCAGCGCGCCACGTACGTCACCCAGCGTCGGCCCGTGCGCGTGCCTGCCCGGGAGTGCGAGATCCGCGGCGGCGAGTACACCGCCTACGACCGCGCGACCCTGGCGTCGTCGCTGCTGATCTGGCTGCCCGTCGCGGAGGCGGGGGATGCCGAGGCGCAGACCAACGTGGGCGAGCTCTACGAGAAGGGGATCGGCGGCGCGCCGGACTTCGACGCGGCCGCGCAGTGGTACCGGAGGGCGGCCGAGCAGGGCAATGCCCGCGCGCAGATCAACCTCGGCCACCTGTACGAGAAGGGACTCGGCGTGACGCAGAGCAGTGCCCAGGCGCTCGCCTGGTACAGGCGCGCCTCGGGTCTCGACGAGGCGGTGCTGATCGACCCGGGCACGCTGAGCAACCAGCGCGCGCGCATCGAGGCGCTCGAGGGCGAGGTCGAGACCCTGCGCGGGCGGCTGCGCGACGCGGAGCGCGAGCTCGAGCGCGGCCGGAGACAGGCCAGCAGCGAGCGCGATGCGCTCGCACGGGACCGCATCGTGTTCGTGCAGAAGACCGAGCAGGTGCCCGTCGGCGCGCCTCTGCCCCCCGACCTGAGCGCCGAGAAGCAGCGCCTCGATGAGCGCGAGCGCGAGCTCGGCCGCCTCGAGGCCGCGCTGGCCGAGCGTCAGGAGGAGGTCGAGCGCGACCGCGTCGCAGCGCGCCGCCACCGCGCCGAGCTCGAGAAGCTGGCGAGCCGGCCGGGACCGGCCCCGGTGGCTGCGGGCGCGGGCGTGTCGGGCCCGAGCATCGAGCTGATCGAGCCACCGCTGGTCGCGACGCGGGGCCTGGCCGTGGCCGTGCGCTCGGGCACGCAGAGCCGGGAGATCGTCGGCCGTGTGACCGCGCCGGCGGGGCTGTTCTCGCTGACGCTCAACGGCCGCAAGCTGCGCCCCTCCGACGCGGGCCTGTTCAAGAGCGCGATCGAGCTGCGCACCGCGCGAACGCCCGTGAAGATCGTGGCGGTCGACAAGCAGGGCAAGAGCGCCAGCGTGGAGTTCAACGTGGAAAGCGGCTTCGACGGGCCGACCCCGCGCCCGCCGCGCCCGGAGCCCGGTGTCACCACGGCCGGCGTGCAGTTCGGCAACTACCACGCGCTGGTCATCGGCAATGACGACTACCAGAGCATGCCCGACCTGCGCAGCGCGATCTCCGATGCGCGCGCGGTCGCCGGCGTGCTCCGCGAGCGCTACGGCTTCAAGGTCACCCTGCTCGAGAACGCCACCCGCTACGAGATCCTGTCGGCCTTCAACGAGATGCGCGCGAGCCTGACCAGCGAGGACAACCTGCTGATCTACTACGCGGGTCACGGCGAGCTCGACTCCGTGAACATGCGCGGCCACTGGCTGCCCGTGGACGCCGAGCGCGAGAATCCCGCGAACTGGATCTCCAACGTCTCGGTGACCGACATGCTCAACGCCATGAGCGCGAAGCAGATCATGCTGATCGTGGACGCCTGCTACTCGGGCGCACTGACCCGCTCGGGCATGGCACGCCTGCCCGCGGGGCGCACGGACCGCGAGCGCATGAACCTGATCCGACAGCTCGCGAGCAAGCGCTCGCGCACGGTGCTGACCTCGGGCGGTCTCAAGCCGGTGATGGACGTGGGCGGGGGTGATCACTCGGTCTTCGCCAAGGCGGTGCTCGAGGTGCTGCGCAGCAACGAGGGCGTGCTCGAGGGCCAGCGCCTGTACCGCGAGGTCGCGGCCCGCGTCGCCTACGCGGCCTCCCGCGCGCAGTTCGACCAGGTGCCGGAGTACGCGCCGATCCAGCACGCCGGCCACGAGGCGGGCGACTTCTTCCTCGTCCCCTCGAGCTGACCCGGGCGACCGGGCCGGAGGATCTCATGCGATTCGCCATCGCGATCGCCACCAGTGCGTTCCTGCTCTTCCAGGTGCAGCCGATGCTGGCCAAGTACGTGCTGCCCTGGTTCGGTGGCTCGCCGTCGGTCTGGACCACCTGCATGCTCTTCTTCCAGAGCCTGCTGCTCGTCGGCTACGCGTACGCCCACGCGCTCGCGCGCATCGGCTCGCGCAGGCGACAGGCCGCGCTGCACGTCGGTCTGGTCGGGGTCAGCCTGCTCTTCCTGCCGCTGGCGCCGGGTGACGCCTGGCGCCCCGAGGGCGGGGAGAACGCCGTGCTGCGCATCCTCGTCTTCCTGCTGGTGACCATCGGCGCTCCGTACCTGATGCTCTCCTCGACCGGTCCGCTGCTCCAGCGCTGGTTCGCCGACACGAACCCCGGTAGCTCGCCCTACCGGCTGTACGCGCTCTCGAACGCCGCCTCGCTCGCGGCACTGCTCAGCTACCCGGTGCTCTTCGAGCCCGCCTTCGAGGTGACCACCCTGCTCGGCCTGTGGACGGCGGGCTACCTGGGCTTCGCCCTGCTCACCGGCGCCTGCGCCTGGCGGCTCGCGCGTGGCGGGACCCCGCTGCCGGTTCCCGCGGCCGTCGATCCGCTGCGCGCGGACGCCGCGGCGGTGACGCCCGGGCGCGTTGCGCTCTGGATCGCCCTGGCCGCGTGCGCGTCGACCGTGTTGCTCGGCGCGACCAACCAGCTCTGCCTCGACCTGGCTTCTGTGCCGCTGCTCTGGGTGCTGCCGCTGGCGCTGTACCTGGTCTCGTTCATGCTCACCTTCGAGCGCGACGACGGCTACCGGCGCGAACTGTGGATCCCCGCCCTGGTGGTGCTGCTTCCGCCTGCGGGACTGGCGCAGATCATTGGCGGCCAGTGGCCCCTGGGTCTGATCATCCCGCTGTTCTGTGCACTGATCCTGGTGGCCTGCACGATCTGCCACGGCGAGCTGGTGCGCCTGAAGCCGGCTCCCGAGCATCTCACCGGCTTCTACCTGGCCGTGGCCGCCGGCGGCGCGCTGGGCGCGATGTTCGTCAACGTGCTCGCGCCCTGGTGGTTCGATCACCTGCTCGAGCTGCCGCTCGGTCTGCTGGCCGCACATCTGATCTTGCTGGTGATCCTGATGCGCGACCCTGCCTCGCGTCTGTCCGGCGGGCGACCGCTGTGGGCCTGGGGTCTGCTGATCGTCGCCGGCTGGGCGGCGGGCCTGCCCCTGGCGCGCGCCATCGGCCCCGGCGACGCGATCGACGCGTCGCGCAGCTTCTACGGCGTCTACCAGGTCA
>JAJDAJ010000022.1 GCA_029261925.1 Deltaproteobacteria bacterium | reverse complement strand
GAAAGTCGCGTGGGGTGCCAATCGATGACAGCGGCCTCGGACGGCCAAGCTTGTTGTCGGCGTGTCCCCACGTCGGTCACTTCCGGTGCGCCATCACACAGATCGCTCGGTGCAGTTGTTGAAGGCTAGTTCTCGTCGTGCGGGGGGTGGCTGCTGTAGGGTCGCGCGCGGGTGCTGACCGCCCAGATGATGCGGGACAGCTTGTTGGCGAGCGCTACCGCAGCTTTGTTGTGCCCCCGCGCCTGCTCACGACCCACGGCCCAGGTTCGTAGCCCGTCCAGGTCGGCGTTCGCGCACTTCGCATGGGAGAGGACGGAGCGGGCACCGTGGATCAGCAGCATGCGCAGATAAGGATCTCCGCGCTTGGAGATCCGGCCGAGCTTGCGCTTGAGTCCGCTCGACGCTTCGCGTGGGGTCAACCCGAGGTAGCTGGCGAAGTGGCGGCCCGAAGGGAATCGCTGCAGGTCACCCACGAAGCCGACGACCGCCGTGGCCGTCAGCAGGCCGACTCCCGGGATCGTGCGCAGACGCTGCACCGCATCACTGGCACGTGAGAGTTCCTCCAGCTCGCGTTCAATGCTGCGTGCCCGCTGCTCAAGCGTCTCGATCTCGTCGGCGGCCTCCACCAGGGCGAGATGCAATGGAGCGGGGACAGCGCCCTGGCCGATCAGGGAACGCAGCTCGGGAACCACGCGCCGCGCCCCCACGGGAATGAACAGGCCCAGCTCCCGCAGCAGACCGCGCACGGTATTGATGCGTGCGGTGCGTGTCGCCATCCATGCGGACCGCATCCGGTGCAGGCCTGCGAGCACGTGCTGGTCCACGGACTTGATGGGAACCGCTCGCAGATCCTGATTGCGCACCGCCTCCAGCAGGGCCTTCGCATCCGCACCGTCGGTCTTGTTCCGCAGCACGTAGGGCCGCACGGCATGCGGCGGCAGCAGCACGGCTCGATGCCCTGCCTCCTGCGCGCAGCGCGCCCAGAAGTGCCCCGTCCCGCAGGCCTCCATCACCACGGTCGCTGCTTGCTCCCGCGCCAGGAAGCGCTGGAACTGGCCCCTGGAGAGCCGGTGACGCTTTGTGACCACGCCCGGGCTGGGCGAGACGGCCAGCTCGAAAACAGACTTGGCCAGGTCCACCGCGATCGTCGTATCCTTCATTGTGCTCCTCCTCTCCGGTACCCCCGGAGCTTCGGGCGACTCTGGCACCTGGATGCCGATCGAGTCGTAGGAGGAGCCATCCCATCAATGCAGCGGCCGAACCACCCTCGGCTTGATCCACCGACCCGGCCCCTGGCAACCTACCCCTGAACTTCGCCCGATCCGCCGAGGCAGGGTGCTTCGCCGCTGATCGGCCATCCGTTGGGCGGACGAAACTGAGATCGACTGCTGCGAGACGACATGGTGGCCTTTGACATGAAGCTCGAACTCGTGCCTGTGCCTGTGTCCGACATCGACCGCGCGAAGGCGTTCTACGCCGACACCATCGGGTTCCATGTCGATCACGATGTCCGTCCCGTGGAGGCGGTCAGAGTCGTTCAGCTGACACCGACCGGATCGGCTTGTTCCATTGTGCTCGGAGAAGGGCTTCCGGGCATCGAGATGGCCCCGGGATCACTCCGGGGCCTGCACCTTGTTGTTCCCGACATGGAAGTGGCTCGCGAGGCCATTCTCGGTCGGGGCGTCGCCGTTAGCGAGGTCGACGACCAGGGAGGCATCCTGTTCGCCTACTTCAGCGATCCGGACGGGAATACCTGGGTGCTTCAGCAAATCCCGCAACGCCCGTGATCAAAGCCATGGCGAATCGAACCCTGGTCATCGTCTCGGGCAGAATCTACTTGCGCGCGGGCTCTCGCGACGAGTTCCTGCGGCGCTCGACTGAAGCGATCGTTCAGGCGCGCAGCACGGCTGGATGCCGCGACTTTGTCGTCGCCGCCGATCCGCTGGAGTCGGATCGGGTCAACGTCTACGAAGAGTGGGAGTCCGAAGAGGCCCTGGCGGCGTTTCGAGGCGATGGGCCCGGCGAAGACCTGTCTGCCAGCATCGTGCGCGCCAGCGTGTCCGAGCACCTCGTTTCGTGCTCTGACCGTCGCTAGGCGAGCGGAGGCAGGTTCGCCGCTCAACAAGCGGTTGCAGTGCCGCCCGGCAGCTCGTTCCAATCGATCCAGGGTGCCGTTCTGGCGTCGGGCGCCGTGGCCCCGACCGGGCCAACTCCAGGCCTGAATGACGCACCGTACTTCGCAGCGCTCTGCTCGGGCCTGCTGATCGCAGGGGTCTTGTTCGCACAGGTCGCCGCCTCTATGCTGGAGAAGCAGTCGTCGTGACCTCGCCGCCTGACAGGGCAGTGCAGCTGACCACCAGGGGTCTACTCGAGGGCGTGCATCTTCCAGGGCCGCGCCCTGCCATGTGTCTTGAGGCGCCTGGCATCGAAAGGGCGTGCTTGTCCCAGCTCTTTTGGCCTGGCGGCAGCTGGTCGCCAGGTCCGGTGGACGGCGAAATCCGTCAGCATGCGAGGTCGTTGATGCCGAAGTACCTGCTCGTCTATCACGGTGGCGGAAAGCCCGAGTCCGAGGCTGAGGGCCAACAGGCCATGGAAGCCTGGGGAAGCTGGTTCGCTTCCATGGGCGCAGACGTCGTCGACGGTGGCAATCCAGTCGGCCGGTCCACCACGGTCAACAGCGACGGCAGTGTGGCGGAACACGGTGGCGCCAATCCCGCTACCGGGTACAGCGTCATGCAGGCCGATGACTTGAGCGCCGCGATCGCGAAAGCCAGGGGCTGCCCGATTCTCGCGAGTGGCGGATCCGTCGAGCTGGCAGAGACATTCGATCCGTAGCAGTTTGTGGACCCTGCAATCCGCGCCACTCGCCCCCGTCAGCGGTCTGCTTCAGTTCTGTCGCGAGCTGGCTGAATGCCGTGGTGCTGCAGTCCGTGGCCGCCGTCCAACAGGGCGTTGCACCGGACCATCGCCGCAGGGGCGGCCCTTGCCGGCATCCGGGCGCCATGTCCGTCAGGCAGCGCCGCGTCAGCTGGCGCGAAGGAGCAGCGTGCTTCGTTTCCGGTATCTCGGCAGCATCCTGGCCGTGGCTGCGCTCACGGGGTGTGGCGGACCGGTGCTGGTCTTTCCGGGTGGCGAACTCCGGGGCACGCTGGTCGATGAACCGGTCGCGGACTGGTCGTTCGTCACGGACCGCTTTGTCGACCTGGAAACACGTCCCGAGCAGCCCTACTCGGTCGAGCTCAACTACATCGTCAAGGATGGCGAGCTCTACATCGACCCTGCGGAGGGTCGCCGCTGGCTCGACCACATCCGCGCCGATCCCCGGGTTCGCGTACGCTTCGGTGACAGGATCTATCCGCTGAAGGCCGTACTGGTCGGTAGCCCTGGCGAGCTCGAGGGGTTCCCCGGGGATCGCTTCATCTACCGGCTCGATCCGCGTGGCTGAATCCGCGAGGCCCGAGCCACCCCCGGGTCGACCCGCCAGGCCGATGCAGCGGGCGGTTCAGGGATCGCGCACACGAGCACGACCGGTCGATTCCGGCGGACGGGCCGGCGGGCGGGCGCTGATTGCATCGCCCGCTCGATTCTCGCCGGCCCCTCCATGCATCCCGGGCGCCCGGCGGCGTGATCCGCGCGCTCGTGGGTGAGCGCGGTCGGACCGTGTTTGCCGCAAGGAGCGGAAGGTCGGGGCGGGTGCAGGGCGCCGCGTGAAGGTCTGCATCGTCGGCGCGTCCGGAAAGCTCGGCAAGTACATGGTGCAGCACGCCCTGCACCGCGGGTACGAGGTGGTCGGGGTCTGCCGGGAGCGCAGCATCGGGAAGCTCGACGCATTCAGGGGGCGCATTCGCATCGTCGGGGGCGCCACGAACGATCCCGGGGTGATCCGCGAGGCCGTGGCAGGGTGCGACGGGGTGCTCACCGTGCTGGTGCCCTGGGGCGTGCACCAGTACGCCTCCGGGACGGCGCAGGCGGTGCTCGATCACGCACGGCCGGATGCCAGGCTGGTGTTCTCGTGCGGCTGGCACATCACGCGAGACGGCAAGGACGTGTACTCCCGGCGATTCCGCTGGACCGTGGCTGCTGCCGGCTGGCTCGCGCGGCGCCTGCGCGTCGTGGATCTGGCCGACCAGGTCGAGGCGTGCCGGCGCGTGTTCGCGAGTGACGCGCGCTGGACCGTCGTGCGCGGGAGCGACCTCGAGGAGGGCGAGTCGCAGGGCCTGCCGGTGTGGAGCCGCCACGTGGGGGACCCCGTGCTCGAGAGCAACCTCACGCGCCGGATCGACTTCGCGCTGTTCATGGTCGAGGCCCTGGAGAACGACGCGCTGATCCACGAGGCCCCGGCCATCGTGGGCTGCCGGACCCCCTCGGCGCTCGCGCATGCGGCCGCGCCCGGGGGCGCGCGCTGAGGCGCCGGGACCCGCCCGCGGAAGAGGGTACGGGTCTCGCGGTCCACGCCCGGCCTCCGGCCCTGCCGGCGCCCGCGTCCTGTGCTCGAATGTCGGCATGACACGCAAGCTCGAGGACTTCGAGGACGTCTCGGTCTACACGATCGACCCCGCGCGACGCGAGGCGCTGCTGGCGCGGCACCAGGAGTGCGCCGTGGTCTGGTCCACCCACGACGGCTGGCCGGTCGGAGTGATGCACCTGTACGTGTGGCGCGAGGGCCGCTTCTGGGTCACGTGCACGCGACAGCGCAAGCGCGTGGCGGCGCTGCGCGCACGTCCGCAGAGCTGCGTGATCGTGGCGTTCGAGCAGGAACAGACCCTGACCGCGAAGACCCTCGCCCGCGTGCACGAGCCGGGCAACGACCACGCGCACTGGTTCTACCCGGCGCTCGCCGAGATCGCGCTGCCCGATCAGCCCGAGGAGGTGCAGCGCGCCGGCGTCGCGGGCTTCATGGAGCGGCTCGAGAGCGACAGTCGCGTGATCGTCGAGCTCGAGCCGCGGCAGTGGATCAGCTTCGACGGTCGCAAGGTCAAGGCGCACGCGTCCGGCAGCTGGGCCCCCGGGCAGACCTGGGACGAGCCGGACGACGCGACTGCGGTCCGGGCGGGCTGATGCGGCTGGCCCTGGGCCCCGGAGACGAGCGAGAGGATCCGAACGCGGGAGAGATCCGCTCGGCGCTGCGCTCGCTCGAGGGTGGCCACGACTCGTTCGCGATCCTGTCGCGCGATGAGCAGCACTACCTGCAGACCGCCGGCGGCGGACCGGACGGCTTCGTGCTCGAGTACCGGGAGGGCGACGCGGAGCACCACTTCCGCTGCGTCGATCGACGGCTGCCGCTCGAGCTCGTCGTCGGGGCCTTCCTGTCCTACGCCCGCGGCGACGGTCCGCCGCGCTCCCTGGCGTGGGAGCCCGCGGAGGCCCCGCCGCAGTCCCCGCTCAGCATCGTGCTGCTGCTCGTCGGCGCGGTCGCGCTGGTCGCGCTGGCAGGGTACCTGGTGGCGCGGGCCTTCTGAACTCGCGGAGCAGGAGCTCCCGATGAGCGACCGGGTGGTGCGGTCTGCTGCAGCAGTCTGCTAGGGCCGCGGCTCGCGCGCCGCGATCACGCCCTCGTCCGCCAGTGCTTCGAGGTACGCCAGGCTGCGGCGCAGGGCCTCGGCGTAGCCGAGCGTCTCGATGCGCGGGCCGACGAGCTCGACGTCGTAGTCGCCGCGGTAGCCGCCGCGCTCCAGCCCGTCGATGATCCGCCGCAGGGGGATCATGCCGTCGCCCAGCGGCACGCGATCGGGCGTCTGCAGCGTGCCCGGCGCGAAGTCGTTCACCTGCACCAGCTCGATAAGCGCGCAGCGCTCGCGCAGGTCGCGCTCCAGGTGGCGCTCGATCCACGCGTTGTTCATCTCGAGGCAGACGCGGAAGCGGGGCGAGCCGACGCGCTCGACCAGGTCGAGCGCGTCGTGCAGCGAGTGGATGAAGCCCAGGTCGACGCGCAGTGCGTGGTTGTGCTCGAAGGCGATGACCACGCCCGCGCGCTCCGCAGCGGGCAGCAGCTCGTCGAGCAGCGCCAGCAGCGCGGCCTCCGACGCCGGGTACGGGTGCGGCTGCCCGGGCCCGGTGATCATCAGGATGGTGCGCGCACCGAGCTCCGCGCCCAGCTCGATCGCCTCGCGCGCTGCGGCGAGCTCGGTGGGCCAGCGCTCGCGCTCGTGCAGCGAGAAGCCGCCGATCGAGCTGTACGCCGACACGCGCAGGCCGCTGGCGCGCAGCAGCTTCACGCCGGCCTCGCGCCCGAAGGCCTCGAGCTTGGCGTGCATCACGGTGATCGCCGTCGCGCCGAGCTCGGCGTACGTGGCCAGGTCGCGCTCCAGGTCGCAGCCCAGCGAGCTCGCCTGGTTGATGGACCAGCGCGACATCCGGACCTACTGCAGCGGCGAGTAGGGCAGGGGGTTGAGCCAGTAGTAGCGCTCCTCCGGAGCGAACTCGCGCAGCGGCTCCACGAAGCGCGCCAGCGGATCCTCGCGCCGGTAGTCCAGCGGGGGCAACCCCTTGGGCAGCAGCCAGATGTCGGTCACCTCGGGGCGCGGACCGATCGCCGTGTCGTACGCGGTCACCAGCTCCAGCATGCCCTCGCGCTCGACGTGGTCGGCGAGCTGACCGATCAGCTCGAGCGCGCGCGCCCGCCCGGCGAGCGTCAGGTCGAGGATCGCCTGTCCGTACTGTCGCGGCCTCGTCGGCCGTGCGGCGAGCGCCCGCTCCAGGCGCTGCTCGGTGGCGTAGGAGACCGGACGCCCCAGACGAGTGGTCTCGGCGAGCTGCACGGTCTCCATGAGCTTGCCGAGCGCGCTGCCGATGCGCGGATCGGCGGCCAGCGACGCCGAGGCGCGCTCGTACTCGGCGATCGACGGGAAGCGCGTCAGCACCACGTCGCGCCCGAGCGGGCCGCCGCTGGAGCGCCAGGCGCCCAGCAGCTCGAAGCCGTGCCGCTCCATGGCCGGCACGATCTCGTTGCCGTAGAAGTCCACGTACTCCGCGAAGGCGGCGGCCGTGAGCGGACGCACCGCGTGGCTGCCCTCGATCAGGACCGACATCCGGCTCTCCCTCGATCTCGACGTGCCATCCTACCGCGATCGCTCGCGGGGCGCGGCCGTGCCCGGTCGTGCGGCCGTGCGCGGACGCCAGCGGTAGCGCTCGAGGGCCACGCGCCCTGCCGCGTCGAAGCCGACGCCCTCGTCCTCCAGCAAGATGCGCTGCATCTCCCCGGCCCCGGGTCTCGCACGCGGACTGATCTCGCCGCGCGCGTTGATCACGCGTTGCCAGGGCACGGCGCTGCCGTGAGGCAGGGCGGCCAGCGCGTAGCCGACCTGGCGCGCGTGGCCCGCCAGCCCGGCGAGCTGCGCGACCTGACCGTAGGTGGCGACGCGGCCGCGCGGGATGCGCCGGACCACCCGGTAGATCCGCTCGCGCGCGTCGCCCACGCGGCTCAGGCGATGCGCTCGCCGATCCTCCGGAACGTGTTCACGTAGTTGATCACGAGCTGCTCGTGGCCGAACCACTCGTTCCAGAGCTCGGAGCCCTGCTCGCCGATGCGCCGCTCCTGGGTGGTCGGCGTCATGATCCGGAACGCCTCCTCGGCCTCGGGCGTGTCCATCTCGTAGAAGTGCATGAAGCGCGGCTCGCCCGCGGCGACGTTCTCGTAGGGCGTGATCATGGTGAATCCGGGCACGCTCGCGGCGGCGATGTGCCGCAGGTGCACGAAGTCGCCCCAGTCGCGCAGCGCCTGGGCGCCGTCGGGATCGCGCGGCGAGATCAGCACCAGCTCGATGCCCAGGGTGGGCTTGCCGCTCAGGTTCCCCTGACCCGGTCTGGGGTAGTGGCGGAAGTGCAGGCCGCGCACGTCGTCGGGCCGGTCGGGCGCCTTGAAGTCCTCGCTGACCTCGTAGATGCCCAGGGTCGTGAACTCCTCGAGCGTGCGCGGGAACTCGGTGCGGCCGGGGCGCTCGTTCGCCCACCAGCTGCCGCGCTCCACGCCGCGCAGGCCCAGGACCTCCGGCAGCCGCTCCGAGGCGTAGGCGTCGAGGTCGCTGTCGCACATCTCCAGGTACAGGCCCGGGGTGATGCGGTCTTCCATGCTCTGCTCCCGTCCCCTGGATGTGGGGACGACAGCGTATCATCGAGCGCGCCATGAAGGCGTGCACGAAGCTCCTCGCGGCTGGGCTCCTCGCGATCCTGCTGGCGGGCTGCCAGCTCCCGGCGCGGCGCGCCGCGGGCGTGCCACCGGGGGTCCGCGCGGCCGTGATGGGCGTGCTCGACCGCAACATGGACGCGCTCGATGCGCTCGACATCGAGGCCCACGTGGCCACCTACCCGTTCCCGCACTTCCGGCCGGCCAGCGGACAGCTCGCGGTCCGGGAGCGGCCCGAGCAGGCCATGCCGGTGCTCGCGCTGCGCGACGGATCCTGGGGCATCCGGGGTCGCTCGAGCTTCGCACCGTAGACGCATCAACAGGAGAGAGAGCCGTGGCAGTACAGCAGTTCCTTCACGTGTCGATCTGTGTCTCCGACCCCGACAGGTCGGTGCCGTTCTATCGCGACGTACTGGGCTTCGAGGTCGCAGACGTCCAGCACTACAAGGGGCCGGGCCCCAGCACCGTGATGGATGTGGGGGACGCCGAGCTCACGGTCTGGCTGCTGAAGAAGGACGGCACGCGGATCGAGCTGATCCACTTCGAGCGCCCGCCCAGCGAGCCGTTCGCGGCGCCGCCGCGCACCAACACGCTGGGCCTGTCGCACCTGACCGTCGGGGTCGATGACCCGGACCGCACCATCCGCGAGCTCGAGGAGCGCGGCATCAAGGTCCGGCACCACACCCGGGGCACCTTCGTGGACAGCGCACCGGGCTACCAGTTCCTCTTCGAGGACCCCGACGGGCTGCTGATCGAGGCCTACACCATGTGGCCCGACGGCGAGCCGCCCTACTGATCCGATTCCGGGCGGCCCCGGACCTACTCCCGAATCGAGACGAGCCGTGCCCCCGGGGAGGTGTTCTCCCGCGGCGGCACGGCCCGAGCCGGGAGACTCCAGATGGCCGCCGTGCGCGCGATCCTCACGCTTGCCCTGATCTTCACCATCACGGTTCCGTACTCGCTGTCCTCGCGCGTGGGCCTGAGGTCCGGCGAGGCGCGCGCCCAGGGCGTGTTCGAGACCCGCAGCCGCATCGACCTCGACGCTGCCCTGTACCGGGTCGAGGAGGACTGCGTGCGCGTGCACGTGCGCGACCTCGACGAGAACGAGAACCCGCAGGCCATCGAGACCGTCGAGGTCCACGTGCGCACGATGGCGCCGGGCGCGGCGGTCGTCGGCGACCAGGAGACGCTGCTCGCGATCGAGACCGGTCCGGCCACCGGCGAGTTCTTCACCGACAAG
The DNA here is from genome assembly GCA_029261925.1 of Deltaproteobacteria bacterium. GTDB lineage: Bacteria > Myxococcota_A > UBA9160 > SZUA-336 > SZUA-336 > JAGWBS01. The sequence continues at coordinate 70,415 of JAJDAJ010000022.1, read as the reverse complement.
TGCCTGCCGCTGGTCGAGGCCGAGCCGCAGCCCGGCGACGAGGTGCTCCAGGCGCAGAAGGGCGATCTGATCGGCGCCGCCTACGTGGACGAGGACAACCCCGCGCCCCCGCAGGGCACGCCCGACGACCCCGTGGCGGAGCTGATGAACCACGACCTGGCGGCCGACCTGGCCCTGGTCGCCGGCGGCGAGCCCGACGGCTCGGTGGTGGTCGATCACGACCCCGCCGTCCTGCCGCCGGGCTTCGAGAGCACGCCGGGCGAGGGCCCCAACGAGCCCGAGCGCCCGCTGGCGCTGGCCGTCGCCGCCGGGGGCTTCCCGGTGCTCTTCGGTGAGGACCAGGTGATGATGGCACCGCTGGACGACACCGATCTGCAGCGCTTCCTGCAGCGCTGGAACGGCTCGGTCGTGGGCGAGCTCGAGATCCCCGGCGACGGCCCCAACGATCTGCCGGAGTCCTTCAGCCTGATCCGGGTGGACCCGGCGCTGCTCGACGGCAGCGAGCTTCCGTACCTGGCCCAGCTCTCCGGCGTGCAGGGCCAGACGACCGTCTCGTCGGACCGCGCGGCCGGACTGCTGGCCCTGCTGATGGTCGAGCGGCTCAGCGGCACCAACGTGATGCTCAGCCCGGTCCCCTGGGCGCTGGCCATGCCCTCGACGAACGAGGGTGGGCTCGACGGCATGGCCCAGACCGACTGGCGCAGCACGCGCGCCGCCGAGGGCGTCGCGTTCATGGACCTGATCGACCGCAACACGGCCGGCGCCGTGCGCCTGGCCGTCATCGGGGGCGGCTTCGCGAGTGCGGCCGACTACCCCTCCGGGCTGGACAACCCGGACTGGGGCCAGCCCTTCGGCACGATCCGCCAGGCGAGCTGCGGCACCGGCGGGTGCAGCTTCGGCCCGGGCATGGCGTCGGGCCCGATGCCGCTGCCCTGCGCGGGTGGCGGCGGCGGCAACTGCGACTGGCACGAGACGCTCGCGTACGGCATCGCCGGGGCGGTCGGCAACAACGGCTCGGGCACCATGGGCGTCGCGGGGCACGCGCGCGAGCCCTCGGGCGCCGATGGCGCCTCGGCGGTCGTCACGCCGGTGCTGCTGCGCATCGACGCCCCGTACTTCGGCACGGTCGCCAGCGCCATCAACGCGGCGGTGGACGACGGGGTCGACGTGATCAACATCAGCGGTGGCTTCGCCTGCGAGCCGGTCGGCGACATCGACCTGTGCAGCGGCGCCACGCGCTTCGCGATCGGCGCGGCCTGCGGCGCGATCACCGTCCTGTTCGGCTCGATCCTCCCCGGGATCGGCGAGCTGGTCTCCCTGGCCGGCTGCTCGGCGATCTTCGCGCTGGTCGGCATCGCGGGCCTGAACCGGCGGGGCCCGCTGCGCGCCGCCGTGGCGCGCGCGAGCGGCGCGGGCGTGTTCATCGCGGCCTCGGGCACCGAGACGGTCACCGCGCCGGTGCTCGGCGCGCTGGGTCCGTGGGACGCGGTCGACATCGAGTTCCTGCCCTGCGTGCTGCCCGGCGTGACCTGCGTGGGCGCGTCGAATGCCGGCGCACCCGACGCGATCAACCCCAACGGTCGCGGTCTCGACATCTGGGCGCCGGTCACCATGGAGGGCACGGTCACGCCCAACAACGAGCCGTCGCGCACGACCTTCAGCGGCACCAGCGCTGCCGCCCCGTTCATCGCCGGTACCGCCGCGCTGATGAAGGCGGCCAATCCGGGACTGAGCGCGAGCGGTATCGAGACGCTGCTGCGCGACACCAGCACACCGCTGACTGCCGGTCCGCTCGGCGGCTGCGTGCTCAACAGCAGCGGCGTGTGCACGGGCGTGGTCGATGTGCTGGGCGCGCTGCAGGCGGCGACCGGGATCTTCGCGAGCTGCACGAGCTTCGAGGAGGGCACGCCGGGCAACGACACCCGTGCGACGTCCGACCCGGTCTCCGTGCCCGCACCCGCGGGCCCGGGCGAGATCGTGCGGGTCGAGGTCAGCAGTGACGGCGGCCTCCACGCCCTGCCCGGCGACCAGGACTGGTTCCACTTCTCGCTTCCGGGGGTGAGCGGCACCAGCCTGGCCACGCGCGTGAACCTGTCGATCGGCATGCCCGCGTTCGGTGTGCCCTCGATGGAGCTCTGCCCGGCCGGCTCCGCGACCTGCCTGTCCGGACCCAGCGCCGAGACCTTCCTGCCGGTCGGCGTGGATCACCACGTGCACGTGACCGACAGCGGGAATCCGGCCCTCGACGACAACTGCTACAACGGGAGCACGCTCGCCATCGAGGTGATGAGCAAGCCGGCCGACGACGTCTGCGAGCTCAACGAGAGCGAGCTCGAGGCCTGCGCGCCCGCGGGTGGCTGGGACGACCACGGCTTCCTGTGCAGCCCGCGCTTCCCGCGCGAGCGCTCGGTGCCGGCGGGCGAGGACTGCGCGTCGGTCTTCGAGGACTTCGCGGGCACGGGCGCTCCGGTGTCCGAGGCCCACGTCTTCTGGGAGTACGACCTCGCCGACCTGAGTCTGGACACCACGGCCGACCAGGACTTCTACCGCGTGCCCGTGCCCGACCCGGCGGATCCGGCCGACGGTGGCTACGACGACGTGAGCCCCGCGGGCTCGTCGTTCCCCGAGGCGCTCCAGGACTGCTCGTACTACACGCGCCAGGGCCCGCTGGGGTCGACCATCAACGTGTCCACGGGCGGACGCCTGTACGTGAAGGTGGTTCCCGGGAGCAACGCCACCAGCGCCGAGGCTGTCACGCCGCTGGGCGAGGAGGTGCGGCTGTACGGCGCCGCCGACACCAGCAGCCAGCCCCTGCTAGCCATCGTCGACTGCCCGCAGCGCGATGGTCTCGAGGAGCTGCTGTTCTCGTTCGGCGAGCGCAGCGGTCTGCGCGATCCGTTCGGGCCGGGCGGCTACGAGATCGAGATGACGTACCACATCCCTGTCACGCGAGACATCCCGCGCGACATCATCGATCGCTACGATCCGCCGATCGCGCCCATGCCCTGCCTGAACCTGGGTCTGGGTCTCGGCGGCGGTCTCGGCGGCCCGTCGGGCGGCGGCTTCGCGGGCTTCATCCCGAATCCCACCGAGAGCTTCCCGTTCTGCGGCGACTTTCTGCCCGGCGGGTTCATCGGCCCGGTGATGGAGCTGCCGCATCCCATCGACCCGGCCCGCCGGGGCTGCGAGAACGGCGGCGGCCCCGCGTGCCGCGAGATCTTCCCGTTCGACTGGCCCGAGACGGGGCGCGATCTGCGCCTGGGATTCGCGTCCGGGGGTCTGCTCGAGTTCGTGCTGCGCGACGCGCAGGGCGAGGAGATGGGCCGCGCCGTGCCGCTGGATCCGGTCGACCCGATCAACCTCGAGGTGCCGCGCGCGGAGCTCCTGCAGGCCCTGTGGATCCCCGGCGGGCTCGAGCCGGGGCGGTACTTCCTGGAGGTCGCGGGTCCCGCCTCCACGTACGCGATGACCTACGAGGCGCCGCTCGACGACGCCGATGCGGATCGCATCGATCTCACCGAGGACAACTGTCGCGAGGTCTGGAACCCCGATCAGCTCGACGCGGATCAGAACCAGATCGGTGATCTCTGCGAGTGCGGCGACCAGACCGGAGACGGGCGGGTCGACGTGAGCGACATCCTGGCGATCAACGAGGTCATCTTCGACGCCCGCCAGCAGAGCCCGCTTTGCGACACCAACGAGGACGGCCTGTGCAACGTGAGCGACATCCTCGGGGTGAACGCGAAGATCTTCGGCGCGCCGGCGTACTGCAGCAGCTGGCCGTCGGATCCGCGCTGAACCTCCGGGAGCAGGGGGCGGGGCCCGGTGCTCCCGCGAGCCACACGCTCGCGGGAGCACCGCCGGGCCCCGTCGCTGCCTCTGGTAGTCTGGGACCGATCGCGATGTCACCTCGCACGCACTCGCAGCCCGCGCCCCTCGCCTGCCGGGTGCGCGCTGGCCTCCTGCTGCTGCTCCTGCTGGTCGCGACCGAGGCCGCGGCACAGCGGATCCTGCCCGGCGACGAGCGCCCCGAGCTGCCGGAGCTGGAGCGCGAGGTCGCGCCGGTACCCCGGCTGCTGCTGCCTCCGCTGCCTCCCTCGCGGCTCGACGCCGCCGGCATGGGACTGCAGCGCGCGCTGCGCCTGCGCGCGATCGAGCTGCGCGGCAGCAGCGTCTTCGACGCCGGGGAGCTGCAGGCGCTGGTCGCGAGCTGGCTCGGTCGGCCGCTGGGCGCGGAGGACCTGATCGAGCTGCGCGACGCGATCACGCGCCACTACGTGGAGCACGGCTTCGCGACCTCGGGCGCGGTGATCGGCGACCAGACGGTCCGCGACGGCGTGCTGCGGATCGACGTGATCGAGGGGCGCCTCGAGGCGATCGACATCGAGCCCCTGCGGCACTTCGCGCCGGGCTACCTTCGCGAGCGGATCGCGCGCGGCGCGGGTGTTCCGCTGCACACCGCGGAGCTGGCGCGCGAGCTGCAGCTGCTGCAGGAGGACGAGCGCGTGGAGCGACTCGAGGCCGCGCTGCGTCCCGGCTCGGAGCTCGGTCGCAGCCGCCTGGAGCTCGCACTCGAAGAGGCGAGCCCGTACGCGCTGCGCCTGCGCGGCTCGAATCACCGCTCGCCCGCGCTCGGCGGCGAGGTCGGCGAGCTCGAGCTCGGTCACCTCAACCTGCTCGGGCGGGGCGACGAGCTCTGGCTGGTCGGCGCGCGCGCCCACGGTCTGGCCGAGTGGGACGTGCGCTACGGCGTACCGCTGGGTCCGTGGCAGACGCGCCTGGAGCTGCGCGCGCGCGGTAGCCGCGGCGAGGTGGTGGACGGCTCGCTCGGCGGGCTCGACGCCGACAGCAGCTCGTCGACGTACTCGCTCGGCCTGCGCCAGCCGCTGTACCGCTCGCCCGGGCTCGAGATCTGGACGGGGCTGCGCCTGGACCGGCGCCGCGCGCGCACGGTGCTCTCCGACGATGCGCTGCCGCTCGAGACCACGCTGCGCCGCTCGCGCCTGAGCGTGCTGCGCTGGCAGCAGGACCTGACCTGGCGCGGCCGCGACCACGTGCTCGCCCTGCGCTCGATGCTCAGCCGCGGCCTCGGTGCGCGTCACGCGCTCGACAGCGCGGGAGGCGAGGCGCGCTTTCTGAGCTGGCTCGGACAGGCCCAGTGGATCCGTCGCCTGCCCGCGAGCCTGCGCCACGCGCAGCTCGTGGCGCGGGCGGACGTGCAGCTGGCGAGCCAGCCGCTGGCCTCGATCGAGAAGCTGGGCATCGGCGGGGCCTACAGCGTGCGCGGCTACCGCGAGAACGCGCTGGTGAGCGACACGGGCTGGATCGCGTCGCTGGAGCTGCGCGTGCCGGTGCTGTCCGACGCGCGCGGCCGCGACCGGCTGCAGCTCGCGCCGTTCGTCGACGCCGGCGGTGGCCGGGATCGCGGCGGGCGCAGCGACACGCTGATCGGCGCGGGGATCGGCCTGCGCCTGCGCCTGGGGCGCGCGCGCCTTGCCGCCTACTGGGGAGGCCGGGTGCGGGCGAGCTCGCGCATGCGCGATCGCGGCCGGCCCGCGCGCAGCGCGCCCCAGGACCACGGCTTCCACGTGGCCCTGGAGGTCGACGCTTTCTGAGCCGCACGCCGCGGTAGTAGTAGGATGCCGCGAGATGCGCGCCCGAGCCCCGGAGGACTGGGAAGCCGTCGTGCGGGCCGTCCAGGACGGCGACCGCGTGGCCCTGGTCAAGCTGACGAACCTGATCACCGGGTTCCTGGCGCGCTTCCGCGCCTTCGAGGTGCGCGAGAGCTGGGACGACCTGATCCAGGAGGTCCTGATCGCCGTGATCCGCAGCGCACAGCGCGACGCGCTGCGCGAGGGGCGCGCCTTCGTGGGCTACGTCGGCTCGATCACGCGCAACAAGCTCGCCGACCATCGCGATCGCCTGCGCCGCCCCGGCAATGCCGACCTCGAGGGCGATCCCGAGACCGCGCACGCGCTCTCCGAGGCGGAGGCTCCGCGACACACCGACGTGTACGTGGACCTGCAGGGCGGCCTCGACCGGCTGTCCGAGAAGCTGCGCCAGGTCGTGGGCGCGATCTACATGCGCGGCCTCAGCTACGAGGAGGCCGCGCGGGAGCTGGGGCTTCCCCTGGGGACGCTCAAGCGGCTCCAGGTGCAGGCGCTGCGCGAGCTGCGCAGCGGCATGGGGGTGGGGGTGTGATCCGTTTCACACCCGGCGCAGACCCATCCTCGTGCGAGGTGAGGGACCGATGACCGAGGGACGGGGTACCGATGCGCTCGTCGAGGAGCTGATGACCGGCGAGGCGCCCGATCCGGAGCTGCTGGTGCGCTACCTCGACGATCCGGACAGCCTGGACGACGCGGAGCGCGCCGGGCTCGAGGCGCAGCTCGCGGCCTCGCCGCGCGCCCGCGCCGCGCTGCGCGCGCTGGAGCGCTTCGATCCCGCGGCCTTCGCGGCGCCCGCCGCGGCGCCGGCGGAGCGCGCAGCGCAGCGTGCCGGTCTGCTCGAGCGCCTGCGCGCCTGGCTCGCTTCCCTGGCCGAGGTGCCGCTCTGGGTCCCGGTCGCCGCTGCCGCGGCCCTGGCGCTGGCCCTCTGGCTGGGCCGCGGCGACGCGCCGGGCCCGGGTGCCTCTGCGCCGATCGCCCGCGGGCCGCAGTCGCCCCCGGCGCCCGACCCGGGCGTGGCGCCTCCCGCGGTCCCCGGCAGTGCGCTTCCCGATCCCGTCGAGCCCGTTCCCGCACCGCGGGATCCGCCGGCACCGCAGCCCGGCCCGGGCGCCACCGATCCGACGGGTGCGGCGGCCGGGCCCGGGACCGATCCCGCACCGACGGGGCCGCGCCCCGATCCGGCGGGGACGCTCGAGCCGGCCCCCCCGCCCGAGGCACCGGACCCGGAGCCCGGAGTCGAGCCTGCGCCGGCTCCTGCGCCGATCTACGTGGCGATGCTCGAGCCGGCCTACGCTCCGTCGTTCGAGCTCGACGCGCGCGAGCGCCGCGAGAGCTACGTGCGCGGGGCGCCGGGCGCCGGGCGCCTGGTCGCCCTGGCACCCGAGCACGTGGCGCGCACCGCGCAGGCCTCGCCCACGTTGCTCTGGTGGGTCGAGCGCCCGCAGGTCGGGGGCGAGTGGTGGCTGGTCGTCAGCGATCCGCAGGCCTTCGAGCCGCTGCTGCGCGCGCGCATCGAGGCGCCGACCCGCCCCGGGCTGCAGTCCGCTGCGCTCGCCGATCTCGGGGTCGAGCTCGCCCCCGGCGTGAACTACCAGTGGTCGATCGCGCAGCGCGTCGATCCCGCGGATCCGTCGGCCGACCGGGTCGCGCAGGCGTGGATCCGCCGGGTTCCGCCGCCCGCTGGCCTCGCCGGCACACCGGAGCACGAGCGCCCCGCTGCGCTGGCCGCGGCCGGTCTGTGGTACGACGCGCTCGCCGAGATCGCGGCGCGACACCGCGCGCGCCCCGGAGCGCCGGCGCCACGCGACGCACTCGCGCGGATGCTCGAGGCCGCGGGTCTCGGCGACCTCGACCCGGATGCCGGCCGGTGAGACGCGCGCTCGCCGCGCTCGCGCTGCTGCTCGCGCTGGCCGTGCCGGCGGCAGCCGACGTGCTGCTGGACGGCAGCAGCACGCCCGACGGACTGCCGTGGGCGCCCCTGCCCGAGCTGATCGATGGCACCACCGTGCTCGAGGTGCCGTCGAGTCGCGGAACCGTCGGCGGCACCAGCCTGCTGCACAGCTTCGAGCGCCTGGGCATCGACGCGCAGCACGAGCTGCTGCTCAGCGACGACCTGGGCGTCGCCGCGCAGCTCCAGCGCGTGATCGCGCGCGTGACCGGCGGCGATCTCTCGCGCATCGACGGCCGCCTGCGCTCGACGATCGGGACCGCCGACGTGTTCCTGCTCAACCCGGCGGGCATCGTCTTCGGCCCGTCGGGGGAGATCGACGTGCCCGGCTCCTTCGTCGCCAGCACCGCGCACGAGCTGGAGCTCGGCGCGCTGCGCCTGGCGACGGGAAGCGCGACGCCGCTTCCCGGCGGTCCCCTGGTGCCCGATCCCTCGGCGTTCGGCTTCCTCGACGCGCCGCTGGGCGAGATCCGCGTCGAGGGTGCGCAGCTCGAGGTCGGTCGGGTCCTGCTCGACGGCGGCGAGCTGCTGGCGGAGCCGGCCGACCTGTGGCTGATCGGCGGGGACATCCACGTCGACGGCGGCTTCCTGTCGGCGCTCCAGGGCGACGTGGCGCTGGTGGCGGTGGCCTCCACGGGACGGATCAGCGGCGTCGGGGGGCCGGCGAGCGCCCTGGCGCTCCAGGGGTTCTCCACGCTCGGGGACGTGCGCGTCACCGGTGAGGCGACCGTGAGCTCGTCGGCCATCTCGCCCTCGCTGAGCATCGCCGGGCTCGACCTGCTCGAGCTGACGCACGATCAGCTCGCGGGGCCGCTGGGTGAGCTGACGTTCGCGCCCGACGACGAGACCGTGCCGGTTGCTGACGTGGGCGGGCGCACGCTGTACCTGCGTCCCGCGATCCCGGAGCTGGGCGCGGGCGACGTGGTCGTGCGCGCGCGGGATCTGCACGTGGAGCGCGCCGACCTGCGCTCGGTCACGCCGGGGCGGCTCGATGCCGGTGCGATCGACGTGCAGCTGACGGGCGACCTGGACCTGATCGGCGGCGGCGGGTCCGACAGCGGACTGCTCGCACGCTCGGGCGGCGTTCCGATCGAGGGCACGATCGACCTCTGGCGCCTCGGTGGCGCGGGCAGCGTCCGGGTCGCCGGCGAGCTCACCGCTCCGGGCAGCGGCGGGGAGATCCGCGTCCAGGCCGGCGGCGCGGTCCGGCTGTCGCAGGGCGCGCGCATCTCGAGCTCGGCGAGCACGCGCGGCGCGGGTGGCGACATCGAGCTGCAGGCGCGCGTGCTCGACATCTCGGGTGACGCGCTGGAGCCCGCCGACGCCAGCGGGATCCTCAGCAGCACGCGCTCGCGGGTGCCCGAGCGCGACGCGGGCGAGATCCGCATCCGCGTGGACGAGCTGCGCCTCGACGCGCAGGCGCGCATCCTGGCACTGACCGAGGCCGTCGGTGACGGCGGCAGCGTGCGGATCGACGCGGATCGCGTCGAGGTGCTCGGCGGGGCGGCGATCGACGCCAGCAGCTTCTCGACCGACCCCGCCGCGGCGCTCGCGAGCGGCGCGGGCGGTGCCGTGGAGGTGCACGCCGACGGCCTCGTGCGGATCGCGGGCAGGGGCCCGGACCGGCCCTCGCGCGTGGGCACGACCTCGCAGCGCAGCACGGGCGCGGCCGGCAGCACGCTCATCTCCGCTCCGCGCATCGAGGTCTTCGACGGCGGCGAGGTCCGCGGCCTGACCCGGGGCAGCGGGAGCGGCGGCAGCGTGACGCTGCGCGGTGCGGAGGTCGTCGTGCGCGATGGCGCTCGCCTGGCGGCCGAGAGCACCGGCAGCGGTGACGGCGGAAGCGTGCGCGTCGAGGCTGCGCGCACGGTCGAGATCCTCGACGGCGCCGCGCTCGCGGTAGACGCGCTGGAGCTCGGCGGCGGCATCTCGATCGAGGCCACCGAGCTCGTGCACGTGCGCGACAGCGCGCTGGTGGCCAGCGTGGCCGGCGGGGTGGACAGCCTGGGCGGCGACGTCGACATCGACCCGCGCTTCGTGGTGCTGGACGGCGCGCGCATCCTCGCGCGCGCGACCCGCGGCCAGGGTGGCGAGATCCGCATCCGCGCCGACCACCTCTTCGGGCTGGGGCGCAGCGTGATCGACGCCAGCTCGGACTTCGGCGTGGACGGTACGGTCGAGATCCTGTCGCCCGACGCCGATCTAAACGGTGCGGTCATCCAGCTCCCGGACGCGTTCGCCGACGCCAGCGCGCTGCTGCGCGACCGCTGCGCGCTGCGCGACCAGGATGCGGCGGGCCAGTTCCTGGTGCTGGGACGCGACGCACTGCCGCCGAGCCCCGACCTGCCGCTGGCGCCGGCGCCCGGCGCGCTCTCGGGCACCGACGCGGGGCGCGCGCGCACCGAGGTCGAGCGCGCCCTCGGTCTCGTGGAGGCGGGCGACCGCGCCGGCGCGCGGGCGGCGCTCACGATGGCCCTCGAGCTCGCGAGCGGAAGCGATGATGCCTGGCTCTGGCTGCGGGTCGCGCGCGGGCTGGAGCGCGTGGGCGGGGACGGCGCGCATCACGCATACGCGCGCGCCAGTGCCCTGGCCGAGGGCGGCGAGGACTGGCTCGCGGCGTCCTACGCCTGGGGGCACCTGGCGCAGCTCTACGCGGAGAAGGACCGACTCGACGAGGCGCTCGTCGGTATACGCCGCGCGCTGCTCTCGGCCGAGCGCGCGCGCTCGGCCGAGGCGCGCTACCGCTGGCAGTGGCGCGCCGGCGAGCTGCTGATGCGGCGCGGCGAGCTCGAGCGCGCACTGGCCTCGCTGCGGGGTGCCGTCCGCACGCTCGAGGCCCTGCGCCTCGACGCGGCCGGGCGTGGGCGCGACCCGCGCGCCTTCACGCGCGCGTTCCCGACCGCGGCAGTGGCGACCACGCTCGCCGACGCGCTGCTGCGCCGCGCCGCGCGGACCGAGAACCCCGGCGAGCGCGCCGACCTGCTGCGCGAGGCGCTCGCGGCCGCCGAGAGCGGGGGCGTGGCCGAGCTCGAGGACTACTTCGGCGACGTCTGCCTGACCGCGGACCACCGGCGCTCCATCTCCGAGCTGCCGGGTGTGCTGCTGATCCGACCCGTGGTCCTGCCGGACCGGACCGAGCTGATCGTGAGCGCGGGGCAGCGCATCGAGTCGCTGCGCGTGGACGTCACCGGGTCCGAGGTCGAGCGCGTCGCCGCTCAGCTGCGCTTCGATCTGCGCGATCGCACCTCGCCCGCCTACCGGACCGCGGCGGCGCGGCTGTACGACTGGCTGGTGCGGCCGCTGTCCGGCGAGATCGCGCGGGTGCAGCCGGAGGTGCTGGTCTTCGCGCTGCCCGCCCGGCTGCGCTCGATCCCGATGGCCGCGCTGCTCGACCGCGACTCGCGCGAGTTCCTGATCGAGCAGCACGCCGTGGCGGTCGCGCCGGGCCTGACGCTGGTCGAGCCGCGCGCGCTCGCGCTGCCGCGGCAGTCGATGCTGCGCGCCGGGCTCACGCGGGCGGTGCAGGGCTTCCCTGCGCTGGCGGCGGTCGGCGAGGAGATCGAGGCGCTCGAGGGTCTGTTCGGCGGCGAGACCCTGCTCGACGAGCGCTTCGTGCTCGCGGGCCTGGAGCGCTCGCTGCGCGCGAGCGACCACGGGATGGTGCACCTGGCCTCGCACGCGCAGTTCGGCGGCAGCATCGAGGAGGCCTTCGTGCTGACCTACGAGGACCGCCTGCGCGCCGATCGCCTGGGCGCCCTGGTTCGCGACACGTCCAGCTCCGGCAGCCCCATCGAGCTGCTCACCATGAGCGCCTGCCACACCGCCAGTGGCGACGACCGCGCGGTGCTGGGGATCGCCGGCGTGGCCCTGCAGGCCGGCGCGCGCAGTGCGCTGGCCAGCCTGTGGTACGTGGACGACCGCGCGGCCGCGCGCCTGGTCGAGGGCTTCTACGCGGGGCTCGAGGCGGGAGACTCGCGGGCCGCGGCGCTCCAGAGGGCCCAGGTCACGCTGCTGCGCGACCCGGCCTACCAGCACCCGGTCGACTGGTCGGCCTTCGTGCTGATCGGGAGCTGGCTCTAGCAGCCTGCGCGGTGCGCGTTCAGGGCGCCGGGAACGCGCTGCAGAAGGTGGGCGCTCCGAAGATGTGCGCGTTGACCGCGAGAATGTCGGCCACGTTGCACAGGCCGTCGTGGTTCGCGTCGCAGAGCGGCGAGACCGGCTCAAGGCCGAACAGGGCGCGGTTGATCGCCAGGATGTCGGCCACGTTGACGAATCCGTCGCCCGTCTGGTCGCCGCACTCGCAGGCGTCGCCGCGGTCGTCGCCGTCGGCATTCATCTGTGCCGGATTCGGCTCGACCTGGCAGTTGTCGCGACAGTCGGCGATCCCGTCGGCGTCGGCGTCGCTGGTGGCTCCGGCCTGGGGCGTGTAGCGCACGGCCTGACCCGCGATCAGGAACGCACTGCCGCCCGGACGGCCCGCCCACTGCAGGCCCGCATCACCGGCGGGCGACTCGATGCCGGCCATCCCCGGACTGACCACGCTGGCGCCGGCAGCGCGGTAGTGGACCTCGATCCGGTCGGTCGTCTCGTGCAGCTCGATGCGGAAGCCGTCGAAGACCTGGCCCGACAGGAGCTGGTAGTCGCCGAAGTCGATCATCCGGCGTCGTGCGCCCGCGCTGCCCGTCAGCGTGGTGCGCACGGCCGTGATCGTCGCCGGGTCGTGCAGCTGTGCCGCCCAGATGCCCGCGACATAGCCGTTCGGGGCGAGCGGATCCGGGACCGGATCGATGCCGGCGTCGCCGACGGCGACCCCTCCGGGGAAGACCACGAAGCCGTTCGACGACACGAAGTACTGCGTGTACGTCTGGCCGTAGAAGTGGAACGGGAAGCCGATGTCGAGGGGGCCGATGACGCTGTTCGTGGTGAGGCCGAGCGTATCGTCCCAGACGATCGACGTGCCGGGGTCGTAGACCGGGTCGGAGCCACCGCCGGGTGCCCCGATCGTGTCGCTGGCGAGGTAGCAGGCGTCGGTGCTGGGGAGGGTCGGGGGCGTGCAGGCGTCGCCCGTGCCGTTGCCGGTGGTATCGGTCTGGTCCGGATCGAACACGGCGGGGCAGACGTCGAGTGCGTCGGCCCAGAAGTCCCCATCGGCGTCGCCCAGCACAGCGGCCACGCAGGCGTCGCCGGTCCCGTCCCCGTCGCTGTCGGCCTGGCCTGCATCCGGCACCGCCGGGCACACGTCGCAGTCGTCACCGACGCCGTCGCCGTCGCTGTCGGCGTTGAACGGTGCGGAGAAGACCGTGTCGCAGAGGTCGAACAGGTCGAAGATCCCGTCGTCGTCGTCGTCGAAGTCGCAGGCGTCGCCGCTGCCGTCCCCGTCGGTGTCGATCTGCAGCGGATTGGACAGCGTAGGGCAGTTGTCGCAGTGATCCGGGAAGATGTCGGCGTCGCTGTTCGGCCCGGGGTCATCCAGTGGGTAGGACTTCACCCAGATCTCGCGCAGGCTACCGCCGTCGGAAGCCAGCTCGCACTGGCCGGCGGAGTCGAGTGCACACAGGCAGTCCACCGGGAACGACCCGAGGTCGCAGCTGACGCGCCAACTGCAGCATGCGCGCCGCTCCGGTTGTGAGTAGCTCGAGAAGATCTCGCGATCGATCCGGTCGAGATTGCAGACGCCCGCGCCCTCGGGAAACAGGGGCAGTGGCAGGTCGCGCGTGTAGGTCGCACCCGGATCCCGGTGCCACCGGAATGCGAAGACGTCGGGAGTGTCGGTGGGCTCGCGGTGCGCGAAGCAGAACGGGCTGAAGAAGCCCCAGAAGCTCGAGCAATCGACCGGAAGGTCGAAGTCGCAGGCGTCACCCAGCCCGAACAGGCCGAAGCTGTCGAGCTGGGCGAAGTTGGGGACCTCGATGCAGTTGTCGAGGAAGTCGAGCACGCCGTCGCCGTCTCGATCCAGGTCCAGGAGGTTGATCAGCTGATCGCCGTCGAGGTCATCGTCGCAGGCATCGCCGGTCTGGTCGCCGTCGGTATCGGCCTGGTCGGCATTGCGGTCCGACGGGCAGTTGTCCTGGCCGTCGGGCACGCCGTCGCGGTCGGGATCCTCGTCGGCGCAGGTCGCCGAGCAGCCGTCGCCGCCCTGGGTGCCGCCGTCGTCGCAGTCCTCGCCCGGATCCACGACCTGGTTGCCGCAGACCGGAATGCTGAACTGCCGCGAGATCTCGGTGCCGAGCAGGTCGAAGCCCTGCACCACGGTCTCGACGCGGTGATCGATGCGGGTCGAGATCGAGACCACGAAGGGACCCGGCACGCCGTTCGCGAACGCGATCGGGGCCAGGCGCACGCGCGACAGGCGCGTCAGCGCCGAGGGCCCCTCCGGGGGCAGCTGGCCGGCGCCGCAGCCGGAGCCCGCGCACTTCGCCTCTCCCCCCTCCTGCCAGCGCGTCTCGCCATCGAGGCGGAGCCCCTCCGCGTCGAAGCTCCCGCTGCCGCCGGCGAGCGCGAGCTGCACGTCGAAGTCGAGCAGGTAGTCGGGGCCGTTCCAGAGCAGCAGGTAGAAGAGCTGGCCCGAGAGCAGCTGTCCCTTGGTGGCGCCGATCTCACCGTCGCTCCAGCCGGGGAACGCGAGCACCAGGCTGCCCGTCACGTCGCTCGTGACCTGGGGAAGGCCGGCCACCGGGATCACGCTGGTCACCTCGCTCCCAGAGAGGTCGAGCGTCACGCTCCACGCGCCGGCGCTCACGCTCTGCGTGGTCGCCAGCGGGGTCAGGTCGTTGAACTGCACGTCGGCGACCTGCCCGGCCTGGTTCGCGAGCAGCAGCGTGATCGGCGTTCCCGGCGAATCCGCCTGCAGGATGCCCAGCGGGGTCTCGGCGTTGCCCGGGAAGGCGGCGCCGACCGGGCGCATCTCGACGGTCAGCCCGCCGAAGCCGATGTCTCCGGCGAAGCTGGTGAGCGCGTCCACGTGGTTGGGATCGAGGGTCCAGTCGATCGCGTCGGTCGCGGTCACCCGGATCAGGGCCAGGTCGGTGTCGGTCTGCACCGAGAGGTCCCAGAGGTCCGAGCCGGGCGCCTGCTGGCGCACGGTCAGGGTGACCTCCTCGGACCGCACCGGCAGCGCAGCGGCCAGCGCGAGTCCCAGGACCAGGCATGCGATGCGCATCTCGATTCCCTGCGTAACCCCGCGGCATTGTGCCTGATTGCTGCTCTCCGGGGAAGCTCCGGAGCTCGACGGGAGTAGGTCGGTCGCCGGAGGATTCCGGATCGGCCCGCTCTGCGACGCGAACGACGACGGCGCCTGCAACGTGGGCGACATCCTGGGGCCGAACGCGAAGATCTTCGGGGCCCGGGCGTACTGCAGCCGCTGGCCCGCGCCCTGGCGCCGGCTCGGCGCGGCGACGTGACCGCCAGGGGACGCCAAGGCGTCCCCTGGCGGCCGGCCTCAGGGAGCTTCCGCCGAGATCATGCGCGACAGCATCAGCACGTCGCTCACGTCGACCCGACCGTCGAGATTGACGTCGGCCGGATCGTCGCCCTGCTCGCCGAAGATGCTGCGGCTGATGAAGAGCACGTCGGCGACGTCGACCCGGCCGTCGCGATTCGCGTCGGCCGAGAGCTGCTGCCCGGGTGCGAAGACGGCCCCGCTCGTGGTCAGGATGTCACCCACGTCCACCGAGCCGTCCTGGTTGCTGTCGCCCGGGGCGCCGGCATGCAGGCTGCGGCTGAGCTGTAGCAGGTCGATCACGTCGACCCTGCCGTCCCCGTTGATGTCGGACAGCTCGTAGACGGTCGGGTAGCTGCCGCCGCTGCGCACGTTCGAGGGCGGGCTGGCGCCCGCGTCGTTGACGGCCACCGCCCAGACGTTTCCCGAGGGCAGCTCGACCTCGAGGCGCAGGATGCAGGCGTCCCGCTCGCAGAGGTCGGGAACCGGGGCCCACGCGAGCGGTCCATGCTGATCCAGCAGCATGACCGCTCGTGCGGGCGCCCCGTCCGGGTCGAGCGCGACCCGGACGATGCTGTCTCCGGGCTCCTGGGCCGCGGCGAGCGCGGGAATCACCGCGAGCGCCAGTGAGAGCAACCGCTTCATTCGTCTCCCTCCAAGGAACGATTCGGCAAACGGGACTCTAGGGGCAGATCGGAGGCCGCTCTGTGACGCCGGACACGCGCGCGGTCGCGGTCCTGCGGGCTCGCGAGCGCGTTGTTAGAGTGGCCGCGATGTCACAGACCGATCTCCTGTCGCGGGCCCGCGCCCTGCGCCCGCTCATCGAGGACGAGGCCGACGCCACCGATCGCGAGCTGAGCATGACCAAGCCGCTGGTGGACGCGTTCGCCCGCGAGCGGTTCTTCCACGTGATGGTCCCGGCGTCGCTCGGCGGTCTCGAGGCCGGGCCCTCGGAGCTTCTCGACGTCTTCGAGGAGCTGGCGTATGCAGACGGATCGGTCGGCTGGTCGCTGATGGCGAACGCCAGCGCCACCTCGTACGTGGCGTTCCTCGACGAGGACGCGGCGCGCGCGATCGTCGGCACGGAGCGGGGATCGATTGCCGGTCAGTTCAGCCCGTTCGCCTCGATCTCGCGCCAGGGCGGCGCCTACCGGGTGAGCGGTCGCTTCCAGTTCGGCAGCGGCATCGGCCACGCCACGCACGCGGGCGGCGGGGGCATGCTCCTGGGTCCCGACGGCCAGCCGGAGATGATCGACGAGGGCGTACCGGCGTACCTGTGCTTCTTCGTGCCGCGCGACGGCATCCGCCTGCTCGACGGCTGGGACGTGATGGGCCTGCGCGGCACGGGGAGCTTCGACTACGAGGTCACCGAGCAGCTCGTCGAGGCGGGCTGGACCTTCCCGATCTTCCGCCCCGAGGTGCATCACGGGGGCGCGCTCTTCCGGCTCGGCCCGATCGCGCTCGCGGGTATCGGTCACGCGGGCTGGGGCCTGGGCGTGGCGCAGCGCGCGCTCGACGAGATCCAGGGCATCGCCGAGAGCGGGCGCGCGCGCATGGGGGCGCCGCCGCTGCGCGACCAGCAGTCCTTCCAGCGCCAGCTGGGTCAGAAGACGCTCGCCGTGCGCTCGGTCCGGCTGCTGGTGCACGAGCTCTTCGGGCGCCTGGTCGAGAAGCTCGCCAGCCGCGACCGCGCCGGTCCCGGGGACACGCAGGAGATCTTCGCCGCGGTGGCCTACATGACCGAGGTCTGCGAGGACGCGACGCTCTTCGCGTACCGCCACGCCGGCAGCCAGGGCCTGCGCAACCCGAGCCTGGTACAGCGCTGCTTTCGCGACATGTTCACCGGCGGGCTGCACATGTACGTGGATCGCCGGCACTACGACGAGTACGCGCGTGGCCTTCTGGGCGGGGAGCCGCCGGGCTAGTCGGCCGGGACCCGGTAGGTCTCCATGTAGGCGCTCAGCATGCGCTCGAGCTCGCGCACGTACTGGAGGCGCCGGCGCGGCGACGACGAGCGCAGCAGGCGCGACACGCCCGACGTCGCCTCGATCAGCACCGGCGCGATGCGCTCGGTCTGGGCGCGCGTGATCTCGAAGTCGGGCCGCGAGCGCAGCAGGCGCGCGAGCTGGGCGACCGCCTGGCGCCTCTCGGCCTCCCAGAGCTCCGCCAGCTCGGGCGCCGAGCGCATGGCCTCGGCGAGCTCGGCGTGCCCCGGCTCGCGCAGAGCCAGCTCGTTGAAGGCGATCAGCGAGCGACGCAGGACCTCGATCAGATCGGTCTCGTCGCCGGTCTCTGCCAGCGCGCGCTCCAGGAAGGCGCGCTGCTCGCGGCCCGCGCGCTCCCAGAGCGCCGCCAGGATCGCGAACTTGTTGGGGAAGTAGCCGTAGAGCGATGCGACGTTGATCCCGCTGCGCTCGGCCACGGCGTTGGTCGTCAGCCTCTCGAAGCCCACCTCGTCGAGCAGCTCGGCGGTGGTGTCGAGGATGCGCTCCACCGTCTCGACCGCGCGCTTCTGGCGCGGCCGACGCCGCGGCGACAGGGAATCCCGGACCGGCATGCGCCCTCCCGCTGGTCCTTCAACATCCAAGCAGTGGCTGGTTTTCGGTTGACGCCCGGCCCCGGGACGTCCATGATCCCAGTATATACTTGAATTCGTGCCAGGAGTATCCTGGCGGAGCTCGCGGCGCCCCCGCCGGGCGCACGGGCGGAGGAGCGCAGATGGCCGACGCGACACGGGAACAGGCCCCCCAGGGCCAGGGTCTGGACGGATTCCGCTTCCTCTCGGCGGACTCCCACGTCAACGAGCCCCCGGAGCTCTTTGCCGAGCGGATGCCCGCCGCGCTGCGGGACCGGGCGCCGCGCATCGAGGATGTCGACGGCGTGCCCTCGATGCTGGTCGAGGGCCTGCGCCCCCGGAAGCTGCCGGCAGGTCGTGTGGAGCTGCAGGGTGAGGCGCTCGAGCGCGCGCAGGCCGGTGGCTGGGATCCCGCGCTGCGCATCCGCGACCAGGATCGAGACGGCATCTCGGCAGAGGTCGTCTTCCCCACGCTGTCGCTGCAGTCGAGCTTCTCGACACCCGACCCCGAGCTGCAGATGGCGCTGTCCCGCGCCTACAACGACTGGGCCGCCGAGACCTTCAATGGCCACCCGGATCGCTTCGCGGTCGCGGCCATCGTGCCGATGCTCGACATCGACGCCGCCTGCAGCGAGGCCAAGCGCGTCAAGGACCAGGGTCTGCGCTGCCTCTTCCTGCCGGCGCAGATGCCGACACGCCCCTACAACGACCCGGACTACGACGTCTTCTGGGGGCTGGTCCAGGAGCTCGAGCTGCCGCTCACGTTCCACGCGGGCAGCGGCCACGAGCCGCGCGTCGAGCGCGGACCGGGCGGTGCGGTGATCAACTACCTGCTCGGCGCGCAGCTCGATGGTGCGCACGTGCTGCTGTACTTCTCGGCCGGTGGTGTGCTCGACCGCTTTCCGGGGCTACGCATCGTGACGGTCGAGACCGGCGGCTCCTGGCTGGCCTGGGTGATGACCCAGGCCGACGAGATCTACGAGAAGCACCACATGTGGGCGAGCCCCAAGCTCTCGCTCAGGCCCAGCGAGCTGATCCGGCGCCAGGCGCACGTCACCTTCCAGAACGATCCCGTGGCCGTGTCCAACCGGCAGTGGACGGGCGTCGAGCCACTCATGTGGGGCAGCGACTATCCGCACCCCGAGGGCACCTGGCCGTCGTCGCACGAGGTCTGTGCGCGCCAGCTCGACGGCGTGAGCGATGCCGAGAAGCGCGCCATCCTCGGCGGCAACGCCGCGCGCGTCTTCGGCTTCGAGGCCTGAGCCGGGACCGGTGAGGGTGCCTCCCGCGCAGCCGGATCGTGCCCGGCGTGGCGACCGCGCACGCAAGAGGTGCGCGCCGTGAGCCGCGCACTCGGCGGTCTGCGGGTGCTCGACCTGGGTCAGGGGTTCACGAGCGCGCTGATCACGCAGCTTCTCGCCGACTACGGCGCGGAGGTCTGGTGCGTGGAGCCGCCCGGGGGCTCGCCGCTGCGCGAGCAGCCCGCCTGGGTGAGCTGGGGGCGCGGCAAGCGCAGCGTCGTGCTCGACCTGCACGACGGGCGCGACGCCGTGCGCGCGCGCGAGCTGGCGCTGCGCAGCGACGTGCTCGTCGAGACCTTCCGGCCGGGCGTCGCCGGACGCCTGGGTCTCGGCTACGACGCGCTCGCGGCGGCGAACCCCGGTCTGATCTACGCCTCGGTCAGCGGCTTCGGCAGTCGCGGCCCCTACCGCGACCTGAAGGGCTACGAGGGCCTGGTCATGGCGAAGCTCGGCGGCTTCACGCAGGTGGCGGGGGCGGCCC
Organism: Deltaproteobacteria bacterium; assembly: GCA_029261925.1. Classification (GTDB taxonomy): domain Bacteria; phylum Myxococcota_A; class UBA9160; order SZUA-336; family SZUA-336; genus JAGWBS01. The sequence goes on along the minus strand of JAJDAJ010000022.1, from coordinate 51,003 downwards.
CGCGGCCCGGCCCGGCATTCTGCTCGGTGCCGTACTGCAGCTTCAGCGCCGCGCAGACCGGTCTGCAGGGGATCCTGTCGGCGCTCTACGTGCGCGAGCGCGGCGGGCCGGGGCAGCGCGTGGAGACCTCGCTGGTGCAGGGCATCGCCGCGCACGACCCGTGGGACTGGTTCCTGCGCCTGGTCGCGGAGCGCTACCCGGACGCCTTCGAGGCCGCGCCGCCGTACTCGCCGCGCGGCGTGCCGAACCAGAGCTTCGCGTTCCGCCTGCTCGTCTGCCTGAGCCGCGACGGGCGCTGGCTGCAGTTCTCGCAGACCTCGCCGCACCTCTTCGAGGCGTTCATGCGTGCGCTCGAGCTCGACTGGATGCGCGACGACCCCGAGTGGTCGAGCGCGCCCGAGTTCGCCGAGGAGGACAGGCGCGAGCGCTTCTGGGAGATGATGCTGGAGGCCGCGCGGCGCAAGACCGTCGCCGAGTGGCAGCAGGCCTTCGAGCGCGAGCCCGACGTCTGGGCGGAGGTCTACCGCTCCGTGCGCGAGCTGCTCGATCATCCGCAGATGCAGCACAACGGACACGTGATCGAGCTCGACGATCCGCAGGTCGGGCCGACGCGGCAGCTCGCGCCGATGGTGCGCATGTCCGCGACGCCGGGCGAGGTGCGCGGCCCCGCGCCCGCGCTCGACGCCGACCGCGACGCCCTCGAGGAGGCGCTGCGCTCGGGATCGCCCAGGTCGCCGGAGGCGGGCGGCGAGGCGGAGGGCCGGCTGCCGCTCCAGGGCGTGACCGTGCTCGACCTGGGCCTGTTCTACGCAGCGCCGTACGGCCCGGCGATCCTGGCGGACCTCGGCGCGCGGGTGATCAAGGTCGAGCCGCTGTCGGGCGAGCCGATGCGCCTGCTCATGGGCTATCCCGACGCAGGGGCGGTCAAGTCGCTCCAGGGCAAGGAGAGCGTCGCCGTCGACGCGCACACGCCCGAGGGCCGCGAGATCGTCGAGCGCATCGCGCGCGGCTGCGATCTGGTGATGGTGAGCTACCGCGCCGGCGTCGCGGAGAAGCTCGGTCTGGACTACGCGTCGCTGCGGCGGCTCAACCCGAACGTGGTCTACCTGAATGCGCCGGGCTACGGCGTCGACGGCCCGTGCGGCCGCAAGCCCGCGTTCGCGCCCACCATCGGCGCGGGCTCGGGCATCGGCTGGCTCAACGCCGGCTCGTCGGTTCCCGGAGGTCCGGACCTGACGCTCGACGAGATCAAGCCCGCGTCGATCCGCATGGCCAGCGCCGCCCAGTCGCCGGGAAACGCCGACGGCTGTGCCGCGCTGGGTGTGGCCACCGCGCTACTCCTGGGCCTGGTCGCACGCGAGCGCACGGGCGAGGCGCAGGAGATGCTGACCTCGATGCTCTGCACCAGCGCGTACGCGGTGTCGCAGGAGTGCTTCGACCACGAGGGACGGCGCGATCCGAGGCGGGTGGACGCCGAGCTGCTCGGACTCGGGGCGCTGTACCGGCTGTACGAGACCGCGGACGGCTGGGCCTTCCTGGCCGCGCCGCAGCCAGGGGAGTGGGACGACCTGTGCGCGGCGCTCGCGCCCGAGCTGGACCTGGCCAGCGATCCGCGCTTCGCCGACGCCGCCGCGCGGGAGCGCCACGACGCCGAGCTCGCGGAGCTGCTGGCGGGCGTCCTGCGCACCCGCCCCGCTGCCGAGTGGGAGCGGCACTTCACGAGCGCCGACGTGGGCTGCGTCGAGGTCGCGCAGGGTCCCATCGCGCGCGCGGTCATGGACGACCCGGTCACGCGCGAGGCCGGCATGCTGGCCGAGGTCGAGCACCCGAGCTTCGGCCGCCACCGTCGTCTCGGACCGCTCTTCGAGCTGTCGCGCACGCCGGCCGGAGCGCGCCCCGCGTGCCTGCTCGGCCAGCACACCGAGGCGGTGCTGCGCGAGCTCGGCTACGACGACGACGCCATCGCGCGCCTCGAGAGCGACGGCATCGTCTCCCGCGCGAGCGGGTAGCGGCGTGGAGTACGCCGGCGTCGAGGAGGGACGCGCCGCCCCCGGACTGCGCGTGGTGCTGACCGCCGGTGGTCCCGGCCCCTGGAGCGAGACCGCGAAGGGTCTGCTCCGCATCAAGAGCCTCGACTACCTGCCCGTGGCGCAGGTCGCCGGCTCCGAGGACGGCGCGCTGCGCGACTGGACCGGGCAGACCGCTGCGCCTGTCGCCGTCTGGAACGACGAGCCGCCCCAGGTGCGCATGAGCGAGATCGTCCTGCTCGCCGAGCGCCTCGCGCCCGATCCCGCGCTGCTCCCCGCCGATCCGCGCGCGCGCGCGTGGACGCTGGGCATCTGCCGCGAGATCAGCGGTCGCGACGGTCTGGGCTGGTCGCGCCGCCTGACCATGCTCGACGCGCAGCTCGCTCGGCAGTCCGAGGGACCCGGGCGCGAGCAGACCCGCCACTTCTGCCGCAAGTACGGCCACGATCCGGCGAGGGTCCCGGCGGCGCGGGAGCGCGTGATCCGCACGCTCGCCTGGCTCGCCGACGAGCTCCGGGCCCGGAAGCGCAGCGGCTCGAGCTACCTGGTCGGCGATGCCCTGACCGCGGCCGACGTCTTCTGGGCCGCCTTCGCCGCGCTCTTCGCTCCGCTGCCGCAGGACCTCTGTCCGATGTCGCGCGGCCTGCGCCGCATGTACACCGAGACCGACCCCGCGATCCTCGAGGTCCTCGACCCCGCGCTCCTCGAGCACCGCGACCGCATCTACCAGCACCACATCGGCCTGCCCCTCGACTTCTGACCGCTCCAGACCGACTGACCACCGCGCCCCCACCAGCCCCCGGAATCTCGGAGGAGCTGCGAGCGGGCGGATTTCCAGCAGGGACCTCGGGTCGACCGGAGCGAGCAAAGCGAGCGGAGGGAGGGGACCCGGGCCCTGATGGAAATCCGCCCGCTCGCAGCGGCCCGGGACCGACCTCAGCTGGAAGGAGGCCGGATGTCCCGCGGCAGCCCGAGCCCGCGCTCGCCGATCACGTTGCGCTGGATGTTCGAGGATCCTGCCGCGATCGGGCCGGACAGGCAGAACAGGTACTGCTCCACCCAGCCCGTGTTCGTGCCCGTGTGGTTGCGCCAGGTGGCCAGATCCTCGGCCGCCGGGTTGCGCAGGCCGTCGGCGTCGAGCAGGTCGTAGGCGAGCCGGAAGATGCGCTCGCGCAGATCCGTCTGGAAGAGCTTGTTCATCATCATCGGCAGCGCGACGCTCTCCTCCTCGCCGCGCGAAACGGCGCTGAGCTGGCGCATGTGCGTGGTCTCCACGCAGCGCACGTAGCAGTCGATCGACGCCAGGCGCCGGCGGACCACGGGGTCCTCGATCGCCGGCCGCCCTTCGATCGACTGGCGGCGGGCCAGCTCCAGCAGGGACCGGAAGAGATTGCGCATGGCGGGACCGCCGCCCAGGTTGCGCTCGTGCTTGAGGTTGACGCGGGTCACCTGCCAGCCCTGGCCGCGAGAGCCGACGATCCAGTCCGCGGGCGCGCGCGCGCCGTCGAGGAAGACCTCGCAGAAGTCCAGTGCCCCGGTCAGCTGGCGCAGTGGACGCACCTCGATGCCGGGCTGGTCCATCTCGAGCAGCAGGTAGGAGATCCCGCCGTGCTTGGACGCGTCGGGCTCGGTGCGGAACAGGCCGAACATGTACTGCGCGTCGCTGGCATCGCTGGTCCAGATCTTGTGGCCGTCGATGATCCACTCATCGCCCTCGAGGCGCGCGGTGCTGCGCAGCGAGGCCAGGTCGCTGCCGGCGCCGGGCTCGCTGTAGCCCTGACACCAGACCATGTCGCCGCGCAGGGTCGGGGGAATGAACTTCTCGCGCTGCCACTCCTCTCCGACCTCGAGCAGGGTGGGGACGATCATGCCCACGCCCTGGCCGCCCAGCCGCCAGGGCGTCTTGCCACGGTCGAACTCCTCGGCGACGATCGCCTCGCGCAGCGCGTCGAAGGGCTGCTCCGAGCCGCCGTAGCGCTGCGGGATGCTGCGGTACAGGTAGCCGCGCTCGACCGCGTGCTCGCGAAAGCGGGCCTCCTGCTCGGCTAGCGGCAGCTCCAGGTCCGCACCGCGCGGCGGCCAGCTCTGCTCGACGAAGCTGCGGACCTCCTTGCGGAAGGTCTCGTGCTCGGGTCCGAAGCTCAGATCCATCACCAGCCTCCGAGCTCGGCGATGCGCTCGAGGTGCGCGTCGGGACCGCCGAGCCACATTCGATCGAACATGCAGCGCTTGACCCGGATCTGCACGTCGGAGTCCCAGGTGAACCCGATGCCGCCGTGGAGCTCCACGCAGAGTCGCGCCGTGTCGACCGCACGATCGGTCAGGTGCGCCTTGGCGATCGCCGCGGCGCGCGGCGCCTCGTCGGGCAGGGCATCGAAGGCATGCCCGGCGTACCAGAAGAGTCCGCGCGCCGGCTCCAGCTCGAGCGCCAGGTTCGCCAGCTGGTGCTTGACTGCCTGGAACTGCGCGATCGGCATGCCGAACTGCTCGCGCGTCCGGGTGTACTCGACGGTGGTCTGGAGCAGCTGCCAGGCAGCACCGAGTGCATCCGCGGCCAGCAGGATGCGGCCAGCGTCGAGGACGCGCGCGGTGAGCGCGTCGCCGCCTCCGAGTGGCTCGACCGCCGCGCCCTCCAGCCGCAGGCGCGACAGGCCGCGCGTGCGGTCCACTCCGTCGATCGGCTCGGTCGCGGCGCCGCCGGCCGCGCGATCGATCAGCGCCAGGCCGCCGCCCCGCGTTCCGACCACGATCAGCCCGGCGCGCGCGCCGGCCTCCACGAAGTCCTTCACCCCGTCGAGGCGCCCGTCGCGCGCCTCGACGCTCCAGCTCGACGGCTCCCAGCCGCCGTCGGGCTCGAGGAGCGCCAGCGTGGCGGTGCACTCGCCCGAGGCGATGCGCGGCAGCCAGCGCTCGCGCTGCGCGTCGTCGCCACCGAGCGTCAGCGCCAGGCCCGCGAGCGCGTGCGAGAGGAACGGCCCGGGCACCGCGGCCTCGCCGAGGATCTCGAATGCCAGCGCCAGCTCGAGCACGCCGAGCTCGGCGCCGCCGTAGCGCTCCGGGATGCACAGTCCCGTCAGGCCGACGTCGGCCGCGCCGCTCCAGACGTCGGCGTCGAAGCCCTCGCCCGACTCGAACACGTCGCGCAGTCGCGAGCCCGCCAGCGTCTTGGCCGCGAAGTCGCGCAGCGTCTCCTGCAGCAGTACCTGATCCTCGTCGAGCCCGAAGTGCATGGGCGCATCCTAGCAGGGGCCCCCGCCGATCGTCCTCGCCGCCCCGCGACGCGACACGGCGGCATCCACGCGCCTCCGATGCCCACTCGTGCACGCTGCGGCGGCGCGGTGATTGACATCGACGGCCGGGGCGCGACCCTCGGAGGCGGCCCGGCGCGCGGGTGCGTCGACTCGCGCGCTCACTGCAGGAGGTGGGCATGGGGATCGAGGGGTCGGGCGCCACGCGGGCGGGAGGCCAGGGCCTCCACAACGAGGATGCCTTCCTGGCGGAGCAGGGCCTGGGCCTGTACGTCGTCTGCGATGGCGCGAGCGGCACGCCCGCGGGCGAGATCGCGGCGCGGGTCGCGAGCGACGCCCTCGAGGAGTTCGTGGAGCGAGCCGGCGACGACCTCGACCTGCGCGCCGAGCGGGTCGCACGCGCGGTCGTCGAGCGAGCCCTGCCCTATGCGATGGATGCGGTGGTCGAGGCCGAGCGAACGGATCCGGAGCTGCGCGGCCTGGCCACGACCGTGACCCTGCTGCTGGCGCGCGGCGACGTCGGCGTGATCGGCCACCGCGGCGACAGCCGCGCGTACCTGGTGCGGGGGCGGCGCGCGCACCAGCTCACGGTGGATCACGAGCTGACCGACGCGGTCGAGGGCGACGCTCCGGCGTCGGACCACTTCGAGGTCTTCTCGGTCCCGCTCGAGCCCGGCGACACCGTGATCCTGTGCACCGACGGCGCGGAGCAGGTCGTGCAGGATCCAGCGCTCGTGCGCGTGGCGGGCGAGCTCACGCCGCCGCTGCTCGCGAGCCGGATCGTCAGTGCCGCGCACCGGGGTGCCCCCTCCAGCGACGCGACCGCAGTCGTGGTCCGCGTGCACGGCGAGCGCGAGAGGCGCTGGCTCGAGCTGTCCTCGCAGCCGCAGGGGACCTCGTTCGGCCACACGCTCCAGAACGACGCCTGACGCGGCTCCCGATCGCCCGGGGCGCGGCGTACAATGGCCGCGGATGGGCTGCGCAATCGGGTACGGGTCGGGGGACCTCCGGACCGGGCGCGGGGGGCGACCCGCGTGAGCCTGGGAGGGCCACCGGCGTGAGCGCCGAGGAGCTGCGCTTCGACGGCAGGGTGGCGGTCGTCACGGGCGCGGGCAGCGGGCTCGGGCGAGCGCACGCGCGCCTGCTCGCGTCGCGCGGCGCCGCGGTCGTCGTCAACGATCTGCCCGCGCCCGCGTCGGAGCGTTCCGCGCCGGCGGAGGCGGTGGCCGACGGGATCCGGCACGCCGGCGGGCGCGCCTTCGCGGTCGCCGCCGACGTCTCGCTCGAGCACGGGGCGCAGAGTCTGGTCGACGCCGCGATCGAGCGCTTCGGTCGGCTCGACATCGTGGTGAACAATGCGGGTCTGCTGGCGGCCAGCGACATCGGCGAGATGGCCGTCGAGGTCTTCGACCGGGCGATCGCCGTGAATCTCCGCGGTGCTTTCCTGGTCACCCGCGCGGCGTGGCCCGGCATGCTGCGACGGCGCTACGGGCGCGTGGTCTCGACCACGTCGAACTCCGGTCTGCTCGGCACCGCCGGGTCCTCGGCCTACGCGGCCGCCAAGGCCGGCCTCTGGGGGCTCACGCGCAGCCTCGCGCTCGAGGGTGCGGACGCCGGCATCCAGGTCAACGCCGTGGCGCCGCTCGCCTACACGCCGATGGCGCGGCAGTCGCGCGTGGCGCCGCCTTCGTGGCGCTCCGCTGCGCCCGACGCCTGGGCGCGCCGGCTCGACGTGGAGCAGGTGTCGCCGGTCGTCGCCTGGCTCGCTCACGAGGCCTGCACGCTCAGCGGAGAGATCTGGAGCGTGGCGGGCGGGCACGTGGCGCGCTGGGTGATGGCGCTGACGTCGGGCTACGAGGTGCCGTCGCTCAGCATCGAGCAGGTGCGCGAGCGCGAGGCCGAGCTGCTGGCCGGACCGGCCTCGCTGGTGCTCGAGCGCTCGGCCGACGAGTCGAGGCTCCTGCACCGGCGCCTCATGGGACCGCGCGGCGGCACTGGCCCGCGAGACTAGGCCGCAGCCCCGGCGTCAGAACGGCCAGATGCGCGGGATCAGCAGCACCGCGAGGACCCAGAGCGCCAGGCTCAGCGGCAGCCCCACGCGCAGGTAGTCGGAGAAGCGGTAGCCGCCCGGGCCCATCACCATCAGGTTGGTCTGATAGCCGATCGGCGTGGCGTAGCTCGCGGTGGCCCCGAACAGGATGCCCATGACGAAGGGCAGGGTCGCGAGCGGTGGCCCGGTCGCCCCGAGCTGCGTCGCCGTCTGCACGCCGATCGGGAACATCAGCACCGCGGCGGCGTTGGCATTCATCACGTTCGTGAACAGCATGGTCAGGCCCGTGAGGATCGCCAGGATCAGCTGCGGATCGCTGCCGACCAGGCCGATCATCCAGCGGGTGATGGACAGCGCCGCCCCGGACTCGTCCATGGCGCGGCCGATGCCGAAGGCGGCCGTGATCACGGCCATCACCGGCCAGTCGATGCTGCGCATGGCGCCCGCCGCCCCGACGCAGCGCAGCGCGATCATCGCGCCCGCCGCGAGCATCGAGGCGTGCAGCATGCTCGCGGTGCCGGTCGTGACCAGCGCCACCATGCCGGCGAGGATCGCGAGCGCCAGCCAGGCGCGCTCGTGCCGGACCGGCACGTACTCGTCGACGGTCGAGACCAGGAAGAAGTCGCGGCTGTTCCGGTGCTGGTTGGCGAACGAGGCGCGCGTCTCGAGCAGGAGCGTGTCACCCGCCTGCAGCACGATGTCGCCGATCTTCTGGGTCACCCGCTCGCCCCCGCGCGCCACCGCGATCACGGCGGCGTTGTAGCGCGTGCGGAACTGGCCCTCGCGGATGGTCATGCCCACGATCGGGCAGGCCTCGGAGACCACCGCCTCGACCAGGCTGCGGTTGACGTGCTCGGCGTCGAGCTTGAACACCTGGTCGGTGGCGGGCTCGAGCCCGCGGATCCGCCGCAGGTCGACCACCGACTCCACCACGCCGGCGAACATCAGGCGATCGCGCTCCCGCAGGGCCACGTTCGGCGAGACCGCGGCCATGATCTGGCCGTCGCGGTCGATCTCCATCAGGTAGAGCCCGGGCAGCTGGCGCAGGCCGGCGTCCTCGATCGTGCGCCCGGCGAGCGGGCTGCCGGGGGGCACCAGCATCTCGACGACGTACTCGCGCAGGTCGTCGGTCGTGCTGATCGCAGGCGCGCGGTCGGGCAGCAGCCAGCGACCGACCGTCAGCAGGTAGACCATTCCGACCAGGGCCGCGGGCAGCCCGATGCCCGCGATCTCGAACATCCCTAGGCTGCGCCCGAGCTGCTCGGTCATGAGACCGTTGACGACGAGGATCGTGCTGGTGCCGATCAGCGTGCAGGCCCCGCCCATGATCGAGGCGTACGAGAGCGGGATCATCAGCTTCGAGATCGCGATCCCGTGCTTGCGCGCCCAGTCGTGGACCACGGGCATCATGATCGCGACCAGGGGCGTGTTGTTCATGAACGCGCTCAGCAGCGCGACCGGAGCCGCGATGCGCAGCGTGGCCGACGCGGTGCTGCGCGGCCGGCCGAGCAGCGGCTGCGCGGCCCACGTCATGGCTCCGGTCTCGCGCAGGCCCGCGGCCACGGCGTAGAGCACGCCGACGGTGACCATGCCGGCGTTCCCGAAGCCCGCCAGCACGCCGGCCTCGTCGATCACCCCGCAGCTCAGGAGCACGGCGAGGCCGCCGAAGAGCACCAGCCAGGGCGTCAGGCGCGTGAACGCCAGCAGGACCATCACCCCGGCGATGGTCGCGACCGTGATCCAGGCATCGAGACCCATCTGCGCGGCTCACTCCTGCGGCCCCGGCGGGCAGGCGGTGCGGAATATACGCTGGGCCGGGAGGAGGGGCTAGCAGGCTGCTGAAGAATCCCGGACCGAGCTACGCGAGCGGAATCGGGCCGAGGTCGAGGCGCGAAACCGCAGGCGTAGTGCTTCTACGGCGAGGTTTCGCAACGCGGACATCGGGCCGAGGACGCCGCGGGGCGACGGGAGTGGGTTCTTCAGCGGCCTGCTAGGAGGCCCCGGGCCAGAAGCGCGCCGAGCTTTCGTGGCAGGCTCGCGCGAAGGCGTCGAGATCCCCCTCGCGCCAGCTGCGCGACAGGATCTCCACGCTGATCATCCCGTCGAACCCCTTGTCGCGCAGCGTCGCGGCGACGCGCGGGAGGTCGAAGCTTCCCTCGCCGGGCATGACCCGGTCGTGCACGGTGGACTCGTGCAGCGGCTCGGCGGCCGGCATCACGTGGTCGTCGAGCTGCAGGTAGGCGATACGCTCCAGCGGCAGCTCCTCCAGGTCCCGCCAGTCGTCGGGGCCGTTGAAGAAGTGCCAGGTGTCCAGGAGCATGCCCGCGCGATCTCCGAGCCCCGCGCGGTCGATCGCCTCGAGCGCGTCGCCGATGCTGCGCGCCGCGGTGAAGGGCAGGAACTCGATCGCCAGCCGCGCGCCCGCCTCTCCGAGGCGGTCGGCGGCGCGGCGCAATGGCTCCGCCGCGACGTCGGGCGGCACGTCCACGTTGGTCAGCACCCAGGAGGGACGCAGCGCGCGCACGGCGCGCTCCAGCGCGTCGAGCTGCGCGTCGAGCGGGCTGGCGTCGATCGTCAGCGCCGCGACCTCGAAGCAGCGCAGACCGGCGGCCTCGATGTGAGCGGCCAGGCGCTCCGGGTCGCCGTGCTGCTCGATCGAGAAGACGTCGGGGCCGAACCAGCGGAAGCCCGCGGCCGCCGCCGCGCGCGCCTGCGCTTCGAGGTCCGAGCGGATCCCGAACCACGCGGAATGATTCATGGTGTTGAAGCAGAGCTCGGCCACGGCCCGGCTCAGCTCGACGCGAGGATCCGGTCCACCTGCGCGAGCTCGTCGGCATCGAGGCCCCAGCCCGCCGCCGCGGCGTTGGCGCGCACCTGATCGGGTCGGGTCGCACCCGCGATCACCGAGCCGACGGACGGCTGCGTCGCGAGCCAGCCGAAGGCCAGCTCCAGCAGCTCGTGACCGCGCTCGCGTGCGAACTCGGCCAGCGCATCGGCCTTCGCCAGGTTCTCGTCGCTGCCGAAGTGCTCGAAGTACGACATCGTGGCCAGGCGCGAGTCCGCCGCGAACGACTCGCCGCGGCGGTACTTGCCCGTGAGCACGCCGCTCGCGAGCGGGAAGTACGGCAGCTGTCCCAGGCCGAGCTCGTCGCAGGCGGGGATCACGTCCTTCTCGGCCTCGCGGTTGAGCAGGCTCCACTCGTTCTGGGCCGAGATCAGGCGGGCGCCGTCGCTGCCCATGGCCTCGCGGATCTGGTCGCCGCTGAAGTTCGAGCAGCCGACGAAGCGCACCTTGCCCGAACGGACCAGCTCGTCGAGCGTGGCGAGCGTCTCGGCGATCGGCGTCGCGGGGTCGGGGTAGTGCATCTGGTACAGGTCGATGCGGTCGGTCCTCAGTCGCTTCAGGCTGTCCTCGACGCAGCGCATGATGTAGTCGCGCGTGCCCCAGGGCTCCTTGGCGCCTGCCGCGTAGGCCATCCCGCCGAACTTCGTGGCCAGGATCACGCGTTCCCGGCGGCCCTGGAGCGCCTCGCCCATGAACTCCTCGGACTTGCCCCCGCCGTACATGTCGGCCGTGTCGAGCAGGGTGATCCCCGCGTCGATGGCGGCGTCGAGCACGGCCCGGGTCGCGTCCAGGTCGATCTTCATGCCGAAGTTGTTGCAGCCCAGCCCGACCACGCTGACCTCGAGGTCGGAGCCTCCGAGTCTTCGATGTTCCATGCTGGTATTCTAGCCGGCCGTCGATCCAGAAAGCAGATCGGAGGAGCCGCCGTGCCCGACGCGATCGTCGAGATCGAGAACCACCTGATGACGATCACCATGAATCGTCCGGAGCGCTACAACGCACTCACGGGGGCGATGCTGGTGCGGATGTACGACGCCTACCAGCGCGCCTCGGAGGACCCGGACATCCGCTGCATCCTGGTGACCGGAGCCGGGGGCAACTTCTGCTCGGGCGCCGACCTCAAGAGCATGGCGGGCGATGCGGGCAACCAGGACCCCGAGATCGACGTCCAGGCGCGCATGGCGGCGGACCCGGACATCTCGATGAAGGCGCTGTTCCGGCACTACCGGCCGACCAAGCCGATCATCGCGGCGGTCGAGGGCGTGTCGATCGCCGGGGGCACGGAGATCCTGCAGGCGATGGAGATCCGCGTTGCGGGCGAGAGCGCGCGCTTCGGCGTTTCGGAGGCGCGCTGGTCGCTCTATCCGATGGGCGGCTCGGCCGTTCGCCTGCCGCGCCAGATCCCGTACACGCACGCTGCGGACATCCTGCTGACCGGCAAGCACATCACCGCGCGCGAGGCGCTCGAGATCGGTCTGATCGGCCATGTGGTGCCCGACGGCCAGGCGCTCGAGAAGGCGCGCGAGATCGGCGCGGTCATCTGCGAGAACGGACCCCTGGCGATCGAGGCGATCACGCGCACCCTGCACGAGTGCGACGGCATGGAGCTCGACCAGGCGCTGCGCCACGAGCTCGACTACGGGCAGGCGGTGTTTGCCAGCGAGGACTCGAAGGAGGGTCCACGCGCCTTCGCGGAGAAGCGCAAGCCGGTCTTCAAGCGCCGCTGATCAGCCGCGCTCCAGCGCCCGGACCACCGCGCGCAGGTTCATGCCGCGAATCGGCTCGCCGTCGACGAGCAGGATCGGTACGCCCGAGGGCCCCAGCGCCTGGTAGAGCATGCGGCCCCGCTCGCTGCGCTCCACGTCGAGCTCCTCGAAGACCACGCCATTGCGCTGCAGGAAGTCGCGCGTGGCGGCGCAGTAGCCGCACCACGCAGTCGACAGCAGCACCACCTCGCGCGACGGATCGGGCTCGAACGGCGTGTCGAGCAGGCGGCGATCCGACAGCTCGCGCCAGCCGAAGAGCGCAACGATCGCCAGGGCCAGCAGCAGCGGGAAGGCACGTCGCATCGCCACAGGATACGCATCGGCGGCTTCCGGGGTAACCTGCGCGCATGGAAGTTGCCATGACCCTGCCGGTGATGGAGCCCGGCCTCGACCGCGGGCGCATCCGCGAGTGGTGTCGCCGCGTCGATGCCGGACCGTTCTCGAGTCTGGCGTTCGGCGAGCGCATCGCCTTCGACAACCCGGAGCTGCTGACCACGATGGCGGCGTGCGCGGCCTGGACCGAGCGCGTGCGTCTGACGATGACGGTCGTGGTCGGCACGCTGCACGACCCGGTGCTGCTGGCCAAGCAGCTCGCGACCATCGACGTGCTCAGTGGAGGCAGGCTCGTGGTCGGCGTGGGCATCGGCGGGCGCGAGGAGGACTATCGCGCGGTCTCGCGCGACCTGGCGCATCGCCGGATGGACGCACTCGCCGACAGCGTCGCCAGCTGGCGGGGCGTCTGGAGCGGCGAGCGCGTGGTGGACGGCGCCGCCAGCCCGACGGGACCGTCGCCGGCGCGCCCCGGGGGGCCGCCGATCCTCGCCGGCGCGCTCGGCCCGCGCGCCGCGCGCCACGCCGCGGCCTGGGCCGACGGGCTGTGCGGGTTCAGCTGGGGACCGTCGGTCGACGAGGTCGCCGCCGGATTCGAGGGCTTCCGCAAGGCGTGGAGCGACGCGGGGCGGGACGGCGAGCCCGTGCTCTCCACCGGCTTCTGGTACGCGCTCGGACCCGGCGCCCGCGAGCAGCTGACCGGGCACCTGCGGCGCTACCTGAACTGGCTGGATCCCGCCGAGGTCGAGTCGCTGCTGCCGGGCACCGGCTTCGCGGGCTCCGCGGAGCAGCTGCGCGCGCTGCTCGACGCGCTCGAGGGCACGGGCTGCCAGGAGGCGATGCTGGTGCCGACGTCGGCCGACCCCGACGAGGTCGACCGCGCAGCGGCGGCGCTCGGCTGAGGCGGGCTGCGCAGCGCACCGGCAGAGCGCAGCCGGGGATCACCCGGGTGACGCGTCGCGTTGACCCGGCGCGGGGGCTCTGACAGGCTCTCGCGCGCATGAGGGTCCAGACCACGAACGCGCGGGTGCTCTGCCTGCTGGCGGCGCTGCTCGCGCTCCCGGCGACGCCGCGCGCTGCCGACGTCGTGTCCGGGGGCGACTGCGCCGCCGCGCTGCGGGCATACGACGCCGGTGCGCCCATCGATCGCGACGCGCGCGCTGCGCTGGGCTACTGCCTGGTCGTGGCCGAGCGCTTCGAGCAGGCGCTCGCCCAGGTCCCCGACGCCGTCGACGCGGCCAGCGCCAGGGTGCGGGGCATGGCCCTGTACCACCTCGGGCGCCACGACGAGGCGAGCGCCGCGCTGGCCGCGGGCGGCGCCGCGCTCGACAGCGATGCCGAGGTGCGCTTCTACCGCGGCATGCTGGCCTGGCACGCGGGCAGCTGGCGCCGCGCGGCCCGCGAGCTCGACCGCGCGCGGCGCATCGACCCGGCGCAGGTCGAGCCCGCGGCCTCGTACCACGCCGCGCTGGCCTGGCGCGAGCTGGGCGACACCGAGCGCGCGCGCGAGGCGCTCCAGCGCGTGAGCGACGACTGGGCGGGCACGGCCTGGGCCCAGCGGGCGCGCCGGCAGCTCGACGGCGCGCCGTCGCGCCCGCGCACGCCGCGGAGCTGGGCCTGGATCGAGATCGGCGGCGAGGGCGACGACAACGTCGTGCTCCGGGGCACCGACGTGCCGCTCCCGCTCGAGATCAGCCAGGAGCGCGACCAGCGCGCGACCTGGCGCGTTCACGCGGGGCGCTACCTGCTCCAGCGCGATCCCTGGAGCGCGGGCGCGGCGCTGAGCTACTCGGGCTGGATGCACGACGAGCTCGACGAGTTCGACGTGCACTTCCCGTCCGCCACGTTCTGGCTCGATCGCGAGCTCGGTACGAGCTGGGCCGCGCGCGTGCAATACGACACGGGCTTTGCCTGGGTCGACGACGACAGCTTCCTGGCCGCGCACGACCTGCGCGGCGCCGTCTTCCACGGCGGCGGGGCCGGACGCAGCGAGCTCTTCGCGCGCGCGTACGTGCGCGACTACCGCTTCCCGATCGCCGACGTGCCCGTGACCCCGACCGACGAGGCCGCGCTGCGCGATCGCGACGGAAAGGGAGCGGAGCTGGGCGCAGAGCACGCGCTGCCGCTGCCGTTCGCGGGTGGCGTGCTGAAGCTGCGCTACGCGCACGAGCGCTTCGACTCCGAGGGGCGCGAGTACTCCTTCGAGGGCAACGGCGGTCTCGCCGAGCTGCGCGCCGACCTGCCGCTCGAGCTGCGGGCGCTGCTATCGGCACGCTACCAGCACCGCGCGTACCGGCACCCCTCGAGCTTCGCGGCGCGCGATCGCGACCGCAGCGAGGACGACGTGCGCTGGGCGATCGAGCTCGAGCGCCCGCTGCCCGCCGACCTGAAGCTCATCGGGCGCTTCAGCTACCGCAGGAACCGCTCGAACGTGCAGGTCTTCGACTTTCGCCGGCACGTCACCGGCATCTACGTTCGCTGGGACTGGAGCGATCCGCGCTGACCCCGCCGGTGGTACACTGCGCCCCATCATGCGCAGCCCGGCCCTCTCCCTGGTGATCACGCTCCTCGTCGCGCACGCCGCTCCCGTCCTCGCGGCCGATCTGGCCCCGCCGGGCGCGTGCGCGAAGCCCGCGCGCGAGGCCGCGACCGCGGCGACGGACGACGCGCGCGAGCGCGACGCGTCCGGCGACAGCTTCCTCTCGGGCGCCGTGCTGGCGCTCTTCGGGCCGATCGACGTCGCCAGCGGCCCCGCCGACGTGGTCGGCGCCGCGCCGGTCGCGCCGGGCTTCCCCGGTGTGGGCCCGTGCGAGTCCCCCGCGGACTGCAGCGCGGCCGACGGCCTCTCCCCGGCGCTGCTGCCCGACACCGGCGCCGGACCGCCGGTGCTCAGCGAGCCGCCGCCGGACCTGGGGGGTGGTGCCCCCGGCGCGGGCGGAGGTATGCCCGTGGAGCCGTCTCCCGACCTCGGTGGCGGTGCGCCGGGCCTGCCCTAGGGAACCCCCCGCGCGGGCAGGGTGACGCAACCAGCAATGGCGACCCCGACGAGCCCGGCCCGCGATGCCACCGATGCCGAGGAGCGCCGCCTGCTGGACCGCGTCTGCGAGTCCGACAGCGAGGCGCACCGGGCGCTCTTCGATCGCTACTACCCGCGCGTGTTCGCGTTCATCATGCGCCGCCTGCGCGACGCGCCGCTGACCGAGGAGACCGTCGCCGACGTCTTCTTCGAGGTCTGGCGCTCCGCCGGCACCTTCCGCGGCGGCTCGCGCGTCTCGAGCTGGATCTTCGGGATCGCGCACTTCAAGTGTCTGCGTGTCTCAAGGGATCGCCGGCGCGGCAAGCGCGAGGCGGTCGTGCCCACCAACGTCGAGTTCCTGCACGCCGTGCCCGACGAGCAGGACGTGGAGCGCGACGTGGCCGCGCGCGCAGAGCTGGAGCGCGTCGAGCAGCTGCTCGGCGGCCTCCCGCCCGACCTGCGCCAGGTGATCGAGCTCGCGTTCGTCGACGGCCTCGAGTACGCCGAGATCGCGCGCCGCATGGGCGTGTCCGAGGGAACGATCAAGTCGCGCGTGTCGCGCGCCCGCCGCCGGCTGCGCGGCGGGATGCGACGCGCGCCGGAGGGACACCGATGACCCGGAGCGCCAGGGTAGACTGCCCGCCGGAGGTGCTGCGCTCGATCCCGTGGTACGCGGAGGAGGCTCTGAGCGAGGCCGGGCGCGCCCGGCTGGAGTCGCACGCCGCCGAGGGCGCGACCTGCCGCCGCGAGCTCGATCAGGGCGCGGGCCGCGCGCCGGCCGACGCGAGCGAGCTGCCCGACCCCGACGCGATGTACGCCCGTATCCTGGGGCGCATCGATGCCCTGGAGCTCGGCAGCGGCGCGCGGAGCGCTCCGCCACGCCGCGCGCGGCTCGCGCGCGTCTGGATCGCGCCGCTCGCGGCGGCGGCGAGCGTGCTGCTCGCTCTCGGGGCCGGCCTCTGGCTCGGCGCGCGTACGGGACCGGGCGCGATCGCTCCGGACCCGGCCCAGATCTACACCCTGGCCTCCCAGCCCGGTGCGGCGGCCGCGGCGGCGCTCCCCGCGCTCGACGTGGTCTTCCGCACGGACGCGACCGCGGAGCGCATCACCGCGGCGCTGCGCGGCATCGGCGCCGAGATCGTGGCGGGACCGACCCGGCTCGGTGTATACCGGGTCCACCTCGCGAGCAGCGGCGACGCCAGTGCGGCCGCCGAGATGCTGCGTGCCGAGGGTTCGGGAGTCGCCACCTTTGCCGAGCCGATCCGCCCATAGAGGCCGCGCCGCCCTCGCGCTGCTGGCCGGCCTGGGACTCGCCACGTCGTCCGCCGCCGACGAGGGTGTGTGCGGTCCCTTCGACGCCGGGGCACGCTCCGACGGGCCCGAGGTCTGCAGCGAGCCGGGCGTGCTCCCCGGCAGCGGTGGAGACGCCGGGGACTGGGCGAAGCTGCCCGCGGCACAGCCGCCCGAGCGCCGGCTGGTGCGACCGGGCGAGGCGCTGATCGCGCTGCCGAAGGGTCTCGACGGCGCCCTGCCCAGCGGCCTCGAGCTCGAGGACGGCGTGCGCGTGGTCCGGTCCTTCTTCAGCCCGGTGCTCTGCGCGACCGTCGCCGCGGTCTCCGGCCCCGGCGAGCGCACCCCTGACGAGATGGTGGCGGTGCTGCCAGGCTCGGCAGTCGTCGTGCCGCATCACGTCTACCTGCCCGCGGCCGACGAGGTGCGCCCGCTCGGCGGCAACGTCGATCCGTACCGCGGACTGCAGTACGCGCTGGACCGCATCGAGGTCGAGCGCATGTGGTCGGTGGGCGACGGCGCCGGCGTCACCGTGGCGCTGCTCGACTCGCGGCCCGACGCCGGGCATCGCGACCTGAGCGACCTGCGCACGCTCCCGATCGAGCCGGGTCGCGACACCCCGGCGACGCACGGAACGCTGATGGCGGGCGTGATCGGTGCGGACCGCGGGAACGGCTTCGGCATCGCGGGAGTCGCGCCCGGGGCCGACCTGGCGGCGGTGCCGGTCTGCGGCAGCGGTCCGGCCGACGGCGGGGAGGTCTGTCCGCTCTACGACGTGCTGCGCGGCATCGACGTCGCCTGGGGTGCGCAGGCGCGCGTGGTCAACCTGTCGATCGTGGGCCCGTCCAACCCGCTGCTCGAGCGCGCGGTCTCGCGCCTGGAGCGGCTTGGCGTGATGGTGGTCGCGGCGGCTGGCAACGAGACCACGGCACAGCCACGCTACCCGGCGGCCTATCCCTCGGTGATCGGCGTCGGCGCGGTCGACGTCGACGGTGAGCTCTACGCGCGCAGCAATCGCGGTCTCTCGGTCCAGCTGCTCGCGCCCGGGGTCGACGTGGTCTCGACCGTGCCGGGCGGGTTCGCCTTCGGCAACGGCACGAGCCTGGCCGCGGCGCACGTGAGTGGCCTGCTGGCGCTGCTCGCGAGCGCGGGCGTCGATCCGGTGGCCGCGCGCCGCGCCCTGCTGGGCGATGCGCCGGACCCCGCCGGCCCGCCGCCGCGGCTCCCTGCGGCCTGCGAGGCGTTCGCGCGCGCCGGGGGCAGCTGCTCCGACCCCGCGCCCTGAGCGGCGCGGTAGACTGCGCCCGCAACTGCCCGGGGGCGAGATGAGCGCGGCGAGGGGCTGGATCGCGGGTCTGGCGGCGGGGTTGACGGTGGCGTGCACGATGGCGGCGCTGCAGGCCCCGCGCCCCGGAGCGCCGCGCATCGACGCGGCGGTCGACAGCGTGGCAGTACCGTGGACCGGGCTGGCCCCGCTCGACGACCCCCGGGACTTCCGCTTCGTGGTCGTCTCGGACCGGACCGGCGAGCACCGCCCCGGCGTGTTCCGCGACGCCATGCCGAAGATCAACCTGGTGCGCCCGGCGTTCGTCGTGAGCGTGGGCGACCTGATCGAGGGCTACACCGAGGAGATCGACCGGCTCGAGAACGAGTGGGACGAGATCGACGACTACGTGGGCCGGCTGCGCATGCCCTTCTTCTACGCCGCCGGGAACCACGACATGAGCAACCGGGTGATGGCCGACGTCTGGCGCGATCGCTACGGGCCCACCTACTACCACTTCCGCTACAAGGGCGTGCTCTTCGTCGTGCTCAACAGCGAGCTCTTCGGCATGGTGCACGACTTCTCGGAGCCGCTGCCGAGTGCCGAGACGCTCGACGCGCAGCTTGGCTGGCTCGAGCAGGTGCTCGCCGAGAATCGCGACGCGCGCTGGACCATGGTCTTCGTGCACCAGCCTCTCTGGCAGAAGCGCGAGGTCCACGAGCGCTGGCTCGAGGTCGAGGACATGCTCGGCCGGCGCGACTACACGGTCTTCGCCGGTCACTTTCACCAGTACACCAGGACCGTGCGCCGTGATCGCAGCTTCATCACGCTGGCGACCACTGGCGGCGGCAGCCGCCTGCGCGGGACGGTCTTCGGCGAGTTCGACCACGTGGCGCTGGTCACCGTGAGCGACGACGGACCCGTGATCGCGAACCTCATGCTCGACGGGATTCACGGCGACGACGTGCGCACCGTCGCGGTGAAGGACACGGCGCGCGCGCTGGAGCGGGTGGTGCGGGTCGATCCGATCCGCGGCGAGGGCGACAGCTTCCGCGCCGGCACCGCGCGCTTCTCGATCCACAACCCCGTCGACGCGGCGCTCGAGGTCGAGGCGAGCTTCCGCAGCCGACTCGGGCTGCGCGTCGCGCTCGAGGACGCGCGCCGCAGCATCGCGCCCGGCGAGAGCGCGACCATCGAGGTGCCCCTGGGCGCCGAGCCCGCGCTGGACTGGGACGCGATCACCCCCGCGGAGGCGACGTTCACCCTTACGACGCGCTCGCCCGACGACCGCGAGGTGGTCGTCGAGACGGGCCTGCCGATCCTGCCCGAGCGCGTGCTGGGAGTGCCGCGCGCGCGCGGGCCCGTGGAGATCGACGGCGATCTCGGAGACTGGCCGGAGCTGCGCCTGACGGCCCACAACCCGGCCGAGATCGAGGGCGCCGAGCACTGGCACGGATCGGCCGATGCCTCCTTCCGCTGGGACGTGGCCCACGACGACGACTGGCTCTACCTCGCGATCGACGTGACCGACGACTCGCCGGTGCACGACGTGGAGCTCGGCTCGCTCGAGCAGGACCGGGCGCGCATCTCGATCGACGCACGGCCCGACCCCGAGCGCTCCGAGAACGAGGATCTCAACCGCGCCATGCGCAACGGGAACATGCGCAAGCTGATCATGCCCAGCATCGGTCCGGTGGAGCCGCGGGAGGACATGCTCTCGGATCTGTTCATGACACCGCCGCCCGAGGGCACGCGAACCGCCTCGCGGCGCACCGGACACGGCTACACCGTCGAGCTCGCGGTGCCGGCCCGCGCCCTCGACGAGCGCCAGGAGGGCCCGTGGCGGGCGCTGCGCATCAACGTCTCCGTCGCCGACTTCGACGCCGACGAGCCGGGGCACAGCGTGATCAGCTGGCGTCCGGGTCGCTTCGGTCCGCGGGCGGTTCCGGCGTCGGGGACGTTCGAGCGGGAGTAGGCTCCACCGTCGCGAGCTCGGCCCGGACATGCGCGCCCTGGTGCTCGGGCGGCCCCAGCCGGACGCGCCCGGCCGCGATCCCGTGGGCCTCGATCAGGCGACCGCGCAGCGCCTCCGCGCGTGCCTCGGCCAGCGCGACCGGCACCGCCTCGCCCGCTGCGGCGGCGTCCGTGTCGCCGGTCGAGCCGTGCAGCTCGAGGGCGAGCTCGGGACGGCTGGCCAGCAGATCGGCGAGCCGGGCCAGCTGATCGACGGCCCCGCCGGCGAGCTCGCTGGAGCCCGGCTCGAACGCGAGCGTCGGGGCCGTCAGTCCGACGAGCCCGCTCGCGCCCTCCGCGAGCGCGCCCAGCGCCTTGAGCGGGCTGCTGAGTGCGCCGACGATCGCCTGCTGCAGGGCGCTGCGCAGGGCGTGACCGAGACCGATGCTGCTCGAGCCCCCGGCGCCGAGCTCCACCGGCACGCTCAGGTGGATGTCCCCCGCCGGCCCCTGGAGCAGCGCGATCGCCAGACCCAGCGGGATCCCGAAGGCCTCCTGGAAGCCGCTCCCCTCCGCGTCGAGGTCGAGCTTGTCCAGGATCAGCTCGCTGTCCGCGGCGAAGCCGCCGCCGCGCGTGATCACGTCGGCCCGGAGGTCCGCGCTACCGCCGCGGATCCGGTAGCCGAGCGCGTCGGCGTACGGTGACAGGTGCCGCAGACCGAGCCGCTCCAGGCTCGCCTCGAGGCGGTCGCCCTCGCCGCCGAGCGCCCCGCGTACCGCGAGCTCGCCCGAGCCCAGGCGTGCTGCGAGCACGGCGTCGCGCAGGCGGGGACCCGGCCAGACGATCTCCCTGGCGCTCAGCGCCAGCTCCTCCACGCGCGTGGTGGCCGCCGGCTCGAGCGTGCGGTCCTCGAGCTGCAGCGAGCCGCGCGTCAGCACCAGCTCGCCGACGCGCACGCGGGGCGCGTCGCCCGGAGGCGGCGTGCCGGCGTCGGTCGCGGGGGCCGCTGCCGTGCGCACCGCGGCCAGCCGTGGCGCGTCGAGCTGCACGCGCTCGAGATCGACCCCGGGCGCGCCGCCCCCCAGCGGCACGTCGATCCGCCGCACGGCGATCTCGAGCGCCTCGAAGCCGAGGTCGAGCGCTCCGTCGGGCGTGCCCAGGGCGACGCCGGAGGCGCCCAGGTTGCCCCGGAGCGAGAGCCGCTGCGGCCCGTCGGGGCCGGGCGCGATCTCGAGCAGGAGCTCCGCGCGGGTCACGCCACCGTCGAGCTCCACGGGGGCCGCGTCGAGCAGGGCGGCGAGCGCGTCGAGCTGCAGCTCGCTCCATTCCAGGGAGCCGCGCCACGCCAGCGGCGCCAGGCCGAGCTCGCCGCGCAGCGCGAGCCGTCCGCCGGCCAGGCCGAGCTCGAGCTCGACCGGGAAGCGGTGATCCGCTCGCGACCCGGCGTCCGCGGCGTGTGCCGAGACCTCCACGGGGAAGACGATGTCGGAATCGAGGAGCTCGACCCGTCCGGAGCTGACGTCGATCGACGCGACCTTCCAGGCCAGCGCCTCGCCCGCCGGCTCCTGCGGCCCGGGCGCCGCGGTCGCTCGCTCCGGCCTCGGCCGGCGCAGCCGCAGCACGGGGCCGCGCAGCGCGACCGGACCCAGGGACAGTGCGCCGTCCACCCGGCGGGTGTCGTCGATCGCGAGCGACGCGAGGTCGGCCTCGACCTCGACGCTGCCGTCGGGCCCCAGCAGCTCGAGCGCGAGCTGCTCGAGGCGCAGGGCCGTGAGCCGCAGCGGCCGGCCCGCAGCGCGCGCAGCCGCGTCGGCCTCCGCCGCGGGTGCGCGGGGGGGCGCGAGCACGATCGGCTCCAGGCTGCCGCCGGTGCGGCGCTGCAGCCGCGCGCGCACCCCGGAGAGCTCCAGCGCGTCGACGATCAGGTCGCCGTGGAGCAGCCCGCGCCAGCCCAGGTCGAGTGCGATCCGCCCGGCGCGGCCCAGCTCCGGAGCCCCGGGCGTCGCGCCGCCGATGCTCAGGCCGCGCAGCTCGATGCGTCCCCGCAGCAGGCCCAGGTCCAGCTGCTCGACCGCCAGGGTGCGCCCCAGCGCGTCGCTGCCCGCGTGCTCGATGCCGCGGCGGGCGAGCTCCGGCAGGGCGACGCGCAGCGCGACCAGCAGGCCCAGCACCACCAGCGGCCAGCGCCACGCGCGGCGACGCGGCACGCCGGGGGACGGGGCGGGCTCGGGAGTCGGGGGGGAGGGGGACATGTTCTCGACCGGGATGGAGCGCGTAGGGTAGGGTCTGGCCGGCTCCAGTCGAACGGGGGAATCCCATGGCCGATCTCGTGATCCGGAACGCGCGCATCGTGGACGGGACCGGCGCGCCGGCGCGTGCCGGCGACCTGCTGATCGACGGCGACCGCATCGCCGCCGAGGTCGCGCCGGGGACTGCCCCCGCCGCTGCCCGGGAGATCGACGCGGCGGGCCGGGTGCTGATGCCCGGGGTCGTGGACGTGCACACGCACTACGACGGCCAGGTGACCTGGGACCCGGAGCTGGGTCCGTCGTCGTGGCACGGCGTGACCACGGTCGTCACGGGCAACTGCGGGGTCGGCTTCGCGCCGGTCCGGCCCGACCGCCACCGCTTCCTGATCGAGCTGATGGAGGGTGTGGAGGACATTCCCGGCAGCGCCCTGTCCGAGGGCATCGACTGGAGCTGGGAGAGCTTCCCGGAGTACCTCGACGCCGTCGCGTCGATGCCGCGCACGATCGAGATCGCCGCGCAGCTGCCCCACGGCGCGCTGCGCGCGTACGTGATGGGCGACCGCGGCGCGCGCAACGAGCCGGCCACGCCCGACGATGCCGCGCGCATGGCCGGGCTCGCGGGCGAGGCCACGCGCGCCGGCGCCGTGGCGTTCTCGACGAACCGCCTGCCGCTGCACACCTCGATCCACGGCGAGCCCGTGCCCGGCACCTTCGCCGCCGACGACGAGCTGCTCGCGATCGCGCGCGGCGTGGTGGAGGCGGGCGGTCGCCTGCTGCAGGCCATTCCCGCGGGGGCGATGGGCGAGGACGAGCACGCCATGCTGCGCGAGGTGGACCTGTACCGGCGCCTGAGCCTGGAGAGCGGCCTGGCCGTGAACTTCACGCTGGCGCAGGCTCACGCCTTCCCGCACCAGTGGCGCGAGGTCCTCGACGCGGTCGAGCGCGCCAATGCGCAGGGCGCCCGCCTGGTGCCCCAGGTGCAGGGCCGGCCGGCGGGGCTGTTCCTGGGCTGGGACATCTTCAACCCGTTTCGCAACAGCGCCGCCTACCGCCCGCTGGCGCGCCTGCCCCTGCCCGAGCGGCTCGTGCGCCTGCGCGACCCGGACGTGCGCGCGCAGATCCTCGCCGGGGTCGGGCCCGCCGACCCCACGATGGTGATCATGCGCAACTCCTTCGAGTCGGCGTTCGCCATGGACGATGCGCCGGTCTTCGAGCCGCATCCCGATGACTCGATCGCGGGGCGCGCGGCGCGCGAGGGTCGCAGCTGCGAGGAGCTGCTCTACGACGTCATGTGCGACCTGGCGGAGAGCTCGACGGGCCGCCAGACGCGCATGTTCCACGTCTTCTTCAGCGGCTACCGCGGCGGCTGCCTCGACGACCTGGCCGAGATGATGGCGCACCCCGACACGGTCGTCGGCCTGGCCGACGGCGGTGCGCACTGCAGCATGATCTGCGACGCCAGCCTGCCGAGCTTCATGCTCCAGCACTGGGTCCGCGAGCGCACGCGCGGCCCCCGGCTGTCGCTCGAGGACGCGGTGCGGATGCTGACGAGCGAGCCGGCGGACCTGTACGGATTCGAGGACCGCGGGCGCATCGCGCCTGGCCTGCGCGCCGACCTGAACCTGGTCGACCTCGACCGCGTGACGCTGGAGCTGCCCGAGATCGTGTCCGACCTGCCGACGGGGGCGTCGCGCATCGTGCAGCGGGCCGACGGCTGGGTCGCCACGCTCTGTGCAGGGCGCGTCACCTTCCGCGACGGCAAGCCCACCGGCGAGCACCCGGGCGGGCTGGTGCGGCTCTAGCAGGCTGCTGAAGAACTCCGGTCCGAGGACGCCGCGGGCGACGGGAGCGGGTTTTTCAGCAGCCTGCTGGCGGTCCCTGCGCAGCTCAGGACCAGAACGGAGCCGCAGCGGCGTACACGCGCCGCGCGAAGTCCTCGGGCGTCCAGGCCCGCATCTCGGCGGACAGGATCTCCACGCTGACCGGTCCCCGGTAGCCCTTCGCGCGCAGCACCGCGCAGAAGCGCTTCAGGTCGAGGACGCCGTCGCCGGGCAGCACGCGACGCTGCGTGGTCTCGTACATCAGGTCGTCACTGCTCAGCTCGGGGTGGTCGTCGAACTGCGGGTAGGCCAGCTCCGAGAGCGAGAGCGACTCGAGGGCTTCCCAGTCGTCGGGACCGTGGAAGAAGTGCCAGGTGTCGACGACGATGCGAGCGTCGACGCCTGCCCGGGCGATCAGGTCGCGGGTGTCGGCGATCGTCCGGATCGGCGTGAAGGGCAGGTACTCCAGGGCCAGGCGCGCACCGTGGCCGGAGACGATCCCGGCGCTCTCCCGCAGCGCCTGCACGGCGTCGTCGTCGAGCTCGCCGTTGAGGCCGGACTGGATCCAGGGGGCACGAAGGGCGGCGGCGATCTCGCCCACGCGGGCGGCGTCGCGTCGCGTCGTGGCGACGTCCGCCGTGATCACCAGGGGCTGGACCTCGAGACAGCGCAGCCCGGCATCGGCCACGCTTCCCGCGAGCTGGTCGAGGCTGCCGCCGCCTCGCGCGATCCAGTCCTCGACGCTGGCGACGTCGATCCCGATCCAGGCGAAGCCCGCCTGCGCCGCGGCCCGGATCTGTCCGGGCAGGTCCGGATCGCCGCCGGCACCGACGAAGGGCGAGCGGTTGATGGTCTCGTAGCAGAGGGGGTTCAGTGGAACAGGCCCCAGACCCCGTCCTTGTTGCGCGTCCAGCCGCTGCTCGCGTAGGTGCCTCCGTCCACGCTCAGCGTGATGCCCGTGATGTAGCTCGCCATGCTCGATGCCAGGAACACGGCCGCGCCCGCGCAGTCATCGAGGTTCCCCGTGCGCTGCAGTGGGATGCCGCGATCGCGCGCCTCGCTGGTGCCGCCCGCGCCGCTGTTGGCGAACTCCTCGAGATGGGGCGTCATGACCACGTCGGGGGCGATGGCGTTGACGCGGATGCCGTGCTCGGCGAGCTCGAGCGCCAGCGAGCGCGTGAAGTTGACCATGCCCGCCTTGCAGGCGGCGTACACCGAGAACATGGGCGCCGCGCGCAGTGCCTCGATGCTGGCGATGTTGATGATCGAGCCGCCCCGCCCGCCTTCGAGCATGGCGCGGACCGCCGCGTCGGTCGGACCGAACAGGCCGTCGAAGTTGAGCTGCATGTGGCGGTGCCAGCCGCGCTGGCCCAGGTCCAGGAACGGGGCGTAGCGGGTGCCGCCGGCGTTGTTCACCAGGATGTCGACGCGCCCCAGCTCCTGCTTCGTGCGCTCGACCATGGCCTGCACCTGGTCGAGCTCGCGGATGTCCGTGGTGATCGCCAGGCCTTCCCGGCCGGTCTCCCGGATCAGCTTGGCCACGCGCTCGCCCGACTCGGCGACCTTGTCGGCGATCACGACGTTCGCCCCGAACTTCGCGAAGCCCAGGGCGATGCCCTCGCCGATGCCCTGTCCACCGCCGGTCACGATGGCGACCTGGTCCGTCAGAAGGATGTCGGATGGATCCATCGAGCCTCCGTCGTATGCGTCGGGCCGCAGCCTACCACGCAGCGCCCTCGCGGTATGCTGCGGCCATGTCCAGCGATCCCGCCGCGCTCGAGTCGATCCGCCGCCTGATCGCCCTGTACGGCCAGCTGCTCGACTCCGGGCGGCTCGACGACTGGGGCCAGCTGTTCACCTTCGACGCGGTCTTCCGGGTCTGGGGCGAGACCTATGCGGGCCGCGAGAAGATTCTCGCGGGGATCGGGGGCATGCAGCCGGCGGCGCCGGGCAAGCACGTGATCCTGACGCCGGTCATCGACCTCGACGACGCCGAGCACGCGCGCGCCTGGACTGACCTGACGGCGTTCGCCACCACCCCCGACGGGATCTCGATCGCCACGATCGGCCGCTACCACGATCGCATCGCGCTGGACCAGGGGCGCTGGCGCTTCGCGCAGCGCGTGATCGTGATGGCGGGCGAGCCGCTGCCGTCCGACGTCGATCCCACGCCGCCCGCCTGAGCGGCCGGGCGGGCTCCGGCGAGCGCCGAACGAGCCGTACCGCCCGGTAGTAAGATCGCGCGCGTGTACGATCACCTGCTGGCGCCGGGCCGCATCGGAACGCTCGAGATTCGCAACCGCATCCTCATGGCGCCGATGGGCTCGAACCTCGGCGAGGAGGGCGGGGAGGTCGGCGAGCGCAGCCTGCGCTACTACGAGGCTCGCGCGCGCGGCGGCGCGGGTCTGCTGATCGTCGAGACCGCCGCCGTCCAGTATCCGCGCGGGGCGACGGGTCCGCACCAGCCCGGGATCTCGGATGAGACCTTCGTGCCGGGGCTGCGGCGCCTGACCGACGCGATCCACGCGCACGGGGCCCGCTGCGCGATCCAGCTCAGCCACCACGGCAAGACCGCGAACCTCGACATTCTCCAGGGGCGCCCGCTGCTGATGCCGTCGCGGCCGCGCTTCCGCGGGGCGGGCGACCTGTTCGCGGCGCTGACGCCCGAGGAGGTGGGGGACTTCCCGACCACGGGGGTGCAGCACCCGGGCGTGCGCGCGGCGACGCTCGACGATCTGCGCGAGGTGGTGGAGTCGTTCGCGGCCGCGACCGAGCGCGCGCGCCGCGCCGGCTTCGACGCGGTCGAGATCCACGGGGCGCACGGTTACCTGATCTCGGAGTTCCTCTCGCCCGCCTGGAACGATCGCGAGGACGACTACGGCGGGCCGCTCGAGAACCGTGCGCGGCTGCTCCAGGAGGTGCTGCGCGCGGCACGTGCGCGCGTGGGCGACGACTTCCCGGTGTGGGTGCGCCTCGACGCCACGGAGTTCCGTGCGCCCGGAGGCATCACGCTCGACGACGCGCTGCGCACCGCAGAGCTGGCGCAGGAGGCCGGCGCCGCCGCGGTCCACGTCAGCGCCTACGGCGATCCGACCAGCGGCGTGGCCTTCACCGACGCGCCGCTGGTGCACCGCGAGGCCGGCTACGCCGGGTTCGCCGCCGCGTTCCGGCGCCGGCTCGACGTACCGGTGATCGCCGTGGGTCGGCTCGAGCCGGAGCGCGCCGAGCAGCTGATCGCCTCGGGCGATGCGGACTTCGTGGCACTGGGTCGCAAGCTGCTCGCCGATCCGGAGCTGCCGCGCAAGCTCACCGCGAGCGCGCCCGAGGACGTGCGTCCCTGCATCTACTGCTACGTGTGCGTGGCGCAGGACTTCTTCGATCGGCCGATCTACTGCGCCGTCAACCCCCTCACCTCGCACGAGTTCGAGACCCAGATCAAACCCGCCGCCTCGCCACGGCGACTGCTGGTGGTCGGCGGCGGACCGGCCGGGATGGAGGCGGCGCGCGTCGCCGCGCTTCGCGGCCATCGCGTGACGCTCCACGAGCGCTCGGCCCGGCTCGGCGGGACGCTGCGCTTCGCCGGGCTGGTGTACGAGCCCAACGCGCGGCTGCTGCGCTGGCTCGAGCGCCAGCTCGTGCAGCTCGGCATCGAGGTCCACACCGGTGAGGACGTGACACCGGATCGTGTCGAAGCGTTCGGGCCCGATGCCGTCGTCGTGGCCGTGGGCGCGAGCCGCCGCCGCCCCGACCTGCCCGGGATCGACGCGCCCTGCGTCGTCGACGGCGACGACCTGCGCGCGCTGCTCAGCGGCGAGGGGCGTGCGCGCGGCGTGGGTCCGCTCGCGCGTCTCGCGCTGGGTGCCGGGCGCGCGCTGGGACTGACGGCCGACCCCGACCGCGCGCGGCGCCTGTCGCGGCTCTGGCTGCCGCTGGGCAAGCGGGTGGTGGTCCTGGGCGGTGGACTGGTCGGCTGCGAGATCGCCGAGTTCCTGGCTGCGCGAGGGCGCCGGGTCGTGGTGCTCGAGGAGCGCGAGAAGCCCGCGGTCGAGATGGCGCTGCCGCGTCGCTGGCGGGTCCTGCACGAGCTCGAGGAGCTCGGGGTGGAGGTCGTGACGGGCGCGCACGTGGAGCGGATCGAGGCGCGCGAGGTCCGCTTCCGCGGAGTCGACGGCGAGACGCGAAGCGTGCCGGTCGATAACGTGGTGGTCGCCGGCGGTGTCGAGCCCAGCCCGGTGCTGGCCGCCGCGCTGCGGGCGCGCGGTCTCGAGGTGCACGAGGTCGGCGACGCCACGGGCGTGGGCTACATCGAGGGCGCGATCCGCGACGGCTTCCACGCGGGGCTCGCGATCTGACGGCGGCCCGCCGCGCCGTGGGCGGCTCGCAGTTCGCTAGGGCGCCGGGCTGCGCTCGCAGTGGGTGGGCGCGCCGAAGAGGCTCGCATTCACCGCCAGGATGTCGCCCACGTTGCAGAGCCCGTCGTCGTTGGCGTCGCAGAGGTCGCTGATCTCCTCGAGTCCGAAGATCGCCCGGTTGATCGCCAGGATGTCGACGATGTTCAGGGTGCCGTTGCCGTCCTGATCGCCGCACTCGCAGAGGTCGCCGGTGCCGTTGTCGTCGGCGTCGAGCTGGTCGGGGTCCGGCCAGTCGGGACAGACGTCGACGTCGTCCGCCACGCCGTCGCCGTCGCGATCGGGATCGTCGGGAACGAAACTCAGGTTCGCCTTCAGCAGGTCGGCCGTCGGGCTCTGCTCGGGGATCCGGATGGAGGCCCGGCAGAACGTGGCCTCCTCGAACGGTGGAACGAGGAAGAGCGCGGGATTCACGATCACGTTCAGGTCGAGCTCGAACAGGCAGGCGACGGCGGCCTGTGGGGTCGGGCCGGACCCGAGATTCGTGCTCCACGAGTCGAACGGACCCTGGAAGTCCACGAAGCCCTCGTCGTCGACCGTCAGGTTGTCGGTCGAGAGGATCGGGAAGGTCTGCGGGCCCACCTGGACCTCGCCACTGACGATCACGCCGAGGTGGAACCAGGCGAAGGGGATCAGCGGTGCGAGCTGCTGGGATCCGGTGAGGAGCGCGGGATCGACGGTGAATGATGCACTCACCGGTGTTCCCGACATGATGGAGGGATCGAAGATGCCGGCACCGGGATCGACCTCGACGACCTGCCCCTCGAACTGGAACGTCGAGGGGGCCGCAGGAGCCACCCCGGAGTACAGCCCCAGCACCAGCAGAAGTCCAGCTCCCCGCATCGTCGTCCCTCCTGCGCGGGACCACCCTAGCACGGGGGACGGAGCCGGAGATCAGCCGGTGTCGAAGCGCTGGATCGGCAGGTGCGTCGCCATGGCGGAGCCCGACGGACCCAGGAGCATACGGAAGCGCTGCAGCCGGCGGTGGAAGAGCTGCACCAGCTCGGCGTCGTGTGTGCCGGCGTCCACGAGCACGAAGCGCTCGAGCAGCTCGTCGCCCTCCTGCCAGCTCGCGGGTCGACGGCCGAGCAGCGCCTCGAGGTCGTCCAGATTCGCCTCGTCCACGGCGTCGCCGATCTCGTCGCTCCGGTACAGGTGACGCGCCAGGCGGAACGCGATGCGGATCTCGTGCTGCAGGTTCTCGTCGTCGCCGGCGTCCAGGTGTCGAAGCGAGTGCACCAGGTGCCGGTGGCCGGCCGTGGCGGGCGATGTGCGCGGCTCCGGCTCGGGGACGGGCTCGAGCTCGATGCCGAGGATCTCGGCAAGCGCCTCCACCGCGAACAGATTGGTCTCGCCGCACCACTGCATGTTCGTCATGTAGTCCGAGCCCGGCACGGGATCCGCCAGCGCCGCGTGGAAGGCGAGCTGGTTGCTGAGCGTGAACGCCAGGTGGTGGTGCTGGATCGCGGCGATGTTCACGGGCTCGCCGGAGAGCTCCGAGTAGCGCGCGTACATCTCGCGGAAGTCGCCGTAGCCGATGACCGTGTCGCGCATGCGCAGGCCCGCGAGGTCCATCATGGGATCACCGACGTGGCCGAGCTCCAGGTCGAGCAGCGCCGCGATGCGACCGCCGTGATGGTGGAACTGTCCCGAGTCCCAGACGACCGGCGCCTCGCGGCCGCGGCTGTCGACCGGGTTACGCGAGAGCCAGGCCAGGCAGAGCTCCAGGAACGGATCGGGCCGCTTCTTGCCGCGCCGGTAGAACTCCTCGTAGCGCTGCATGCCCACGCTGCCCGACTCCGAGGGATGGGCGGCGCGCAGGATGCCGGCGCGCGCGAACGGCTCGGGATCGAGCCGGTGCAGGCGAACCAGGATCTGGACGTAGTCCTCCATGACGGAGCTGCGCTCGGCGTCGGGCGTGCCCTCGAAGCCCGGCTGGCCCGGCACGCGGTCCATGACGTAGGCGCGCGGCTCGTCGCACCAGCCGTAGACGTGCGCCACCGGGATGCCGTGCTCCTCGAGCAGCTGCTGGAAGCGCATCTCGTGATCGAGCGGGAAGCCGATGTCTGCGTCGATCCGGTCCCCGCGCACGCAGAGCTCGAGCCGATCGCTGCCGCGGTCGACGTCGGCGAACCACACCGGTCGCCAGCGCGGCTGACGACGGATCTCGACGACCTCGCCGCCGACGTGCTTCTCGAGCCACGCGACCACCCGCCCCGTATCCGCATCCGCGGGCATCAGCTCTCCTCGGGCAGGGTGAACAGGCCGCGCTCGCGCGCGACGTCGCGTGCCACGACCATCTTGCCGCTCAGCTCGACCGCATCGGGGCTGGTCGCGAGCCAGGCGACCACCGATGCGGGGAGCTCCGGAGGCACCACGCCGTAGCGGCGGTGGACGTCGGGATCGTCACCGAAGGCCGCGAGCGTGGCGTCGGTCAGGACCACCCCCGGCTGCACGTTGTAGGCGCGGATCCCCTCCGCGGAGTGCTCGGCGTGGAGCACGCCGATCAGGCGGTGCAGGGCCGCCTTCTGCATTCCGTAGGCGTAGCTCCAGCCACCGGCCTGTCGCGGATCCGAGACCGCCGCGACCGACGTCACGTGCATCACGATCCCGCTGCCGCGCTCCCGCATTCCCGGCAGCAGGCGCTGCGTGAGCGCCAGCGGTCCGAGCACGTTCGCCTGCACGGCGGACCCGAGCGCGTCGAGGTCCGCATCGGCGAAGGGCGCGTTCGAGCCGGGGTGCAGCCAGATCGCGTTGTGAAGCAGCAGGTCGATGCGGCCCAGAGCGTCGAGCGCCGCGTCCGCGGCCGCTGCGACCGAGGCGGGATCGGTCAGATCCATGACCAGCGGCAGCGCGCGACGGCCGCAGGACTCGACGTCGGCGACCATCCCCGACGGATCGCCGCGCGCCGCACCGGCCACGTCGTAGCCCGCGGCCGCGAGGGCCGCCGCGCAGGCGCGCCCGATCCCGCGGGTCGCGCCGGTGACCAGGGCGATGGGCGCGGCCACGCGCTACTCGCCCCGGAACACGGGTGCGCGCTTCTCGCGGAAGGCGCTGACCGCCTCGACGTAGTCGCTGGTCTGGGCGCAGTCCGGCATCCGCTCCGCCTCGAGGTCGAGCATGGTCTCCAGGTCGTGCTGCGTCGCGCGGTTGAGGTTGTTCTTCATGAGGCGCAGCGCGATCGGCGGCCCGTGCGCGATCCTGCGGGCGAGCTCGGCGGTCGCGGCGGGGAGCGCCTCGTCGTCGACGACCTGGTTGACCAGGCCGAGCTGCTCGGCCCGCTCGGAGGTCACGCGGTCGCCGGTGAACATCAGCTCCTTCGCGCGCGCCGTGCCGGCGAGCCGGGTCAGGAACCAGCTCGTGCCGTAGTCGCCCGAGAGGCCGAGGCGCGCGTAGGCCGTGGTGAAGAACGCGCCGCGCGCCGCGACGCGGAGGTCGCAGGCCAGGGCCAGGCCGAGCCCCGCGCCGGCGGCCGGCCCGGGGATCGAGGCGATCGTCGGCCGCGTCAGGTGATGCAGCAGCGAGGGGATCCGGTGCTCGCGGCGCAGGATGTGCTTGCGCTCCTCGGCCGAGGGCGGCTTCCCCTCCTGGGCCATGCGCTTGGTGTCGCCGCCCGAGCAGAAGGCGGTGCCGGCGCCGGTCAGCACCACGCAGCCCACGGCGGGGTCGCGATCGAGCTGCGGCAGCAGGTCGACCAGGGCCCACTTCATGTCCCAGGTCAGCGCGTTTCGCGCCTCGGGCCGGTTCATCGTGATCGTGCAGACCCGGTCCTCGAGCGCGCAGCGCAGGTCGGGCGTGCCCGTATCGATCTCGCGTGCGTCTCCCACGGCGCCTCCTGTGCGGGAGCGCATTCTACCTGGCGCGGCCCTGCCGTCTCGACCCTGGGGGCTACTCCGGCTCCTCACCGCGCTGCACCGCGTCCCAGGCGTCGGCGCCGTAGAGCTGGCGCGCCATGGGCGTCAGGTCGGGGAAACGGCGGATCGTGTGTCCGCCGTCGACCGTGAGGCACTGCCCGGTGACCCAGCTCGACTCCGGGCCCGCCAGGAAGCGGACGGCGTCGGCGATGTCCTCGGGGTCGCCGCCGCGCTCGAGGGGCTGCTGCTCGGAGAAGCTCGCGAAGAGCTCGGGCGTGTCGAACAGCGGCCCCGTTCCCCCGGTGCGCGTGAGCCCGGGGCGCACCGCGTTGACGCGCACGCCGTGGCGGCCCAGCTCGTCCGCCGCCACGCGCACCAGCTGGTCCACGGCGGCCTTGGCGGCGCAGTAGGCGGCGAGGTAGGGGCTCGACATGATCGCGGCGGTCGACGAGATGGCCACGAACGAGCCGCCGCCGCGGGCGACCATCGAGCGTCCCGCGTACTTCAGCAGCAGGAACACGGGCCTCACGTTCTGGTCGATCTCCTCGCCGAAGGCGTCGTCGGCGTAGCCGAGCACGGGCGCGTAGCTCCCGCCGCCCGGCACCGACAGGGCGATGTCGAGGCCGACGTCGCCGGCGGCGAGCGCCACGGCCTCGCGCACGGCGGAGGCCGACAGCGCGTCACAGACCGTCCAGCTCAGGCGCGCGGCGCCATCCTCGATCCGGGCGGCCAGGGCATCGGCGGTCTCCTGCAGGCGGGAGCCGGTCCGTGCGGCGATCGTCACGTGCGCGCCGTCGGCCAGCAGCCTGTGTGCGCTGGCGCGGCCGATGCCGCTGCTGCCGCCGATGATCAGGGCGCGGCGTCCCTCCAGGGCTCGATCCATGGGGCCTCCCGGGCGAGCGTCGATCATGACGCGGGCCGGATCTCCGGCCAAGTGAGCTCACGTCCGGGTGTCCCGGCGACTTTCGCCCCGGCGGGCTGCGGGGATCTGGCAGCGCCTGCTCCCTCCCGCGCGTTCCCGGCGCTCCGAATTCCGGCAGTCCCGGGGCGTTGGACCGTACAATGCCGGCTTCCAGGAGGGCTCATGGAGAAGCTGGCCTACGTCATTCGCCAGAGCGACGGGGTCTCGGGCGCGAGCCTGCGCGACGCGCTGATCGAGAAGTCCGCGCCCCGGCTGCGCGACGCGGGCGCGATCCACGTCCAGGTCAACGTGAACGACGAGGACGTGGCCCAGGGCGAGGCGATCCGTATCCGCATGATCGAGCCGCCCATGCGCGCCATGGTCACCTTCTGGATGGAGGACGCCGACGAGCGCGAGGGCTGCGAGGCGGTCCTGGGCGAGCACGCCCTGGAGCTGCACGGCTGGCTGGTCGTGGAGTCGGTGCCGATCCTCAATCGCACCCAGCTGGTACCGCACGGCGAGCGCACCCCGGGCGTGAGCACGATCGGCCTGGTCACGCGGCGCGCCGACGTCTCCTACGAGAAGTTCATCGAGACCTGGCACGGCCTGCACCGGCGGGTCGCGATCGAGACCCAGTCCACGTTCGGGTACGTCCGCAACGAGATCGTGCGCTCGCTGACCCCGGGGAATCCCCGCTTCACCGCGCTGGTCGAGGAGAACTTCCCGATCGAGGCCCTGACCGATCCCTGGGTCTTCTACGACTACGCGCGCAACGACCAGGAGTACCAGGAGCGACTGGCGCGGATGATGGACAGCTGCCAGCGCTTCCTCGACCTGGAGTACATGGAGTCGCACCCCACGTCGGAGTACGTGCTGGGCTGACGCCCGGCGGGCGTCGATCCGGGGGTGCTATGCTGCCGCGACCCGCGAGACCCGGGGGAGGCTGATGCATCTCGAGAAGGAGTTCTCGGTCGACGTCGAGCGCGACCAGGTCGCGCGCATTCTCGACGACGACCAGCTCTACACGACGCTGCTGCCGCGCACGGAGATCACCCGGAGCGACGGCGGCGTGCGCGAGACGCTCACCCGGGTGCAGGTCGCGGGCACGGAGACGAAGCTGCGCTTCGTCTTCCAGACCGGGACGAACGGGAACGTGCGCTTTCACAAGATCTGCGAGGGCAGCGTCTGGCGAAAGCTCGAGGGTGAGATCCGGCTGAGGCCGGTGGGTGGCGGCACGCGCGTGAGCGTGTCGCTGGACGGTCGGACCCGGGCACTGGTGCCCGAGCTTCCGCTCAAGGGCGGCGTGCGCTCGAAGCTCGAGGAGATCGCGAGCACGCTGCAGGACAGGATCGAAGAGGCATGATGCGAATCAGCGGATGGATGACCTTCGTGGCCGTGGCGCTCCTGGCGCCCGGCATCTCCCCGCTCGCCGCGGAGCCGACCGAGGCCGAGCTGCGAGCCTGCCTGGCGCGCAACGTGCCCCGGGCCGACGACCTGCGCAGCCTGCGCATGACGAGCGTCGACCGGGCCGGCCAGGAGCGCGAGACGGAGATGCTGATCTTCTCGCGCCAGGGCGACAACGGCGACCGTCGGGTGCTGCTGCACTTCACCGCGCCCGACGAGGTCGAGGGCTCGGGCGTGCTGATCTCCGAGCGCAACGGCGTGCCGGAGCTGCATCTGCACACACCGGAGCTCGGCGATGCGCGCAAGCTCGACTCGAGCGACTGGAGCCAGATGCTGATCGGCACCGATCTCTCGTACGAGGACTTCCTGCGCCTGCAGGGCGTGCTGCTGTCGCCGGTGACCTCGATCGAGAAGGCCGAGCTGGCGGGGCGACCGGTCTACCGGGTCAAGATGAAGCCCGAGGAGGGCTCCTCGGCCTACGAGCAGGTACAGGCGGTGATCGACCGCGAGCGCTGCGTGGTGCTCCAGATGGGCCTGTACGAGAAGGGCGGCAAGCTGCGCAAGAGCGCGACCGCCGATCCCGAGGCGGTGCTCCTGGTCGGCAACTACTGGGTGCCCCACGACATGACCGTGCGCGACGTGCGGGACCAGACGCGGACGGGGATCGAGCTCGTCTCCGCGGTCCCGAGCGTGGCCATCCCCGACGAGATCCTCGACGAGAAGGATTTCGCCCAGTACAAGCCCGACGTCGACTTCGGGATGGAAGGCGGCGTCGGCGCGGAGATCAAGGTGAACCTGGTCGGAGCGCCCTGATTTCGTTTCCCCTCGGCTCCGGGAGCGCTAGCTTTCGGGGATCGCGGTTCCCGGATCGCGATGCCAGCCAGAAGAGGGGATCGAGATGCGTGATCTCGCGTGCGCGCGGGCCTGGTGGCTCGCGCTCGGAGCCATTCTCGTCTGCGGACTCGCTCCGGCACCGGCCGATGCGCAGGACCCGGGCGCCGACAGGCAGGGCTCGGCCCGCAAGCTGATCGAGTCGATCACGGTCACCGCGACCAAGAAGAGCGCGGCCGAGGAGCTCCAGGACGTCCCGGTCAGCGTCACCGCCTACAGCGGCGAGCAGATCGATGCGCTCCAGGTCCGCGACCTCGAGGGCCTGTCGTTCTCGATGCCCAACGTGGCCCTGGACTCGGTCGGCACGACCAAGGGCGTGGCGAACTTCATGGTCCGGGGCCTGGGCATCAACAGCTCCATCCCCTCGATCGATCCCACCGTCGGGGTCTTCCTCGACGGCGTCTACCTGGGTGTGAACCAGGGCGTGGTCGTGGACACCTTCGACCTCGAGGCGGTCGAGGTGCTGCGTGGTCCGCAGGGGCTGCTGTTCGGGCGCAACGTGACCGGCGGTGCCGTGCTGCTGCGCAGCAAGCGACCCAGCGACCAGTTCGAGGCCTCGGCCAGGGCCGCGATCGAGACCGGCAACGAGAAGCTCTTTGCCGCTGCGGTCTCCGGGCCGCTGATCGACGAGGTGCTCAAGGCGCGCATCTCGGTGCAGTTCCGCAAGGACCGCGGCTGGTTCGACAACGAGGTCGTGGGCAGCGATGACCCGATCGAGGAGGAGACCTTCCTGATCCGGCCGAGCTTCACCTTCACGCCCAGCGAGAATCTCGAGTTCCACCTCGCCTACGAGCACGGTGACACCGACGCCGACGGTCCAGCCGCGCAGAATCGATCGTTCTTCGACGGCTTCGACTTCGCCAACGACGAGAAGGGCCTCTCCGATCTGGAGTGGGACCACGTCAGCTTCGAGACCGGCTGGTACGTGCCCTTCGGCGACGGAGGCAAGATCACCAACATCGTGGGCTACCGGCAGGTCGACCAGGAGGCCTACTCCGACATCGACGCGACCGCGAGCTTCCTGTTCCACGCCGCGAGCCTCCTCGACCAGGACCAGTGGAGCAATGAGCTGCGCTACTCGGGCCGCTTCAACGACAGCTTCGATGTGACCGTCGGCGCCTACTACTTCACGCAGGACATCGTCTACCGCGAGCGGCGGCTGATCCCGCCCTCGGGGCTCGACAGCACCTTCGGCGGCGACCAGGAGACGGAGACCTGGGGCGTGTTCGGACAGACCGACATCGACCTGAGCGACGCCTTCACGCTGATCCTGGGCCTGCGCTACACCTACGAGGACAAGGAGGTCGACGTCGCCACCATCGGCGTACCGTCCCCGTGCACGTTTGCCACGCGCGGCTGCACCACCTTCGACTTCGTCGACGACGACGACTGGAGCAGCGTCACTCCCAAGATCGGCTTCCAGTGGTGGACCGGCGACAGCACCCAGGTCTACGGCCACTACACCAAGGGCTTCCGCAGCGGCGGCTACAACCTGCGCAACACGCACCCGTCCTTCGGGCCGGGACCGTTCGACGAGGAGGAGCAGGACAGCTTCGAGCTGGGCCTGAAGACGACGCTCTCCGACGGGCGTGTGCGGCTCGGACTGGCCGGGTTCTTCAACCAGATGGACGACATGCAGCGCGAGATCAACGAGCCGGGGCCGTTCGGCGTCTCCCAGGTCACGCGGAACACCGCCGATGCCGAGATCTTCGGCTTCGAGGGCGAGTTCACGGCCCTGGTCACCGACAGCCTGGCCCTGCGCGGCTCGCTCGGGTACACGCACGGCGAGTACAAGCGCGTGACCTTCGACCTGAACGGGGACGGAACGGTCGACGGCGACGACCGGCAGCTCGACATCCCGCGCCTGACCCGCTGGAGCGCCAGCTTCGGCGTCACGCACGACCTGGTCGTGGGCGACACGGGGATCCTGACCAGCCAGGCCAACTGGTCGTACCGTGACGACTCGAAGTACACCGACAACAACGTGGGGGTGCTGTCGAGCGGCAGCCTCCTGTTCGCGAGCCTGTCGCTGGCGCTCTTCGACTCGCCGCTGACGTTCACCGCCTACGGCAAGAACCTGCTCGACGAGCGCTTCGAGGGCGGCGATACCATCACGCCGTTCGGCACCTTCACGCCGCTGAAGGAAGGCCGCGTGTACGGCTTCGAGGTGCGCGCCGACTTCTGATCCAGAGCCGGCGGCGGCCGGGCTCGCGCTCAGCCGCCGCCGATCTTCGGCACGAAGTGGATCTCGCTGTCGGGCTTCAGGCTCATGTAGCGGGCGTCGCCGTGGATCTGCCCGTCGATCGCCACCGCCATCTGCGCCAGCGGCTCGCGCAGCCCGGGGTGACGCTCGACCAGCGCGTCGATCAGCTCCTTGACGCGCGCCGCGTCGATCTCGAGGCGCTCCGCCCCGTCGACGTGACCGCGGAGCGCGCTCGAGAAGACGACGACCGCCACGGTCTCAGGCGCGCGCGTCGAGCGCGGCCAGGACCGCCGGCGGGGACATGGGCAGCGACGTGAAGCGGACGCCCGTGGCCCGGTGCACCGCGTTGGCGACCGCCGCGAGCGGCGGCACGATCGGCACCTCGCCGACCCCGCGCACGCCGTAGGGGTGGATCGGGTTCGGGACCTCGACGATCACCGTGTCGATCATGGGCAGGTCGCTGGCGACGGGCATGCGGTAGTCCAGGAAGCCCGGGTTCTGCATGTCGCCGTCGTCGTCGTACACGTACTCCTCGTTGAGCGCCCAGCCGATGCCCTGGGCGGCGCCGCCCTGCATCTGTCCCTCGACGTAGCTCGGGTGCACCGCCTTGCCGGCGTCCTGGATCGTGGTGTAGCGCTTGACGACGCTGCGGCCCGTCTCGGGATCGACCTCGATGTCGCAGATGTGGGTCGCGAAGCCGGGCCCGGCCATCGGCGGGTTGACCGCCGCACGCCCGATGATCGGACCGCCGGTGGCCGCCATCTGCGGGGCGATCTGGTAGATCGTGAGCGGCTCGTTCTTGTCCGCCGCGCCGTTGAGCGGGACCGCGCGGCCGTCCTCCCACTTCACGTCGTCGAACTCGCAGCCCCAGATCCGGGCGGCGCGCTCGCGCAGCTGGCGCACGACGTCCTGCGCCGCCTCGATCACGGCCATGCCAGTGGCGAAGGTCACGCGGCTGCCGCCGGTGAGCTCGGTGTAGCCCACGCTCTCGGTGTCGCCGACCATGGGCCGGATGCGCTCGACGGGGATGCCGATCTCCTCGGCGGCCATGATGGCCAGCGAGGCGCGCGAGCCGCCGATGTCGGGATTGCCGGTGCGCACGACGGCCGAGCCGTCCATGTTCACGCTGACGATCGCGCTCGACTGCATGCCCGCGTTGAACCAGAAGCCGCAGGCCACACCGCGGCCCTGGTTCGGGCCCAGGGGTGCCTTGTAGTGCGGGTGGCTGCGTGCCGCCTGCAGGGTCTCACGCAGGCCGATCGCCTGGTAGATCGGGCCGTACGGAGCGGCGTCGCCCTCGGTCACCGCGTTGGCGAGCCGCAGCTCGATCGGGTCGAT
The DNA here is from genome assembly GCA_029261925.1 of Deltaproteobacteria bacterium. Taxonomy (GTDB): domain Bacteria; phylum Myxococcota_A; class UBA9160; order SZUA-336; family SZUA-336; genus JAGWBS01. Next base: position 12,145 of record JAJDAJ010000022.1, on the reverse strand, counting down.
GCCGAGCTGCTCGGCCATCTCGTCGACCACCGACTCCATGGCGAAGTTCGAGATCGGCGCGCCGGGCGCCCGGTAGGCGGCGACGCGCGGCTTGTTGACCACGACGTCGTAGCCCTCGATGAAGAAGTTCGGGATGCGGTAGCAGCCGAACACGGTCATCGCGCCGGGGCCCACGGGCGAGCCCCGGAAGGCGCCGGCCTCGTAGTACAGCGACGTCTCCGCGGCGACGAACGTGCCGTCGCGCTTCGCACCGAGCTTCATGTGCATCTTCGAGCCCGAGGTCGGGCCCGTGGCTCGGAAGACATCCTCCCGCGACATGACCAGCTTGACCGGGCGACCCGCCTTGCGGCTGAGCTGGATCGCCACCGGCTCGAGGTAGATCGTGGTCTTGCCGCCGAAGCCGCCGCCGATCTCGCTGGGGATGACCTTGATCAGCGACGGGTCGATGCCCAGCACCATGGCCGAGAACGTCTGCACGGCGAACGGGCCCTGCGTGCTGCACCAGACCAGGATCTTGCCGTCCTCCCCCGTGCGCACCACGCAGGCGTGCGGCTCGATGTAGCCCTGGTGGACCATCGGCGTGGTGAACTCGCGCTCGATGACGACGTCGGCCTCCGCGAAGCCCTTTGCCACGTCGCCGCTCTGGAACGAGATCCGGCTCATGATGTTGGTCGGCCCCTCGGGCAGCGGCTCGTGTCCGCTGGGCTTCCGACCGGGGTGCAGGATCGGCGCGTCGGCCGCGAGCGCGGCGTCGATGTCGAGCACCGGCTGGAGCCGCTCGTACTCGACCTTGATCCGGCGTGCCGCCTCCCGCGCGATCTCGGGCGTGGTGGCCGCAACCGCCGCGACGGCGTGTCCGTTGTACAGCGCCTTGTCGCGCGCCATCACGTTCTGGCCGGTGTCGGCGAAGCTCATGCCGCCCTCGGCGCCGCCCATCCAGTCGGCCTCGAGCGCCGGGAAGTCGTCACCCGTGACCACCGCCATCACGCCCTCGAGCGCCTCGGCCTCGCGGGTGTCGATCGACAGGATGCGCGCGTGGGCGTGGGGGCTGCGCACGATCGCGCCGTGCAGCATCCCCGGCAGCTCGTAGTCGGCGCCGAAGTCGGCCCGGCCGGTGACCTTGTCCAGGCCGTCGTGGCGGATCGGCCGCGTGCCGACGTACTTGAACTTGCGCTCGCTCATGCGGACTCCCCTCGCAGCTCCGCGGCCGCATCGAGCACGGCGCGGATGATCTTGTCGTAGCCCGTGCAGCGGCAGAGATTGCCCGCCAGGAAGTAGCGCGCCTCGGCCTCGGTCGGGTCGGGGTTCTTCTCCAGAAGCGCCTTGGTGGCGACGATGAAGCCCGGCGTGCAGACGCCGCACTGCAGCGCCGCGTGCTCGAGGAACTTCTGCTGGATCGGGTGCAGGCTCTCGCCGCTCGCGACGCCCTCGACCGTGGTGATCGAGCGGCCCGCCGACTCCGGGGCCAGCACCAGGCACGACGCCACCAGGCGCCCGTCGAGCATGATCGAGCACGCGCCGCAGTCACCCGTGGTGCATCCCTCCTTGGTCCCCGTCAGGCCGAGCTCATCGCGCAGCACGGCCAGCAGCGTCTGCTGCGGCTCGCAGAGGAAGTCCATCTTCTCGCCGTTGATCTCGGTCTCGATCTGCAGCCGCGCCATCAGCTCCGCTCCCGCGCGCGCTCGGCGGCGATCGCCGCGGCACGCTTCACCAGCACTCCGGTCACCTTGACCCGGTACGCCCGGGTTCCACGCTTGTCGTCGATCGGCTCGGCCGCCGCGCTGGCGGCCGCGGCCGCGCGCTCCAGTGCCTCGCCGTCGATGCTCGTCCCGATCAGCGCATCGGCCGCCGCCGGTACCAGGCGCGCCGTCGGCGCCACGGCGCCGATCGCCACCCGCGCCGCGGTGCACTTGCCCTTCTTGTCGAGCGTGACGCTCACGCCCGCGCCCACCACCGCGATGTCCATCTCGCTGCGCGGGATCAGGCGCAGGTAGGCGTCGGCCGTGCGCGCTGCGGGCTTCGGCGCGCGGATCTGGACCACGAACTCGCCCGGCTCCAGCGCGTTGGCGCCCGGGCCGCGCACGAAGTCCTCGGCGGCCACGGTGCGCTCGCCGGAGGGACCGGCGATCACGACCTGCGCGCTGCAGACGATCAGCGCCGGGACCGTGTCGGCGGCGGGGGAGGCATTGCACAGGTTCCCGCCCAGCGTCGCGCGGCCCTGGATCTGCGACGAGCCGATCAGGTCCGTGGCTTCCGCCAGACCCGGCCAGTGCGCGTGCACGTCCTGGCTCTCGAAGATCTGGGCACAGGGGGTGCCGGCGCCCAGGCGCAGGCCATCGCCGTCCACGTGGATGCTCATCAGGTCGGGGATGCGCTTGATGTCGACGAACACGGTGGGCTCGACGCGTCCGGTGCGGAACTGGACCAGCAGGTCCGTCCCGCCCGCGATCACGCGGGCGCCCGGATCGGCACGCAGCAGCTCGATCGCGCCGTCCACGGTCGTCGGCGCCTCGTAACGGGTGGCTTGCATCTTTCCTCTCGTGGCGGACGCCCGGGGGCGTCGCAGCACAGCGGCCCCGGGGGGGCGCGGCGGGGGTCTGGGGGGAACTCCAGCCTGCTATCGTAACGCGGCCGCGGCCCCCGTGTCCGGGCGTGCCGCCGGCCGGGAGGAACCCCGATGAGCGCCGCCCCACCGCCCTTCTTCCTGGCCTCGCCCGCCGCCCCCGGGCCTCGTCCGGCACGCACCGGCGTGATCGTCGTGATGGAGGGCAACGGGATGAGCCAGCAGCTGCTGCGGGTCTGTCAGCGGCTCGCCGGCGAGGGGCACCTGGCGATCGCGCCCGATCTCTACCACCGCTTCGGCGGCAGCGATGCCGACGCCTGGGAGGGCCACTTCCGGGACCTGGCCGACGCAGACGCCCTCGCCGACCTCCGGGCCTGCGCGGCGGAGCTGCGGTCCCGCGGGGCGGAGCGGATCGGGATCACGGGCTTCTGCATGGGCGGGCGCCTGACCTACCTGGCGGCCGTCGCCGGCGTCGACGTGCAGGCGGCGGCGCCGTTCTACGGCGGCGGGATCCAGGGCATCCTGGGGCAGCCGGGCTGCCCGCTGCTGGCGTTCTTCGGGGGTGCCGACGCGTACGTGAGCCCCGAGCACGTGGCGAAGGTGCAGGCGCATCACGCCGGCGACGAGCGGGTCGAGATCGTGGTCTACCCCGGGGCGCCCCACGGCTTCATGCGCGACGGCAGCGACACCTACCGCGCGGCCGACGCCGCGGACGCCTGGAAGCGGCTGGTCGCCTTCCTGGCGGAGCACCTGGGGGCGCCGGGGGGCTGAGCGCGCGGTCAGGCGGGTGCGCCGCGGGCCGGACGCACCAGCGCCGCCAGCAGCAGTGCCGCGAACGTTCCCCCCGACAGCAGGCGGAAGGCCAGGTCGTAGCTGCCGAGCGCGTCGTGCATGTAGCCGGCGCTGATCGCCCCGACCTGGCCCGAGAGCAGCGCGAGCATCATCACCCCGTAGATGCTGGCCATGTGCCGGGTGCCGAAGCACCAGGCGACCGCCAGCGGATAGACCACGTTCTGGGCCATGACCGCGATGCCGTGGACGACCAGGAACGTGGGCACCAGGATCGGCCGGTCGCGCATCAGCAGCAGCATCACCGACGCGCTGGAGACGAAGGTCAGGCAGATCAGCAGGGCGGTCTTGGCCGGCCAGCGGTCGGCGACCAGGCCGATTCCGAGCTTCGCGAGCACGCCCACGCCTATGGTCATCGCGAACCCCATCGCCACGGCGCGTGGCGAGAGCCCGATATCGGTCAGGTACAGGGTCAGGTGGGCGTTGACCGCGATGAAGTACAGGTAGAACAGGAAGAGCGCCGCGAACAGCATCCAGAATGCGGGCGTGCGCAGGGCGGTGCGGAGGTCGATGCCCAGCTCGTCCACCGGCTCGATTTCCTCGCCGTCGGCGCCGAAGCGCTGCGACGGCGGTACGTAGCCGGCAGGGGGTTCCCGCACGGTCAGCAGCACCGTGGGCAGGATCACGATCGTGAAGCCCATGCCGATCCAGAGGTACGCCTGGCGCCAGCCGACTGCCTCGAGCAGGAACCCGGCCGCGATCGCCGCGATGAAGCCACCCAGGTTCGAGCCGGTGTACACGATGCCCAGGGCCAGCCCCCGGCCCCGGGAGATCCAGCGCGCCACGACCGAGCCCACCGCCACGTCGCCGACACTGGCCACCAGGATGCCGATGCCCATGCTGCACGCGAACAGGTGCCAGAGGGTCTGCATCTGGCTGAAGCCCCAGAAGAGCAGCGAGACCAGGACGGCGCCGAACGCGACCACCGGCCTCGCGCCGTAGCGCTGGGTCATGATGCCCGCCACCGGGCTGGCGAGCGCCGTCATCACCACCGCGGGTGCGCCCGCCAGCATCATGTCGCCGCGACCCCAGCCGAGATCCTCGATGATCGCCGGCGCCAGGGGGCCGCGCGCGTACACCGCGCCCATCACCAGCTGCGCCGACATCGCACCGAAGACCACCCACGAGGCGCGGGCCGTGTAGTCGCTGGGCACCTTCACCGGAGTGGCCGGCTCAGCCCAGTCCGAAGCAGCGCGCGGCGTTGTCGCGCAGGATGCGCGCCTTGCTGGCGTCGGAGAGGTCGTCGCGATCGGCCATCTCGGCGACCACGCCCGGGAACTTCGCGTCGGGGTGCGGGTAGTCGCTGGCGAAGATCACGTTGCGGTCACCCAGTAGCTCGATCACGCCCGGCAGGGTGCGCTCGTCGGGCTCGGCCGAGATGAAGCACTGGCGCAGGAAGTACTCGGTCGGGGCCAGGGGCAGGGGCCGGCTCGCGTGGCCCCAGTGCTCCACGTGCTCCTCGAGCCGCTCCAGCCACCAGGCGATCCAGCCGCAGCCCGACTCGAGGAACGCCACGCGCAGCCCCGGGTGGCGCTCGAGCACGCCGGCGCCGATCAGCGAGAGGCAGGCGATCTGCTGCTCGTGCGGGTGCGAGCAGGCGTGCCGGAACATGAAGTTCGTGAAGCGGTCGTATCCCGACTGCACCACGTCCTGCGTGGTGCCCTCGTGGATCGCCGCCGGCACGCCGAGCTCGGCGAGCAGCGACCAGAGCGGGTCCCAGGCCGGATCGTCCAGGCCCCGACCCCCGATCGGATTGGGCCGCAGCATCACGCCGCGGAAGCCCAGCTCGACCACGGCGCGGCGGGCCTCGGCCAGGGTGGCGTCCACGTCGAGCTGCGGCACGACCGCCACCCCGACCAGGCGGGCCGGGTCGGTCGCGCAGAAGTCGCGCAGCCAGTCATTGTAGGCGTGGCAAAGGGCGACCTGTGCGCGCGCGTCGGCGAGCCCCGGGAAGAACAGCCCGGTGGTCGGGAAGAGCACCGAGATCTCGATGCCCTCCGTGTCCATGTCCTCGAGGCGCAGCTTGGGATCGTGGCCGCCGTGCCGGTAGCGCTGGCCCCAGTCCGGTCCCATCGGGATGAACTCCTTGAGCTCGCCGCCGATGAGCTGCCGGCTGCGGCCCTCGCTGTCGACGACGCGCCGGGGCGCGAGCGCGTGGAGTTCCCGCGGCAGGTACTCGGTCCAGATCGCGTCGGGCTCCATCACGTGGCCGTCGGCGTCGATCGTGCGCATCGGTCCCTCCCGGTCCGGGCGCGAGTCTACCTCAGAAGCGCAGCACCTCGGCCTCGATGCGCTCCAGGTCGAGCACGCCCACCGCGTTGTGGCCATCGAGCCAGCCCGCGCACTCCCCGGGATTGAAGACCAGCGTGCGGCCGACGCGCTCGATCACGCGCCGGTGGTGGTGGCCGTGCACGAGCACGTCGAGGCCGTCGAGGTCGAGCGCGTGCTCCTCGGGGTCGTGGACGACCGCGATGCGGCGCCCGTGCCAGTCCAGCTCGAGGGGGCCGGCCTCGAGGCGAAAGCCCTGCCGGGCGGCGACCGCCGCCAGGCCGCCGCGGTCCACGTCGTTATTGCCGAAGACCCCGACCAGGGGCGCGCGCAGGGCCGCGAGCAGCTCCAGGGTCGGGGGCCGGGTGATGTCCCCGGTGTGGATCACCCGCTCGACCCCGGCGCCGTTGAGCAGCTCGACCATGCGCCGCACGCTGCGGGCGTTGTCGTGGGTATCGCTCATCACACCGACGCGCACGGCGGCAGAGGGTAGCCGGCCCCGCGATCCGGGCGGGCGTTGCCGCCGGGCCGGGCGTGGCCGTGGCGGGCTCCAGGAGCCCGATGCGGGCCTCCCGGGGGGCCTGCTGGCCGGATTCGCCAGGAACGCTAGATAGGAACGGGTAGAATAACGACGGAATTTCCCGAAGAACGAGGAGCCCCATGGAGCCAACCGGACGCAAGTACTCGCTCATCTCCGCCGACTCTCACGTCGTCGAGCCCCCCGATCTCTGGGAGAAGTGGCTCCCCGCGAAGTACCGCGACCGGGCGCCGAAGCTCGTCAAGGACGAGGAGGGCGGCGACGCCTGGCAGTACAACGCCAAGGGTATGGCCGCGCCGCTCGGCCTGGTCTCGTGCGTGGGCATCCCCCGCGACAAGATGAGGTGGACCGGCTTCCGCTACGGCGACAACGTCCACCCGTCGGTCCACGACGGGAAGGCCCGGCTCGAGATCCTCGACATCGACGGCGTGGACGCCGAGTTCCTCTACGGACCGCAGCGCGCGATCATGAGCTTCGCGCAGTGGGAGGACAAGGCTCTCAACCTCGCCGGCGTCGACGCCTACAACCAGTGGCTGATCGAGGACTTCTGCGCCGCCGATCCCAAGCGCCTGTTCCCCGTGTACCAGATCCCCAACCTCGGCATCGATACCTCGGTCGCCCAGCTCCGCCAGGCCGCCAAGCTCGGCTGCCGCGCCTGCGTGCTCTCCACCTGGCCCAGCGGCGAGTCCGCCCTGAGCGAGGAGGACGATCCGTTCTGGGAGGCGGCCGAGGAGCTGCAGATCCCGGTGAGCATGCACTTCGGGCTGGCCACCACGGTCCTCAAGCACGAGTCGCCGCCCGAGGCGGCGGGCGCCATCGGCGCGGTCGCCGGCGTCATCAAGATGGGCCCGGTGATCGTCGACCTGATCTTCTCGGGTGTCTTCGACCGCTACCCGGGCCTGATGGTCCTGGGCATCGAGGTGGGCTGCGCCTGGGTGCCCCACGTGGCCGAGATGATGGACGACCGCTACTGGCGCAACCGGACGCACGTCGGGCTCGACCTGAAGAAGCTGCCCAGTCAGTACCTCAAGGACAACTTCGCGTTCTCGTACATCGTCGATCAGGTCGGCGTGCGCATGCGTCACAGCGTCGGCGTCGAGACCATGATGTGGTCCACCGACTTCCCGCACCACGGCAACGACTACCCGTACTCGCGGGAGACCATCCAGCGCCACTTCGTGGACGTGCCCGACGACGAGAAGAACCTCATCCTGTCGGGCAACTGCGAGCGGATCTACCAGCTGACCTGATCCGACCCTCCGCCCGCGTGGCTCAGACCACGCGGGCGGGCGGCTCGGCCCCGGCGAAGAACGCGTCGAGGTTGTCGAGAGCCAGGAAGCCCATGGCGTTGCGCGTCTCGATGGTCGCGCTGCCCAGGTGGGGCAGCAGGTAGGCGTTGTCCAGCTCGAGGTAGCGCGGGTCGAGATCTGGTTCGCCCTCGTACACGTCGAGCCCAGCGGCGGCGATCCTGCGGCTCCGCAGCGCCGCGATCAGCGCGTCGTCGTCGACCACTGCGCCGCGCGCGGTGTTGATCACGATCGCGTCCGCCGGCAGTCGCTCGATCCGCGTCGCGTCCAGGAGGTGATGCGTCTCGGGCGTCGCCGGGCAGTGCAGCGAGAGCACGTCGCTGATCGCGAGCAGGTCGCCCGCCGTCTCGTGCCAGCTGGCGCCGTCCTCGAGCTTCGAGGGCAGGCGCCGGCGTCCGTGGTAGTGCACCTCGAGCCCGAAGGGCCGCGCCCGGGCAGCGACCGCGCGGCCGATGCGCCCCAGGCCCACGATGCCCAGGCGCTTGCCGGCGAGCGTCCGGCCGAGCAGCTGTGTGGGTCGCCAGCCGTCCCAGCGCCCCGCACGCAGCATCGACTGCCCCTCCCAGGCGCGCCGCGCTGCGCCGAGCATCAGCAGCAGGGCGATCTCCGCGGTGGCATCGGTCAGCACCCCGGGCGTGTTGAAGACCGCGATCCCGCGCGCCCCCGCGGCGCGCACGTCCACGTGCTCGTAGCCGACCGAGAAGGTGGCGATCGCGCGCACCGAGCCGGGCAGGCGCTCGATCGCGTCGGCCCCCAGCGGATCTCCCGGAGCGCAGAGGATCGCGTCGCAGCCGCGGGCGCGCTCGACCAGCTCGTCGGCGCTCCACGCGCGATCGGCCTCGTTGTCGCGCGGCGTGTAGTCGCGCGCGGCGCGCGCCATGACGGCCTCGGGCAGGCGGCGGGTGATCAGCAGCACCGGGGAACTCATCGCGGCGGATCTTGCCGGCAGCACGGCCCGGCTGTCGAGCGCCGTCGCGGGCCCGGGATCACGAGGCCCGCGGGACCGGGTGCGCGTCGCACTCCGGGCCCGCGGGCGGATCCCCGCGAGGGAGGGGTCAGTTGAACTCGAAAGGCGTGGTGGCGAAGGGCTGCCGGCGGCAGGTGGAGAGGGGGCGCCAGTCGAACAGGTCGCGATTCACCATCAGGATGTCACTGACGCTGCAGATGCCGTCATTGTTGGCGTCGCACAGGGTCCCCCGCTGCGCGGGATCGAAGATGCCCGCATTCAGGTGGAGGATGTCGGCCACCGTCAGCGTGCCGTCGCCGTTGGCGTCGCCGCACTGGCAGGGGTCGCCGACGCCGTCGCCGTCGGAGTCGATGTTGAGGCTCTCGTCGGTCGGCCAGTAGCGACAGAAGTCCACGGAGTCGTCGATCCCGTCGCAGTCCCAGTCCAGCTCGTCGCCGCAGGTCTGTGCGATCGTGGCCGTGGGCGTGGCGACGGCATCCAGGGTCGCGCCGACCACGGTGCCCCCGCAGCTCACCTCGCCCTGCGGGCCGGTCGAGCGGATGCGCAGCGTGGCGATGTGCAGCGGCCCGATCTCGCCGCCGCGCGGGTCACCCCCGTTGAAGCGGATCGAGCTGCCGCCCCCGGCGATCCCGCTGACGATGTAGTCCGGGGGCCGGTCCGCCGGCGCCTGGATGTCGACGACCTCGATGCCGGCTGTCGCGGCGCACTCGACCTGCCAGAAGCAGGCCTCGTCTCCGGCCACCTCGCCCGAGCACTCGGCGCCGGCCGGGCTGGGGCTCGTGCCACCGGTGTCGAGCCAGAGCTGCACGCTGCGGTCCGAGAACCACTGGTTCACCTGCACCGGTGCGCGGTTCCCGGGACTGTCGGTCGGGGTGCTGAAGATCGCCATCTGGGCGTCGGCGCTCCCGGAGAGGCCGCCCACGAGCAGGGCGATCGTCCAGAGCGAGCGGCGAAGGTGGGTGGCCAGCGACATTTTCGAGTCCTCCTGGTTCGAGCCTTGCGAGCCCGACCTCGGGCCCTCCATGAACAGGACCCCCGAGCCGCCGATTCCTATCGCGGGTGCCGGCAGCGTCGGTCGCCGTGGCCGGACGCGAGAGGAGGGGCGGGAGGCCGTGGCCTCCCGCCCCTCCCGGCGGGGTCCGCTCCCTGCTTCGGGCTACCGCGTCAGCAGCGCGGCCGGACACGCGCCCGGATGCGGCGGCACCGGCAGGCCCGACGCGATTCGTGCGGTGAAGGCCATGCTGCGCGGGCCCGGCAGTCCAGTGTCGACCAGGCTCGCGTGGGCCAGCGATGCTCCCGCGGGCACCTCGCCGATCGCGATCCGGCGCTGCAGCGCGAGGTCGTCGGCGGTCACGTCGCCATCGACGTTCGCGTCGGCACAGCGGCACGCATCGCCCACGCCGTTGCCGGTCGAGTCGGTCTGCTCGGGATTCCAGGCCAGCGGGCAGTTGTCCGCGCCGTGGCAGTGGCCGTCGCCGTCGGGGTCGTAGCAGGCGTCGCCCTCGAAGAGCTGTACGTCGCCCAGCCTCGAGTAGAGCGGCGGCAGGTCGGGTAGCTCGATCATCGCCGGCACGTCGAGCTGGCCGCTCGAGGGCTCGTAGGGCGACGGGCTCGCGTAGCTCCCCCCGTTCTCCAGGCAGCCACCGACCGGGTAGATCTCGGTGCACAGCCCGTGGGTCAGCTGACCCAGCACCTCGATCGGGGCCCACCCGGCCGCGGTTCCGAGCAGCTCACCGCCACTGCTGACCCACTCCGAGGGTACGAGGGTGGTTCCGGTCAGGATCCAGTCGCCCAGGCTCGAGCCGCCCGCGGCGTCGATCCAGGCCTCTCCCGTCTCGACATCGATCCGGTGCTGCAGGCGATCGAGGCGCGTCATGGCGCTGCCGAGCTGCGGCCCGAGCACCTCGAGGGCGTGACCCGGATCCGCGTCGTGGAGGCCCACGCCGTCGTCGAGGGCGTAGCTGCCGCGCAGCGGGGGCGACCAGGCGGCCGCGGGATCGGAGCCGTTCACGCCGGGGTCGGTGCTCAGCTCCAGGCCCCACCAGGTATCGCGCGGCGTCGGGTCGTCGGTGTCGAGCGGCTGCGGAGCCGCGACGATGTAGCTGCGCCGTTCGAAGACCTGGTCGTAGCCGCTGAAGGTCACCACGTTGTCGACCAGCGCGTGACGTCCCAGCTCCAGGTACTGCAGGATCGCAGCGCCGATCTGCGCGGGCGTCTGCACCAGAAGGCGCCGCTGCGGCATGCGACGCGACCATGCGTACAGCTCCGATGCGCCCGTGTCGCCGATGCGGGTCCATGCCGCCCCGTCGTGAGCCGCCGCCAGGGAAGTGAAGCGTCCCGGAGGCAGGCCTCCGGGCAGGGGCGCGGCGTCGAGCTTGGTCCAGGCGCCGTCGAAGAACACGACGGCCTCCTCGTCTGCGGTGGTGCGTGCGATCGACGCGATGCGGTCGCCCGCCGCCGAGATCGGCGCGAAGAACTCCGCGATCGCCGTGCCGTCGTCGAGTCGCGTGTTCGAGGGATCCGCCACGTACTCCACGGGCCCGGTCGCGAACCCGTCGGGCCCCGCGGTGAGGGTCGCGCCGAGGAGTCCGGGGCCGCTGCCGGCGATCCCGGGGAAGAGCACCTGCAGCACGCCATCGGCGGCCTCGGCGATCGTCGGACGGTCGCACTGCAGGATCGGCGCGCCGGCGACCAGGGTCTCGAGCGTCGCGACCGCGAGCACGCCGGAGCTCGCGCCCGTGCGCTCGTTGCGGCACGAGACCAGGACTGCCGGGTGAACGTCGAGCCAGGTCGCGCAGGTCACGTCGCCGGACCGGGCCGACGCGACGTCGTGGATGCTGAGGACGGGGCCGGCCTCGGTCGGCTCTCCGATGCGCGCCAGCGGCCAGAGCTGACCGCGGCCCGGCGTCGAGGTACCGACCAGAACCGACTCCGAGGCGGCGTCGTGGACGGTGCCGACGGCCAGCGGCCGCGCGCCACCGCCGGGTGCCAGCGGCTGCATTCCGGGGGCGCCCGCGCCCACCAGACCGCCGCCCGCGATGGGCATGCCGGCCGCGATCACTGGATCGGCGGCGCTGCCCGGCTGGAGCAGGCCGTCGCTGCAGGAGTAGACCACGTCGGACACCTGGTCGCCGAGCTGCACCGAGACCCGGTAGGAGCCGGGATCGTCGCCGGTGGCGATCGCCGGCTGGGCGAGTCCGAAGCCTCCGGACGGCGCGCCGGGAGCGATCTCGAGAGCCCCACCACTGCCGACGCTGCACCCGATTGGCGGGTCGGGATCGATGAAGTACCCGGGCTCGCCGCGCGGTCCGGGATCGAAGCCGGTCAGCGCGTTGAGCTCCTCGGTGCCGTCGTTGCGCAGGTTCAGCACCTGCGCGTCGAAGACGACGCGGATGTTGCCCTGCATGTCGCGCGGGAAGATCTGGATCACGGCCTCCTGGCCTCCGGAGATGATCCGACCCGGCGACGTGTTGTCCAGCGAGATGTAGATGAGATCGCCGTTGTCGAGCTCGTCGCCCGCGCCGCGGTTGTTGATCGCGAGGGCGTCGATGTTGTCCGCCGCGCCGAGCCCGAGCTGGGCCGCCGATGCCCAGACGACAGGGGCCTCGCCCGGGCGCTTGATGAGGATGTCGGCCGGCCCCCAGGGCCGGCCG
>JAJDAJ010000021.1 GCA_029261925.1 Deltaproteobacteria bacterium | reverse complement strand
GCTAAACTCTCTATTTCTATCTGCAAATTGTTATCCTTTGATTAGTTTATAAACATCGCATCCCCATAACTAAGGAAGCGGTAACCCATCACTCTAGCTTCATCGTATGCTTTAAATACATACTCGTATTTAGAAAACGCTGATACCAACATGAGCAATGTAGAACGAGGTAGGTGAAAATTAGTAATCAGCGCATCCACTACTTTAAAATCAAACCCAGGCACAATAAAAAGATCAGTCTGTCCTGTTTGAGATATTACTTCACCATCTTCACTTACTGAAGACTCAAGCGTTCTTACAACTGTAGTACCAACAGCAATCACTCTTCTACCCTCAGCTTTAGCCCGATTAATTGCTGTCGCTGTAGTTATTGGGACCTCTCTATACTCTGCATGCATTTCGTGATCTTCAATATTTTCAACTTTAACTGGCTTAAAAGTTCCTATTCCCACGTGAAGAGTAACATATTCTATCTCCACACCCGAAGATTTAATTTCATCCAGCAGTTCACGAGTAAAATGGAGCCCGGCAGTTGGAGCTGCAATAGCGCCTTTTTTATCAGCATATACTGTTTGATAAGAAATTTTATCAGACTCCCGAGCTTCTCGGTTAATATACGGAGGCAAGGGCATTTTGCCATACTTTTCAATGTAATTATCTACATTTTTTTCAAATTCTACAAACCAAACATTACTTTCATTTTTTGACAATGTTCCCCTGAGACCATGATCGAATTCAAGTTCATCATTATTTTTTGGATTTTTAACCAAACATTCCCATAATTTCTCATTAAGTTTATTAACGAGCAAAATTTCTATTTCCTTTCCCGATTCCCTTTTTCCATACAGTCTTGCAGGAATAACCTTGGTGTTGTTCAGTACTAGCAAATCGCCAGATTTGAGAAAGTTAGGGAGCTCATAAAACTTTTTATGACTTGTCTCACCGCTATTCTTATTTAAGAGTAGCAACCTAGAATTCTGTCTTTGATCTTGTGGATGGTACGCAATTTGTTCTTCCGGCAAGTAGTAATCAAAATCTGAGGCTTTCATCAGGGACCTACGCACTAACCCTTTTTATCTAAGAGTTTCTTAACTGATAATCTAAGGGCGTTAAGCTTGATAAATCCTGTGGCATCCGCCTGATTATAAATGCTGTCTTCCTCAAAGGTTGCAAGGTCCTCTTGGTAGAGTGAATACGGGGATTTCCTGCCTGCAATGATGATATTACCTTTATAAATTTTCAACCTTATAGTTCCAGTCACATTTATCTGAGATTGCTCAATTGCAGCACTCAGCATGTCCATTTCCGGGGAATACCAGAAACCGTAGTATATAAGTTCAGAGATTTTTGGTATAAGAGAATCTCTCAAATGCATAACTTCTCTATCCATTGTGAGTGATTCTAGTGCCCTGTGAGCTACATGCAATATGGTGCCTCCGGGGGTTTCATAAACGCCTCGTGATTTCATACCAACAAAGCGGTTTTCAACCAGATCTACCCTACCAACACCGTTAGCTCCACCAACCTTGTTGAGCGTATCTAGTATTTCTGATGGTGTTAATTCTTTGCCGTCTATTTTAGTAGCTGCACCATTTTCAAAATCTATATCTATATATTGAGGTTCGTCAGGAGCTCTTTCTGGGGATACGGTCATTTCAAACATATCCTCAGGGGGTTCATTCCATGGGTCTTCCAATATGCCGCCCTCATAGCTAATGTGGAGAAGATTTCTATCGCAGCTATACGGTTTCTCCAAAGTTACAGGCACAGGAATATCATTTTTCTTTGCGTAGTCAAGTAATGCGGTTCTTGAATTAAGATCCCATTCACGCCATGGGGCAATTACTTGAATATTTGGGTCAAGAGCATAGTAAGTAAGCTCAAATCTGACCTGATCATTGCCCTTACCGGTAGATCCGTGTGAAACAGCAAAGGCATTTTCTTCCTGAGCTATCTCTATCTGCCTTTTGGCAATCAGAGGACGAGCAAGAGAAGTTCCAAGTAAATAGACACCCTCATAAATTGCGTTTGCTTTTATTGCGGGAAAGACAAAATCTGAAACAAATTCGTCAGTTAAGTTTTCAACATATACCTTGCTTGCACCGGTTTTTATTGCTTTTTCCCTTACTTCATCAAGGTCTTCACCCTGACCTACATCAGCAACATAGGCTATGATTTCAGCATCATATTTTTCAGCAAGCCATTTCAAGATAACAGATGTATCAAGCCCGCCTGAATAAGCTAGGACAATTTTATTTTTATCACTCATTTACCAAAATCCCTCCTGAATCCCAAGAGCTAAACACACCTAAGCTGAGATTAACTTAATTGTAATATATTATTGATGAACAACTAATAGTCTTATTTAACAGATATAAATTTTTTTAAGGTTGTTCCTGCTGCCCTTGAGTTTGCGGTCTTAAATCGTGGAGATAAAATTTGACGTTATTATTATCATAAAACTTCTCAAGTGTGTAACCTATATACTCTATTTTTTCTAACTCGTCTCCATTATATGCCGCTTTCTTCACTTCGTCGGACAACTTGCAGTCCACTTGTACGTCTTTAGTGGGGCTATCGTTAGCTATGAACTTTATTCTCAACTCTTTGTCTAGCTCTAAGTTATTAGGAGTTACAAAACCCACTGCCATTTTGGAATCTGCGAATTCTATTACGATGAGCCTTACAATATCCTTGCCTTTGCCATCCGGACTACCTTCAACGTTGAAAGTGTAGCCGTAATAATTCACA